>CAJTNN010000022.1 GCA_910577585.1 uncultured Muribaculaceae bacterium | reverse complement strand
CCAGAGGTCGAGGTAGCCCTTGTCAGATCCATTGAGGTTGACTATCTCATAGCAGCCCTTCGGGAATTGCGGCAGCAGATGGGTGCGCACCCACTGCGGTTCGTCGCTGAAGATAAAGAATGGGATATCGGCACCATGGCGGCCTTGCATAAGCCGGATGGCCTTGATAAAGTAGTCGTCAGATGCCGGAGCACCATAAGCGTAGGTGTCGACTGCCAGGTCGCCACGCCTGACGTGCATACCCACAGCCTCGGCCGCCTCCGAGATGCGGCGCCCCATTTCGCTATTGGCTGCATCCACATCTACCGGCTCGGCCACAAACACCTTGCGCATATCGCCGTAAAACCCCTCTCCGGCAGGATAATATCCATCAAGATATATCGGAGCTTTCAATGCCTGCCAGCTTGCCGGCGAGGCCTCATAGTCATTCACATGCTTATAGAGCAACCGGTAGAGCGACACCTTGAGCTGATTGCTGACCCTGCGGAAGGGGAGTGACGGCGCAAACTTCAGCAACTCAAAATTTCGGGCGAAGTTGCCTGTCAGGTCGCGCCCGCAATAATCATACCAATCAAGTTCATACTCCACATCGAAGCCTCGATTGCGGAAATACTCACCTACCAGGTAGAAGTGCATCTGCGAGGCCAGGCCCCCATCCATGCGCACATAGACCTGGCGCCTCATCAGTCCGCAGCGATGCATCAGCGCCGCCGCAGGGCGCGCCAGAGCAGCGATAAGTCTGCGCAAAATCATTTGCCCGACGTTTTCTCAGGAGCGAAATGATTAGGGAAGCTCCAGTGCTGACGCGGACGGCACATGGCAATCACCACCAGCACCACGCCAATCAATATGAAGGGTATGCTCAGCATCTGCCCCAGATTCATGCCATATTGCTGAATCATCTCATATTCCGAGCTAACCTGCACATTCTTCAGATACTCAATCAGAAAGCGCGGCACGAAGATGCCGATGAAGAATACGCCCGTAATCAGCCATGGGCGCTCTTCTGCATTACGCTTCCAGTACATCCACATAAGCACCGCAAACAATGCGAAATAGCAGAGTGCCTCATATATCTGTGTGGGATGACAGGGGAGGGTCTCGCCGTTGCGCACAAAGATGAACCCCCAGGGCAGCGACGTCGGGCCGCCGTAGATTTCACTGTTCATCAGATTACCCAGACGGATGAGGCCACCCACCAACGCAATCGGAATCACAATCTTGTCAAACACCCACGAAGCCGGTTTCTTGCTCACACACCATGAGAATATGAGCAGCCCGATGATATTGCCGATGGTGCCCCCATGGCTTGCCAATCCCCCCTGCCACACTTTCAGAATCTCAGCCGGGTGTTGCGAATAATAGCCCCATTCATAGAAGAAAACATGTCCGAGGCGCGCTCCCACGATAGTGCCCACAAGCAGATAGGCCAGCAGGATACCAAGCCATCTCTCAGGCGCCCCCTCATGTTTGAACATGGCCGCCACAATCTGATAACCTATGAAGAAACCGATGGCAAACATAAGACCGTACCATCTTACGCTTATCGGACCGAGAGAGAACAGAATCGGGTCAGCGTTCCAAATAATTTCAGCAATCATGATGTAGTTTTGTAATATAAATCAAGCCTCCGTGGCAGCGGGAGCAGAGTGCCCCCGCTGTCACGGCTCAAAAGACAAAATTAATCATAATTTGACGATGTACCAAAACCGCACTCAAAAAAGGACTTTCTTCAAGTATAAGTTTAGATGAAGAAGTGCGTTTAAATGAACTTCGATTTCGTTAGATGGATGGCATTTTGTCTGATATCGAGTGTTGTGGATTGCGTCGGAGAGTCCAGGCAAAAAGAATAAAGGGTTTTAAACTCTCGCCTGTAAATCTGGTTAATGTAGAGGACATGAAGCCATCAGTCCGAATAATGGTCATTGATTTTTTAATTCCACACCAATAATCCATACCTGCCACGACTTCAATATGTGTATTGGGGCGCCATGACAACATAATCGATGCTTGCAAAGGATTATAGTACTTGGTATATCCGGTGGCAGTATAGGATTTGTTAATCCAACCTACTGAAGCTTGAATAATAAATTTTTTAAGATAAGCTATTCCTAACGCTTCGATGGCAGAATGCCCTTGATAATGAGAATGGTCGAAGCTTTCCCATATATACGCATAAGTTATTGAACCTCTTACGGGGTAACCGCTCCATGTGACACCTGCTTTTATCATAGGAGACTGCCATGTGCCATTGTTGCGCCATGATGATATTGCAGTAGCTCCTTCTGTGTATAGCCAGTTGTCGATTCTATCAGTCGAGGCTCGATATTTGGCTTCTGAGAATAGATATAACCGGCCGATTCTTTTGTTATAGTCGAGCGATAGCTGATGAAGAGCGTATGGGGTAAGATATGGATTTCCTCTGATAATGAGCCACGGATCAGTCGAGGTGTTGAATGTTGCCAGATAGTTGGTAGCCGGCATTTCGTTAGAAAGGGTATAGGATAATCTAAATGTGTTATCTTTGGGTGCAACCCATGTGATACTGGCCGAGGCTTTCGGACGCCAGAATGAATTGTGCTGACGGCCACAATCTACATTCATGTATTGTAATCCGGCGGAAACCATATAGTAGCATTTCTTTACCATATTACTATATGTAATATGAATAAAGTTGTCGAAAAGATTGATGCTCATTGGATCAGCTTGCGGATTTGCATTGCTGAAAGACTTGTTATGAGTTTGCATCATGCTATATCCCGCAAGGAATGACCCATAAGGTTTTGAACCAGTGTCGTAATCAATAGCGAGATGATATTGATTGCGAGTGCTGATTTCGCCCGCCACATATGACGAAGATGAATTATCGATTGACTCTATTAGCGTCTCCTTATCATTTCCTTTGGCATAATTATAATATCCAAAAACACTCAGGATGCTTTGGTCATTGAAAGTATGGTCATAGAAAATGCCAGTGATGGAGCCTCCAAGATTATTTAGAGAATTTGATTTTGTCGCCAGGGTATATATAGAATTGTCTTGTGGAGCATTGGTCAATGTCGAGATAAATCCCTCAGTTGCACCATACCCTCTGCCAAACGACTGCAGCCCTTTGATTACCAAAGAGAAATAGTCATTCTGAGAGGGTTGCCACTTAAGCATGACCTCCCCATTCCAACCGAGAGAGCGATTGGAATTAGTGCCATTTCTTACTTTAGAGAGATTCTCAATTGCTTCTTGGATCTGAATGTCAGAAGAGTTCTTGACAGTATATGTGCCGAATAAATCAGCATATATAGCCACTTTAGGAGAGCCATATTCGAATCTACCGCCCGCTAATCCATAGCTTGGAATCACTCCATGTCGGGTACGTAGTTCTGCAAACAAGTAGCGAGGGGCGTCTCGTTTCAGCTTTATGTTGAGAATTTTAGAAACTCCCATATGAAGGAATTTAGCATTCGCTACCTCTGTGACTTCAACACTCTCAATAACCGATGGATCAATGGGATCAATACCTGAATTTACAATTTTCCCATCCACAAGTATCAGAGGCTTCACTCCATCGCGTGTAGTGACTTGACGTGTTGCAATATCAACTTGCAGAAGAGGAATTTCAGAAAGAGCCACATAAGGGTCTCCTGATTTCTTAGCAGTGGAAGACAGAGTGAAAATCTCTCCCGTTGCATTCTTGGTTGATTTCCGTTGTCCCTCAACAATAATTTCATCCAGCATTTTTTCCAATTCTATAGAATCAGTTGCAGCTTCAATCTCTTGAAAGTTGCAGAGTGTTGAAATTGAGTCGTTGTCAGTAAGGACTGTTGCATATGAAATGACAGATGGAAAACCGCTCAGAAGGATACATATAGTGAGTAAGAAGAGTGACCTAACCATAAATTTTGTCTTTAACATAATTGATTTTCAGGTGAATAAGAGCAAACTCCTCTTTCGTAATTCCCTGATCATCCAAGAAGCACTTTTCACCCAATCCTTGACTCATCTGTTTGCGGCATGGGCCACCACAACTGGGAAGCATTACGCAGTTCAAGCATTTCTCAGATATCTCCATATTAGCAAGATACTTGACTTTATCTGCGTCCCACTTAATTTTACCTGTGGAGAGCTCCAGATTCCCTAAAGATGTGGTATCATCAAACCGATCAATTGTAGTGCATCTAAAAACTTTCCCATCAAAGTTTATAGTAGCTTGGTTATCCATGTCAGCAAAACACCAGCCTCCTTGGCCGTAGTAATCTATTAGGAACCCATTCTCAAGCAGTGAGGAGATGGCATTATCAATCAATTCTCTATCAACTGCTTGATGATTTACCTGCCAAATCTTCTTTAGAATAACCAAAGTTTTTTTACGATCCAAATCGTCGATATCATTGAGAATATCGTCAAATTTTAAAAGGGTGTTCGCATCAAAATTAATTCTTACACATACGTAAGAATTTGGTATAAACTTTTGAATGCGATGTATGTTCTTTAATGTTAGTCGGTATGGATTTCCTAAACCACTCTTGAATTTCTTTACATCGTTGTGTTGCGCTTCATGGCCATCAAGTGTGATTTGAAAGCGGCAGGTGAAGTTACTCAAAAATGTAAGGAAAGAGGTGGTAAAGAGAGTTGCGTTGGTGGTGATGTCAATCAATAATTCCAACGAATTTTCTTTACAGAATTTGTCGGCTTCCGCAATGAGATACTGAATAGTTGCCTTTCTTAGTAAAGGTTCTCCTCCAAAAAAAGATAACTTAAGCATTTTGTATGATTTATCCAGAAAGTGTTTCTTGAAATTCATACAAATTGCTTCTGCAACTTCTATTGTCATTTTGCTATCTGCAACGTGTGCTTCATAGCAATACCAACATGATACATTACAATCAAGGGTTGGATTGATTATCAAATGGTATATAGAGGAGTCAGACCTTTCGGTATTGCGCTTTGTTATCACTCTCTCTAATTCATTAATAGAATTAGGAAGAATAATATCGCATTTGCGTAATCGTGACGCAATTTCAGGGAAAGTATTGATGAGATGATGGTATGAGCTACCAATGTTTTTAAGAAATGGGCGCAGTTTATTAGAGACTACAATTTGATTATTGTTCTCAAAATTTGTAATCAAATCTGCAGTTGATGTAATGGGTTGAGTGAGGCAAAACCTGTTTAGATGAAACTCAGCCTTATCAATTAGTAATCTAGTCATAGCAAAGATAGTTATGATTAAGAGTTCTAATTTTGAAGTCGTTTAAATTTTTTCGAGTTTAATTAAGATTTTGAGTAGGTTTCGACTCTTGAATAAATAGCGGTACGTGCATCGATATCTGTGAAGAGGGGCGATAAATCTCAAAAGTAATTAATACTGAGCGTAAAGAAATATACTTGCTTTACTTTAAACGATATTGTAAAAATAAACAACTTCTCAATGTAGACGTTGGAAAACTCAAACAACCTTAATTTAATATCCTCTTCTTCCTATACATCACATACAATATTAGATATAATCTACTGGGATTAAACTAGTTTTTAATATTCTCATTCATGTGGTGTGCTTTTTACCGTGCAACGAGTCTTGTATATGATTATAGGAAGAAGAAGATTTAAAGTGTGTAAGTGTCCAAAGGCGGGGAGCTGATTAGTTTGCGCAGCCTGTTACGAGGTTGGTGAGCTTACAGGAGCCATTCTGATTAATCAGCAAGCACGATGTGCCTACATTGATGACATCGCATCGGATGGCACCATTGATTGCATCACAAATCTGTCCGTTGTTGTGGATGTCTTGGGGATCGTAGTTTCCGCCGAGGATCTTTGACATGCCTTTGCGACTTACATCCTCGAATAAGTCGGCCATGAATTTAGAGTGTTTCATAATAACTTAAAATTTAGTTATTTAATATTAATGAGTTGATAGTTGAGAATCTTAATTGTAAGAATCGTGACTATTCGATGGCAAATATATAAATTAATTTATGAGTTTGCAAATTTTTAAATAAAAAATAAGAATTAAGATTGGTTTTATACTTTTTAATAAAAATAGGGGAGGTTCGTGTCGAATGACACAAACCTCCCGGTATGTTGCTTTGGGGGATTGCTGAATCAGAGGGCGCTGACGATTTCGGCAGTGTCGCGGGCAATCATCATCTCCTCATCGGTGGGGATGACTACAACGTGCACCTTCGAGTCGGGGCCTGAGATTTCAATCTCCTTGCCGCGGGTCTTGTTGGCTTCGGCATTGAATGTGACGCCGAGGTATTTGAGGTGGTCGCATACCACCTGGCGGGTGCCGGTCTGGTTTTCGCCCACGCCGCCGGTGAAGACGATTACATCGACTCCGTCGAGCACGGCTGCATAAGCGCCGATATACTTCAGGATGCGGTATTCATACATGTCGAGAGCGAGGATAGCCTTCTCATCGCCTGCAGCCACTGCAGCCTCGATGTCGCGCATGTCGGAAGATATGCCCGACACGCCGGCTACGCCACTCTCTTTGTTGATGAGCTTCATCAGTCCATCGGCATCGAGGTTGAGGCGCTTCATGAGATATACGAGCGCACCCGGATCGACGTCGCCCACGCGGGTGCCCATCATCAGACCCTCGGTGGGGGTCAGGCCCATTGAAGTGTCGACCGACACACCATCCTTGATGGCTGTGATGCTCGCACCGTTGCCGATGTGGCAGGTGATGATGCGCTGCTTCTCGTAGGGGAGGCCGAGGAACTCGCATGCGCGACGCGACACATATCGGTGGCTTGTGCCGTGGAATCCATAGCGGCGCACGCCATACTTCTCGTAATCCTCATAGGGGAGGGCATACATGTAAGCCTTCGGGGGCATAGTCTGATGGAAGGCGGTGTCGAACACAGCCACCTGCGGCACTGAGGGAAGAATATCAGTGACGGCCTCTATGCCGGTGATGTTGGCCGGATTATGAAGCGGGGCCACGGGGTAGCACTCCTTCACCTTCTCGATAACCTCCGGAGTGATGAGCACCGACTTATTGAACTTCTCCATGCCATGCACCACGCGGTGGCCTACGGCCTGGATTTCATCGTAGCTCTTGATGACACCCTCTTTCGGGTCAGCGAGCACCTTGAGCACCTGGCGCACAGCCTCTTTTGCATCGGGCATATCCACCACGATAGTCTCTTTCGAACCATCGGGGCGTTTGAACTTCAAGAATGAATCGGGGAGACCGATTTTCTCGACGCCACCCTCGGCGAGCACCTCTTTATTGTCAGACTCGATGAGTTTATATTTCACGCTGCTGCTGCCGCAGTTGAGCACTAAGATTTTCATTGCAGATTTGATTTTTTATACTATACTTGTCAGTTGCCTATCAGGCCTTTGCATTCTTCTCGCCGATGGCCTGGTTGCAGGTGACGATGATGGTGTTGACGATATCGTCTACCGTAGCGCCGCGCGAAAGGTCATTGACCGGGGCGGCCAGACCCTGCAGAATCGGGCCTACGGCGCCGGCACCGGCCAGACGCTGCACGAGCTTATAGGCGATGTTGCCCACCTCGAGCGAGGGGAAGATCAGAGTGTTGGCATGTCCGGCCACCTCACTGCCGGGAGCCTTCTTCGCAGCCACCTCAGGCACGATGGCGGCATCGCTCTGCAGCTCGCCGTCGATCTTGAGGTCCGGGTCCATTGTCTTGGCAATCTCCACGGCATTGCGCACTTTGTCGACACGCTCATGGCTTGCGCTGCCCCATGTAGAGAAGCTCAGCATGGCCACAACCGGATCGAGGCCCGCGATATTACGTGTGGTCTTGGCAGTCTCGACGGCAATCTGCGCGAGTTCCTCGCTTGTGGGGTCGGGCACAACGGCGCAGTCTGCGAAAATCAGCATATGGTCCTGGCCATAGGGCACATTCTCAGGCAGCAGCATGATGAAAGCACCTGACACAACCGAGATGCCCGGTTTTGTCTTCAGCACCTGGAAAGCAGCGCGCAGCACATGCGAAGTGGGGCTCAGGGCGCCGGCCACCATGCAGTCGGCATCGCCGGCCTTGATCATAAGGCATCCGAGATAGAGCGGATTCTTCACCTGCTCCTCAGCCATCTCCATGGTGACACCCTTCTTCTTGCGGAGGTCATGGAAGAGTACAGCATACTTGTGGGTGAATTCAGTGTCCTCAGGGTTTACCACCTCAGCCTCGGCGATGTGGGTGAGGCCGAGTTTGTCGGCTTCGGCGAGAATCTCGTCGCGACGGCCTACGAATACCACATTGGCAATCTTGTCGGCCAGAATGCGGTCGGCAGCCTGGAGAGTGCGGGGTTCTTTAGATTCGGGCAACACGAGACGCTGCGGCATGGACTTGGCGGTCTGCGTGAGACGTTCAAACAATGTCATGATATTATTAAATTTAAGTTTCGGTATCTTTATAGATGTCTATATATGGCGCTCAATCCCGGTGGCGGGGGTCACGCTGCATGGCTGCTGCCCCTCAAGGGGGGAGGGCGTCAATGCAAAATTAATAATTAGAATGACACGATACACTATCTTTGGGGATTTTTCTCTTAATTTTTTATTAATTTTGCGGCATGATTCTTGTGAAGCGCCTCCATACCTTCATGCTGAAGACCTTTCTTCCGCTTTTCGCGATGACATTCTTCATCGTGCTCTTCATCGTGTTGATGCAGTTTCTGTGGAAATATATCGATGATCTGGTGGGAAAGGGTCTGGCTGTGGGTGTGCTGGGCGAACTGTTTTTCTATGCGGCCGTGTCGATGGTGCCGATGGCGCTGCCACTGGCCATACTACTCGCCAGCCTGATGACCTTCGGCAACCTTGGCGAGAAATTCGAGCTCACGGCCATGAAGGCCTCAGGCATATCGCTCATCAGGGTGATGGCGCCGCTGATAGTGACTGTGGGCATGATAGCGGTCGGGGCATTCTTTTTCCAGAACGATATATTGCCCAAGGCGCAGGTGAAGATGTGGACCCTTCTTTTCTCGATGCGTCAGAAGTCGCCCGAACTGGAGATTCCCGAAGAGGTATTCTATGACCAGATTCCGGGGTTCAATCTCTATGTGAAGCAGAAAGACCGCGTCAGCGGCATGCTGCACGATGTGATGATATACGATGTGAGCCGTGGCGGCGACAACGCCACCGTCATTACCGCCGACTCCGCCCGGCTTGCCCTGACCCCCGACATGAAATATCTCTACCTGCATATCTGGCAGGGTGAGCAATTCGAGAACCTGCGCGACCAGAACCGTCAGGCCGCCGGCGACAACACCCCCTTCCGCCGCGAGGCCTTTGCCGAGAAGGAGGTGCTGATACCCTTCGACGCCAACTTCAACCGCCTCGACGAGGGGGGTATGCGCAAGCAATATGTGGGAAAGAACATGGCTGAGCTGCAGCATTCTATGGACTCCATCTCGCATCGCATCGACTCTATCGGCGCCCGCTATGCCCCCGAGCTTAGGGCCACAGAGATGCCCTTGCTCACATCGCGCGGCGCACTGGGCACGGTGCGTCATACGGCTCCGGCCATCTCATTAGCCGGAGCTGATGCACAGGCGCAGGCCCCGCAATCCTCTTCCGCCTCATCGGGGAGCGCGTCAGCCGAAGTGGCTGATAAAGATGTTGCGCCTGCCGTAGAGCCCATGCGCATCGACACTCTGATAGCCTCACTGCCCGAAAACCGTCAGGCCGACATATATGCCAATGCCATATCAGCCGTAGAGCGGCGTCAGCAATCGCTTACATTCCGCGCGCAGATGATGGACGATGAGAAGAAATCCTACCGCCGCCACGACATAGAGCTCATAAAGAAGTTCACCCTCTCGGTGGCGTGTGTGATATTCTTCTTTATAGGCGCTCCATTAGGTGCTATTATCCGCAAGGGTGGACTCGGCACGCCGCTGGTGATATCGGTGTTGCTCTTCCTCGTATACTACATCATCGACAACACCGGCTACAAGATGGCCCGCGATGGCCGCATCGAGGTGTGGATAGGCATGTGGCTCTCGACATTCATACTTGCTCCGCTGGGCATCTATGTGACATGGTCGGCGATGAACGACTCGGTGGTGTTTGACAAAGACCGCTACCGCACCTTTATGCGCCGCCTGATAGGGGCGCGCGATGTGCGGCATGTGACTCTGAAGGAGGTGATAATCAATGAGGTCAATCCGGCGCAGGCCGTAGGGATGCTGCAGCGTCTCAGCGCGCGTGCCGCCCGAGTGCAGCGGCGCTATGAGCATCGGCAGGGTTATGTAGATTACTGGCTGCATGGCATGTCACCGGCCATCCCCGCTGCCTTGACGCGCGAGGTGGAGCAGGTGGTGGAGTATCTGCATGACTCGCGCGACCCGATGGTCATCAAGCAGCTTAATGAATTGCCCGTCATACGCCGCGCATGGGTCTATCGCCCGTCGCGCTGGAGATGGTTGGGGTGGATGATGATTATAATCTTCCCGATCGGACTGGGTGTATACATCGCCGGACGCCGCGCGCGGCGTGACCTCCTTGATGATTGCCGCCGCATTCGTCGGGTCAGCAGCCGGCTTGAACGCATCATATGCCCATGAGTCAGAGCGTTAGAGATAAACGTGAAAACTCCGAAAGTTAAATAAATGTTAAAATTGGACTAATCTGATAACTTTTGACTTCCGGGTGTTGTTATAACATCGAAAAGAAAGAAGATAGATTTTGTTCATTTTAGCAATCTTGATGGCTTGGCCATCGACATTGATAGAAAACTTGTCGTCCTCACAAGGACGTCATAAAAAGCGGCTACTCGTGATGAGCGGCCGCTTTTTGTGTGCGGTAGAGTAGTAGTGCAGGTGGGGAGGGTAAGGGGTAGAGTGAGTGGCAGATAAAATGATTAAGCGGGCGCATATCAACTGATATGCGCCCGCGGGTATTGATCTGGAGCGATAAACGGGACTCGAACCCGCGACCCTCGGCTTGGGAAGCCAATGCTCTACCAACTGAGCTATTATCGCATTTCTGATTGAGAGGCTTATGGCATGGGGCCGGCCGCTCATGGATTGATGTTGCAAATTTAATAACTTTTTCTGACATTCGCCACATATGGCGGGAATTTTTTTTCGATTTAACGCTTCGATGCATGAAAACAAAATTGTCGTAATACTTGTTATCTTATTGCTATCCGATAGCGATTGATGCGCTGCGTGATAGGATTGAGCTTATCAATTTTCTAATTCTTAATTTTAATACTATGGACATCGACCCGAAAAAGATGGCTGAAGAGCTGTCGGCAAAGGCTTCCGGAATCGGAGGCAATGTGATGGATGAGGCCAAGGATAAAGTTGGCGATGTGGTTGACAAAGTCAAAGGTCAGGCCGGTGGAATCACCGATAAACTGAAGACTCAGGCAGCCGAGGCCCTTGAGAAGGGTGCCGACAAACTCAGCGATTTCGCTGATAAGCTGAAAGGCTAATCCTCTGTTTTTTAAATCCCTTATTATGAAAAACCGCCGCCGTCTGAGAGTGTGATATCCTACACTTCAGGCGGCGGTAAATTTTTTATTGAGCCGGAGGAGAATCTTTCCGGGTGAATGTTTCCGGTAGAATCTTTCAACTCAGCAGCTTTGCAGAATCCGGATAAGGTCGGCAGCTGATTCGCAACCGTCGCATATCACTCGGTTGTCGAGCGCCACAATCGGTTCGGCATGGCTTGCGTTGCCCTTCGCCGTGTGGAGGCAGCTGCACTTCATCAGTTCCGAGGCCTCGACCACGGTGTTGGTGATCATCGGATTCGAGAGGGTTATCTCATCGATAATCTGCACGATTCTTGGTCCGGCAGCGTTGCGGGCCCCTACGCATGTATGCAGGTGTTTCGGACCGCTGATGGCCGCCGCCTCCTTAAGCAGCCCCTCGTCGAGAATGAGACCTTCGCCGGCTGCATTGAGCAGCGCCTGCAGAAATGGAGCCAGGAAATTGCCCGTCGGGGCGCAGCGGAACGTGATGCCTGTGGGGAGCGAATCACGCATGATGCGGATTTCATTCTTCACTTCAGAGGATTCGAGTATTACGGCCAGATGCTTGTTGCAACCGGCGATATCCTCCACGCATTCTATCATCGAGAGGCCCAAGGGTGTAAGCGGATTTGATATGACGCGCAGGGTGATGTTGCACCCCAGCGGAGCCAGTGCGGTGCGGATGCCGCTTATGATATCTGAATCATACATGGTATGCGGGTCTAAGGTTAAAAAAGGTGGTAAGCATCACGATATTCTGTAGGAGTGGTGTCCATCTACCGGAGATGCTCAGCGACGTGTGTCTATCCTATATAACATTGAATATAGAATGAATGGTTCAAAATGAGGGCGGAAAAATTTTATAAATATTAACAGTCGGTGGGTTTGGAACCAAGATATTTAAAAGGCTTCGTGAAAAAGTCAAGCAGTTTCGTCCGGAATGCAGAGTGGTGTGAAGTGAGGTGTGAAGAGAATGCCGGTGAGGGGGGAGTGTTAAAAATGGTTGGCGTCTCTCACAATGTGGCTTCCGCGGGTGTTATGATTTAAAACCGGCACTGGGCATTACTGTGCTTGCCCGGAGTCGGAAAGTATCAAATTATAAATAAGGAGAAAAATTATGAATGACGTATTAGATAGCGCCGAGCGCCGCGAACTTCCGGATTCAGTCTACGGTCTGCCCGAGCGCCGCGAATATCCGATGCCTGACGCCGCCCATGTGCGTGCCGCCGAGGCCTACTTCCGCTACTGTCCCGATGAACTGAAGCCGAAACTGGCGCGTGCGATTCTGAAGTTTGCGCGTGAATATGGTGTGGATGTAGAGTCGCCCACAGTGCTCTCATATGCATCCGAGTGATGCTTGAGGCAGCAGCATGTGGCGGTAGCCACGGCTGTACAGTGAGTCAGAAAATCTAATTGCCTCAGCGCTGCGACATAATGCAACGCTGAGGCAATTCTATTGAGGAGAGATGGTGATTCGTTCAGTCGCCTTCATCGGCGTCGTGAGGTGGAGCGATAGCGTTGAGATACTCCATGGCGCGGTCGAGGATAGCATCCTTGCCTTCGGCCAGTTCTTCGGCGGGGGAGTGGCATTCGAAGCCGGGTGTGGGGTCGATGCCGAATTCGGTAGGCTCGCCATCGGGTC
This sequence comes from uncultured Muribaculaceae bacterium, assembly GCA_910577585.1. GTDB lineage: Bacteria > Bacteroidota > Bacteroidia > Bacteroidales > Muribaculaceae > Lepagella. The sequence goes on along the minus strand of CAJTNN010000022.1, from coordinate 29,030 downwards.
CGTAGAGCGGCGATGCCGAGAAGCGCACGCTCCAGCCGTTGGGGAGTTCGGAGGTCCAGGGGAGTCCGCCTCCGCCTCCGGTGCGTGCGCCAATGACTGTCACGTTGGGCAGACTCTTCATCACAGCGGTGAAGGCGTTGGCGGCGCTGTAGCAGGAGCGGTTGGTGAGAAGCACCACCGGTTTGCCGAGATAGCTGATGCGGAAGGATTCGGCCGGCTTGTAGGTGAAGGGATATGGCTTGGAGAATTCATCATGGCCGGGGCCGGTCTTATGGCATATTGATCCACCCGGAATCTCATGGTCGATAAGTCGGCCCACGAGTATGTCAATATTTGTGAGCAGGCCCCCTCCGTTGTCGCGGATATCGATTATGAGCGAGTCGGTGTCGCTGAGCAGGGCCAGCACATAGTCGAGTGCCAGCTCGGAGATGCCTGAAGAGAACGACGGATAATATATGTAGCCTATATTCTCGGGCAACACGTAATATATCATGCCCGAAGTGGAGAGATAGTTGAAGTGCAGGTAGTCCTCCTGAATGGTGCGAAGGTCGAAATCCTGCGGATAGTCGGTCCACCATTTGCGGTAGTAGCTTGTGGTGAAGCGCGATGTGAGGTTGACGTGGCCATCCTTCAATTCGTCGAGCATGGCGGCGCAGATCATGAAGAGTTCGAATTCGGTGGTCTCATCTGTAATCTGGGCTCGATAGCGTTTGCTCACCTCATTCCAGTCGATCCCCTTCTCCTCGAGGAAGCAGTAGCGGGTGTCGATAATCTCTGTGAGTGCGTCGAAGTTTCCGAGGTGGTCGTCGGGATAAGATATGTCGTCAGAACAGGCCGGGGCGATTACGGCCAGTATCGCGAGCACAGCTGGAAACAGCAGTGAGGCTGCATGGCGGTATATGTAGTTATTGAAAAGAGTCATCATAAAGGGTAGGATGAATAGGGTGGACTCCCGGGTGGTATATAGTCACACCGGTGAGGGATAGAATCGCAAAGGAGGAGGCGCGCACGGCTTACGGCCGGATCTGTATCGAGCGGCGTTTCATGCCCAGGCCCCCCGGAATGACACCTATTGTGAAAGAGTTGCTGAGGGTGCGCTGCACAAGATTGTTGGCCTGTGTGCGCTGAAAGTGATAGCGGTAACCCACCTCCATGGCTGTGCGGCCGAAATCGAGGCGGATTGTGAGGTGCATGTCGAGTTTGCGGTGATTGCCGGGCCAGCCGCAGTGCACAAGCCCCGAGTGGTTGCCCACCAGCATCTCATAATAAGTCTCGCCGTAGCCCGGCATGTAGAAAGCTCCGAGCAGCGGAGCGCGAAGATAAATATCAGCCCTCACCGGCAATCGGCCGAAGCGGTGGGTCCAGCTCGCCGAGGCAGCTGCGCCGAGCGATGCAGCTACATTGACACTTGCCGGATTATTGCTGTTCTTCAGCAGCGCCAGCACGCCGGCGTCGAGCTCCATGCCGCCACCTACCGACACCCGGAATCCCTGCGGCAGCTGCCACCACGCGCGCATATTCCAGTCAAACTCCACATCCAGCCCCTGCATCGAAGTATTCTTGCGGGGATTGAGCAGGGTCGTGGCTCCCGATATGCGGGTGTCGAACTGCATCATGGCGCGCTCTGGAGCGAAGGGCATAGCCTTCCACCAGGCTCCGGCCACGGCATACTCTGTGCCGGCATACTCCACCGGTGCCAGATAACGCGACACCACCATTCGGCGCCCTATCTCAAGAGCATAGACGCCGGTGACGGGGCGCGGACGGAATTCAGTAGCTGCAGGAATCGCTGACCGCCTGGGGGCATCTACGGCCAGGTCATTGGCCCGGAGGCTTACAGAGATGCATAGCAGAGAGAGGAATAGTGTGAGAATCTTTTTCATCGGCATCGGCTTATGATTGTGGTTCGGCATCGGCTCCCCCCGTGTTGTCGAAATCGAAGAGATCACCCTGCACCACCACCGGATTCAGACCTTGCGACGCCTCTTCCGCCTCATCTTCAGAAGAGTCCGGAGTATCCTCCTGCGGCTCGGCCGGAGGCTCCGGGAAGCGGGTGGGCTCAAGCTCCACCACCGACTCCAGGCGGAAAGTGGTGATGCGTTTACCCTTGGCCTTGAAGCTCTTGGCTGCGATAAACTCCTCGGCATCAATCTCAAGTGCCGGGCGCACCGCATCGTTGCCGCCGAAGCGCACCTCCAGTCGCGGGAAGGGGGTGTCGGTCAGCAGCAGCAACTGCGAGCGCTCATCGCTGCCCACATAACGCTGCGGGCGTGCAGAGGGCTCGAAGCAGAAGCGTTTCAGATAGGGGTTGCCGAGTGTGGCATCGTAGAGAGCCGCTGTCCACACCTTATGCGGGTCGAACTTCTCGATGCGCAGAATATTGTCGTCGTAATGATTTGAGTCGGCATAGCTTGTGGTGTAGAACTCGCCGTCGCGTGTGATGACCAGCACGAGATCGTCACCCTGGAATACGCCGAGACTCTCGCCGCGGCCATCATAGTTCAGACGCAGCACATCGCGGTCAAACCATACCTCGCGGCCACCCAGCGTAGAACCGCCGCGCTTCTCGAGCGAGATTGACTTCACGGCATATTTGGTGACGAGATTTCCGAGCGACTCCTTCCCCTTGAGGGCGAGTTCGGCAAAGTCTACCATCAGCTCGCGGTTGCGCGGACCGCGGCCAGACTCATTCGGTTCGCCGGTGAGAGTGACCTTCACCACCTCAGCCTCACCATTCGGATTGACGGTGAGATACTCGATGCGCGAACCGGGCAATCCTTTGGTGATATCATACTCCTTCTCGCGCGTAAGGCCCGTGATTACGAAGCGCTTCTTATAGTAGTATCCACCCGAAGGGTAGCCGTTGGGACCGGGCACCGGTCGGCCGTTGCGGTAAATGACATTGTAGACAGTGCGGCGGTCATCCTTCTTGAAGAGACCTATGTGGCGCACCTTCGTGCCCTTCTTGCCGATAAACACCTTGTCCTGCACCTTTATAATCTTATAGGTGCCGTCGCGGTATATAATGAGTATATCATCGATGTCAGAGCAGTTGAACTGGAACTCGCCATCCTTCAGACCGATGCCCACGAAGTTCCCCTCGCGGTCGAAGAGGAGGCGCTTGTTGGCCTCGGCCACCTTAGTGGCCTCGATAGAGTCAAAGCCGCGTATCGTGGTGCGGCGCGGATAGCGCTCGCCATACTTCTCCTTCAGGTGGCGATACCACTTGATGGTGTACTCCACGATATGCTCCATATCATAGCCGATGCGCTCAATCTCAGCCTGGAGGCGCGAGATGCGCTCATCGGCCTTTTCGGAATTGAATTTCAGGATGCGCCCCATCTTGATTTCCCAGAGTCGCATGATGTCGTCGCGGGTCAGAGGACGGTAGAATGAGGGCTTGAAGGGCTCCATCAGTTCGTCGATACGGTCTACGGCCGCCTCCATGTCGGGGGCCGTCTCGAGCCGGCGGTCCTTATACATGCGCTCCTCGATAAATATCTTTTCGAGCGATGCGAAGAGCATTGTCTCGCGGTTCTCATCGAGTTTGATGCGCAGCTCCTCATGCAGCAGATGCCGCGTGTGGTCGACACTGAAGCGCAGCAGGTCGCTGACGGTGAGGAAGTGGGGCTTCTTGTCGACGATCACGCAGCAGCATGGCGAGATGCTCACCTCGCAATCGGTGAATGCGTAGAGAGCGTCGATGGCCTTGTCTGACGATGTGCCCGGCGCCAGATGCACGAGCACTTCGGCTGTGGCCGAGGTATTGTCGTCGACCTTGCGCACTTTGATCTTCCCCTTCTCCATCGCCTTCAGAATCGAGGCAATCAGCGTCGGGGTGGTCTTGCCAAACGGCACTTCGGTGATGGCAAGGGTCTTATTATTGATTTTTTCGATTTTGGCTCTCACCTTGACGGCGCCTCCGCGGGCACCATCGTTATATCGTGAGGCATCGAGCAGTCCGCCGGTCTGGAAGTCGGGGAGGAGTCTGAAGGGGCGCCCCTCGAGGTAATCGACCGCCGCATCAAGAATCTCATTGAAGTTGTGCGGCAGAATCTTGGCCGACAGACCCACCGCTATGCCCTCGACCCCCTGGGCAAGCAGCAGCGGGAACTTGGCCGGCAAGGCCACAGGCTCCTTTTTGCGTCCGTCGTAGGATGGAATCCATTCGGTGATGGCCGGCGAGAACATCGTCTCGAGCGCGAATTCCGAGAGACGCGCCTCGATATATCGAGGTGCCGCGGCCGAGTCGCCGGTGAGGATATTGCCCCAGTTACCCTGGGTGTCGATCAGCAGGTCCTTCTGGCCGAGCTGCACGAGCGCGTCGCCGATAGAGGCATCGCCATGCGGGTGATACTGCATGGTGTTGCCCACGATGTTGGCCACCTTAGTGAGTCGGCCGTCGTCGAGAGTCTGCATCGAATGCAATATGCGGCGCTGCACTGGTTTCAATCCATCCTCGATATGAGGCACGGCACGCTCCAGAATCACGTAAGAGGCATATTCCAGATACCAGTCGCGATACATGCCCGAGAGCACGGTGCGGTGGTCCTGCCCCGGGATGCGGTAGGCATCGGCGGGAGCAGAGGCAGCCAGCGACTCCTCCTCGGCCTGTGTGGCGGCGCTGAGTTCGGAAGCGGCTTCAGTGATGTCGGCCATGGCCGGATTGACGGCATCGGCCGTATTATCGTGGTCGAGAGGGAGTTTCTCGTCGGTGGAATCGTTTTTAAGGAAATCGTCAGACATGATGTAGGGGTCTTAAGTCAGTGCAAAAATACAAATTTTTGCTTAAAAATACAAGAAAAGTTCCCCATGACTTGACTGAACGGGAAGAAATCACTAACTTTGCATCAGCAACTGCGCACGTGGCGTAATTGGTAGCCGCGCCAGACTTAGGATCTGGTGTCTTACGACGTGGGGGTTCGAGTCCCTTCGTGCGCACCACCCGGGCGGGTCTCCTGACAGGAGGCCCGCTTTTTTATGCGTGTATTATGCGTGGTGCCGGGTGAGTGGGTCAGAGCTTCCCCTTCGCACTTCGCAGATTGCACGAAGGTGGGAGGTGGGTGCGGGGCAGGGTCTATATCCCAAAGAGGGTGGGCGGAAAGAAAAATTTGGTGCATTTCGGAATTTTCGCTAACTTTGTATGTTTAAACACATGAGGGGTCGGCGCCCCTCGACTCCGGCGGCCACTGAAGCATCCTGTCAGGTGTGGTGTGCGGGCCGCAATGGGAGGTGTCGGCATGGCGTCGGCTCCGGCAGTGCACTTGATTAATCAAAACACAGAAGAGATACTGTATATACACATGTTTAGAGACAAAACCTGCGGCGAACTGCGGCTCGCCGATGTAGGCCGGGATGTCAAACTCGCCGGCTGGGTGCAGCGTGTGCGCAAAATGGGTGGCATGACATTCATCGACCTGCGCGACCGCTATGGCATCACTCAGATAGTTTTCAATCAGGAGGTGAATCCGGAACTGTGTGACCTGGCCAATTCGCTGGGGCGCGAGTTTGTGGTGGAAATCAAGGGTAGTGTCGAGGAGCGCGCTTCGAAAAACCCGAAGCTCCCCACCGGCGACATCGAGATCTTTGCCAAGGAGATAAAGATTCTGAATAAGTCCGAAATCCCCCCCTTCACCATTGAGGATAACACTGATGGTGGCGACGATCTCCGCATGAAATACCGTTATCTCGACCTGCGCCGCCCCTGTGTGCGCAAGAATCTTGAGCTCCGCCACAAGATGGCCTTCGAGATACGCCGCTATCTCGACTCGAAGGGCTTCCTTGAGATCGAGACCCCGATCCTGGTGAAGTCTACACCGGAGGGTGCGCGCGACTTCGTGGTGCCCTCGCGCATGAATCCGGGCGAATTCTATGCCCTGCCGCAGTCGCCTCAGCTCTTCAAACAGCTGCTGATGGTGAGCGGCTACGACCGTTACTTCCAGATAGCCAAATGCTTCCGCGACGAAGACCTGCGCGCCGACCGTCAGCCGGAGTTCACGCAGATCGACTGCGAGATGAGCTTCGTGGAGCAGGAGGATGTAATCGATATGTTTGAGGGTCTTGTGAAGCATATCTTCAAATATGTGAAGGAGATTGACTTCACCGAGCCCTTCCCGCGCATGACTTGGGCTGACGCTATGCGTCTCTATGGTTCGGATAAACCCGACATCCGCTTCGGCATGCAGTTTGTGGAGCTCACCGACCTGGCTCAGGGCAAGGGCTTCAGTGTGGCCGACGACGCACAGATTGTGGTGGGTATCTGCGCCCCCGGCTGTGCATCCTACACCCGCAAGCAGCTCGACCAGCTCACCGACTTCGTGAAGCGTCCGCAGGTAGGCGCCAAGGGTATGATCTGGGTGAAGTTTGAGGAGGATGGTTCGGTAAAGAGCTCGGTAGGCAAATTCTACACCGAAGAGCAGCTCCGCGAGTGGGGCGAGCGTGCCGATGCCAAGCCCGGCGACCTGATGCTCATCCTCACCGGCGAGACCATGAAGACCCGCAAGCAGCTCTGCGAGCTGCGCCTGGAGATGGGCAACCGTCTCGGTCTGCGCGACAAGAATGTGTTTGCCCCGCTCTGGGTGATCGACTTCCCCCTCTTCGAATGGGACGACGAGACCCAGCGATACTATGCGATGCATCACCCCTTCACATCGCCCAACCCCGAAGATATACCGCTGCTGCACACCGACACCGGCAATGTGCGTGCCACAGCCTACGATATCATCGTCAATGGCACTGAGCTCGGCGGCGGCTCAATACGTATCCACGATGCCAAGCTGCAGGATGAGATGTTTGAGCTTCTCGGCTTCACTCCGGAGCGTGCGCAGGAGCAGTTCGGCTTCTTGATGAATGCCTTCAAGTTTGGTGCGCCCCCTCACGGAGGTCTGGCTCTGGGCTTCGACCGCTTCGTGTCGATTCTTGCCGGACTCGATACCATCCGCGATGTCATCGCATTCCCGAAGAATAACTCAGGCCGCGACGTGATGAATGAATCACCCTCGCCGATTGATAACTCTCAGCTCGAGGAGCTCAACCTGCGTCTCGACATAAAGGAGTGACAAATGATAAAAGTTAAGGATATAGCCAAAGCAATCGAAGACTTCGCGCCGACGGCGCTCCAGGAGTCGTACGACAACACAGGGCTGCAGGTGGGCGATCCGGAGATGCCGGTGAGCGCCGTGCTGCTGTGTCTTGACATCACCGAAGAGATTCTGAATGAGGCACGCCGCAGGCAGTGCAACATGATTGTGAGCCATCACCCGCTGCTATTCTCGGGGCTGCGCCAGATCACGGGCGCCACCCCGACCCAGCGCATCGTGGCCGAGGCCATACGCGACAATATCGCCATCTATGCCTCACACACCAATCTTGATTCGGCTTTCGAAGGTGTCAGCTACGAACTGGCTCATATCCTTGGACTTAAGAATGTGCGTCCGCTGCAACCCGTAGGCGATGACGGCCACACCGGACTCGGAGTGGTGGGCGATATCCTGCCGGCTCCGAAACTGGAGTTTCTGCGCCGTGTGAAGGAGTCGCTCAATGTGGCACATCTGAAGTACTCGGCCCAGTCGCCGCAGATAGTGGTGCGACGCGTGGCCATATGCGGCGGTTCGGGTGCGTCGCTCATAAAGGCTGCCCGCGAGGCGGGTGCCGACATATTGCTCACCGGTGATCTGAAATATCATGATTTCACCTCACACGGCTATGCGATGCTGCTGGCCGACATCGGGCATTATGAGAGCGAGCTATGCACGAAGCGAATCTTCTCGCGCATCATACGCCAGGCATTGCCCGACTGCGTGACATACTTCGCCGAGTCTGAATCAAACCCCATCGCATATATCGACTGAACGCAGCTCATGCCGCTGGCCGGGGACACACTCCATCAGTCTCTGCCACGGCGCAAGGATGCAGCATCTAAACAACTTCAAAGAAAACAAAAATTCCCTATATTATGGCTTCTGAAAAGAAAACCGAAAAAGAACGCAGCGTCGAAGAACGCCTGAAGTCGCTCTATCAGCTTCAGACGATTCTTTCGGAAATCGACCGTATCCGCACTCTTCGTGGTGAACTTCCCAATGAGGTGAAGGATCTCGAGGATGAAATCGTGCGCTATCAGACCCGCATCGAGAAGCACACCGATGAAATCACTGAGCTCCGCGCCCAGGTGAGCGAGAAGATGAAGGATATCGAGGAGCGCCGTGCCAAGATCGCGCGCTATGATGACCAGATCGACAATGTGCGCAACAACCGCGAATATGCCTTCCTTGAGAAGGAGAAGGAATTTGAGAATCTTGAGATTCAGCTCTCTGAGAAGAATATCCGCGAGGCTCTGGCTAAAATCAACCAGAAGGAGGAGGAGATTGCCAAAGCCACAACCGACCTGGCCGACAACCGCCAGAATCTCGAGGAGAAGAAGCAGGAACTCAATGAAATCGTCAGCGAGACCCGCCAGGAGGAGGAGACTCTTCGCCTCAAAGCCAAGGAATTGGAGCGCGACATCGATGAGTATACATTGGCTGCCTTCAAGCGCATTCGTGGCAACGCCCGCAATGGCCTGGGCATCGTGACAGTGCAGCGCAAGGCCTGCGGTGGCTGCTTCAACAAGATTCCGCCACAGCGTCAGCTCGAAATCAAGATGCACAAGAAGGTAATCGTGTGTGAATATTGCGGCCGAATCATGATTGACGGTGCTCTGGTCGGTGCCGAGGAGCAGGCTGCCGAACCCGCAGCAAAGCCCAAGCGCGCAAGCCGCCGCGTAGCTCCCAAGGAGTAAGCGTGTGACCGCTAAGAAGCAGAATAGCGACTTCGGTATCTCTCTGACTCCGGTCAGGATGTGATACTGGCGAACTGCATTTCATAAATAGAGAATCCCTCTGCTCGGACTTCAGTGTCCGGCAGAGGGATTCGCTTTATCTTGGATATTGTTTTATTCGTCGGCACCTTCGTAGCGCAGCTGGTCGATGCGGCGCTGAATCTCCTCTTGCTGACGCTTGAGGGCCTGGAGCTCGCGGGTGTTGCGCACGCGGTAATAGTTGTCGAGTGCATGCTTGGCGGCATCTACTGCCTCGTGCATCTGGCGCATCTCATCCTGGGTCATGTTGCCGGTCAGGTCAATCAGAGATGTCAGCGAGCGAGCATGTTTGATGACGTCGGCCACATCAAGGGACATCTCTTCAGAGGCTTCGCGGCGCTTCTCGGCGCGGCGTTTCCAGGCCATGATGTTGGCATATTGGCGTTCGACGGGTTTGGAATAGAAGTCCTGACGCTGGGCCTCGCTTTTGCCCTGCAGGTATTGGTCGGCATATTGGCGGATGGTCTCTTCTCTTGTTGTTCGCATAAGGGATACGGATAGAAGTGTTACGGATAATTTTTATGCAAAGAAAATAAATTTAGCATCCAAAAGCAATATATGCGGCTAAAAAGTGGCTGTCAGGAGCCCATTTTAATAAAATTTAGAGTTGCCGCAGCCGCGAGGGGTGGGATATATCGCCGGAATTTAGTAATTTTACAAATTAAAACTGTCAAATATTATCATACAACATATGCGCGACAACGAAGAACTCAGCGGTCTCTCGCTGCTTGGCAACCAGGGGGTGTCGTACCCCACCGATTATGCTCCCTCGATGCTGGAGACATTCGACAACAAGCATCCTGAGAATGAATATGTGGTGACATTTGATTGTCCGGAGTTCACCACTCTGTGTCCGAAGACCGGGCAGCCTGACTTCGGGCATATCTACATCAGCTACATCCCTCGCCACAAGATGGTAGAGAGCAAAAGTCTGAAGCTTTATCTCTTCTCATTCCGCAATCATGGCGACTTCCACGAGGATTGTGTGAATATCATCATGAAGGATCTCTGCCGCTTGATGGACCCGAAATATATCGAGGTTCGTGGCCTCTTCATGCCCCGTGGCGGCATAAGTATCTACCCCTTCGCCAATCATGGCGATGCCGAGCATCAGGAGCTGGTGAAGGCGCGTCGGCTGGCTGCTTTTGCCGAGCAGATCGGCAAGAAGTAAAATTGAAGTCTGATATTGCAGATCCCTTATTATCTTTATAATGCAGATTATGGAGAAAGATTCTATACTTGTGCTTTCGGGGGGAATGGATTCCACCACGATGCTGTATGAATACCGCGACCGCATAGCCCTGGCTGTGACCTTCGACTATGGGTCGAATCATAACGCCCGCGAGATTGATTGCGCACGCCGCAACTGCGAGGCGCTGGGTGTGGAGCATATCGTGATTCCGCTGCAGTTCATGGGGCAGTATTTCAAGAGCTCGCTGCTCGAAGGGGCTGATGCCATTCCTGAGGGGCACTATGCCGATGAGAATATGAAGAGCACTGTGGTGCCTTTCCGCAACGGCATAATGCTGGCTGTGGCGTGCGGCCTGGCCGAGAGCCGCGGACTGAAGCATGTGATGCTCGCCAACCATGGTGGTGACCATGCTATTTATCCTGATTGTCGTCAGGGCTTTGTCGAGGCTATGTCGGATGCAATGCGCGAGGGGACCTACGATGGCATAACCATCCTCGCCCCCTACACCTCAATCACCAAGAACGACATCGCCTGCCATGGCCGCGACCTCGGCATGGATTATGGGCTGACCTATAGCTGCTACAAGGGTGGCGAGAAACATTGCGGGCGCTGCGGCACATGTGTGGAGCGCCGCGAGGCTATGGCCGCCGCCGGCATAGCTGACCCCACGCAGTATGAGGATTGATGACAACTGTGTCGCCGGAATAGCATCATGATTGAGATATGATTCCGATATAGTTGTCATAAGAGCATTCCGGTGTTAGAGAAGATCCTGATTGAGTCGTCGGATAGGAATCTGATTGAACCGTCGGATAGTATTCTGATTTAGAGAAGATTATGTATTTTGTAAAGAAACGCCTTGAGGTCTCGGCCGCACATCGCCTCGACCTCTCATACGAGAGCAAGTGCTCATGCCTGCATGGGCATAACTGGATTATCACCGTGGAGTGCAAAGCCCGTGAGCTGAATGCGGATGGCATGGTGACCGATTTCACGCATGTGAAGCGCCAGGTGCATGATCTTCTGGATCATGCTGTGCTCAACGATGTGCTCCCTTTCAACCCCACAGCCGAGAATATAGCGCGCTGGGTGGTGGATAATGTAGAGAATGCCTATCGCTGCGAAGTGCAGGAGAGCGAGGGAAATATCGCCATATACGAGCGCGACGAGTAAATATCCGATTAACCGGGCTGATCGGCTGATTAGGATTAATCGAGCTTAATCGGGATAAATCGGGGTTAATCGGGATTTGAGAAATCATCATGACTACTGAAAAGCGATTTAAAATCAACGAGATATTCTATTCTCTTCAGGGCGAGGGGCGGCATTCGGGTGAAGCGGCTACTTTTGTCCGCTTCTCGGGCTGCAACCTGAAGTGTCCGTTTTGCGATACGCGCCATGAGGATGGTGTGGAGATGACGGTGGATGAGATACTGGCGCGTGTGGCGGGAAACCCGGCTAAACTGGTGGTGCTCACCGGCGGCGAGCCCTCTCTTTGGGCTACTCCCGAACTGATTGAGGTGCTGCATGAGGCCGGGAAGTATGTGGCTATGGAGACTAATGGCACTCATCCAATTCCGCATGGGGTGGATTGGATCACCTTCTCGCCCAAATGCGGCATGGCACACGGGGCTGATAAACTGGCAGATTTCACAGCCAATGAGATTAAGGTCGTCGATGTGGGGCAGCCGCTTGAGGCGTATTTCACTATGCACCAGCGGGCGAGCGCCACGCTGATGTATCTGCAGCCTTGCTTCGTGGCCGATGAGCGGGAGTATGCCGCTAATGTGCGCCGCACTGTCGGGCGCGTGCTGGCCGACCCACGCTGGCGCCTCTCGGCCCAGTTGCACAGATATCTGCAGATTCCCTGAGAAATCCCGCAAAATAGCGCCAATCCCGATTAATCGGGAAAAATCGCGGTTAATCGGGATTAACCGGGATTAATCGGGATTATCGGGGAAAATCGGGATTAATCGGGATTAATCAAGGGAAAATCATATTGAATCGGGGTTGCCCCCGATTTTTTTTATTCAGTCGCGAAAGCGGCTCACTACCTCAAGGATAGCTTCGCCAAATTCTTCGCATTTGCGTTTCCCTATGCCGTTGATGGCCAGAAGGTCGGTCATGGTGGCGGGCATGGCGGCGGCTATCTCCATAAGGGTGCGGTTGTAGCAGACTACGAAGGCGGGGCGTCCGTCGGCTGCCTGTGTGCGCCAGTCTACAAGTGCCTGATATAATTCAGGATTCTTCACATCGTTGCGGCTTGAGCCCGATTGATAATTTGCTGCGGGGCTGCCTGCCGGACGGCGCCCCCCTGAGAGGAAGTGGGTGACTGAGGCTTGCGATGCGGTGCTGGCTAATATGGCCCCTGTCTTGGCTTTCAGATAATCGCCGGGGTTGAATTCGTGGGTGGTGTGGTGGTCGAGCAGGCGCATCTTTGCCGCTATGGCCTCGCAGAGAGCTACGGAGGTGTCCTGTACACGGCGTTTGAGGCGCTGGTTATCGATATTGAGCGGAGTGCTCTTTACTATATCCTCAAGTGGCTTGAGTTTTTTGGCAAAGTAGGCTGCGCCGTTGCGTATCTTGGTGTTGATAGTGTCGGCCACTTCCGGGTCTGACCGATAGGGGAGCCCTTTGCGGAATACGGAGTGGAGACGGGCCACGACATCGGTCACCTCGATATGGAAAGTACGTGTAATCTGGCTGGCCTCATCTAAAAATTTAGGGAAGTCGCGGCTCAGTGTGCTGGCTGTGGCGCGTGTCCAGGCATCTGTGGCGTCATCAATCTGACGGAAGTCGAAGAGTTCGTAGAGCATCTGCGCATAATAAGACTCCTTGAAAGTGTCGAGTTCCTGATCCGACCCCTCTACGCGCGGATGCAGACTGATGAAGTTGCTGACAGCCTGGTCAGTCATTATGGCCGATGCCGGCAATGGCGAGTCGAGCACGAGCCCGTCGAGCGAACGACAGCGGGAGAGAGCCACATAGGTCTGGCCGGGCGCGAAACTGTGGGCGGCATCCACTATGGCTTTGTCGAAGGTCAGCCCCTGGCTCTTATGGATGGTTATGGCCCACGCCAGTCGGAGAGGAATCTGCTGGAAGGTGCCTTCGGGGGTCTCTTTGATTTCGCCCGAAGGGGTGAGGGTGTATTTCATCCTTTCCCACACGGCGCATCCTACCTTGATGTTTTTGCCACCGTCGCGGGGTTGCACCACCACGGACTCAGTCGTCAGCGACACTATGCGCCCAAGCATGCCATTATAATACTCGTGATTGCCCGAGATGTCATTCTTGATAAACATCACCTCGGCCCCCTCCTTCAGAGTCAACGCTGCATCGGCCGGGTAAGCCCCCTCCGGAAAATCGCCGCTTATCTTGGCTGTGAAGGTGAGAGGGGGCGTCTGCAGGGCGGCAAGACGCGACTGATTGATGGAGTTGGCGCGGTAGTTGTGGGTGGTGAGGCGGATGTATTGGCTCTCGTCACCCTCGATGAGGGCCTGGTTGGCCCGGCGGTTGAGGCGTTGCAGGGTCTCCTGGTCGGCCCGGTTGTCGCGTATGCGGTTAAGGATATCTATGAATGCCTCGTCATTCTGGCGGAAGACCTTGGTGAGCTCCACCATCAGGAATCCGGCCTCCTTCAGAGCGTGGCTCTCGAAGAAGTAGGGTGATGCGTAGTAATCCTTGAGATATTGCCATTCATCATCCTGCGCGACGGGTGCGAGCTGTCGCAGGTCGCCGATAAGCAGCAGCTGGACCCCGCCGAAGGGTTTGAGAGGATTGCGGAGGCGTCGCAGCACGCTATCCATGGCGTCGAGCACATCGGGGCGCACCATGGAGATCTCATCGATGATGATTAGGTCGAGGGTGCGGATGAGGCGCAGTTTGTCGCGTGAGAAGCGCTGATAGCGTTCGCGCTCGTTGTCGGTAGAGGCGTATCCGCGCCCGGGCAGGAAGGGGGCGAAACTGAGCTGGAAGAAAGAGTGGATGGTGACACCCCCGGCATTTATTGCCGCCACCCCGGTGGGCGCGAGCACCACATGCCGCTTGGCCGTAGACTCACTCAGTGAGTGCAGGAAGGTGGTCTTGCCGGTGCCTGCCTTTCCGGTGAGAAAGAGGTTGACGCCGGTGTGTTCGATTATGTCGCGGGCCCCTTCAAGGGGCGATGTGGTGTGGTCAGTCTGCATGGGTAGGGGCGGGTTATGTCGTGAATTGCAAATATATAAATAAATTTTAAGATTAGCAAACCTATGCGGATGCCATGCCTACTGTGGCAGATAGGGTAGGAACGCGCCGATATGGATGCGTATGTGAGTCCAGCCATGGTTATAGATTGGCGATAGGGGCGAGGTGAAAAATCGGTGGTTTTGACTGAAAAATATGTTGTAGAGCAAACTTTTGGGGTCTCTGGCATGTTTTATTATCGAAATCCGGCGGATAAAGCCCGGTTATTTTGATAAAGGATCCAGATTCGCTATAACATTTTATCCAGTGGTTTTTGCTTCTTCGCTCACTGCCCCGCGGCATAATATTATTGGCGGCGAGAGAGGTGAGACATAGAAGAAAAAGGCTTAACTAAATAATTCTCTAATTCTTAATCTTAGATGTTATGAAAAAGATATTGATGACACTTATGCTGGTGCTCGCATTCGGAGCATTCTCGGCAAATGCAGATAAATTCGTACACGATGGCAGCGTGCTCCCCGCCGGAGCGCAGGCAGTGCTGAAACAGAACTTCCGCTCTGATGTGAGTGTGGTGAAGGTAGAGAAGGATTTCGGCAAGGTGAGCGAATATGATGTGGTGCTTACCGATGGCACCGAGGTGACCTTTGATGCCAAGGGTAACTGGAAGGATGTGGAGGTGGCTCCCTACAGTAATGTTCCGGCCGGGTTTATCCTGCGACCGATCCGCAACTTCCTTGACGAAAACTACAACGGCATGCCGGTAGTAGGCATTGAGAAGGATGCCAAAAACATCGAGGTCACCCTGGCGAGCGGTGTTGAGATTAAATTTGACAAGGCCGGAAGATTCCTGAAATATGAAGACTGACCGCAGCCATCCGGAGGCGGTAAAGCCGCAAAGACGGGATAGCCCTGTGAGGCATCCTTCTGAAATATCCAATGAATAAGTATCTCTCAAAAATTAGTTTATATTTAAAAAAATTATGGAGCTATGATTCTTTTTGGTCTTTTTTGGCGCTTTTCGCCGTCTTCGTCAGTCGCTTAGCTCGCTAAGCTCCTTCCTCAGCCGACGAAAATCACTCAAAAAATCCTCAAAAATAATGCATAGCTAATTTTTGAGAGATACTTAAAATTCTGCGTCCGCATTTTGCCGGATGCGGGATTTTTTTTAATTTTGGGGTGATAATTATGAAAGATAGAGCATTAATGTATGGGACGTAAAGCCAAACCATTGCAGGAGCAGGTGGAGCTGCTCAGACGCCGCGGCATGCAGGTGGATGATCCGGAGCGTGCCCGCGAGATTCTGCTCGAGATCGGGTGGTACAGGATGAGTTTCTACTGGTTTCCGTTTGAGACCCGTTATCCCGACATGGGGGCGAGTCATCATCAGTTTCATCCGGGTGTGACGTTTCATGACGCGCTGCTGCTGTATGCGTTTGATTTCAATCTTCGGCATATGCTCATGAAGCCGCTTGAGAGGATAGAGACAGCCTTCCGCACGTTTCTTATCTATCAGGTGTCGACACGCTATCCTGATTCTCCGGCATGGTTTGCCGACCGCAATGTGGTGAGCGCGGCGCAGGCTAAGTCGTTTGAGCGGGTGATATATACCCCCTTGCGGCGTCAGAATGCCGACATCCAGCTTCATCACAAGCGTTTTCCGCGCGATAAGTTTGCTCCGGCCTGGAAGACACTTGAGTTTATGACGCTTGGCACAATGTGCAATCTCTATGCCGCGCTCAACAGCTCTAACTTGCGGCTCGATGTGGCGCGTCATTTCGGTGTGCATCAGGAGAGTGTGTTCAGCAATTATCTTGATGTGATACGCGGGCTGCGCAATATCTGCGCGCATGGCAATGTGCTCTATTCCTACCGGCCTCCGATAATGCGGCGTGGTCCGGCGCTTGGTGGTACGCAGGTGCCCGCTCAGAATCTGCGTGGAGCGCTGAGTGTGGTTGAGCATTTTCTGAAGATTATCTCCAGCAGATTGCTCGATGAGTTCAGACGCGACCTGCAGGGCCTGCTCGATGAGTTTGGCGTCAGCGGGCCTACGCGGCATGTGCTGGCGCGTGTGGCCGGCTTCAAGGCCTGCGCGGTGAAGAAATAGTACCTCGACGTGCTCATTTGACCATCGCAGCCATTAGGATATAAGATATCCGGCCAAGTCTGAAGCTTCAGACTTGGCCGGATTAATTTTTTCAGATGGGGATAGGACCCCGTGAATATTGTGGATCGGATTAGAAAGTCACACCCTCGATGTTGTGGAAGGGGAGCCAACCGGCCACAGCGTTGTAGGCCTCCATGATTTCGTCGTACTCAGCCTTTGCTGCTGTGTAGGCGTCGAGGTCATCGTAGTATTTGTCCCACTCTTCGTCAGAAGCATCCTCGGCGGGTTCGGCGGGCACTACGGGTTCCTCTACATCAGGCTTGGCGGGAGTGTAGGCATCTTTGGCAGCGGCCGGCACACGCAGCACACCATCGTGGGCATACTTGCCGAATGCATCTTCGGGGCAAGTGGGGGGCACGGTGGCCAGTGAGTTGATGAGAAGCAGATTGTCGGTGAAGGTGACAGCCTCCGAGCCGATAGACTCTACAGATGCGGGGAATGTGATGACATCGAGCGACTGGCAATAGTAGAATGCGCGGTCGTCGATGGTGGTAGTGCCGTCGGCCACAGTGAATGTGCCTGCAGCAGCGCGGGGCACGCTTACGAGAGTCTCGAGATTGTCGGTGTAGACTGCGCCGTTGATTGAGCTGTAGCCACGGAATCCGTTCTCAAGCTCAATCTTGGTGAGCGAGTGGCCGCGTTCAAACTGAGCGCGCAGGTAAGCTGCGTCGGCAGCCACATAGTTGTCGTTCTTGACCATGGCCACTGCAGTCGAGGGGAGTGTGAGCGAGGTCACGTTGTCGGAGATGCCGTCGACATAGAGGTCGAGGCAGTACACCTTGAAGTCATTGCCGTTATAGCTTACAGAAGCGGGCACCACTACATCGGCTGCAGAGCCTTCGATGCGTTTCACAATAGCGATATACCCCTGGGTGGCGTGGCTGGCCAGAGAGTACACGATCTCCTGGTTGTTGGCATAGGAGGCACGGAAGTTTGAACCATCGGCCTTGATGTCGGTCAGCGCCGGGGCGTTGAGGGTGACATCATCAGCTACCGGGGCTACTGTCTGAACGGGATCGTTCGGCACTGGACGTTGTTCTTCATCATCCGAGCAGGCGCCCAAGAACAGCAGCGCGGCTACGGGGAATAATGCAATTTTTTTCATTCGGCTGAAATATGTGTTGGTTATTGATTCTTTGTTTGGTCGGATATAGGTTACTTGTAGAGGGAGGCGGGAGAGTCGCCGGGGGTAACTGTGGCGGCTCCCGTCGGGTCTATCTCCCTTCGGAGCGGGAGCGCTTCTCCCGCTTCCAAAGGGCCTCACGGGTGTGACGACACCCTCATGAGTCAGACGTTTTGCAAATTTAAACATTTTTTTGAAACCATCAGCATAATCAATGTAAATTTCGTAAAAATTAGCGTGAAAAAACAGCCCGCCCCCTTGGCGGGGGGCGGGTGCCCAACAAATTATAGTAAATCAGTATGAGTAGAACAGTTTTCGGCTAAGGCCTCATGCTATGGCTGCGACTCCGATGCAGGTGAGCACGATGCTGATAATCCAGAGCACGAGCCAGATGATGCGGCTGCCACGGGTGAGGGGGAAGCGTGACTCCCAGTTGAATATGCTGCGCAGCAGAAACCATGCCGGAATGAGCAGCAGGCAGAGCGAGCTTATGAGCAGCATAAGCATGATGCCGAAGTTGGCGTGGGCAGGCACGACGGCCCAGAATTGCGCCAGCATGGGCATGGCTGATGTGCCGGCAAAGAGTTCGGCTATGGCCACGACGATGAAGACTATCAGGGCCACGATGAGGGCTATGATGAGCGGCACCCCGATCACTATGGCCAGGAATGCGAAGAAGCCTTTGACTATGGCCAGTATGATGCGCGAGAGATTGGTCCAGAAGCCGGAGGCTGATTCGGAGGGTGCGGGGCGGCCGTCGGGCTGCGTGTAGTGCTTGTTGACGGCTTCGGCCACATCGGCCATCGAGGTCTCGCGCCCGTAGAGCTCCATAAACTGCAGGGGGGTCTGCGCCTCAGGCACCGCTATCCAGAAGCATGCGTAGATGATGGGCACAAGCCAGCCCGACACGAGGGCCCCGAGCGGGAAGATGAGAGTCAGAAAGAAGGCGGCCACTGTGAGGATGCGCACCGTGTTGACCGACATGTGGTTGTAGGCCGCGATGCCTGAGCATACGCCGGCAATCATCTTGTTGCGCGGGTCGCGGTATAGCTTGTGGTCGATGCGCGGGGGCACGGGGGCATCGCAGTTGAAGTCGGGAGGGGTTGTGGCCGAGGTGGCTTCGGCTGAATTGGCCGAGGCGTGGCGGTCGCTGCCGCTGGCCGGGGCTGTCTGGGCGCCCGATTCGCGGGTGATGTCGATCTCGATTGCCTCTTCTTCATCGGCGGCCGCGGCATCGAAGTCGTGGGGATCGCCGATTACGGCAATCTCGCGCTGGATGTCGGCCAGTGTGACGATGCGTCCTTCGGCTACGTTCTCGAGCAGCAGCTCGGCGATGCGCGCCTCGATGTCGCTCACCATATCGTCGTCGTCATCGTGATAGAGCGCGTGGAGTGTGTCGAGGTATTGCGAGAGAAGCTGGTAGGCGTCCTCATCAAGAGTGAAGGGTACGCCTCCTATGTTGACGTTTACTATCTTTTTCATAATTCGGTTGTAGGGTTGAGGGGTAGGGAATCCGGGTTACTCTTTCTCAATCGATATTGCTGACGCGGCGGGCTCCGGTGTGGAGTCGGCCGGAGGCAGAATGTGGGCCGGCGTGTCAGGCAGGAAGCATGCTATAGACTGGGCAATCTGCATCCATTCGGAGCGCATCACCTCGAGCAGTGCCATCCCTGAGGGGGTCATCATGTAGTATTTGCGTGGCGGGCCCATGCGTGATTCCTCCCATTCGTAGGTGAGATAACCCTCTTTTCGCAGGCGGTTGAGCAGAGCGTAGAGTGTGCCCTCCACCACAATCAGCCGAGCCTCTTTGAGCCGGTTGAGGATATCCGAGGGGTATGCCCTTTCGCGGCTCAGCAGCAGCAGGACACAGAACTCCAGGATACCTTTGCGCATCTGTGTGCGGATGTTTTCTTCATTCATGGATAAAATAGGATAAAGCGTTGCGTTTTTTCTGTTTTGGCGGCGAGGTTATTTCCTTACCACGCTGCAAAGTTAGGAATAATTTTAGTACTATGCAATACTTAGTACTAATTTTTTTTGAAAAAATATGCCGGGGTCCTTTTTGCGGGACTCCGGCATGTGCGGTAATGTGGGGTTGAGAGATTTGCAGGTGGGTTAGAGATTGTAGGTGAAGGCCAGCGAGACGCGATTTTCGCGACAGCTGATGTCGGGGGTGTTGAGGATGTTGGTCATGCCGATGGCCCAGTCGGCTGAGATGAGCAGAGGCCCGACGGGGACTCCGATGCCGAATTTCCAGGCGAGGTCGACACGGTGCTCGAAGCCGTTGAAGAGGGCCAGATCGGGGTCGTTGTCAAAATCGGGATATCCATATTTTATTTTTCCGGCGAATGCCCAGCTGAATTCAGGACCGGTGTAGACACACATTGAGAATTTGGATGAGAAGTCAAACATATAGCCGGCCGTCAGCGGTATGCGCAGACCGAGTTTGTAGAGCGAGGGATTATCCATCGTGTAGCCGCCAGCCACATCACCGACCACGAGATCGTCGAAGGCGTATGAGTCGTAGAAGAGCGACACTCCGGGCTGGATGAAGAAGCCTTGTGTGAGATAGAGTGTGGAGACACCTCCGAGCGTGGCACCCACGCCGGGGCGGAACATTTTGTATGACACTACGTCGTTGCTCCATTTGCCGGGGATGTTGACATCTATGGCGGCGCGGATGCCCCATTCAGGTGTGACGGCGTGGGCGGCGGTAGTGCAGGTGGCAGCGGCAATCGCGGCGCCCAGCAGCGGCAAAAGATGTGGATGTTTCATATGGATAGGGTTTATGGGTAAGCGGTTGTTGACAATGGAGAGAGGGCGGGGCAGTGGGCCGGATGGTGGAGAGGGGTTCAGAACATGTCGAAAGTGGTGGAGGTGACCTGAAACTCCGTGCGGCGGTTGATCTGGTCGGCCACTTCCTGCTCCTCTTCGGGGAGGCTTTCGATGAACTCTTCGGTCAGTTCGGTGCCCTCTTCGAATTGCGGAAACTCCTTGTTGATGCGTTTGGTGACGCGCTTCGGCTGGGTCTCGCCATAACCTTTCCAGCTGAGGCGTCGCGGGTCGACGCCGTCGGCTATGAGGTAGTCGACCACGCTTTTGGCACGCCGGTCGGAGAGGCGTTCGTTGTAGGCGTCAGAGCCGTGGCGGTCGGTGTGGCTCGACATCTCGATGGTGACATTGGGATTGTCGGCCATCATGCGCGCCATCTCATCGAGTGCTTCCTTCGACTCGGGGCGGAGTGTGGCCTTGTCGAAATCATAGAAGATATTCTCCACGACCTGCGGCTTGTTGATGGCGGCCAGCACGAAGTCTACGCCATAGTCGGCATCCTCCTCTTCGGTGTCGGATTCAAATTCCTGCTTCACATTCAGGTAGCCCGGCGCACCGGCCAGCATCACATATTTCACCCCTCGTTCGAGCTTGAATTTGAATGAGCCGTCGTCGCGCGCCACCTCCTTCTGGTTGCTGCCGTCGTCGCCCACGATGCGGATTATGGCATTGGCCACAGGTTCATCGTCCTTGTCGACGACCCAGCCGGAGATGGTGATCTTCAGCTCGGGGAGCTCGAATGAGTAGATATGGTCGTAGCCCTTGGCATCGCCACGGTTGGAGGAGAGGAAGCCGCTCTCACCCTCGCCGAAGGTAATGCCGAAGTCGTCGCCCGAAGAGTTCATCGGGAGGCCGAGATTCTCGACGCTCCAGAAATCGCGTGTGGAGTTCTGGCGCGCCACGAAGAGGTCGAGGCCCCCGAAGCCCGGATGGCCGTCAGACGAGAAATACATCACCGAGTCAGAACGCATGTAGGGAAACATCTCATCGCCCGGCGTATTGATCTGCGGGCCGAGATTCTCAAGGCTGCCGGCGCGGTCAAGCAGATTGATGCGCCAGATATCCTTGCCGCCGTAGCCACCGGGCATGTCGGATGAGAAGTAGAGGAATCGGCCGTCGGGCGACACTGCCGGATGCCCCATGGCCGAGAGTGTATCGGGTATAATCTCGAACTTCACCGGCGCGCTCCATGTGGCGTCAGAGCGCTTCGAGGTGTAGATTTCGACGCTGGTGTTGGCATCGGGTGCGCGGCGTGCCATGGTCAGGTACATCGTCTGCCCGTCGGGCGAGAAGCATACTATCCCCTCATCCATCTCAGAATTCAGTTCACCCTCTACAGGCTCCGGACGCTGCCATTCGCCGCGTTCATTCTTCTTGCTCACCCATATGTCGCTCTTCTTCATGCCGGTGATTTCGGAGCGGTTCTCACCGGTGACCTTCTCGTTGGTGGTGGTGAAGTATAGCTGGTCGAGGCTCTTGTCGAGATACATCGGCGCGAAGTCTGCTCGGCGTGAGTTGAATATCTTGGCATTCTTCACCACATAGCGGCTCTTCTTCTCCTTCTTGGCCGCTTCGGCACGCATCGAGCCCTTCAGACCCTCCTTGGCCAGCAGATTGTCGGGCTGCCACTCAAGAAATGTGCGGTAGGCCTGTATGGCCTGCGGATATTTCCCTTCGGCCTGAAGCGAGCGCCCGAGCCAGTAGAAGGCCATAGAGTCGGGATACTCATAGCGGATGGCATTCTGATAGGAGGCCGATGCGCGGGCATTCTGGTTGAGCTTGCGGTAGCAGGTGGCCATCTTGTAGGCCACTTCACCGCGCAGCGGGCGCTCCTCACGCTTGGTGAGGCGGTTGTAGATCTTGCGGTAGGTCTTGCTGGCATCGTTGTATTCGCCACGTTCGAGCTGCTCGTCGGCATCAGATAGCTTGACGCTTTTGCAGCCCGTGGCCCCGATGGCGAGCAGAATCATTATGTAGAGAATGAGTCGTTTCATAAAGGTAGCACTCAAATTTAGAGGGGGAGAGAGCGGAGGAAAGGGGTAGAGGTCAAAGGGGGTGGCCGCCTGAATAAAAGCAGATGGCCACCTGAATAATTAACGCCACGCGGGCTGCTAAATTGTAGCGGAGACACTCTTTTGACCTGCTACACAATCATCACCGCATATGTAGCGTTAATTCAATAATAAGTATCTCTCAAAAATTAGCTAATTTTGAGAGATACTTACAACATGCCTGATTATTATAGCCAGATACCAATGTCAAAGATCATACCCTTCCTGAAGGCCCTGCGGCTCAATAACGACCGCGAGTGGTTTGCCGCCCACAAAGCGGAATATCTCGATGTGAAAGCTGAAGTCGAGGAGCTGGCCATGCGCCTGATATCGCTTGTGGCCGAAGTCGAACCGTCGGCCGCCGCGATGCGCGTCAGCGATGTGACTTACCGCATATACCGCGACACGCGCTTCTCGGCCGACAAATCACCCTACAAGACCCACATCGGCATATTCATCAATCCACCCTTCGGCAAGAAATCATGGCGCAACGGCTACTACTTTCATCTTGAACCGGGCAACTGTTTCGTGTGTGGCGGCAATATGCCTGCTCCGGGCCCATTGATGCGTGCCATGCGGCAGAGTGTCTACGACAATATCGAGGAATACATCGACATCGTAGAGTCGGCCGAGTTCAAAGCCTTTTTCCCCACCGTAGGGATGGACCGCCTGAAGATGGCCCCAAAAGGATTCCCCAAAGACTGGGAGCACATCGACTATCTGAAAGTGAAAGATTTCGGCACCCTAATGCCTGTGGCCGACAATTACCTCACCTCCACCGGCCTCGCCGAGCGCCTGCGCCCCGCCATAGCCCAGATGAAGCGCCTCAACGACTTCATCAACTACGCCATCGACGACTACGAAGGCCGCCTCTGACCGCTCGCCGACCCCCTCCGCCGTTAAGTTAAGGTGCTCCTTGTACGTAGCGCAATTTAGTAGATCGGAAAGGAATTTAAGGGTTCGGATCTCTTCGCTTGTCGCTGCATGACTGCGCCGCGGATGGGCGGGATTAACGCGGGGCTTATCGGTGTAATGCGCTGGGTTGCACGCAGATGGGGACGGATGCATCTCGGCGCTATGCGTCTTGATGAGCGCGGGTGGTTGCGCATTCCCCCTTGGCGGAAGATGCGGCGCGATAAGTATGACTGGGTTGAGCTATGAGGAAATTCTGCGGTCAGTCTTGCGGACTTAAAGACATGCGCGGCACCTATGCCGGAAATATGGTCGTTGACCTTGTGCGAAGTTAATAAATTTCCGGCAGATAACCAACATCGTAAATGCTATCCGACCATTTATGTTCATACTAATTTCAGTTCAAAAGCTTCGTCGTATGGGATGTGGCTATGCGCTATGGAGCTTTGTTGCCAACCGTTTTCCTGATGGCTCGCTTCTATTATCGCTGAGACGGAAAGAGGTTTCAATTTCCCAATAACATAGTCTATGGATTCCTTTTCAGATTCAGAAAGAGTCTCGCAATCTTGATTGGAATTGCATGTAAGCAATGTGCTGACCATATCGTGAGCTTCAATCAGTCGCTTATCAAGTTCGGGAGTATTGTCATAGATTGTGGCGTAATGGTCGGGAACCGGGCCGAAATTCAATGCACGATATTGAAGGCCGCTGATTGATTGACCTGTCTTGCGGTAGTGATTGAAATCGGAATAAAACATCAGCTTGTTCAATTTCATCGGGAATACCTCTCCATGCTTCATCACGATGTAGCGAACCATGTCAAACAGTTTAGGGACGCTTTTCCCTCCATAACCATTGAATATGCTTCGGCTATCATCATTGAAGATAACTCGGTGAAGCGCGGTGTATTCATCATCCTTCATATCGCTCATGTTGATTGAAGTAAGAATGCGCTTATATTCTGCCGGCTGAAAAGTGTCCTTGCATCCTTTCAGCAATCCCAACAACACATTCTTATCGCGTATAGCCGCAATCATTTTACCGTTAGATTCCGAAGGGACCTCTCCATTCTCGTATTTGGCATATTGATTTGTTCCAAATCCAAGAATTCTTGAAATTTGGGAATAATTCAAACCATAGATGGTTCTGATTTCCTTAATCTCATCAGGAAATGGGATGCCATGTCGGGTACGATATTGAGAGTAAAGGTCGTTGAATTGTAATGTATCCTGCTCTGTCGTTGTGAATTGTTCACCGGTATCCTCACAAATATAGTACCGGACGTGAACGCGGAATTTTTCCTTGCGGAACTCCTTCACTTCTGTTGTGCTTACCTCCTTGACCTTTCCTCCGGTCAATGGGCTTTTCATATCTACATACTTCTCCATAGCCTATTTCTTTTTGAAAGGATAGTTAAGGGGATGCTCTGCCTCATGAAACGAGATACAGATAGTTTTGCTTCCCGGCGCACCCATAGATATTTTTATATACAGCTCCGTACCGTCGTAATCTTTGCCGAAGACCCACATTTCACCGAACGACGCCTGGTCAACAATTGAGTGAGAATAATCTTCCTTCTCGATTTTCTTGATAATCTCTTCACGCGCCACAGGAGTTATTCCTAACGCACGAAGTGCCTCCTCATTCTTATCCCGATGAAGAAAGATTATTCCCCAAATGCTGAATTTGGGTTTGAACTCGCGGAGAAACGCCTCCACTTCTTGTTCGTTATTGGCTGTAATCATAATATCTTGGATTTATAGTGCAAATATACACTATATAATTTAATATTCCAAATTAATAACACCTTAAAGTGTGAGTTAGTTCTATTCTTCCTTGTCATATCAGCAGGCTGGGTCTGACAATGTGAAAAATTCTGCGTTCCGTTGTTTTACCAAAAAATGTGGTAAACCGCAACTTTTAGTAATACAATAGAGCTCATACTCAATCTTCATTACCCAACATTGCAGTTTCCTTCAATTTTTAGTCGTGCTATTAAGGATTCTCGGCTTTTACGTGAGTATTAAAAAAATTGTAGAATTCTACGTAAATAGGTAATATGCTCATTTCTTGGAATGTAAAGAGCTGATTTATTCATGAACCTTTGGCAAATTCAGAAATATGCCGTAACTTTATGAATAATTGCAGCTATGAAAATTCAATATTGCTCTGACCTGCACTGGAGTTGTATTAGAATCTCCAGATGATGAATGCTAAAGACACGGTGATTGAGGGCAAGAATCTCGTCCGTTGATGAAATGGTGGTTCAGTTGTGAATGAAGGCACCACCCACCTCGTCAGCAATCCTCTCCGCTACGTCTTCGCCGGCGAACACGCCACCTTCAACGACTCCGCCGTCATCAAAATCTGACAGGCTCTGCTGCGTGTTACTACACCGACGATGTTACACTTTGTCGAAATCCAACGGCAGGAGGTTATCGCCGTTGAAACGGTCGAAATCTGATTGGAAGAGTCGGTCCTGGATGACGCGGTATTTCTCAAACTCGGTTTCAGCGTGTTCCTTGGCTTGCTCGGCGGTGACGTGTCCGGCATCCGAAAGAATAGTGCGGTCTGTAAGGTCAAGGAATTTATCAATACGCTTTGCCCAGTCCTCCATAGTCATGGGGATATGTCGTTTCGCCATATCCTCAGCCAAATCAAGGAACGAGTTGACAATCCGTCCCATATCCTCTAATTCGGATTCCTTGAGATAATTCTTGGCGATGCTGACATCCGGCTTCAGGATTTTACCGTCAGGAGCATTCTCCCAAGTGGTCAGTCCCATGTGTTCTTTCTCGGCATTGGCCCGGTCAATAATCAGTTCGGCGGCAGTGTGGCCATGCACGGCATAGTGCATTTTATTTTGCACTTTCTTAAAGAAGGCGCGTGTAGTCGGCGCATCGTGGTTATAGTCAATACTTGTGGCATAAATATCAGTGAGTTTCTGGTAAAAGCGCCGTTCACTGAGCCGGATTTCCCGAATCTCAGCCAACAAGTGCTCAAAATAATCCTCACCGATAAACGAACCGTTTTCCATCCGCTTTCTGTCAATCACATATCCGCGAATCGCAAACTGTCGCAATACAAACGTACACCACTGCCGGAATTGCGTGGCCCGAGTACTGTTCACGCGATAACCCACAGAAATAATGGCATCGAGATTATAGAATTTTGTCAAGTAATTCTTGCCATCGGAGGCAGTTGCCGAGTATTTCTCGGTAACTGAATCTTCTTGTAGTTCACCGGATTTGAAGATATTTTTAAGATGAAGCCCTATATTGTCCGTGGAACAATCAAACAACTGCGCCATAGCCTTCTGCGTGCACCAGATAGTCTCATCGCGGTACACAACCTGCACTCCGTCCTCCTTTCCTTCAATCTGGAAAATTAGAAACTCAGCGGTACTATTCCGTATCTCAAACTTCTTCGCCATAGTTATCTATATTATCGTTTTTTATTGCCACTTTAATAACGTTGTCGCGGCGGTTTTCAAACAGGTCGTAGGCTTCCGCAATCTGAGAGAATGGGAAGGTATGGGTGATAAGGGGAGTTGTATCTATCTTCCCTTCGGATATAAGTCTCAGAATTTCTTCACAGTCGCAACCATCCACGCCTCCGGTCTTGAACGTCAGATTCTTGCCATACATTTCCGGCAATGGCAATACCTGCGGTTTATCATAAAGAGCCACAACCGTAACAATCGCATTCGGTCGAGCCGCCTGCCAAGCCAATTGGAATGAGTCGTTCGCTCCGGCAACCTCAATTACGCGGTCAGCACCGCCATGTTCAGAAAGTTGGAATGTTTTCTCCAGACAATCCTCCGGCGAAATGACAATCACATCTGGATAATGTCTCTTGACAAACTCCTGACGTACCACATCCTTCTCGCAGACAATAATCCGTTTCGGATTATAAAGACGGATACACTGCAAAGTGCAAAGTCCGGTCGGTCCGGCACCGATGATTAGCACCGTATCCTCTTGGCTAATCTCCGAAATTTTAGCTGCCCAATATCCGGTAGCAAGAATATCACCGACAAACAGAGCCTGCTCATCGCTAACGTTATCAGGAATCTTCGTCAGTCCATTATCAGCAAACGGCACACGTACCAACTCCGTCTGACCACCGTCGATGCGGCAACCAAGTGCCCAGCCACCATTCGGATCTGTGCAATTGTTGACCCATCCATGCCGACAGAAGAAACACTCACCGCAGAACGTCTCTACATTCACCGCCACACGGTCGCCCGGCCTCACTTTAGTGACCGCTTCACCAACACTCTCCACCACGCCGACCATCTCATGCCCGACAGTAACGCCCGGCACAGCCCTCGGCACGCTCCCATGCTTGATATGCAAATCACTCGTGCAAATACTGCTCAGAGTAACCTTCACCATAGCATCCGTAGGGGCGGAAATTACTGGCTTCGCCTTCTCCGTCACCTCAAACCGACCTCTCTCAATGTATGTCAATGCTTTCATCATTTTTTAATTTTATTAAGTTGCAAATCAAGCAATATTGGATTGCTCGGTGCTGACAATGGAGATAATATCTCAGATTTCATCACATATGGCATCAATGACACGCTGACAAGAAAGTAATCAAGTCGCGAGCCTTGATTATTTGCACGATAATCAATACCGTGCGTCGTGTCGAAATAGGTAAATCCTCTTTCTTCGGGATGTAATCTGCGGAATGTGTCAACCAATTTGCACTCAGAAAGCAATCGGTTGAAATCGTCTCTTTCCCATTGGTAATAGCAGCCTGTATTACGGATACAGGAGGAATAGAACGAATCCAAATCAGTGTGGACGATATTCAAATCGCCGCAGATAATCACAGGTTTAGTCTGCTTCTTGACAAACTCAACAATCCATTTATCCCACGTCTTACGCCACTCAACATACCCCGGCACCTTTAGATTGGAGTAAGGTACATAAGCATTGACGAGTACAAACTCATCAAACTCCAAAATTAGATGATGCGAATCTGACTCTATAAACTTTCCCTCAAGGCCGAAACGCACATAAGTAGCGACTCCACTCCATCGGTCACCACAATCCACATAGACCTTATAGCCATCAAAATCCGGAACTATGTCAGTCCTCGTCTTTTGCAAGCATATGACATCAGGTTGATGCTCCAGCATCAACCTCTCAATATCCTTCAAACGAACCTTAATCCCGGCTACATTCCAACTGATTATCTTCATCGTGAATATGTAAATTTAATAATGATTCTACAATTCTTTGTTCCTCACTATGTCCGATGGTTGACAGCCGGAGCAATGGCAATCCATAGATTTCGAGAATGTGGTCTTTCAGCCTATCGCGTTGAAATTGCTCCGTCTTTTCATTGTGGAAACTAAAGCCATCGGTTTCAATAGCCAGCAATGGTTGTTTACTTACTCGGTTAATAATCAGAAAGTCTATATGCGTCGACGGGTGCATTGCATATTGAGCCTCTCGTTCGGTAAGTCCAAAAACATCGCCAATCAGACTCCGCATTGGGTAATGACAGAGAGCCTTGATATGCGATAATTGAGGATACGAGGTGCGTATCTTTTCTATCAGTTCAAATGTAAGATTTTCAGAATCGTATTCCGAAACATTATTGGTGACCTTGCGGTTTGTTTCAATCTGAGAGAAAAGATAATCATAGATTGAACGGAGTTTGCTTTCAATGACGAGCCCCTGCTGATATGCGATATAACCTAACAG
>CAJTNN010000021.1 GCA_910577585.1 uncultured Muribaculaceae bacterium | reverse complement strand
CCCTCAACACTGTGTTGAGGGCGCAAGCCCGAAACTTTGGGTAAGCTATAGGCAACTTCCAGGCCCCGGCGTTAATGGCGGCGCATCAGGGCCCCTTTTATCAGACCCATTGTCTCAGCTGGATGAGAGGCAATCCAGATGGCCAGCTGATTGAGCAGAAGGCATTGGCTGCGGTCAAGTTTCTCTTTATGCATGCTCTGGCGCGGCATGCCGATATGAAGGCACCGCCCTTGGGCGCAAAGCTCGAATTCGGCTCCCGATGGCTTATATTTCGGCCCGATGCCGTCAGCTATAATCCTTATGATGCTGCCACCTGCATTTAGATGGCGATGCATAAGCTCCTTTTCGGCCGCAGATATGAATGGAGAGATTAATACTCCTTTTGAGCGTATGGTCTCGTCCCATTCTCTTTCGAAGGCTTCCCGCTGACTGGGAGTGTATCGGCTGCTGACTACGGCAGCCGATATCAAAGGATGTTTCAATAGCTGGAAATTGCCGAATACATCAAATACCAGGCCGAGAATGCGCACCTGCTGAGCCATCGTGAAAAGTTTAGGCCATAGACTTATCATCAGTCGGCGTCGCGGATTGTCGAGAGTATAGTTTATGAGGCGTCTCACTATATCCTCATTGAAGCCAATCCTGTCGTTGAATTTTTCTTTAAAGAGGGGAGGGTGCGAGGCTGCATTCATGATGCAATATTTTTCGCGCCAAATCTTGGTGCATCTTGATTTAAATAGTCCTACGTAGTAGCCCAAATCTTTAGTGAGCCATGTCTTGACGCGCCATATTATATGGATGTGGTCGGGCATAAGCACATAGGCGTCGATTGTGAATTCTACATTAAAGTTGAGGTCGATAATCTGCTGCTCGATGATTTTGCCTGTGGAGGATAGAAGAGTGGCCGGAGGATTCGATGCATCGCCCGGAATGCCCGTAAGTGAGCTGAAGTCGGGTGCTGAGGGGTCCTTGGTGATGGTGATCATATAGGTGCAGGGGGCTTTGTAGTTGTGAAACGAAGCCCGTCGGCAACTGTGTGTATGATGGTCGTTGTATGATTGCGGGTCGCGGGTGTCCATCTTGGGGAGGTAGTTTAAGTAGACTGCTAATTTAACTAAAAATATTCAGTTGGCGTCAAAATTTCAATGATTTTAACTGCCTGAAGTGGAGAAAGATGAAGAGTAACTGAAGCGAAGATTGAGGCGGGCGAGTCGAAAAATTTGGTGGAGTCAGAAAAAAGTATTAAATTTGCTGCGTAAATGCCCGGATGGCGGAATCGGTAGACGCGCTGGTCTCAAACACCAGTGGAGCAATCCGTGCCGGTTCGATCCCGGCTCCGGGTACTATACGTTGAGGCTGTGTAAGATTACACAGCCTTTTTCTCGTTAGACGCGCTGGGCTTGTTAATTTTCTGGCACCAGTGGAGCAATCCGTGCCGGTTCGATCCCGGCTCCGGGTACCATACGTTAGGCTGTGTAATCCTACACAGCCTTTTTTCGTTAGATGCGTGGGGGCTTGTTGATTTTTGATACAATCTCCTACCGATAAACCAATTCATTTATTGAATGTATAATTTTTGCAATTTATTTTGATTTTTCTTTGTGAATTGGAGGATTGGTGTTATATTTGCGATAGATTTTGTCGGTTTTGCGAGCCGTTGAATTTTTTCGGTTTGTAAAACTTGTAAATCTTATGGTTTGCTGCAATTGCTAACTAAATGATAGTCAATATTTTACCCCCCCCCCCCCCATTCTGCGGATATTCCGTTACGATTACGCAGAGGATTCCTGCTTTTCATCGCCAAAATAGGGCGGTGCGAGTCTTCGTGGGCAGAAAGTAGCTGTCATATTCCTGAATTTTTCTTGAAAATACCCCTCTTTAGGTCGGTTTCGAAAGGAACCGACCCGTTGCTTTTTGCGGTCTATTGCCAAGAGAAGCGGCCTTGAGCTTTCTCTTTTCGCTCCTCTCTTTCTTCTCCTCTCTTCTCTCTCTGAATTCCCCGGCTTTTCCGAATGCATTCAAGAATCCTACTGCTTCCGAGTATAGGGAGTATGATATATAAAACAACATAATAACAACTTAACAATAAGCAAGATGAGTAAAAACTTACGAAGTTGGCAACCCACACGTTGGGGAGCTGCGGCGGCTATGTTGCTCCTTGGTGTCGGCAGTGCATTCGCTCAGGCTGACCTGCTCAGTTTCTCTGTGCTGAGTGAGGATGACAAAACCGCTATGGTCAACTATAGGAACTTTAGTGGTCCTGTAGCCTCTCTCCAAATTCCCGAAAAGGTTAACATTGAAGGAACGGAATATACGGTTGTGGCAATCGGACGTGATGCATTTAACACAGCTGAAGTAGAATCAGTGAATATTCCTGCAACCATCAAGACTATTGGAAACGGTGCTTTCTGCTATTCAACTCTTAAGAATGTTACCTTTAATGGTGGTCTTGACTTAATTGAAGAGTCAGCATTTACGGGTACTGATATCGAAAGCTTTGAAATTCCCGGAGATGTTGGAGAAATCCAACTGTATGCGTTTGGAAATCCGAAATCCATCAAAATTGATGGTAATGTCAGTCTGTTGGGCGACCATTCGATAGCCGGATGTCGCTTACTTGAAGACTTTTCGGTAACCGGAAATATTGAAGAAATAGGCGAGCTCGCATTTCTGGATTGCAATAATCTTTCGAAGATTAGCGTAGATGGATATATCAAAACGATTGGTGGTAACGCATTCAGCGGTACGGCGATTACCGATTTTGTATTCAACGAAGGCTTGGAGAGCATTGAGTTACCTCTATGCGGGAATGGGTCCTTCTCGCTTACATTACCCCAGAGCTTCAAGGAGTTCAAAGGTGGATATACGGTAAATGATGGAGAGAAGGTATTGAATCTCAAATGGTATGATAGCCTGATGGGTATAGAGAAAATCACATTCAATGTGACAGATCTTGAGGCTTGGTGCACAACTCCTATAGCCGGATACAATCCCAAAAAGTATGGGTGGACAGATCATTATAATTCCGAAGCTGGCAAATATGAAGAATCAACCATCGACTTTGTCAGTGAATTCATTCCGGTGACTATCAACTACCGCGGAAGAGAGATTACTTCGCTGAGTGTTCCGATGGGGGTGGAGACTCTCAAACCCTATGCCTTTGCTGGCCTCGAAAATCTGACCTCCGTATCGCTTCCTGATGGACTGAAAGAGATCGGCGAGGGTGTGTTCGGAGGTACTGCTATCAGTGCAATAGAGCTTCCCGAATCTGTAGTGACCATCGGCGACTACGCTTTCGCCTGTGATGCCGACATTCAGGAAATTGAGCTCCCAGCCGGACTCACAACTCTCGGCGACTACGCCTTCTATAAGAACATTGGTCTATACGAGGTAGAGATTCCCGGGGGGGTGAAGCGCATTGGCGCTCACGCTTTCGACCAGTGTATCGACATGGAGAATATTACTCTCAACGAGGGTCTTGAAGAGGTTGGTGCGTATGCTTTCTATGCCGCCAAGCGCGTGGCAGAGATTAAATTCCCCGAATCTCTCGTATCAATCGAGGAGCATGCATTCAATGGCATTGCGGCAACTGAACTTGAATTCGGCGATAATCTGAAAAGCATCGGCAATTGGGCGTTCTCCCGCTTCCATGATGGTTTCGACTTTAATTTTGCTGACTGGGTTGATGCGTGGGGTAATTCTCCTACTTGCAAAATCAATCTTGGCAAATCAATCGAAAGTATAGGAGACTATGCGTTCGCTGTATGGACCATCCGCTCAATCCAATTCCCCGAAACTCTGACTTCAATCGGCAGTTTTGCATTCCGTGACTCCAAGCTATCTACAATAACCCTGCCTACAGCAATGACTGAGCTCAGCAAGAGTGCATTTGAAGGGTGCGGTAATCTCGCTGTAGTCAACTTCTCCGAAGCGCTCGAGACAATTGGCGCCCGCGCTTTCGCCAATACATCGCTTCGCGATCTGAATCTCCCCACCTCAGTCAAGGAGATTGGTGAATATGCTTTTGAGAATACCCCGGTTGTGAACGCTGTTATCCCCGACGGAGTTACATCAATCGGAGAGAAGGCCTTTACCAATGTCAACTATCTCACAATCGGCAGTGGCATCACATCTATCAGCAAGCCTGTGGCTCAGAGCTGCGATATCTTGAAGATGACCCGCCCGACTCCTCCGACCCTCAGTACCGACCGTCTCGGCTTCGAGCCGAAGGTGGTGATTGTGCCCGCCGAGGCCGGCGACACTTACCGCAAGAACAACCGCTGGAAAGATTACAACATCTTCGCCGAAGGTGAGAATAAGGCCATTGTCAATGTCAATAAGGAAGCTAACGAGCAGCTTGCCGACCAGCTGATTCTTCAGAGCCGTCTTATGCCGGCCCAGGTGGCATCGCTCGCCGTCTATGGCTCGCTCGACAATGATGATTGGGCAGTGATTCGCTCCAACATGACATCGCTCTACGACCTTGATCTCTCTAACATCAGCAACACAGAAATACCTGCCGAGGCTCTCAACGGAAAAAGCACCCTTCTCAACGTAACTCTTCCCGATGGCCTCAAAACTATCGGAAACAGCGCGTTCTCAGGCTGCACTCTAATGCACATGCCGCAGATTCCCTCATCTCTCGAATCTATTGGTGAGAACGCATTCGGGTACTGCAAGAGCCTCGATAGCGACTGGATCTTCACGGCGTCGCTCGCCTCAGTCGGCAAAAAAGCCTTCCTCGGTTGCGAGAGCCTTAAAGGCCTTGACTTCTCAGAAACTGCGATTACTAACTTTGCTGATGGGGATGGTAATGGTTCATATTTTCAGATGGAAACGGGTGTTTTCGAAAATACATACTCACTCTCGAAACTGATTTTCCCCACGAATCTTGAAAGAATTCCGAGCGGTGCATTTAAAAATTCCGGTATCCGCACTGTGGAGATACCGGCCAGTGTGAAAGCCATTGGAATGTACTCTTTTCAGAACTCTTCGATTGAGAAGATAGAGATTCCTGAAGGTGTAGAGGAAATAGGGGCATTTGCCTTTAATGAAAGTAACCTTGAGGCTATCAGTCTTCCGGCATCACTGAGGACACTTGGTGAATACACATTCAGTAGCACTCCGCTCGTATATGCTGACTTCGCTGATGGTCTGGGAACTGTAGCTGATGGGGTGTTCAAGAACTGTCAGGATCTTATGGTCGTAAACCTTCCGACAACCCTTAAGAGCATCGGCGAGAACGCTATCGCTGCTTCCGCGCTTGCGGCTATCAACGCTCCAATTGTGGATCCTGCCGCAACAGTTGCCAATCCCTTCACCGGAGTTGATAACATGACCTGCGCCCTTTCAATTCCCCGCCAGTCGTTTACGAAATATGTACGTGCCGAATACTGGGGTTCATTCGTAGGCGTGCGCAACAATATCGATGTAACAATCCCTGAGACAGTCGAGGTGACATATATCGATGAGGATGATTATCAGGAGATGATTGAGGATATGCAGGAAGAGGAGGAGACTCCTGAGCAGCCCGTATCGGCCCGTCGTCGTGCCATGCGTGTACTCCGCGCTAATGCTGTGATTTCATCCTTCAAGGGCTACGGCAAGCTCTTCAACGGCGCAGCCCTATACCGCGATGACAAGGGTAAGACCCGCTTCTTCCTGGATATCGATCCCGCGGAAATTGGCTTAGTGAAGGTTGAGTATAACAATAAGGATATCACTTCTCAGATTGATTCAGAAACTATGAGCTTCGTAACCGAGCCGTTGACCATGAACGCTACTCTGAAAGTGACTTACGACGGCGTGAACGTGGGCGTTGAGGAGATCGAGGAGGGTGCATTTGCAGCTCCCGTCGATGTCTACGACTTGACCGGGCGTCTGGTGCTTGTGCAGGCTACTGACTTCTCATCGCTTCCCGCAGGTATCTACATTGCTGGAGGCAAGAAGATTATGGTGAAATAAGTCTACCGACATTCCCAATATGGAAGGAGGGTGTATCATAAACTGAATATGATGCATCCTCCTCTTTCTTGTTAGAGGCGCTGGGCTTGTTGATTTTCTGGCACCAGTGGAGCAATCCGTGCCGGTTCGATTCTGGGTCTGGGTACATGCTATAAGAGGAATCCGATTTTGGATTCCTTTTTTTATGTGCGGGGGAGGATGGTTTCCCGGGGGTGGGGATGTGTGGGGGAAGGATAAAAATTGAAAAAAAGTGTTAGGAAGTGGGGTAAAAATTTGGGAAATTCGGAGCTAAATGTTAAATTTGCAATTTAAAGCTCTTGCGGGGGCGGTTGGGTCGGGTTGTGCCGATGCCAGGCTGCTCCTGCAGGGGCGTGAAATGTGTTTTTTAGATTAATTTAATATGACTGAAATGAAGGATAAGATAGGGAAAGTGCTTTACTGGGTGTGCCTGGTGATTGTGTTTTTCCCGTTTAGTGCCTTTGGCATCAATGTGGTGTCGGCTCCGGTGGGTCTGGCGCTTGGTTTGATATTCGCGCTTGTGTTCGGTACGCCGTATCCGAAAGTCAATAAGGTGCTTAGTAAGACTCTTTTGCAGGCTTCGGTTGTGGGGCTGGGATTCGGTATGAATCTGCTGGCGAGTCTGAAGTCGGGTGCCGAGGGAATGATTTTCACAGTGGCGTCGGTAGTTGGTGTGATGGTGATAGGCGTGATCTTAGGCAAGTATATGGGCATCAACAATAAGACGAGCTATCTGATCAGTAGCGGCACGGCCATATGTGGCGGCAGTGCGATTGCTGCGGTAGGTCCGGTAGTGGATGCTGACCAGAATGAGATGGCTGTGTCGCTTGGAGTGATATTCATCCTCAATGCGATAGCCCTGTTTATCTTCCCCCCGCTGGGTCATCTTTTCGGACTGACTCAGGCGCAGTTCGGCACATGGGCGGCGATAGCTATCCACGACACGAGCAGTGTGGTTGGTGCTGGCGCGGCATATGGTCCTGAGGCGTGCGATCTGGCTACTCTTATCAAGTGCACCCGCGCACTGTGGATAATACCTCTGGCCATCTTCACGATGTGGTTCTTCCCCAAATTCAATCGTAATAAAGAGGCCGAATCGGGCAAGGGTAAGGCTAAAATCTCGATACCCTGGTTTATACTATACTTTGTGGTGGCGATGGTGATCAATACCTACACTCCCGATGGCTGGCGTCCGGTGCTTGATCCCGTCTACGGGGTGCTTTATGCGGCGGCCCGGCAGTGTCTGATCGCGGTGTTGTTTGCGATTGGCGCAGGTTTGAGCATGAAGGTGATCAAGTCGGTAGGCATCAAGCCGATGATTCAGGCGGTTACGCTCTGGATATGCATCGGAGCGGTGAGCCTTTTTGTGGTGATGACGACTATGCCGAATGCCGCCGAGGTGCAGCAGGAGGTGACTAAAGTGGTCGAGGCCCAGTAAAATAATAGATTAGCGTAAGCGGAAAAAGAAGACATAGATATGGATGTATTAGAGTTTATGAAGCGTCGGTCAGACCTTCAGTCGCTGATGATGAGTTCAGGCGCGGTGTTTGCCGGCACGGGCGCAGCGGCGTTGCGGGGTAATATGGAGATACTCTCCGCATCGGTATGCCTGTTGTTTGCCTTGGTGACGCAGCTCGGATGCAATCTGTATCATTATTATGTGGTGATGAACGGTGCGCAGGGGGTTGATTCCTCGCGCAGAAGCTCGCTGTCGAAAGTGAGTGATAATCCGCTTGCCCTGCGAGTGTTGAAAGAGGGTAGCACGGCGTGCCTGATACTTTCGCTGATGCTTGGCCTCACGATTATGACGATGTCGGCCGATTTCTGGTGGGCGTTGCTTTTAGGGGCCGTGATTTACGGACTTGTGTTTATCATGATCAGCGGGCCGCGGCTTTACCGGCGTCCGGTGGGATTGGTGATAACCTTCCTGATTTTCGGTCCGATTGGAGTGATGGGCACATCATTCCTGCAGTTTCAGCATGAGGCGGCAGGGAATCTATGGAGCTTCTTTGACTCAGCCCCCTGTCTGTTTTTAGGTCCGGCTATGGGATTTCTGGCATGTTCGCATCATCTGGTGCTAAGTTATGCCAATAATAAGATAGAGGCGCAGCCGGGTCGCACAGGCAGTGTGCGGGCATTCGGCTATCGGGGCTGTGAGGTGATTGTGGGCATAAATGGCCTGCTTGCACTGGTTCTGATGGTGGCGATGGTGTATTTCCTGCAGCTCTCAGCGCCCCTTCTGGCCCTTGCCCCCTCATTTCTTGGATTTGCGCTCAACACCTATATCTGCATATCGCTGCATCGCGCAGGTGTTGGCGAACTGCGTCATCTGCTGACACTGACACGTGTCAACTATCTGCTCACCGGTCTGCTCTCGCTTGTGGTGTGGTGGGCAATCGGCACCCCCGACGACTCTCTCAAGGTGCTTCTGCCGATAGGGATGCTCGACTGACGCGGGCTCTAAGGTCCGGTCAGGCGTGCGCCCACAGAGAGGAGAGTCTGCCAAATATTATGTGGGGTTAAATAAAGAACTGATATATAACTATATATTGAAGGTGTCGAAGGTGTTCTTTTGTGCTGATCAAGGAAAGCATACCCGACAACTTCATTTAAAGAAAAGTACGAAATGAATTACCTGTTCACATCCGAATCCGTGTCAGAAGGACATCCCGACAAAGTGTCGGATCAGATCTCTGACGCACTTCTCGATGAATTCCTGGCCCGTGACCCTGAGAGTCATGTGGCAGTGGAGACGCTGTGCACTACTGGTCAGGTGGTGGTGGCCGGCGAGGTGACTTCAGAGGCCTATGTAGATGTGCCCGGAGTCACACGTGACGTGATTAACCGCATCGGTTACAATCGCGGCGCCTATCGGTTTGATGGCGACTCGCTTGGACTTCTGACTGCAATCCATGAGCAGAGTGGCGACATCAACCGCGGTGTAAGCCGCAAGGAGGCCGACAAAGATGCAGCCGACCTTCAGGGTGCCGGCGACCAGGGCATGATGTTTGGTTATGCCGTGGCCGAGACGGAGAATTATATGCCCCTGACACTTGACCTGTCGCACATGATACTGCGCGAGCTCGCCGACATCCGCCGCGAGGGTAAGGAGATGACCTATTACCGCAAGGGTAAGCTCACAACCTACCTGCGCCCCGATGCCAAGAGCCAGGTGACAGTAGAGTACGACGACCAGAACCATCCGGTGAAGATTGACACCATAGTGGTTTCGACCCAGCACGATGAATTTATCGAGCCCCTTGATGATACGGCCGAGGCCCGCAACCGCGCCGACAAAGAGATGCTTGACACCATCTACCGCGACGTGCGCGACATACTTATTCCTCGCGTCAAGAGCAAGCTCCCCGCCGAGATACAGGCACTCTTCAAGGATGACCTCAAATTATATGTCAATCCTACAGGCAAGTTCGTGCTTGGTGGTCCGCATGCTGACACGGGTCTGACAGGCCGCAAGATAATCGTCGACACCTACGGCGGCCGTGGTGCCCACGGAGGCGGTGCCTTCTCGGGTAAGGACCCCTCGAAGGTAGACCGTTCGGCTGCCTATGCCTGCCGCCATATAGCCAAGAATCTTGTGGCAGCCGGTGTGGCGCGCGAGGTGCTTGTGCAGGTGGCCTATGCGATCGGTGTGGCAAAGCCCGTGAGCCTCTATATCAACACCTATGGCACAGCCAACGTAGACCTCAGCGATGCCGAGATAGCCAAGCGCATCGAAGGAATCTTTGATATGCGTCCGAAGATGATTGAGGAGCGTCTGAAACTGCGTAATCCCATCTATCTCCAGACAGCCGCCTATGGCCATATGGGGCGTCAGCCCATGACTGTGCGCAAGGTCTTCCAGTCGCATTATGAGAATGAGCCTCTGGTGTGTGAGGTAGAGCTCTTCACATGGGAGAAGCTCGACTATGTCGATGCCATCAAGGGAGCCTTCGGTATTAAATAACCCACATCGCCATATTCCTGCCGCACTGCCTGATAATCAGGACAGCGGCTAAATGATAAACCCCGGCAAACTGGTGAAGTTTGCCGGGGTTATTCAATTGATATCAGTCGGGGGCTGCCGGAGCAGCCGGTGAGATTTAAAGCATCACCTTTTCAGACTTGCCATTGACTACGCGGATGTAGAGACCCTCTGACGGGTTCATCACACGCTGACCCTGGAGGTTGAAGTAGAGTGCGTCGGCCTCAGGTGCCTCCTCGATTGCACCTACACCGGAATCCTCCATCTTCTCGAAGTATACGGTGGAGTCTTTGAGGTTAACGCGCATATAGAGAGCGCCACCTTCCCAGTCGGTGATTTCCCAGTTGCCCAGGCCACCATCACATAAGTAGCTTGAATAGGGGAGCTCCTCGCCATACAGCTGAACAACTGCAAAGTCCTCCCAGGCTGCACCTATGCTATAATATCTCCAGTCGCCGAGTTTAGTGTAGAAGCGGAACTGTGCCTGTCCTTCAGGGATGTCGAAGGTGTAGTGGAAGATACCATCGCCGATCTTATCCAACTCCATAGAGTCGTCATTGATATTCCAACCCTGCGGAGCACCAACGAGATAGAGGTGAGTGCCCGGGATATCATCAGAAGATGCGGTCACCAAAGTAGTGCCAGTGACGAGCTGAGCATCGATAGTCAGCTTGAGTCTGTAACCCTCGCCAGGGGCGGTGAAAGTGATGGGCTTTCCACCCGGAATGAATGTAGTGGGCAGTGCCTTAGAGACACCGGCTGATGAGAGGTCAATCTCGAGAGCTTCGGGTGCACCCCAGCATGATTCTTCAGAGGGGGTGAGTGAGGCCTCGGTAGTGAAGATCACGCTCATTTTGCTGAGATTATCGTAAAAACCTACATAATTAAGATGCCAGAACATATTGGTATCTGTCATATCTACCTCTGTCATGTAGGGTTCCTGGTCGTCCAAAGTGAGGATTGCGTAGAACTTGTCAGTGTCCTTGAGGGGGAAGGCGGGGCCATCTGTGGCGCCGAATGATACCTTCTGGTTCTCGTAGGTGATGGTGGTAGAGATATGGTTGCCCTGCCAGTTGTAGATTACGA
Source organism: uncultured Muribaculaceae bacterium (assembly GCA_910577585.1). Classification (GTDB taxonomy): domain Bacteria; phylum Bacteroidota; class Bacteroidia; order Bacteroidales; family Muribaculaceae; genus Lepagella. The sequence continues at coordinate 36,398 of CAJTNN010000021.1, read as the reverse complement.
AAGGCAGCACGTTGTCGCGAGAGCTTGCCGATACGATTTCAGCGGTATAGCCCGGTGCGAGATAGTAAAGGCAGAATGAGACCGGAGTGGCTGCCTCTTTGGGGTTGGAACCGAAATATACAGCCTCGCCATTATTCGGGTTGATGGTATAGAACATGAACTCCTTCGAGCCGGCCGGGATATTCAGGTCCTCCCAATAGACATCGAATGAGCCCTCGGCAAGATCGATTGCGAGCGAACCGTTGAGCACAGCATCCTCATCTTCATTTTCCGGGAGCTCAGGGAGAGCCCAGTCGTTGAAGTCGCCTATGCAGAAGAGCTGCTTGGGCATGAGAGGAGCAGCCGGCTGGGTAGGCGCCACGAGATTGAGAGAGAGGTAAGAGATGGCTCCCGCATCATCATAAGCCGGAGTGATGTTGAAAGTCACCTCGCCACCCTGCCAGTTGCTTACTTCGCAGTTGTATCCGCCTGTGGCGCCGCTGTAGAGGAAAGCGGAGTATTCGCGGTCAGAGTAGAGTTTGGGTTGACTTTCGGTGTAGCTGCCGAAGAAGGAATCGGTCGAATACCAGTCAGTTGCAGCCGTAAAGACCTTGAATTGCATCATATCGGCCGGGATGTCGAAAGTGCCCGAATAGGTGCCGTCGCCATCCTCATCGTAGAGGGGCATCAGAGCCTCTTCAGTGTCGGGTGTAAACCACCCGTTGAAACCTCCTACAAGATAGAGGGCTTCAGGAGCATCAGCCAGAGCTGAGGATACTCCCAACAGAGCTGTGCAAGCCAGCAGTAGAGATTTTTTCATATGTTAAAATGATTAGTTAGATGATAAAAGTCAAGTTTGATGTGGTCAGTCAGTGGCTATCAAAACTGTTGTGGCCAGAGAGAAGAGGACCAATGATAGTGCAAAGATAATGAAAAAATATATTATTGCGAAGGAATGATTTGGAAGTTTGCGGAAAAAGTATTAACTTTGCACTCGCAAACAGCACTCGGGGTGTAGCGCAGTTGGTAGCGTGCTACGTTCGGGACGTAGAGGTCGGGCGTTCGAGTCGCCTCACCCCGACAGTGTTAAAGCGGCACATTTTTTAATGTGCCGCTTTTTTTGTTCGCCCGACATGGGCATAATCTATGCCAGTTTGAGAATAATCCATGTCAGCGTGGGCATAATCCATGCCGGCATGGCTATAGTGGGCATAATGAATGAGGCTACCGCACGACTGCGGTAGCCTCATTCGATTTCTTGTGGTGTGGAGAGTATGCGGCGAAGACTTACGATTTGGAGGCCGCAATTTTGTTGGCAATCTCGACAGCCACTGAGATGTGGGGGCAGATGTGGGATGAGCCAATGAGTTTATCAATGCCCGCCTTGTGCAGCGCCTCGCTCACATTATCCTTCACGCCCGAGAGCACCACTGTGATACCCTCGGCCTGCGAAGCCTTGATGAGAATTTCAAGGTTGTGGATGCCGGTGGCGTCGATAAAGGGTACTTTGCGCATGCGTATGATGCGCACCTTTGGTTTCTCGTGCATGCCCGTAGAGCGCATCACCTCATCAAATTTCGTGGCCACGCCGAAGAAGAAAGGACCATCAATCTCATATACGCTCACACCATGATGAATGTCGAGCACCTCGTGAGTAGAAAGGTCCGACCCCTCGGCGGCGTCAAGCTGATGGCCGTAGACGCGTACTGTGGTGTTCTGCATCACACGCTGCAGGAAGAGCACCACGGCCAGCAGCAATCCCATCTCGATGGCGATAGTGAGGTCGAAGATCACAGTCAGCAGGAAGGTGACAATCAGGATTGAGATATCACTCTTAGGCGAGTGGAAAATGCCTATGACAGTGCGCCAGCCACTCATATTATATGCCACCACAATCAGCACAGCCCCCAGGCAAGCCATGGGCACGAGATTGATAAGCGGCATAAGGAAGAGATACACCATCAGTAGCACCAGCGCATGCACGATGCCTGCCACCGGAGTGCGTCCGCCATTGGTGATGTTGGTCATTGTGCGGGCGATGGCTCCAGTGACCGGAATACCGCCGAAGAAAGGCACAGCGATGTTGGCGATGCCCTGGCCGATGAGTTCGGTGTTGGAGTTGGTGCGGCCTCCGGTCACACCATCAGCCACAGTGGCCGACAGAAGCGACTCGATGGCACCCAGCACAGCGATTGTGAAAGCCGACGGCAGCAGCAGATTGATGCTCTCCATGTTGAGCCCGATAGAATGCGGGTGCGGAATGTCGGTCGACAGATTCTGGAAGCGCATGCCGATGGTCTCCACCTCGGTGCAATAGCCGAAGCGGGTCATGACCCACACAAAGACCGTCATGATAAGGATAGCCAGCAGCGCCCCCGGCAGACGGCGTGAGATTTTAGGAGTGCCGATGATGATTAGCAGCGACGCCACCCCGACAGCCGTGGTGGTCCAGTCGATAGTAGAGAAATACCTGAAGTATATGCCCCACTTGCTGATGAAATCAGCCGGCACCTTCTCATCGATCGAGAGGCCGAAGAAATCGGGCATCTGCGTCGAGAAGATGGTCAGCGCGATACCTGCCGTGAAACCCACCACGATAGGGTAGGGGATAAACTTGATGACAGTGCCCAGCTTGAAGACACCCATCATCACGAGCAGACACCCCGCCATGAAAGTGGCTATCGCCAGGCCCGAAAGACCATAATTGGCGATGATGTTATACACAATCACGATGAAGGCCCCCGTCGGGCCGCCGATCTGCACGGTGTTGCCTCCAAGTGCTGACACCAGGAAGCCACCGATGATGGCCGTGATCAAGCCTATCGAAGGGTTCACACCCGATGCGATGGCGAATGCGATAGCGAGCGGCAGCGCCACGATGCCTACCACGATTCCCGCTATCAGATCAGATTTGAAGCGTGCGACAGAATAATGTTTCAGCACACGCAGAGATGCCGGTTTGAAATCCAGCGCATTCATAAAATCCATTTTTTCTGAAATAAGCCGCAAAGGTACAATTTTTTTATTATCTTTGCAAATATTATATGTTGTCGAAAGTGGTTGCTTAGGCCGCCGAATGACCATATATAAAGCTGTTATACAGTCGATAAACTACATATACTAACTAACATATATCAATCAATATGAGAAAAGCCCTACCCACACTCCTGTCAGCGATGGCTATCGTGGCCATGGCCCCGGCCAATATGTCAGCCCATGCCCCCCAACCGGTCAATCCCCCCGCCGAGCTTCCTGCCGGCATCAGCGTCAGCCCGGTGCAGGGCTTTGTGGATATCTCCAACAATGCCTCACCCAACGGCGTGTCGAGCATCGGCCTCAGCTTCTCGCAGGAGGTAGTGCCCAATGCCGCCAACACCGAGCCCGCACTCCTCTATCACAACGATATGGATACCCCCGCCGCCAGCACCCTCATCACAAGTATCGACACAGAGACCTGGCGCCTCGGAGGCGTAATCTTCAAAGACCGCACATGGAATGTGGCCGGAGTATATAAGGTAGAGATACCGGCTGGAATGTTCTGCTACGCATCCGGCGTCAACGACCTTGGCGAGCCCACCGGCACCGAGCCCACTCCCGGCATGACCCTATACTACGAGATATATAAAGGCTATAGCCTCAGCCCCGCCTCAGGCACATACGGCTCACTCTCAGAGGCCGAGCTGACCTTCACCGACGCCTATGAAGTAGAGGCCAACCCCTCAGCCAACACCATATCATTCTATATGGACAACAGCATGGACTCATATATGGTGAAGTATGAGCTCGTGGCCCCCACCACAGATGATGAGCACTATGCAGTGAAATTCAGCTTCGGCAGCAACGGCAGCTATGGCGAGGTGAGCACCCCCGGCATCTATGGCCTCCTTATCCCGGCCGGCGCATTTACATATCGCAGCCCCGGCCCCTCATTCGCCACTGACCCCACCGACTACGTGGAGCGCACCAACGAAGAGATACTCGTAAAATACACCGTGCCTCGCTATCCGGCCCCCGAGATTGACCCCGACCCCAACTTCGCGATCAAGCAGTTTGACTCATTCAATATCTATCTGCCCGATGGATTCACCCTCTGGTTTGCCGACAACATGGCCCAGAACAATATCTATCGCGTCGACGAAGAGGGTAATATCGACACCACTAAAGTCTATGCCTACGCCAAGGCCGGCGCAGCCAACGCATCCGACGGATTCGTGACTCTCAATCTCTATGATCCTGTCAGCCATCAGCCTCTCGCCACCTACACTCCCGACGAGCCCGGCCTCTATTGCCTGCGTCTATGCACATCGCTGCTCTTCGGCGAATGGCCTGCGGCAGTGAGTGGCGGCGAGCCCTATCTCGGAGGCTCGGATGCCTACGACTACTTTTACACAGTAATCAGCGCCACCACCGGAATCGGCTGTCCCGGTGTGGAGGCTGAAACAATATCACCCCTCGGCGGCGTTTATAATCTGAATGGTGTGCGTGTGGCCGAAGAGGCCGATGCCGCCACAATGCGCAGTCTGCCCAAGGGTGTATACATCAGCGGCGGCCGCAAGATTATGAATTGATTGTCAATAAATGGAAAAAGAACAGCAACTTATAAATCCGGAGCTTCGCCACGAGGTGGAGCTCCGGCTTGAGCGTCTGGTGCCGATGATGAAAGAGAGCGGTATGGACGCCATGCTCATCGGCTCGAACGCCAATATATTCTATGCCGCCGGCAGATTCTTCAGAGGCTACGTGTATCTCACCGCGCAGGGACGCGCGATATATTTTGTGATACGCCCCGACATATATGCCAAGAACGATGACGTGGTGGTCATACGCAAACCCGAACAGATACCGGCTGAACTCGGCCTGCTCGGCATCGAGCCCCCCAAGAGTATGGGGCTTGAACTCGACACACTTTCATACAGCGATGTAGAGCGGCTGAAAAAGGTGTTTGCAGAGAGCACGGTATTGAATGCCTCACCCATACTGCGTCGGGGCCGCATGGTGAAGACTCCCTTCGAAATCCGGCTCATGAAAGAGGATGGTGAGCATCAGGCTGCCGTATACCACAAGATATCGCGCCTCTACAAACGCGATATGACTGACGTGGAATTTCAGATTGAGATAGAGCGTGTGTTGCGTCTGGAGGGGTGCCTCGGTTTTCTGCGTGTGTCGGGCCAGCTGATGGAGATCAATCTCGGATCGGTGCTTGCAGGCCCGAATGCCGATGCTCCGAGTGCCTACGACTTCGCCATGGGTGGCAGCGGTGTATCCCCCGCGCTCCCCGGCGGCGCATGCGGCGAGATAATGCATGTGGGTGAGACGGTGATGGTGGATGTCAACGGCTGTTTCAACGGTTATCAGACCGACATGACCCGAGTCTGGACCATCGGCGAGGTGTCCCCCCTGGCCCACAAAGCCCACGAATGCTCGCGCCGCATACTGCGGGTGCTCGAAGAGATAGGGCGCCCCGGCACAGAGGTGCGTGAACTCTATGACCGCGCTGTAGCCATCGCCGAAGAGGAGCAGCTCAGCCAATACTTCATGGGACACCGCCAGCACGCACTCTTCATAGGCCACGGCGTAGGCATCGAGCTCAACGAGGCGCCCGCCATCACCGCGCGTTGCCGCGACCTGCTGCAGGAGGGGATGACCCTCGCCCTCGAGCCCAAATTCGTCATCCCCGGCGTAGGCGCCGTAGGCGTCGAGAATACCTACGTCGTGACAGAGCATGGACTTGAAAGCCTCACCCACTTCCCCGAAGAGATGCAGAATCTTCTTTAATCATCCCGTGGTGGGGTGCAACCTTGATAATTAGTCAAACCATATTCCAAATTGTTTTGGATACAATAAATCTGAAAGATAAAATCGAATCGCCCACCTTCAGACTCGTGGGTGAGGCTGCCGACGGGCTTGGCCGTGAGGCCTATGTGGTAGGCGGCTACGTACGTGACATATTCCTTGACAGGGCATCGAAAGATGTGGACTTTGTGACCGTCGGCAGCGGCATAGAGCTTGCCCGCGCTGTGGCCGGCCGCATCGCAGCCCGTAGCCGCCGCAAACCGAAACTGGCCGTGTATGCCAACTATGGCACCGCCCAGCTGCATCATGGCGACCTTGAACTCGAATTTGTGGGGGCACGCCGCGAATCATACCGCCGCGACAGCCGCAACCCTATTGTGGAAGACGGCACCCTCGAAGATGACCAGCAGCGCCGCGACTTCACCATCAACGCCATGGCCATCTGCGTAAATGCCGACAGATTTGGCGAACTCGTGGACCCCTTCGACGGCGTGGGCGACATCGGGCGCCGCCTGATACGCACCCCCCTCGACCCTGACATCACCTTCTCTGACGACCCCCTGCGCATGATGCGAGCCATACGCTTCGCCACGCAGCTCAACTTCCGCATCGACCAGCCTACCTTCGATGCCATCCGTCGCAATGCCTCCCGCATCAATATTATCACCAAAGAGCGCATCAACGACGAACTCGGCAAGATAATGCGCTCGCCCCGCCCCTCAATCGGCTTCAAGCTGCTCGATATGGCCGGGCTGCTTGAGATAATCTTTCCCGAACTTGTGGCCCTCAAAGGGGTAGAGACCCAGGAGGGGCGCGGCCATAAGGACAACTTCCTGCATACACTCAAAGTGGTCGACAACCTCGCAGAGAAATCTGACGACGAATGGCTGCGCTGGGCAGCCCTGCTTCACGACATCGCCAAACCGGTGGTGAAGCGCTACGACCCGCGTCTGGGCTGGACATTCCACAACCATAACTTTATCGGTGAGAAGATGATACCCCGCATCTTCAAGCGCATGAAACTGCCGCTGAACGAAAAGATGAAGTTTGTGGCCAAGATGGTGGGGCTGCACATGCGCCCGCAGTCAGTGGCCGATGCCGGCGTGAGCGACAGCGGAGTGCGTCGCCTCATCACCGATGCCGGACAGGACCTCGACTCGCTGATGCTGCTGTGTGAGGCCGATATCACATCGAAGATTCCCGAGAAGGTGAAGCGTCAGCTCGCCGGATTTGCGCGTCTGCGCAAGCGCATGGATGAGATAAATGCCGCCGATGACTACCGCAATTGGAAAAATCCCGTCGATGGCAATGAGATAATGGACCGCTACGGGTTCCCGCCGGGTCCGGAGATAGCCATCTTCAAGGAGATAGTGAAAGATGCCATATTCGACGGCCGCATCCCCAACGAACATGATGCCGCCCTGGCCTACCTCGACTCAGCCGTCGAGGCCCATAGGGGCGGACACTTGGCCGAATGGCAGGCCGAGCACAGTCAGAGTCAGGATGCAGCTCCGGCAGACGCCGAATCGAAAGAATCTTAAAACCATCCCCTGATTCCAAAAAATGGGAATCATATCTTGCATAAATAAAGGAAAATAGCTATCTTTGCCCGATATTAGCGCCCTAACGGCAAGGTCGGGGCGTCTACGAGCGTAGAATTAATAACAATAACAGCTATAAAATCAAGCTTTTAACTTAAGCAATGGCAACATTAGAGAAAATCAGAAGCAAATCAGTGTTCCTGCTGGTGGTGATTTTCGTGGCTCTCCTGGCTTTCATCCTGGGCGACGCCATCACCAACGGCCGTAACCTCTTCGGCAACCATACCACTGTAGCCAAGGTGGATGGCGACAAGATTGACTATCTTGACTATCAGCGCAAGCGCGAAGAACTCAATCGTCAGCTTGAGGAGGCCCGCAGCCAGAATCCCGAGCAGTATTCAAATTTCGACACACAGCTGCTTGCCCAGATGGCAGTCAACCAGCTGATTTCAGAGAAGATTCTTGACAACGCCGTCAAGGATATGGGCATCAAGCCCTCGCCTGAGTTGCTTCGCCGCTATATGCTGGAGAATCCGCAGCCCTCAGCAGAGCAGATGGCAATCGTGCGCCAGCTCCAGTCGATGAATGTGAATGTGACATCAATGGCCCAGGCCCACGATGTGATTTTCAATCCGAAGCGCAACAACCTCACCCAGGCTCAGGTGGAGCCCCTGCAGAAGGCATGGCTCGCGCTTGAGAATGAGGCTCAGAAGAGTCTGGCCGAGCAGATGTATGTAGCCCTTCTTGGAGCTACAGTGCAGGCCAACGACCTCGATAAGAAAGCTCTCTACAATGACTTCATCGAGTTGGCGCAGGTGCAGGTGGCATTCCGCCCCTATGGCCAGCTCGACGAGAAGCAGTATCCTGTGAGCGATGCCGAACTGAAGGCTGCATATGCAGAGGATAAGGGTATGTTCAAGGTGGAGGAGCCCACAAAAGAGATTTCTTTCATCGCAGTCAACGTGACTCCCTCTGAGACCGACCGCGCCGCAGCTTCAAAACTCGCCGTGGCCACTGCCTCAGCGCTTCGCGACAGCGCCGCCACACTTGGCAAAGACCTCCGCAAAGAGGGTCTGAGCGTGGAGACCCGCAAGCTGCGTGCATCTGATGTGCCGGCCGGCGCAGTACGCAACTTCGTGACAAGCGCCCCGCGCGACAGTGTGAGCGTCGTGACCGACAATCTGCGCGGCTTCACTGTGGTGAAGATGGGCAAGCGCTACACCGAGGTTGACTCAGTGATGCTCAATATCGTGACAGTGGCCGGCGCCAACCTTCCTGAAAAGGTTATGGCCCGTCTTAACTCAGGTCTCGCACTTGACTCAGTTGCATCCGCCTTCAGCGTGGATAGCGTGATGGTGCAGAAAGAGCAGTGGATCGCCCTCTACGACAAGAAGGGTAAGGCTGAGGTGCTGCAGCAGTCGCAGCTCGACTCGCTCACTAACGCCGGCGGCAAATACATCAAACTGATGTCGACCCCCGATGCCACACTCCTTGCCCAGGTTGCCAAGCAGGCCGCTCCGAAAGAGGTGTGCGAGTATCAGGTGGTGGAATATGCACTTCACCCCTCGGCAGCCACTCTCAACACTGCCAATGAGAAGCTTGAGAAATTCCTTGAGAAGAACAACACCGCCGCTCTTGTGCGCGAGAATGCTGCAAAAGAGGGTTATAACCTCCAGACTTTCGCTCTGACCCAGAGCTCTGATGCTGTGCCCCGCATGCAGGGTTACAACATGTATTATCCCGACAGCCGCCAGGTGGTGCGTTGGGTGATGATCGATGGCAAGCCCGGCGAGGTTTCGAAGATTTATGAGTCTAAGGATGCAGCTACTCCGGCGCTCTATGTGGCCGCAGTCAACAGCGAGTATTCTGACTATGTGCCGATGAGCAACGCCGATGTGAAGAAATATCTCACCGACAAGGTGCGTCGTTCGAAAGCCGGTGATGCTGAGGTGAAGAAATATCAGGGGAAGGCTCAGAGCATCGAGTCTGTGGCCAGTGCCATGGGCGTGCAGCCGACCGACCTGAAGCAGTTCCGCTTCTCAGCCCGCTCAGGTGTCAACGACCAGAAGGTGATGGGTGCCATCGCCGGTGCGAAGCCCGGTAAGAAGGTGGTGGTTGTCAAGGGCGACGACGGCGTGTATGCCTACGTTGTCAACGGCAACTCGAAAGAGAACTTCAAGTATGACGACGCCACCTATCAGCGTCAGTACCAGCAGCTCTTCCAGCCCAACATGGAGCAGATGCTTCGCGGCGCGAAGAAGATTGAGAACAATGTCTACAAATTCGAGGCTGGCGAGTGATGCTCGTGGCTGAGAATGCCTTTGAATAGAGAGAATGTAATGCCGTCCCCGTCATGCAGTGTCATGGCGGGGACGGAATGTTGCCACCGAGCAGTGATGAATTTGTGAGTCATCCACCCTCGCGAGGCATGGATAATCGACAGACCGGATATGAAATCACGCCGACCAGTAAATATCGCCGGGCGCCCATTCCCATTGTTGCCAAAGCTGATAGCCACCTCCTTCGGAGTTGGCTTTCTGCCGGTGGCTCCCGGCACATGGGGTGCATTGCTTGCCATAGTGCTGTGGCTCCCCTTATATTTCTTCGCATCAGAGAGTGTGACCTTCTGGGTGACATTCGGAGCGGCTATAGCCTATACAGTGGCAGGCACATGGGCCAGCAGCGAATCAGAGAAATACTGGGGTAAAGATCCGGTGGCCGCGTGTGCCGATGAGACTGTGGGCCAGTGGATATCACTCTTGCCGCTGAGTGCTGGTGTGGCCGTAGAGCCCTGGTGGATGATACTTGTGTCGCTGGCACTCTTCAGATTCTTCGACATCGTCAAGCCGCTGGGAATCCGCAGCATGGAGCGTCTGCCGCGCGGCTATGGCATGATGGCCGATGATATACTGGCCGGAGTGTATTCGGTGGTGATTCTGATTGCCATCAACCTCTTTATAATCTGATTCATACCGTGGCAGTCATGGTCTGAAAGTGGCACCAACAGAATATTAACTTAACCCGGCATTTCGCTATGGACAAAAAGCAAGAAGAGAGCCTGCGGGAAGAGGGCGTGGAGCGTATCAAGGAGTTAGGCCGCAAAGTGGCTGAATCGAAGACTACCCAGAAGTTGCTGAAGAGTAATGGGCTGGTATTCACGTTTCTGCGTTCGGCAGTGTCATCGCAGGCAGCCTCGTGGCTCGACATGGGTCTGAGTTTCCTGCTCTTTGCGTGGGCCGGACTGAGTCCGTTTGCCTCTACTGCCTTAGGTGCGATCTCCGGGGGCGTGCTTAACTGCATCATTAATTATAAGTTCACTTTCAGAGCTGAGGGCACACCTTGGAAGGCGGTGGTGGTGAAATATGCACTTGTGTGGGGTGGCAGTCTGCTTCTGAATGCCTACGGCACTCAAGCCCTCTATCACATGCTTCAGCATATGACGTGGCTTGAAGATATGGGCTTCAAGCCCAACGGCTACTTCGCTGCGGCGCGTCTGACGGTGTCGCTGCTGGTGTCGTGGTTCTGGAACTTCCTGCTGCAGCGCTATTTTGTGTATCGGCCTACACGCTTCGATGCGTTCGCCATACGCCTTGTGAATCTCCTGACATTTCATAAATCTGCAAAAAAGTAAAATAGCAATGGATATTAAAGTTTATGCCAAGAGTCTGCGCGACAAGCTGCAGCTCGGAATATATGCTGTGATAAATCCATTCGTGAGATTGATGATCAAATGTGGCGTCACTCCGAATATGGTCACTACGGTGGGGATGTTGGGCAACGCCGCGGCTGCCGTGTTGATGGTGTGGGCCGGCTATATTGCCGGACAGACCGGAGCAGTACCATATAGCCTTGTGACATGGGCCGGGGGATTGATTATCGGTTTCTCACTCTTCGACATGCTTGATGGCCAGGTGGCGCGTCTGGGCAACATGGCCTCGACATTCGGCGCCATGTATGATTCGGTGCTTGACAGATATTGCGAGTTGCTGACGCTTGGCGGCATATCCTACTATTTCCTTATGGCCGGAGAGATGTGGGGTGCGCTGGTGACGTATCTCGCAGTTATCGGCAGCCTTATGGTGAGTTATGTCAGAGCACGCGCCGAGGGACTTGGCATAGAATGCAAGATAGGCTTCATGCAGCGCCCGGAGCGGGTGGTGGTGACGGCTCTTTGCGCGCTGGCCACCGGCATTATCGGGCAGTGTGGCGCCATGTGGGCCAACTGGATACTCTTCGGCGGGATGGCGGTGATAGCTGTGTTTGCCAACATGACCGCCGGCGCCCGCATCGCGCATTGCCGCCGCGAGCTTCAGAAGAAAGCGTAACCCGGCAGCTGCAAACCAACTAATCCGAAACATCCGCATTCTATATAGAATATGAAATATCAATCACCGACCCTGAGAGAGACCTTGTGGTGTGTCGTGGCGCTGGCGCTATGGCTCACGGTGACAGTGTGCTTTATCGGGCCAAGGCCGGAGCATGTGTGGATGGCGTTGCTGATAGCTGCGATGTATTTCGCGCTGCCGGCCACACGGCGTCTTACGGTTGCCATACTCCCCTTCATAGTGTTTGGCATATCCTACGACTGGATGAATCTCCTGCCTAACTATGAGGTCAATCCGGTGGATGTGGCCGACCTCTACAACACAGAGAAATCACTCTTCGGCATAACACTCGCCGACGGACTGCGTCTCACTCCGAATGAGTTCTGGGCTCTGCACCGCAGCACGGCGATGGATTTCATGGCCGGAATCTTCTATCTTTGCTGGGTGCCACTGCCGATATTCTACGGGCTCTGGCTCTATTTCAGCGGCAAACGCAGCGACTATCTGCACTTCGCGATGGCCTTCCTGCTGGTGAATCTGCTCGGCTTCGCACTATATTATGTGCATCCGGCGGCTCCGCCATGGTATGTGGCCATGCACGGCATGGAGGCTGTGGTGGGCACACATGGCGAAGTGGCCGGACTCGGCGCCTTTGATGATATGACAGGACTCGGCATATTCAATGCCTTGTATGCCCGTAATGCCAATGTCTTTGCGGCGATGCCCTCGCTGCATTCAGCCTATACCTTCATGGCCTTTATCTATGCCCTGCGCTCGCGGAGCAGTCTGGGCTGGAAACTGACTCTGGGCGTCGTGACACTGGGCATATGGTTTACGGCCGTATATACATCGCATCATTATATTCTGGATGTGGCCGGAGGCATAGCATGCACTCTGCTGGCATATCTGATATTTGAATATGGCCTGATGCGGCTGCATGGATTCAGACGGTTCATGCAGCGCTATGTGGCATATATCACTCCGCCGGCCATTGCCGACTGATGAGCGAATCATTCAACCCCTTTCAAATTATGGGAGCTATGGATAAAGCTAACGGAACTGAGAAATATCCCGGGCTGGTGGTGCGCCCGGAGGTGATAAATTACGATGATGTGGTGCAGGCAGTGCCGAAACTGGCCGGACACCACAAGGTCGTGGACTTCTTCATGCATCTGCTGCGCATCGACGAGGTCAACAGGGTACACAGTGCATGGTGCGACACCCCCGGGCCCGAGTTCGCCCGACATCTGATAGAGGATGAATTCAAGACCCCGTTGGAGGTGGATAATGAGGATGTGCTGAAGCGTTTCCCGGAGGGAGCCTTCATCACAGTGAGCAACCACCCCTTCGGCGCGCTCGACGGCATAGCGCTCATCAACCTGGTGACACGCTATCGCCCCGAATACAAAGTCATGGTCAACATGATACTGGGCAAAATCAGCGCCATGCGTCCCAACTTCATTGCCGTCGATGCCTGGGCCTCAGATGATCCGGAGAAGAGGAAAGTTTCGGTCAACGGCATACGCGAGGCCCTGCGTCAGCTCAAGAATGGGGAGCCCGTGGGCTTCTTCCCCGCCGGAGCTATGAGTAAGACTGATCGGAGCGGATTTCTGGTAGACCGCGAATGGCAGCCCTCGATACTTGAAATCATCGGCCGTGCCAAAGTGCCTGTGATTCCGATCTACTTCCATGGCACCAATAGATGGTTTTTCAACTTTCTCGGTCATGCCTGCTGGCCATTGCGGTCGGCACTGCTGCCACGCGAGCTATTCTCTAAGAAGGGTAAACCGATGCATATCAGCGTAGGCGAGCCTATCATGCCCGAAGAGCAGGCGCGCTTCGGCAAAGATTATGCCGCCCTGGGCAAGTATCTGCGCGAGAAGACCTATGCCCTGCATGACCTCTATTCAAAATAATGGTGTATCGCGCCGGACGGAGCCGATGGACGGAGCCGCGCGCTGCGCATCACTACTGATACTACACATACACAGATATGGAAAAGATACCCTTGATAGGGCTTACGGAAAAAGAACTTCAGGATGTGGCTAAAAGTCTGGGGATGCCCGCTTTCGTAGGGCGACAGATATGCCAATGGATATATCAGAAAGGGGCCACCGGATTTGACGAGATGGCCAACCTTTCGAAGAAGAACAAGGCTCTGCTCGAAGAGCAATATTGCGTGGGGAGGGTGAAGCCTTCAGGTTCGCAGAAGAGCAGCGACGGCACGGTGAAGTATCTCTTCCCGGTGGCCGGAGGCCGACAGATAGAGTCGGTGTATATACCCGACAAGGAGCGTGCCACACTCTGTGTGTCGTCGCAGGCCGGATGCAAGATGAACTGCTATTTCTGCGCCACAGGCAAGATGGGCTTCAAATCCCAGCTCACCGCCGCCGAGATTATCAATCAGATTCTCAGCATCCCCCCTGCCCCCGCGCCGGGACATGAACCGATGACTCCGCTGACGAATGTGGTGTTCATGGGCATGGGTGAGCCGCTCGACAACTTCGGCGCCGTGAAGCGTGTGATAGATATTCTCACAGCCCCGTGGGGTCTGGCCTGGAGCCCGAAGCGCATCACAGTGTCGACTGTAGGAAAACTCCCCGAGCTGAAAGATCTTCTCGACAAGACTCAGGTGCATGTGGCTATCAGTGTGCACACCGCCGACATGCGCGAGCGTGCTGCCATGATGCCGGCCCAGAAGGCATTCCCTCTGCAGAGTGTGATGCAGCTGCTGGCTGGCTATGACTTCTCGCATCAGCGTCGTCTGTCGCTTGAATATATAATGTGGAAGGGTGTCAACGACGACATCGCCCATGCCAATATGCTGATACGCCTCATCGGCAATATCGACTGTCGTGTCAACCTGATACGCTATCACGCCATCGAGGGTATAGATCTCAAACCATGCACCGAAGAACGCATGATAATGTTCAGGAATGTGCTCAACCAGCATGGCATAACCGCCACCATACGCGCGTCGCGCGGCGAGGATATCATGGCGGCTTGCGGAATGCTCGCCAATAAGAAATAAAGGGAGCGCCTGAGGCCCCCTCACGCCGCGGAGAGCCGCATGCATCAAATCATCATTGACTAAAGATAACGAAGACATACCATGGAGAAACTAAGAGTAGGCTTCACGCAGGGTGACACCAACGGCGTGGGACTCGAAGTGATACTTAAGACTATAACCACCGAGGGGGCAACCGAACTGTATACGCCGGTGCTCTTTGCCAACCGCAAGGCTGTGCAGCTCACACTGTCAGCGCTCGGTGTGGATAATGTGAGATACAATCTTGTGCAGAGTGCAGCCGATGCAGCCCCGGGACGCATAAATCTTGTGGCTGTGGGAGTGGCTCCGGTAGAGCCGGCTTACGGCGCTCCGAGCGAAGAGAGCGGCCGCGCGGCATTCGAATCGCTTGAGGCAGCCGTCGAGGCTATGGAGGCAGGTGATATCGATCTGCTCGTGACGGCCCCGATTAATAAGAATTCGATACAGAGCGAAGACTTTCACTTCCCGGGACACACGGAATATCTCGAGAACCGTCTGGCTGAAGAGGGTGAGCGCGCACAGATGATACTCTTCAACGATGAGTTGCGTGTGGCACTGCTCACAACTCATCTGCCCCTCGCAAAAGTCAGCGATGAGGTGAGGGCTGACCGGATTGTAGATGCCGTTAAGCGTTTTGACCGCACGCTGCGCCGCGACTTCGCCTGCGAGCGCCCCTCGATAGCTGTGCTCTCGCTCAATCCGCATTGCGGCGACGACGGCCTGCTGGGCGAGGAGGAGAAGAATGAGATAATACCCGCCATCCAGACTCTGCAGAATGAGAATGTGCTCGCTTTCGGCCCCTATGCTGCCGATGGCTTTTTCGGCGAGGAGTTATGGCGCAATTTCGATGGAGTGCTGGCAATGTATCATGACCAGGGACTCGCCCCCTTCAAAGCTCTCGCAGGCAAAGAGGGGGTGAACTATACCTCAGGACTCGAATTTATCCGCACATCGCCTGACCACGGCACCGCCTACGACATCGCCGGACAGATGACGGCCGACCCCACATCGCTGCGCGAGGCCATCTACAAGGGGATAGATATCTATCGTGCGCGCGAAGTGTTTGATGACGCCTCGGCCAATCCGCTGCGCATAGCGCCACCCAAGAAGTGACCTCCTCGAATGGTGTAATTTACAAAACAGACAAAGAAAGATGAATTTTGGAATAATAGCCGCCGGAGAGGGATCGCGTCTGGCCCAGGAGGGTGTGGCTAAGCCGAAACCCCTTGTGGAGATTGACGGGCGCCCCATGATAGAACGTCTGATGCGCATCATGGAGAGTGCCGGAGCTGAGCGGATAGTGGTGTGCACCAATGGCTCGATGCCCGAAGTGAGCAAGTTTCTTGAGGAGTATCGCCCGGCGGAAGGGGTCGAGCTGATACATATAGTGCGCCGGACCCCCTCGTCGATGCACACCTTCAAGGAGATATCTGCCTATCTCAAAGGTCATGGCCGATTCATCACCACCACTGTCGACACCATCTTCCGCCCGGAAGATTTCTTCGGCTATGTCAAAGCCTGGGAGGAGGCCCCGCGCGATGTGGATGCCCTCATGGCAGTGACTGATTATGTAGAGGATGAGAAGCCTCTGTGGGTAGGCGTCAAAGAGCCTGGCCGCGAGGTGACAGGATTCCATGACTCGCAGCGTCCGGACACGAGGTATATCTCGGCCGGTATCTACGGATTGTCGGATGCGGCAGTCGACGTGCTCGACAATTGCATTGAGCAAGGAATGTCAAGAATGCGCAATTATCAGCGGGCCCTGGTGGAGGCAGGCCTCGGAGTCTTCGCATATCCGATGGGGAAGGTGCTTGATGTAGACCATGCCTCTGACATTGAGGCCGCCCGTGCTTTTCTGGCCTGAATGAAACGAAACTAAATGAAACTACCCTGACAATGTCAAACATAAAAATTGCAGCCATCTCACGCGCAGGCATCTTCTCGCCTAATCATATAGGGAATGATGCGGCGATACTTAGCGCCACTGTCGAGCAGTTGCGCAGGCGCGGTTGTGAGGTGACAATGTACAACGAAGAGCAGTTCATAAGCGAGGATATCCGTGAGGACATAGTGCTCAACATGTGCCGCCAGCAGGCATCGCTCGAGAAACTGCAGCGACTTGAAGACTCCGGCAAGCTCGTAATCAATTCAGGCTACGGAATCGAAAATTGCACACGCGAGCTGATGACGCGTCTGCTTGTCAACAACGGCATACCCTATCCCGAGTCGTTGATTGTGGACACCAATACCAGCATCCGTAGCCAGCTGGCCGCCGCAGGCATCGACCGTTGCTGGATAAAGCGCGGTGAGTTTCACGCCATCCATAAGGAGGATGTGCATTATTGCCGCCATGCCGAAGAGGCTCAGGAAATATTGCATGAATTCTTCTACCGTGGCATACGCCGTGCGGTCATCAACCGTCATCTCGAAGGTGACCAGGTGAAATTCTATGGCGTGGCCGACGGGTCATTCTTCTATTGGTTCTATCCGCTTGAGCATCAACATTCGAAATTCAAGGATGAGGAAATCAACGGCATGCCGCGCCATCTTGCCTTTGATGAAGAGGCACTGAAGCAGATGTGTGCGCGGGCAGCCGAAGTGACTGACGTGATGATTTATGGAGGCGACTGCATAATCGGCACCGACGGTTCGATACAGATAATCGACTTCAACGACTGGCCCAGTTTCGCCCCCTGCCGCAATGAGGCAGCCCCATACATTGCGAAATCAATCATCTCAAGAATCCGTGAGTGACAGCGCGATTCAGAACCGGCGCAGTCGGATGCGGCAGATGCCACCGACCGCCAGCGGCGCAAGAGTACGAAAGGGGGTGGAGCAAGATGAACCGTTGGGATAAGCTTAAGGAGGAATACCGCCAGTCGCTCAAATCAAGCGACACAGAAGAGACCTTCGACCTGATATTCTATCGTCCGATAGGTTTCTTCTGGGCCAAGCTCGCCGCCAAGCTCGGCGTGACTCCGAATGTGATCACCATAGCATCGATATTCCTCGGCATAGGGGCCGGCGTGGCCTTCTATTTCGACAATATATGGATCAATCTGCTTGGAGTGCTGCTGCTGGTGTGGGCCGACAGTTTCGATTCGGCCGACGGGCAGCTGGCCCGCATGACACATCAATATTCGCGCCTGGGCCGAATACTCGATGGACTTAGCGGCGACATCTGGTTTGCCAGCATCTACATCGCCATATGCCTGCGCGAGAATGTGACGAGTCATTTCTTTATGGAGCACACCTGGGTGATATGGGTGATAGCTGTCGTGACAGGTGTGTGTCATGCCGTGCAGGCGGCCATGGCCGACTATTACCGTCAGTTTCATCTCTTCTTTGTCAAAGGTGAGCAGGGAAGTGAACTCGAGCAGGCCTCGCATCTGTGGGATAAATTCCATGCATTGAGCTGGCGCAAAAATTTCTGGCAGAAACTGGTGTTGATGTTCTACACCAACTACACGGTAGGCCAGGAGAAGCGCACCCCCTCGATGCAGCGTCTGCGCCGACTGCTCCGCGACAGATATGGTGATGTCATACCGCAGTCGTTCCGTCAGAGATTCCGCGCGGCCAGCAAACCCCTGATGAAATATACCAACATCCTGTCGTTCAACACCCGCACCTTCGCACTCTTCGCAGCGATACTGATTTTCCGCATGCCATGGCTTTATTTCGCCTTCGAGCTTGTGGTGCTCAATGTGTTGCTCATATACATGATGTGGCGTCATGAGCGCATATGCCGTCAGGCGCAGCAGTGGGTTGAAGAGAACTGATGTTGTAATAAGTTGGAATTAAGAGCTGATGAGTGAATCAATATTCTGATAGATAGCTGACTCCATCAAGCGGCTCATTTATCTCTAACGCATATGTAATTATGAATAGATACAACGATATTAATGGAATCATCTTTGACTATGGTGGCACCCTTGACTCAGGTGGACAACACTGGAGTGAGGTGATATGGGATGCATGGTGTCATGCAGGAATGCAGCGTTATGCCGACAAAGAGTTATTTCGTGAGGCATATGTGTATGCCGAGCGTGAACTGGCGCGTGTGCGTCATATCATGCCCGATGATGACTTCCATGCGTTGCTGCTTAAGAAGATGCGCATCGAACTCGGTTGGCTGTCGGAACATTCAGATTTTCCGGCTGCTGAGATTGAGGATAAGAGCGCCGAGATAGCGCGGTTGTGTGATGATGCCGCCAGAGGGCGCATTGCTGAGGCACGCCCTGTGCTTGAGCGTCTGGCCGGGCGCTATCCGCTTGTGCTCGTATCGAATTTCTATGGTAATGTCGAGGCAGTGCTTGAGGGATATGGCATACGCGGTTTCTTTGGCGATATCATCGAGAGTGCGGTGGTGGGTGTGAGAAAACCTGACCCCGAAATCTACCGTATGGGTGTGCGTGCACTCGGCATGGATGCGCGCCATGTGCTCGTAGTGGGCGATAGCTACACTAAAGATATCGTGCCCGCCACCGCGGCAGGATGCCGTGCCGTGTGGATAAAAGGGAAGGGCTGGACCACTGCCGAAGATGAGCAGCAATATGGCGACATAATCACCAATATCACCGAATTACTCGCCGACCTCCCTTAACCAAATTTAACATAA
Source organism: uncultured Muribaculaceae bacterium (assembly GCA_910577585.1). Taxonomy (GTDB): domain Bacteria; phylum Bacteroidota; class Bacteroidia; order Bacteroidales; family Muribaculaceae; genus Lepagella. Next base: position 17,093 of record CAJTNN010000021.1, on the reverse strand, counting down.
TCTGTAATATTGCTCTTGGTTTTAATATAAATTAGCATTTAAATGTGAGTGTTAAGAATATTTAACAAATAAGAGTGTGGATTTTTATTAAGAATCGTTTGCAGATTGAAAAATTGGCAGTACTTTTACGCCGTATTTCCCCCGGATGGCGATATCCGGGGTTTCGGAAGTGTCGATGTCGGGCAGATAGTTCGGCAGTGGCATTGACTCCGGGGGGGTGTCGCGAGGCATCTCGAGATGCAGCAAAGAACGCATAAAATATCAAAAACAACCGATAAGAAATTAAATTCTTAGAAAACTATGGCAGAAAAAGCTAAGGCACCCAACGGCAAGTTAGGTGTAATGATTGTAGGTCTTGGTGCAGTGAGCACCACCTTCATCACAGGCGTGCTGATGACCCGCAAAGGTCTTGCAAAACCGGTAGGCTCGATGACTCAGTACGACAAGATTCGTGTTGGTCGCGGTGCTGACAAGAAATATCTTCACTACAAAGACATCGTGCCCCTGGCCGATCTCAACGATATTGAATTCGCTGCATGGGATGTATATCCCGCCAACGCCTACGAGTCAGCTCTCAACGCAGAGGTGCTCAAGGAGAAGGATATCGAGCCTGTAAAAGAGGAGCTCGTGAAGATTGTGCCGATGAAGGCTGCCTTCGACCGCAACTATGCCAAGCGTCTTGACGGCGACAACGTCAAGGATGCCAAGACCCGCTGGGACATGGTTGAGCAGATCCGCGAGGATATCCGCAAATTCAAAGAGGAGTCAGGTGTAGAGCGCGTGGTAGTGCTTTGGGCCGCTTCTACAGAGGTGTATGTGCCCATCAACGAGAAGGTGCACTACAAGCTCGAGGATCTTGAGAAGGCCATGAAGGATAACGACGTTGAGAATGTGGCTCCCTCGATGTGCTATGCTTATGCTGCCCTCAAGGAGGGTGCTCCCTTCATCATGGGTGCTCCTAACACTACTGTCGACATCCCCGCCATGTGGGAGCTCGCAGAGCAGACCAAGATGCCTATCGCCGGCAAGGACTTCAAGACAGGCCAGACTCTGGTGAAGTCAGGTTTCGCTCCGATCATCGGCACTCGTTGCCTCGGTCTGAACGGCTGGTTCTCGACCAACATCCTTGGCAACCGCGACGGTCTGGTGCTCGACGAGCCCGCCAACTTCCGCACAAAAGAGGTTTCGAAGCTCTCTACACTCGAGTCAATTCTCGTGCCTGAGAATCAGCCCGACCTCTATGGCCACGGCAATGATGAGGACACCCAGTACTATCACAAGGTGCGCATCAACTACTATCCCCCGCGCAACGACAACAAGGAGGGCTGGGACAACATCGATATCTTCGGCTGGATGGGCTATCCGATGCAGATCAAGATCAACTTCCTCTGCCGCGACTCAATCCTGGCTGCCCCCCTCTGCCTTGACCTCGTGCTTCTGAGCGACCTTGCCCAGCGTGCAGGCCGCTACGGCACACAGCGCTTCCTGAGCTTCTTCCTCAAGAGCCCGCAGCATGACTACACTGAAGATGAGGTGCCCGTCAACCACCTCTTCCAGCAGTATGTGATGCTCAAGAATGCCATCCGCGAGATGGGCGGCTACGAGGCTGACGAGGAGATTGATTAATCCTGTATTGACCATGTGTCTGCGTAAGGCGCTGTGCTATTGAGCGCAGGTGCCGAAGCGGATTGAGAATATTGACCTGCATAAGCAGGTCGGGAGGTCGGCCCGCTCGATTTTGAGCGGGCCGATTCTCAATTTTTAGAGTGTGTCGAGATTCTTGTGTGTTATAGTCTGATACATGGGTAAGGCACATTCTCAGATAGAGAGATACGTATATGAGAATAGACATTATTACAGTATTGCCCGAGATGTTTGAGTCGCCGCTCAATTGCTCGATTCTGAAGCGCGCCTGCGACAAGGGGCTTGCCGAGATACATGTGCATAATCTGCGCGACTATACTCTCAACAAGCATCGCAAGGTAGATGACTATCCCTTTGGAGGCGAGGCAGGGATGGTGATGGGAATCCAGCCGATTGATGCGTGTATCTCGGCGCTGAAGGCGGAGAGAGATTATGATGAAGTGATATTCATGACTCCCGATGGGGAGCGCTTTGACCAGCCGATGGCCAATTCGCTGTCGTTGCTTGATAATATCATCATACTTTGCGGCCACTACAAAGGCATCGACTATCGAGTGCGCGAACATTTGATCACGCGCGAGATATCGATAGGCGATTATGTGCTCACCGGCGGCGAGCTGCCGGCTCTGTGTGTCACTGACGCGCTGGTGCGTCTGATTCCGGGGGTGATTGGCGATGAGCAGTCGGCTCTGTCAGATTCATTCCAGGATAATCTGCTGGCTCCGCCGGTGTATACACGTCCGGCTGAGTATAATGGCTGGCGAGTGCCCGATATACTGCTCAGCGGCCATGAGGCCAAGATAGCCGAATGGCGCTACGACCAGGCCATGGAGCGCACACGCCGCCTGCGTCCGGATCTGCTTGAATGATGTGCTGAGGGGGTATGAGTGTGGTTTCTGTGTTTTGCCGGAGGTGAGGATATTATGGCATGTTTGCATTCCGGCATTCACGAAGGCTTTGAATATCTGCAAAATAATGAATGTATATAAGTTACTGAAAATATTTACGCGCATCCGCAGCAAGCGGGTGAAGTTGCTCGGTCTATGGAGCATGCACACCATGCGCCGTCGCTATATCGGGGTATTTCTTGATCCGGTGATGGCCTGCAATCTGCAGTGCAGGATGTGCTACATGTCAGACCCTGCGCGCAAGCAGCCCGGCTTCAGCGCGGCTCCGAAGATGGATGCGGCCGAGCTGGATTATGTGGCGCGCACATTCTTCCGCCACGCGGTGAAGTTGCAGATAGGGTGTGCCACAGAGCCCACTCTATGGCGCCGGCTCCCCGAGATTGTGGCCAAGGGTAAGGAGATGGGTGTGCCCCATATCTCAATCACCACCAATGGCCAGCTGCTCACTACCGACTTCTTGACGGAACTGCTTGAGGCCGGATTGGATGAGGTGACGCTGTCGGTGCACGGGCTCGACAAACCCACATATGAAGATATGATGCGCGGTGCGAGATTCGAGCGTTTCCGCGCCCTTTTGGCTGACTTGCGGGAGGCTAAGCGCAGTTATCCACACCTGCAGGTGCGGATAAACTACGTGATGAACGCCGACAACACTCTGGCGCTCGAGCATCTGTATGATGTGCTCGATGGGTTGCATGTCGATGTGCTGCAGTTGCGTCCGGTGCAGAAACTTGGAGAGACCTCCTACCACAATTTCTCGCTCGACCTTATAGAGGAGAATTACGACCGTCTGATACTCCCCATCCGCGAGCGTTGTCAGCGCGAGGGGACACTACTGATATGTCCCACCAAGGAGAATCTGCATGAAGTGGCCACCGCAGATGACCCCTTTGTGGATTATGTGGAGCGTCTGACCTATTATTATGTCAGCCCCGGAGGCTGCAACAAAGAGGGTTTCAGATGGCTCAGTGATGATTTTGCGGGTTATCACCGCCGTCAGCACACGGGTCGAAGCCTGCTGCGCTCCGTGCTGCGGCTCCCCGCCTCAGCCAGTGGACGCCACTCGAGCAAGAAACTCAATTACAAGGTGGATTGAGAAGAGGGTAGGGTGGAAGAATCAAGTCGGGCATACGCATGCCGATAATGAGCATAATGGAGGGTCGGATAGTGGTAAATGTCAGCGAAATGTGACATATTGACAGATATTTAGGTTGGGTCGCAGAGGTGTGAATTTTTTTGATAAAACATCAAAAAAAAGTTCAAAAAAGATGATAACTTTTCAACGCCCCTTGTTATAACGATACAAAGACGATAACAAACTAAAAACTTAAAGCTATGTCAGATTCCACATTTAAACAGAGACTTCTTGGATTGCAGGGCAATCTACTGAACTTTGCATACCAGCTCACCACGAATCGCGAAGCCGCCCAGGACCTGGTGCAGGACACGACGCTCAAGGTGCTTGACAATGAGTCGAAATATGTCGACAATGTCAACTTCAAGGGATGGGTCTTCACGATCATGCGCAACATCTTCATCAACAACTATCGCCGTCAGGTGCGCAGCGCTACGGTGGTGGACACGACTGAAGACCTCTATCATCTGAATCTCTCGCAGGAGAGTGGTCTTGAGACCCCGGAGGGTTCATTCGGAGCCCGCGAGATCTCTGACGCTATCAATGCCTTCAGCGATGAATACAAGGTGCCCTTCAGCATGTATATCGCCGGCTACAAATATAGCGAGATTGCCGAGAAGATGTCGCTGCCGTTAGGCACTGTCAAGAGTCGCATCTTCTTTGCCCGCAAGCGCCTTCAGGGCATGTTGAAAGATTATCGTTGAATTTTGCCGCTAAGGCATGCCATGGAAATGACATAGCTTCCGACGGATAAATCACCCCCGCCCGACACGTTGCGGATACCTCTCCAGCCGGAGAAATCCCCCAGCCCAACGGGCCAGGTGAGATGACGCGGTGGCGAAGACACGGATTGAAAATCCACGTCTTCGCCACCGCTGCCGCATTAAGGGGGTGGAGGTGAAGCTGAGAGTGAAGTGTAGGGTGATGGGCAGGAGGCGGGGTGTGTGGCTTGCGGGGTACGCCGAGGGGGTGATGAGCAAATTTATGTTGAAATCTGATGAATATTTTTGCAGTTAGGCAGGGATTGATTAATTTTGTAAAATACCGCGTTTATGCGGTACGGATCAATGCGGACGTCTGAACTTTTCGCGATAATACTTAAAGAGTTAGAGTGAGTCTGAATAGTTCCGACGGGATATGAAGTTGTTTAATCTTTTTGGTAAAAAGTTTAAACAACATCTATAGGCCGCTTCGGGTCTGAACGCATACGAAAGTATAGAAATGGGGAAAAAGACCAAGAAATTATCCTTCTGGATGCGCCGCAAATCGCATTTGCCGGTGCTTATAATCGGCACACTTGTAGTGCTCCTGCTTTTTTTTAACGAGGAGACAAGTGTGAAGCTCAACATGGAATACCAGAACCGCATCAACGAGCTTCAGCAAGAGATAAAGCTCAATGAAGACTCAGCGTCCTACTACAGGTCGCGCCGTGAGGCCATCGAGACCGGCACGAGTGATCTGGAGCATGTGGCGCGTGAGCAGTTTCATATGCAGCGTCCTACGGAGGATGTGTTTCTGATTAAGGAATGACGTTATCAAGACTTTTTCCGGCAACATTCAAGTAGAGATAACATCCGACTAAGTAAAGATAACTTCCAGCTCTCCGGCGGCGTGCACTCCTAATGAAGAGAAAACCTTGATGACGAGTGTGCGTCCGACTTAAAGAATCGACAAAACAGACAATTATGACGAAAAAGATAAGAAAGCCCTCAGTACCTCTCACTGCGCAGCAGGCCGAGAGCCGGCGCAAGAAGATGGAGGGGATAGCCACATTGGGATTGATCCTTGTGGCAGCGGCGATGCTCATACCCTTTGCTTCATTCATGAGCCAGGATGTGTCGGTGATACGTCCGGGAGCTTTCAGCTGGGTTAGCGCCTGCAAGTGGATATATGCAGCAGGAGCGGTGATATTCACTGTGGCGAGAATGGTGAGTGTGTCGGACCCTGACGAGAGTCTGCGTCTGCGCCGTCTGCGCCGACTGGAGTTTTGGGCCGGTATGGCTTTCTGCATCGGCGCTTTCTTCTGGTTCTATAACGAGCAGAAATATTCTGATTTCGCCTTCGTGGGTCCGCTGGCTATAATGAAAGACACTGTGGTCTTCTCGCTGGCGGGTGCGATGATTCAGGTAGTGGCGTCATGGCTAATCGTGTGGCGCAAACGCAAGGAGATGAATGGCGACGCAGCTGAGTCAACAAAAAAGGATAAGAGAAACTGAGCGTATGCAATCTGTGCATAGCGACATATCTTCTGAAGTCAGCGAAGGGTTTCTGGCGGTGGATTGCGGCAATACGCGTCTGAAGGCCACCTGGATGCCGGAGGCGGGCGAGTATGTGACCGCATGGTTTGCCTCGGATGATGCCGAGGGGATAGTGGCCTTTGCCGAGGCTCATGATGCCCGTCGGGGCGCCATGGCAAGTGTGGGGCATGTCGACTCGCGGCTGGTAGAGACACTCCGCAATGCTCTGCATGAGGATTTCCTCCTTGTGACTCCCTCGACGGTGATGCCTGTGGCTCTGGATTATGCCGATGCCACCACACTTGGCGTCGACCGCAAAGCCACGGCAGTGGCGGCGGCTATGCTGTGGCCCGGAGAGAGTGTGATAGTGGCTGATGCCGGCACAGCTCTGACGGTGGATGTGGTGAGTGACGGTCGCTTCGCAGGAGGCAATATCTCGCCAGGATTATCGATGCGTTTTGAGGCACTGCACCGCTACACGGCGCGTCTGCCACTTGTCAGGGCAAGCGAATGGCATGGTCAGCTGCCGCTTTTTGGCGGCTCTACCCACGATGCTATCCTGGCCGGAGTGTGCCAGGGGATGCTTGGCGAATTGCAGCGTTATGTGAGTATGGGGGCGAGGCAGTATGGCGCCACCCGACTTGTGCTCACCGGCGGCGATGCGCCGATGCTGCTGCATTGGTGGCGCGAGAGCCTTCACTCGGAAGATTCATCAACACCATCTAATAATATAGAAATTGACTACGACCCTCATCTTCTTGCCAAGGGGCTGAGGGCGATATATATGCATCATGAAAATGAGATTTGAAAGATATGCTTCAGCATTGGTCGTGGCTCTGCTCGCGATCTGTGTCTATCTGCCGGCCCGCGCCGATGTGACCACGCCTTATTCAATGTATGGTTACGGCATACTTGGCGACCGTGCCACTTCGATGCAGCGCCAGATGGGTGGCATCGGCTACGCCATGAGTTCAGGACGCCAGATTAATGTGATGAATCCCGCATCGTATGCGGCGATTGACTCGCTGACATTCCTCTTCGACATAGGTGCCGATGTGTCGATGCTCTGGAGCAAGGAGGGGAGTGCGAAGGCCCATTCCACCGGTGGCGGTCTCAGTTATGTGACCATGCAGTTCCCGATCACCAAATATCTGGGAGCCTCGATAGGCATGTTGCCTTATACCTCTGTAGGATATGCCTTCGGCAATGAAATCAAGCATGGCACGGTCGAAAACCAGGGCACCGGTGGTATCAACATGGCCTATCTTGGTCTGGGTGGTACCTTCAAGGGTTTCTCGCTGGGTGTGAATGTGTCGTATAACTTCGGTAATATCGTCAACGATATATACTCTTACCCCTCCAATTCGGGTCAGTCGCTGCTCGAACATGTGATGGAGGTGCGCGATTGGGATATTGTGATTGGCGCGCAGTACAAGGCACGCCTTAACCGCCATAATACCCTCACAGTGGGCGCTACCTATTCACCGGCCAAGTCGCTTCATGGCCGTACATGGGTCACCCTGCAGGAGCTTCAGGCTGAATCAAAACCAGACACAGTCGGATTCCAGAAACTCACCGATAAATACGGCACTCCGAACTGCTATGGCGTCGGCCTGAACTACACTCATGAGCGTGCATCTCGCTGGATGATAGAGGCAGACTTCAGCTATCAGGAGTGGAGCAAGGCCAAGTATTCATCCATCTACCGCACGGATGATCCTCAGGCGGTAGTGTTTCAGGGCATGAACTTCGCCGACCGTATGCGTTATGCCGTGGGTGGCGAGTGGGTGCCGAAATTGCGAGGCAACTATGCGCAGCGCATGACGTATCGTCTGGGTGCATACTATTGCGATGACTATCTGAAGATTGAGGGCAACCGCTTGCGTGAGTTTGGAGTGAGCGCCGGCGTAGGTCTGCATACTCCGCAGGATAAGACTGTGATTAACATCGGCCTTGAGTGGCGCAATCGTCAGGCGCATCCGCAGCAGCTTATCGGTGAGAATTACTTTAATGTCACCATCGGTGTCAACTTCAACGAACGATGGTTCTGGCAGCGTAAGATACGTTGATAAGTATCTAAAAATCAAATATTAACTATTTTTTTTAATAGATACTTATAGCGCATGATGAAGGCGATGAGGAGACTGGCCGGAGTCGTGGCGGTGCTCGCGCTCATGCTGGGTGCGTGTACTGATGAGACGAAGGTGGATGTGGCCCGCAGGATTCACCCTGAGGCTATGCCCACGATGACCACCCGCAATGTCTCTACAATGATTTCCGATTCGGGGGTCACGCAATACAGGATTGTGGCTCCGCTCTGGGAGGTGTATGATGAGGGGGATAATCCCCACTGGCGCTTTCCCGAAGGGTTGTATCTGCGCAAGTATGACCGGAAATTCAATGTCATAGCCACTATTGCCGCTGACTCAGCCACATATTTCAAGAACAAAAGCCTCTGGCGTCTTGACGGGCGGGTAGAGGTGACCCAGAAGCCCTCAGGACTCTTTCTGACCCAGCAGATGTTCTGGGACCAGTCGAAGGGGATTGTATATGGCGATTCATTCATCCACATTGAGAATGCCACCCATATGATGGAGGGCTACGGATTCAGAGCCAGCCAGGACTTCTCGCAATACAGCATAAATCGTCCGCTTGGCATATTCCCCGCCGAGCGCGATAACCTCAAGGGTCCGGCGGCCTCTACTCCGCGCGAACCGGGTGAGAGAACCGCCGGCGCGCGACCGGGAGGAGAGGCATCATCAGCCCCGCGCGCAGGTGTGGCCGATACCGTAGCCGCCCCTTCAGAGGCAGCGCGGAGCACCTCGGCTGTGGGACGCCCGGGTATGTAGAATGTCGGCCCCAGGCTCTTTGGTTTATAGAATAGATATATAGATATGGATTTGACAGCAGCGATAGCAATCACGATAATTGCCGTAATATTCTCCGCTCTCTTCTCGGGGTCGGAGATTGCATATGTGCAGTCTAACAAGGTGAGAATGGAGATCGACGCCACTGAGGGTGGCTTGGTCAACCGCATCATCCGCGGATTCTCGCGTCATGAGGATATGTTTATATCCTCATTGCTGGTGGGCAACAATGTGGTGCTCGTCATCTACGGTATAACGTTCTCAATCATAGTCAATCCTCTGCTTGAGCGGATGGTGCATAATGAGGCACTGGTGCTGGTGTTGAACACTATCGTGTCGACGCTGGTGATTCTGATAGCTGGTGAATTTGTGCCGAAGACGGCCTTCAGAATCAATCCGAATATGGCGATGCGGCTGGTGGCGTTGCCCCTGTTTCTGATCTATATCATCCTCTATCCGGTGACTCTGTTGATTTCTGCTATCTCGCGAGGCTTGATGAAGTTGTTTCATATCGAGTCGCAGACGGTGGTCAGCACAGCTCTGACCATGGAGCAGCTCGACAACTATATTGAAGAGACCCTCGACTCTCAGCCCGATTGCAAGGTGGTGGAGAATGAGGTGAAGATATTCCGCAACGCCATCGACTTCAAAGACACCACGATGAGCGACTGCATGATTCCGCGCAATGAGATAGTGGCCGTAGGCATCGACCGCATCACCCGCCCCGAGCTGATAAAGAAATTCATAGCCACAGGCCTATCGAAGATAGTGGTGTATAAGGAGGATATAGATGATGTGGTGGGTTATATCCATGTGTCGGAGCTTTTCAATACCGAGGCCGACTGGACAAAATGTCTCAAGCCGGTGATATTCACTCCCGAGACCATGCTTGCCAACAAGATGATGCGCCGCATGCTCAGCGAGAAACGCTCGCTGGCGATAGTGGTCGATGAGTTCGGAGGCACTGCCGGACTCGCCACATTCGAAGATCTTGTGGAGGAGATATTCGGCGAGATTGAGGATGAGCACGACAAGAACCGTATCATGGCCCGCGAAATATCTGAGGGACATTACGAGGTGAGCGGCCGTGCTGAGATTGATGAGCTCAACGAGCGGTTTAACCTCGACATCAAGGAGAGTGACGACTACCACACCATCGCCGGCTTCATACTTACAAATCTCGAGACAATGCCCGAGGCCGGGCGCGACTATGAGATCGACGGACTGACGGTGAGGGTGGTGAAGATGACCGCCAGCAAGATTCTGCTCGTCGACATCCGCGACGCCTCGCATAAGCAGGATAATCGCACCGCAGGGGCGGATAACATCTGAGCCGACGAAAAGTTTCGCTCGAAATGTTAAAATCTGTAATAAGATTTGAAAAAATAGAATAAATTGTTATCTTTGCGCATGAATTAACCGATTCAGGCTGTTGCTTGCCATTAAAGTTCTGACTGTCAAAGCCAACGATTGATGACGCAATAGAGAAGGGAAGTCATCGAAGCAGCTGAACTTCGATGGTGCTCAACCCCCCGGAGCGGTTGATTCAACTAACAATTAGCAGGTTTTTTAACTAAAATGAACAACAGGCCTACTTTCAAAAACTCTGTGCTTGGTATTCAGGGAAATCTTATGTCGTTCGCGATGAAGCTGACTCTGAATAAAGATGAGGCTCAGGATTTGGTGCAGGATACAACTCTGAAGGCTCTCAACAACGAAGAGAAGTTTGCTGAGAACACCAACTTCAAGGGTTGGATGCTGACCATCATGCGCAACATCTTCATCAACAATTATCGCAAGGCCTCGAGAGAGAATACGATGGTGGACACTTCGGTCGACCTCTATCACATCTCGAATGCCCCCGACACGTCGATGTCCACACCCGACGGAGCTCATGCCTGCAATGAGATCTCTGCGTTGATCGCGCAGTTCCCTGCCGATTATCGCGAGCCATTCAACATGCATGTTGCAGGCTATAAGTATGAAGAGATTGCGGATAAGCTCGGCATGCCGCTCGGCACTGTCAAAGCCCGCATTTTTCACACCCGCAAAAAACTTCGTGAATTATTGAAAGACTATCGTTAATTAAGCTTCGACTATCGAGTATTTTAGACCATCGATGTAATGACATAAGTTAGGCCATCGAAAATTTAGACTATCGACATTCAGAAATTTAATAAAAATATCAATCAATAAACACCTACACACAAACCGTCGGCCATCAGCAGCCGGCGGTTTTTGTCGTTATTGCGTAGAGTGTGCGGTAGCGGAAGCAGGAGTGTGGGGGAGGATGACGGTGTAATGACAGTGGGGTAGAAGGTGGAGTAGAGTGTCAGTGGGGAGGCGCTGGGGAGGTGCCGGAGGAGCATGGAAGATGGATGCGGGGGTTTGTGTCAGCAATATTTTTTTATTAACTTTGCAATATAAAACCGTCCTTATGTAGGCATGCGTTTGGCTGGAGGCGTAATACGCTGTCAGTCAATTGATAGCTGCGTAGGGCGCTTTTGTGGTATAACCCCGGAGGGGAGTTGCGTACTCACGTATTTCCCCCTCTTTAACTAACAAGCAACTGTTAAAAAAACTTAGCTACCGATAGATAGATGAAAATGCGACGTATTTTCCTGGCATTCTTCATGTCGTTGAGCCTGCTGGCCTCAGCATTGACAGATGATCAGGTGATAGCCTACATCAAGCAGGCTTCTGCCGCCGGCAAATCCGATCAGCAGATCGGGCGTGAACTGATGGCCAAAGGTGTGACACCCGAACAGGCCGAGCGTATAAAGAGCCGCCTCGAGGAGCAATCCACTTCCGAGCGCCAAGTGACTTCGCAAGGAGTCGGAGCGGCGCGTGCCGAACGTCGTCATAACGCGGCAAATGATGTGTCTGACCAGACCATCGACCAGATTGGCCGCGAGGTGGATGAGGGGCGCGACGGCACTGTGTCGGCCCGACAGATTTATGGCCATGAGGTGTTTAATGCTCGCTCACTGACATTTGAACCCAGCGAGAATATCGCCACACCGCAGAATTACCGTCTCGGCCCAGGCGATGAGGTGGTGATCGACATCTGGGGCACAGCCGAAGATCATCTGCGCCAGACCATCACCCCCGAGGGTAGCATCATGATTTCGCAGATTGGTCCGGTCTATCTCAATGGTCTTACCATCGCCGATGCCAACAAGCATATCCGCAGCACATTCGCCCGCAAATATGCCGGTATGGATGATGCCGAGACCGATGTGCAGGTCACACTCGGCCAGATCCGTACAATCCAGGTGGATATCCTCGGCGAGGTGTCGACTCCCGGCACATTCCGCATGTCGCCATTCTCGACAGTATTCCATGCTCTCTATCGCGCCGGTGGCATACGCGATATCGGTACACTTCGTAATATCCAGGTACTTCGCAACGGCAAGAAGGTGGCCGGTGTCGATATCTATGAGTATCTCTTCGGTGGCAAGACCTCGGGCAATATCCGCCTGCAGGAGGGTGATGTGATTATCGTGCCTCCGTATGACCAGCTTGTAAGCATCGATGGCAATGTGAAGCGTCCGATGTACTATGAAATCAAGCCTGACGAGACTATCGAGGACCTTCTGGAATATGCCGGCGGCTTCACCGGCGATGCATATTCAGGCATGGTGCGTCTGGCGCGTCAGTCGGGCACAGAGAACGAACTCTACAACATTGACCGTGGTGAGTTTGCATCATACCGACTTAAGGATGGCGACATCATCACTGTCGGCACCATACTTGACCGTTATGCCAACCGTGTAGAACTCAAGGGCGCTGTATATCGTCCCGGCATGTTTGCTATCGGTGATGGTGTCAATACCGTAGGGCAGCTTATCCGCAAGGCCGATGGCTTGACTGATGATGCCTATGCTGACCGTGTACTCCTCTATCGCGAGGGTCCCGAGCTGCAGCTTGAAATCATTGCTGTTGACCTGGCAGGGATACTCAACGGCACCACTCCTGATATCGAACTGAAGCGCAACGACATGCTCGTAGTGTCGAGCATCCATGAGATTGAGGCCCGCGGTGCGTTGGCAATCAGTGGCATGGTGGCGCGTCCGGGCACATACCCGTTTGCAGAAAACACTACTGTCGAGGACCTCATTCTTCAGGCCGGCGGTCTGCTTGAGGGTGCGTCGACAGCGCGTGTGGAGGTTTCACGTCGCGTAGTCGACCCGACAGCCACCACCCAGACCCAGCGTCTGGCTGACCTTTACACAATCTCAATTGAGAATGGTCTGGCAGTGGGCGAGGGCCAGGGCTTCCTGCTTAAACCCTATGACCATGTGGCGGTGCGCACAAGCCCGGGCTATGGCGAGCAGCGCACAGTCAGCGTCAACGGCGAATTGCTCTTCGCAGGCAGTTATACTCTTGAGAAACGCAATGAGCGCATATCCGACGTGGTGCGTCGGGCAGGTGGAGTGATCGACGGCGCATATATCCGTGGTGCCCACATGACACGCCGTCTGTCGGAAGATGAATACACCGCGCGCCGCGAGGCCCTGCGTCTGGCCATGGCCAACAGCAACAACAATGTGGGCGACTCAATCGCTCTCAGCAAGATTGAGGTGGCACGCAGCTATAACGTGGGTATCGACCTTGAGAAGGCTCTTGCTTATCCCGGTTCGCACTACGACCTCGTGTTGCAGCCCGGCGACGCACTCTATGTGCCCGAGCAGCAGAGCATCGTGAAGATTGCCGGTGATGTGATGTTCCCCAACGCAGTGGTCTATGAGCCCGGCAAGAAACTGAAATATTATGTAGATCAGGCCGGCGGCTATGGACAGACTGCCAAGAAGAACAAGGCCTACATAGTATATATGAACGGCACAGTGGCCAAGGCGAAGAAGAATACGCCAATCGAACCGGGTTGCCAGATTATCGTGCCCTCGAAGCCCCAGCGACCCAACACCAACTGGGAGAAAGTCATGGCATTTGCCACCAGCTTCTCGTCTGTGGCGGCCCTGGCGGCAACTATCACCAACATCTTAAGAAAATAGCCTACACATAGCGTAATTATGGCAGACAATCATCAGAATCCCAACGCCGAACCTGAAGAGGAGACCATCGACCTTCTCGATCTGGCTTCACGCCTCTGGGATCAACGAAAGAAATTGATCATATGGAGTGTATGCGGTGCGGTGCTCGGTCTAATCATCGCTTTCAGCATACCGCGCGAATACACCACTACCGTAAAGCTCGCTCCGGAGGTGAATGACACCAAGGCATCCTCCAACTTCAGCGCGCTTGCATCATTGGCAGGTGTCAACACATCTTCGGCATCGGGTGCCGACGCTGTTTACCCGATGCTCTATCCGGATGTGGTGGGATCGGTGCCTTTTCTGACAAGTCTTTTCGACACAAAGGTCCAGACTGAAGAGGGTGATGCGCCGATAGAGCTCACCACCTACATGGAGGAGGATATGAAATCTCCGTGGTGGAGCGCCATCATCGGTGCACCGTTCAAGCTGCTGGCATTGTTGAAGGAGGATGAGCCGGAAGATCCGACCCACACTCTCGACAATTTCCATCTTACAAAATCGGAGGATGATATTGTCAAGGCACTAAGCGATTGTATTTCGGCCACGGTGGATACGAAGACTTCTGTAGTGACTCTCGATGTGACACTTCAGGATCCGCTGGCATCGGCAATATTGGCCGATACAGTCGTCAACCGCTTGAAGGAGTATATCACCGACTATCGTACCAATAAGTCGCGTCAGGACCTGCTCTATGCCGAGCACCTCAATGCAGAGGCACAGGCAAAGTATTATAAAGCCCAGCAGATATATGCCAATTATCTTGACCGTAATCAGGGTCTGGCATTCCGCTCGGCCCAGATTGAGCGCGAGCGTCTGGAGAATGAGATGGCACTGGCTTATAATCTCTATAACTCTACATCGATGCAGGTGCAGAAGGCTCAGGCTAAAGTGCAGGAGACAACTCCGGTGTATGCCGTGATTACCCCGGCGACTGTGCCCCTCAAGCCCTCGAAGCCGCGCAAGGCAATCATACTTATCGGCTTTACATTCCTGGCATTCATGAGTTGCGCTGTGTGGATTCTCTTCCTCCAGCCGATGGTGAAGAGCTTCAAGGAGAAACGCGAGCTTGAAAAGTCATCCGAGTCGGCAGCTGTCTCCAAGCCGGATAATAAGACAGAATAATCTCGCGTTACTACTTATATCGCGTAGCAAAGGCCTAATTATAACAACTTCGTCGCTGCGCGTTGCAATGGTAAGATAAAAAGAATGATGGATTTCAGGAAAATATCAATGGTGCTGACGCTGCTCGGGGGGGTGGCGTCAGCGGTTTATTCCGACCCTTCCGGAGATGAGGGTGGTTTCGGTGCACTCGATTTCGTTGGCAATAGTGATAAGAGGGCCTTAGCAAATGCTGCTGAATCAGCTTCGGCACCAGACTCGTTTGCCTCACTTATCGGGAGTGTGTGCTCTTCAGTTGGCGAGGAGTCAGCCGGATTTGATATAGTTGAGGATACTGGTCTGGGAGGTGCGCTTGATTTTATAAGCACTGCAGCCGCTTCGGCAGGCTCAGGCGCACTCGATGCCCTGCTCGCTACAGCCTCGGGCACCGGAGAGGTCCGCCAAGGTGCGTTGGCCGTAATCACCAAGCACTACGCAGGTGGCAACTATTATGCCGCCGGTCAATGGCAACTGGCGAGTCCGGGGGCCGGAATGGTCGGTAATTTCTCGCCGCAATCCGCATGGGCCGGAGGAATGTACAGTGCTCCACAATGGGGGCGCATTACATCAGGGTTCGGTTATCGTCCTCGTTTCGGCAGAATGCACAAGGGTATTGATATAGCAATGTCAATCGGCGATACGGTCAGAGTTCCGCTGCCCGGCGTAGTCGACCGTATCAGCTATGAAGCGGGTGGCTACGGACATTATGTAGTCGTGAAGCACGATGACGGACTTGAGACCCGTTATGCGCATCTTAGTGCCACACTCGTCAATCCGGGAGAGCGAGTAGACGCGAATATGCCCATTGCATTGAGCGGCAATACCGGTAATTCCACCGGTCCGCATCTCCATTTCGAGACCCGTTATGGTGGCTCGGCCATAGATCCTCAGACCGTATTCGACTTTGCCGGAGGCATGATGATGGCCACAAATCGTAATTATGGGCCTACTTATGCAGGCCTTGATGGCCGGTCGGTAGGTTCCGGTCTATATGGAGGAAGAGGTGCAACCGGGAAATCTCCGAAAATCCGCCACTCATCGTTAGCCGGTAAAAGCACATATGTAGTGCGCGCCGGCGACACGCTGGCCTCTATAGCATCGAGATGTGGACAGAGTGTGCAGCGCTTATGCCGGCTAAATGGATTGTCTGACGCCTCAGACCTCCAGGTAGGCTCTATGCTCAAATTGCGCTGACCCTGCTAAAGTAAGCGTTGTTGGCTTTCGCCGCAACCGATATGAAAAGAACTACGTACCCCGCTGTCGTTTGATCCAACGCCAGCGGGGTACGTCTCATTTTAAGCGCAGCCCCCTGGGAGGAGGCCCCCCTGGGAGGAGGGACGCCCCGCCCCGACACGGTTGTCGAAGCCCAGAAGCTGTCCCCGTACGCCCGTAAACTCCGTTCTCCCGTAAACCACGTTCTCCCGTAAACCACGTACTCCCGTAAGCCAACGTACTCCCGTAAGCCAACGTTCTCCCGTAAGCACAACCAAGGCATACCCATGAACATGGATAAAAGGTAAAATATCCGTCGTGGGAACAAAAAAATCAAGCTGGGAACAAAAAAATCAGGGTCAGAGAACGAAAAATTGAGCCGTAGAAGCAAAAAATAAGGGGCAGAAACGGGAAATTCAGGGGAGTATGTCGCAAGAATATGTTGTACGGCATAACCGCGCGGCGATGTATTTACATTTGTTAACGTTTTTATACAAATTTTTATCTCACACATTCACAGCGCGTTACAAAGGTTATAACAATAAAAATTGATTTTTGTTCAAAAAAGATTTGCACACGGCCGAAAAATGCTGTAACTTTGCAATCGCAAATGAGAAACGCCCCTCACCGAGGGCAACGGACTCAGAGAGAACAATGACAAAGATGCTACAGAAGAGACAACGAAAGCTCTTGAGATGAAGCCTCGCAAGAGGCGTCATTTCTGAAGCCAGGTTGGAAACAACCGAGGGAAAAAGTACAAGAGATTTCCGTCAATATCCGAAACTAATAGTCATCGGGTCGAGGTCAAAGACAAAACTAATAAGTAGAAAATAGGAAACTATAGATACTAACAGCGGAGAGTTTGATCCTGGCTC
>CAJTNN010000020.1 GCA_910577585.1 uncultured Muribaculaceae bacterium | reverse complement strand
TCGTGCCGCAGGAGAGCTCGGTGGTCGACCTCAAGCTCGAGGCCACCAACGACGCCACCGGTGCAGTGCAGAGCACAGTGCTCGTGACCAACGCCCCCGTGCAGGCCAACTACCGCACCAACATCTACGGTGCACTCCTCACCACCCCCTCAAACTTCACCGTCACCAAAGAGATCAACTTCACCGACGATATCTATCAACCAATCGAAGTTGAGGCACCTGCTGAGAACGCCGACGGCACTTACAGTGTCTCCACACCCCAGCAGCTGGCATATGTTGCCCAGAATCCCTCTGACTGGAAAGGGAAGACAATCGTGCTCGACAACGACATCGACCTCGGTGGCATGGCTTGGCAGCCTATTGGCTCTAATATCGTGGCTGACGCTTCATCCAACAACATGAATTGGTTTGAGGGTACATTCGACGGCAACAACCACACCATCAGCAATTTCCGCTGCGATGCATCAGGTGATTACGCCGTGGCCGGTCTCTTCGGCGCTCTGCGAGGGGTGGTGAAGAACCTCACAGTCGAGAATGCCTACATCTCTTCTACCCACTATGCCGGTGCGATTGTGGCTTATTCTCACAATAATAACTCCGCCACCTATGGCGACGGCAAAACTTACCCAGCCACCGGCTATGCAATCGAGAACTGCAAGGTAATCAACTCCACCATCAAGACCACACCCAATCGTCAGGCTGACGGCAGCTACGACAACGGCGACAAGGCCGGTGCCGTAATCGGTTACGCCAACTCTATCTTCACTGTCAGCGGCTGCGAGGTTTCAAACTGCACAGTCGAGGCTTACCGTGACCTCGGTGCTCTCGTCGGTTATGTAGGCGGTAAAAGCACCAGCGACCTCCCGATCAAACTTGACAACAACAAGGTCACCGATGTGAAGCTTATCCAAAACTTCACCAACGGCTATAAGGAGGTATCAGCCGTCAAGGATCGCCATGGTGTATGGTATGGATGGAAGGATTATGAGCCCACCTCTTGCAGCGGCAACACTGACTCCAACATCACCTTCACTACAAAAGCCGATGACTCTGCCGCTCTCCGCACTCTCCTTGCTTCGGCCTACGATGGAATCCAGATCGAACTCGCTGCGACGGCCTATAGCACCAAGAACCTGACTTTCGCCAAAGATGTGGCTATCACATTCAATGGCCAGGGTGCCGACAAGACCTCGATCAATGCCGAGCCCTACCCTGCCGCTCACGGATGCGACCTGACATTTAACAATCTCGCTATCGTGACCACCAAGATGGCAGGCACTGAGATGGGATTCTACCACACCAAGAAGACCACCTACAACAACGTGACTATCAAAGGCGAGATCTTCACCTATGCCTCTGAGGGTGAGACCTTCAACAATTGCACATTCGTGCCGAATGCTGTCAACGGTCCAAGCAAATATTCTGTATGGTGCTACGGCGCTCAGAAGACTGCGTTCAACGATTGCGTATTCAACAACAATGTCGGCAAGGGTATCCTCGTCTATAATCATGGCGATAATCTCGGCACTTATGATATCGCGGTAACTGACTGCCGCTTCAATGTGCAGTCGGATGGCACTACCGCTACTGTCACCGATAAGGGTGCAATCGAGATCCACACCGAGACCTTCACCTCCAACACCAAGGGCACAGTCAAAATCGCCAATACAACCTATTCGGCTGCTTACGGCGGCGGTCTTTGGAAGGAGGTCCACAACACCGCTCCCGTTGAGCCGACAACCTTCTTTACAATCGTAGTGGACAACGAGACCGTGCAGACCGGAACTCGCTGAAAATATACTTCATTATGACATATGAGTGGGGCACATCGGTGCTCCGGTGTACCCCGCTCAAATTCGAATCATTTACATTTCTACATTCCTGAAGCGGGGGCCTCAGATGGCCGGAGTGATTCAGCTTTCACCGGCTTCCGCTTCCAATTTAATTGTATGATAATGAGAAAATCCAACATTCTTCTTCTCCCGGCAGCTGCAATGCTGCTGGCCACATCCTGCTCTCAGGAGGAACTCGTCCCGAATCCTGCAAGTGATGGCAATGTGAATATCAGTGTGTCGCTGCCGAAGGCTATGGGCACACGCGCGTTTGCCGACGGTCTGTCGGCCACACAGCTCCAGGTGGCTGTCTATGACGCCACCACCGAGAACCTGGTGACCTCTCAGGACTACTCCTTCGACCCCTCTTCGCTCAGCACCACCATCTCGCTCAGCCTCGCACAGGGTCGTGCTTATAAAATCGCTTTCTTCGCATCAGCCGCTGGTGATGTCTACACCCTGGACACCAACGCGAAGACAATCTCGGTCGACTACACCAAGATGACGGCCTACAACTCAAACGACTACGACTGCTTCTACAAGCTCGAGGATATTCCCACCGTGACCGGTCCTGTCACCCGCTCGGTGACTCTCACCCGTCCGGTGGCGCAGATCAACTGGGGCACCAACGACCTCGATGAGGGTGCCGTCATCGCCGATGACAACTACGGCGCCGGCGCAGCAAAGCTCGTCAGCAAGATGACCGCCAAGGCCTACTCCACCTTCAACCTCTTCACTTCTGACGTGGATGCCGACTCTCAGGTAGATGTAGAGTTCCCCTACCTCGCTCGCCCCGCAGCCACAGAGGCATTCCCCGTGGAGGACTACGACTACGTGTCGATGCAGTATCTGCTCGTGCCGCAGGAGAGCTCGGTGGTCGACCTCAAGCTCGAGGCCACCAACGACGCTACCGGCGCAGTGCAGAGCACAGTGCTCGTGACCAACGCACCCGTGCAGGCCAACTACCGCACCAACATCTACGGCGCGCTCCTCACCACCCCCTCAAACTTCACCGTCACCAAAGACAAGAACTTCTTGTCCCCCGACTACAATAATGAAGTCAAGGTAGATACTCCTGAAGGATTCACAGCAGCTCTCGCCGACACCCGTATTGAGAAAATTGAGGTTACCAAATCAATCGACCTCTCTGATGCAACTGACGATGAGCTGACCTTCTATACCCCCAAGAGAATTGAATTGGCAGATGATGCTCAGATTACGCTTGCCACAGAGAAATGCCTTACCGCTAAAGATGGTCTGGTGCTGACTGGTGGAACTATCTCAAATGAGCCGACAACAAGAAGTGCTGCTGAATCTGAGGCCTACAAACACAAATCGCTTATCCACATCACCGGTGGCGATCTCGTAGTTGATGGTGTCACCTTAATCAATGACCCCAATCACCACTACCATGGCAATACTTACAACTCAGCTGCCATAGCATACTGGAATGACGTGAATGTGACAATCACAAATTCACGAATCATCTCCGGCATGTTCACAATATGCGGCATGGGACGCAATGTAGCTTCAGGCGAGATTATTCTTACCGACTGCTATCTTGAATCTAGTTCTTCCTACTACGACAATAAGTCAAACTGGGCCTACGCAGCCAGAATCTTCGGTTCGAAGGCAGAGCTGAACAATTGTGAGGTCAAGGGTATACAGGGTGCACTCTCCCTCGAATGCGATGCTACAATCAATGGCGGCAAATATTATACTTATAACTCTGAGGGTTATACTGACGCATATTACGCCGTGCAGCTGACCAATAATGCCCGTCTCACAATCAATGGTGGTGAATTCTATGCTCCCAACAATCGCAGTGGTGAAGACATCGGTGGCACCAGCTGCATCGCCGGCAATGACAATGACGTCAATCTTCCTGTAGGCCGTGTAGTAGCCATCACCGGTGGGAAGTTCAGCGGTAAGCCTTATGTCACGGAAAAAATTGACGGAGTCAAGACCACCGAGGTATTCTCTCTCGAAGGCTCAGATTACCAGTATTTCGCCATCGATGGAGATGACCAGTACAAGTGGGAAGTCAAAAAGGCAGAATAAGCAATCTGTTCCTTAATTGATTATCTATAATTCATCAGCCATAGGAGCGCAGGCTCCTATGGCTGATTCTCGTTTTTTTGCTATCTTTGCCGGAAATTAATCGTATAAATGAGGTATGAAAAGAATTGGGATACTGAGCGACACCCATAGCTGCTGGGACGACCGATATGCACTCTACTTCGCCGACTGCGACGAAATATGGCATGCAGGCGATATCGGCGATATCGCGCTGCTCGAGCGCCTGGAGGGAATCGGCCCCACGGTGCGCGCCGTGCGCGGAAATATCGACCACGGCCCCGTCAGCCGCCGATGCCCCGAACTGCTCATCTTCACCGTCGAGGAGGTGAAGGTGCTGCTTACCCATATCGGTGGTTACCCGGGCAAATGGAGTCCGGGGATGAAGAAGCTGTTGCGCGAGGAGGGTATCCGCCTGATGGTCGACGGTCATTCCCACATACTGCGCGTCATGTACGACCACCAGCTCCAGCTGCTTCACATCAATCCGGGCGCCGCCGGCCGACAAGGGTGGCAGAAACAACGCACCCTCGTGCGCCTCACTATCGACGGCGCCGACATGCGCGACTGCGAGGTCATCGAACTATCGCCGCAGACTCCCGCCTCATGAGCGGCCCCCACTAAAATGCACTGTAATGCCCCGAAAATCCACGCATACCCCACTCACCGACATTCTCATAAAATAGTTTAAGGTGCGCTTTTACGGGCTTATATTTGCCCATCTCGCGATTTTTTAGTAATTTTGTGGTTAAAGACCGCTCTACGCCCGCGCCACTCAGGCGACGGCGTGCCGCGGCCTCAACTGAGGGAAGATGCTGCGCAAGCCTCCCCCTCGAGATTCACAAGTGACTTAACTACACCATGCAATCAGACGACAAGATTATCCCTATCAATATTGATACGGAAATGAAAAGCGCCTACATCGACTATTCAATGTCGGTGATAGTCTCGCGCGCCCTACCGGATGTCCGCGATGGATTCAAGCCTGTGCACCGCCGAGTGCTCTACGGCATGAATGAACTCAAGAATTTCTTCTCAGGCAACACCAAGAAATCCGCGCGTATCGTGGGTGAGGTGATGGGTAAATATCACCCCCACGGTGACTCTTCCATCTATCTCACTATGGTGCGACTCGCCCAGGACTGGTCGCTGCGCTATCCGCTCGTGTTCGGTCAGGGTAACTTCGGCTCTATCGACGGCGACTCGCCGGCCGCGATGCGTTACACCGAGGTTAAACTCGCCCGTATGGGTGAGGAGATGCTGGCCGACCTCGACAAGGAGACCGTAGACTTCGTGCCGAACTTCGACAATACCCTCAAGGAACCCTCTGTGTTGCCGGCACGCATACCTAACCTGCTCGTCAACGGCGCTTCGGGTATCGCCGTGGGTATGGCCACCAACATGCCCCCTCATAACCTTACGGAGTCGCTCAACGCCTGCCTGGCATATATCGACAATCCCGAGATTGACGTCGAAGGACTTATGCAGCATATCACAGCCCCCGACTTCCCGACAGGAGGCGAAATCCTGGGCATGCAGGGTGTGCGCGAGGCTTACATGACCGGCCGCGGGCGTATCGTGATCCGCGCGAAATGCGAGATCGAGACCGACGGCAACCATGATGTGATCGTCATCTCTGAAATTCCGCATGGCGTAATCAAGAATGAACTCGTAAAGAGCATCGCCGACCTGGTAGAGGAGAAGAAGATCGACGGCATTGCCGACATCACCGACACCTCGGCCCGCGGCGAGATGCATATCGCAATCGACATCAAGCGCGATGCCAACGCCAACGTCATCCTCAACAAGCTCTACAAGATGACGCAGCTCCAGACATCGTTCAGTGTCAACAACGTGGCCCTCGTCAACGGCCGCCCGCGCACCCTGAATCTGCGCGAGCTGATTGCCAACTTCGTGGAGCATCGCCATGAGGTGGTGATCCGCCGCACCCGCTACGAACTGAAGAAGGCCGAGGAGCGCGCCCACATCCTGCGCGGTTTGATGATTGCCGTCGACAATATTGATGAGGTTATCGCCATCATACGCCGCTCCCGCACCACCGATGAGGCCCGCGCAACTCTGGCCGAACGCTTCGAGCTCGATGAGATTCAGACACGCGCAATCGTAGAGATGCGCCTGCGCCAGCTCACCGGTCTGGAGATGGATAAACTGCGCGCCGAGTATGATGAGATAATGAAACTCATCGCCCACCTCAATGACATCCTCAGCAACGATGAGGTGTGCCGCCAGGTGATGAAGGATGAGATTATCGAAATCCGCGATAAGTATGGCGATGAGCGCCGCACACGCATCAATCATTCGGCCGGCAACTTCAATGCCGAGGATTTCTATCCTGACGACGACATGATCATCACCGTCTCGCATATGGGCTACATCAAGCGCACTCCCCTCTCGGAGTTCCGCACCCAGAACCGCGGAGGCCTCGGAGCCAAAGGGAGCGACACCCGCAGCGAAGACTTCATCGAATATATCTACCCGGCCACAAACCATAACACGATGCTCTTCTTCACCAAGAAGGGACTCTGCTATGCACTGCGTGTGTATGAGATTCCGGAGGGTGCCAAGAACTCGAAGGGACGTGCAATCCAGAATCTGCTCAACATCGCCTCTGACGATGCCGTGACCGCGTTCATCAATATCAAGGACTTCGGACGCGGCAATGAGTATTGCCGCAGCCATAACCTCGTGTTCTGCACCAAGCAGGGCATGATCAAGAAGACCAATCTCGATGAGTACACCTACACTCTGGCCATGGGCAAGAAGGCCATCAAGATCCGCGAGGATGATGAGCTGCTGCAGGTGTCGCTCACAGATGGCAACTCTGAGATTATCCTCGCCGACCGCGAGGGACGCGCTATCCGATTCCATGAGAGCAAGGTGCGTGCCGCCGGACGCGACACCATGGGTGTGATCGGCATGACGCTCGGCGACAACGGCGATGAAGTCGTGGGCATGATCACCATGAAGGCTGACTCCAACGATTCAATCATGGTGGTGAGCCAGAATGGCTTCGGCAAACGCTCCGACCTCGAGGACTACCGCATCACCAACCGTGGCGGCAAGGGCGTGAAGACCCTCAACGTCACCGACAAGACCGGCGAACTCGTGGCCATCAAGAATGTCACCGACGACAATGACCTCGTCATCATCAACCAGAGCGGTATAACCCTGCGTCTGGCCGTGAAGGATGTCAGAATTCAGGGTCGCGCCACTCAGGGTGTGAAACTCATCGACCTCTCGAAGCGCGGCGACACAATCGCCTCGGTATGCAAGGTGGATTCTGACCCTGAAGAGGAGGAGATGCCTGAGGGTGCTGCCGACGCGGATGATAACAACGGCAATGAAATTGTTATAACTGCAGAGACCGAAGTGACCGACATCAATCCTCAGGAGGATACTGCCCCCGCAGACTCAGCCGCATCTGATGCCGAAACTTCTGACAATGAATAAAATATATAAACCTAAATAAAGACTTTCGGATGAAAAAACTGATGACATTCGCGCTCTGCGCTGCAGCCGTAGGCTCAATGAGCGCCCAGAAAGTTAACGTCGACAATGCCAAGAAACTCGCCGGCAAACTCGACAAGATTGAAGAGGCCCGCAGCCTTATCCAGGAGGCTATCCAGAATCCTGAGACAGCCAACGAGGCCAACACCTACTACGTGGCCGGCAAAATCGAATTCGATGCCTACGACAAGGGTCAGCAGGCTGCCATGATCAATCCCGAGGCTGCCAACCCGGTAGAGATGGCCCAGCAGCTCCTCTCGGGCTACGACTACTTCCTCAAGGCTCTCCCCCTCGACTCTGTGCCCAATGAGAAGGGTGAGGTGAAGCCCAAGGTATCGAAAGATATCGTAGGCAAAATCTCCGGCCACGTGAATGACTACTTCACTGCCGGCGCCAACATGTATGAGGCCAAGAAGTACTATCCCGAGTCTTACAATGCCTTCATCATCTATGCCGATATGCCCGAACAGGCATTCCTCGGCAACAAGGCCCCCAATATCGATGAGGCCAACCGCGCACAGGCATATTTCAATGCCGCCCTCGCCGCATACACCGGCAATGAGGTGCTGAAGTCGGCCGACGCCTTCCGCGCCGCCCGCACCCACGGCTTCGAAGACCCCAACGCCTATATCTACGAAATCGCTTGCTGGCAGAATATCATGCAGAAAGACTCGACTATGGCCGACACCGCCCAGGAGCGCATCTTCGAGGTGGCCAACGCCGGCAACGAGAAGTTCGGCATGACCCAGCCCATCTTCCTCAACAACCTCGTCAACACCTACGTGATTGACAATAACTTCGACAAGGCTCTGGCTACAGTCAACGCCCTGATGGAGGCCAACCCCGACAACGCCAACCTCTACGGCCTGCGCGGTTTCGTATATGACCGTGCCGAGAACGATGAGGCTTCGCTTGCCGACTACCGCAAGGCTGCCTCTATCGCTGACTGCGACTTCGAGACTCTGAAGAACGCCGCCAAGAAAATCTACCGCGTAGGCACCGAGAAGTTCGCCGCAATCGATCCGGCCGACCAGGCTGCCAAGATGCAGATCAAGCAGGAGTACTACGACCCGGCTTTCGAAATCGCAAAGCGCGCAAAGGAGATGCAGCCCACCGACGGCGATGTGCAGCACGTGTATGACGCTATCGACTACGCCATCACTACCTACTTCCCCGCAAACTGATAGGCAGATTTATATATTAAAATATTTTAATATATAGCATACTTTTATAGGTGCGTCACTGAGTGGCGCACCTATTTTTATGTTGCTCAACACATTTTTTTGCATTTTTCGTCAAAAAAAATATCGGATTTCTTTATAGGTTGGAGATTACTTTGTAACTTTGTAGTCAGTAAACCCCTCCACAAGTTCCGCAAGACCTACCGGGTGGGTAGACATGCACATACAAAACAAGTTTTCTCCTATGGGACTTTTCTCTTTTACGCAGGAAATAGCGATGGACCTTGGCACCGCCAATTCCATCATCATACATAACGACAAGATTGTGGTCGATGAGCCATCAGTGGTGGCCATTCAGAACAAGACCGACAAAGTGATTGCCGTGGGCACCTCGGCTCATCAGATGGAGGGTAAGGAATCACCCGGCATCCGCACTATCCGTCCGCTGCGCGACGGCGTGATCGCCGACTTCGATGCCGCAGAGCAGATGATCCGCGGCATGGTGAAGATGGTCAGCTCGAAGCGCAGATGGTTCTCACCCTCTCTGAGAATGGTGGTGTGCATCCCGTCGGGTTCTACCGAAGTTGAGGTGCGCGCCGTGCGCGACTCAAGCGAGCATGCAGGTGGCCGCGATGTATACATGATCTACGAGCCTATGGCAGCCGCCCTCGGCATCGGTCTTGATGTAGAGGCGCCGGAGGGAAACATGATTGTCGACATAGGTGGCGGCTCGACCGAGATTGCTGTCATCTCACTCGGCGGCATAGTCAGCAACAAGTCTATCCGTCTGGCCGGAAATGAGCTCACCGCCGATATCCAGGAGCACATGGGACGTGTCCACAACCTCAAGGTCGGCACCACCATGGCCGAGAAAATCAAGATTCACGTTGGTTCGGCTCTCGAGGAACTCGACGACGCTCCGGAACCCTTCGTAGTCACCGGCCCCAACAAGATGACCTCGCTCCCCATGGAGGTGAAGGTGACACACCAGGAAATCTCGCATTGCATCGACAAGTCAATCACCAAAATGGAGGTGGCAATCCTGGCAGCTCTCGAACAGACTCCCCCCGAGCTTTACGCCGACATCGTGAAGAACGGCATCTATCTGGCCGGCGGCGGCGCACTGCTCAGAGGTCTGGCCAAACGATTCAGCGACCGCTTCCAGATTGAATTCAAGATTCCCGATGACCCGCTGCACGCTGTGGCCCGTGGCACAGGTGTCGCCCTGAAGAATATCAACCGATTCTCCTTCCTGATACGATAATCACTGCTTGAAGTGAGAAACCTTCTTAATTTCATAATCAGATATAGCACATGGTTCGTTTTTACGATCTATGTGCTTCTGAGTTGTATACTGCTCACTAAACGCGACGACTACCACGCTTCGGTGCTCTTCTCAAGCGCCAACGTGGTGAGTGGTCATGTCTACCGCACAGCCACCGGTGTGACCGGATATTTCAATCTGCGCAGTATCAACGAGAGCCTGCAGGAGTCGAATGCGGCGCTTGAGAATGAGATTCTCAACCTCCGCAATCAACTCGCCGACTATCAGGCTCTGGTGTCAGATTCGGGATATGTACATCATGAAGACCGATTCGACTATACGCTGGCCTCTGTAATCAACAACTCCACACGCCATCCGCGCAACTACTTCACCATCAACCGCGGCACATACGATGGCGTCCGCCAGGGCATGGGTGTCGTTGACCACAACGGCATCGTAGGCATCGTCAATGTGGCCGGGCCGCACACGGCGCGTGTCATCTCGATTCTCAACCAGACCCAGCACTTCTCGGTCAAGCTCAAAGACACCCCCTACGTAGGCTCGCTCTCCTGGAAGGGTGGCGACCCTTCGATAGCATATATGGAGGAGGTGCCGCGGCACGCGCAGTTTCATGTAGGCGACACAGTAGTCACCTCCGGTTTCTCAACCACATTCCCCTACGGCATCAACGTAGGCACCGTCATGAACCGTGTGCGCATGGCCGACGACAATTTCTACATCCTGAAGATCCGTCTCGCCAGCGACTTCAAGACCCTGAGCACCGTAAGGGTTATTACCGACTTCTACAAAGCCGAATTAGACTCCCTGAGCACCTTCGACGTAGAGCCCACCCAATAACCCCAGCCCCCACCTCTCCCCAAACTCCCATCTCTCCCGGAACTCCCATCTCTCCCAATCCTCCCAAAACTCCCAACTCTCCCACCCCGCCCCTCAAGAAATGAACAAACAGACAATAACAATGGCCCTACTGTTCGTAGTGCTGATACTGGTGCAGGTGCTGATCTGCAACCATATCATGCTCTTCAATGTGGCAGTGCCATTCATATTCATATATTTCATCTTGCGCCTGCCTGTGGGGATGTCGAGGATTCTGCTCCTGACTCTCGCCTTCGTCATGGGCTTGCTGATTGATGTGTTTTCCGACACTCCCGGCGTCAACTCACTGGCCTCGACACTGCTGGCCATGATGAAGCGCCCGGTGTTCTATGCCTATGTGCCGCGCGACGACAAGACCAAGATCATTGTTCCCTCTATCGCGTCGGTTGGGTGGCAGAACTATTCGAAATTCGCTCTGACCATGTCGGCCCTGTTCTGCTTCATAGCTTTCAGCATCGAATACTTCAGTTTCGCCGGCATTCAGGATATCCTGATCCTCACAGCCGGGAGCGCAGTCCTGACCTTCGCTCTCATCATCGCCGTCGACTCACTCATGAATGCCAATAGCAAGGTGCTTGCCTGATCACGATGAAAGATTACACTCTCAACAAACGCAAATACGTCATAGGAGGCTTCATCACTCTGCTTGTAATCATATATATCGTCAGACTATTCGACCTCCAGGTGGCCGATGACCGATATAAGCAGAATGCCATGAGCAATGCCTTCCTGAGGCGTGTGATATATCCGGCCCGCGGTCTGATGTATGACCGCAACGGGCGCCTGCTCGTATTCAATCAGCCGGCCTATGATGTGATGCTCATTCCGAAGGATGTGAGCAAAGACCTCGACACCCTCGCGCTATGCGATGTGCTCGGCATAACTCCCGATGAGTACGCCCGCAAGTGGGAGGAGATGAAGGACCCGCGACGCAATCCGGGTTACTCCTCTTACACTCCTCAGAAACTTATATCCCACCTGTCGCAGGAGGACTATGGCCGCCTGCAGGAGAAACTATACCTCTTCCCGGGCTTCTTCGTGCAGAAGCGCACAGTGCGCCAATACAGTTCGCCGGCGGCTGCCAACATTCTGGGCAATATCCGCGAGGTGTCGGCCAAGGATGTGGAGAAGGATGACTACTACCGCGCCGGTGATTACACCGGCGACCTCGGCATTGAGAAGAGTTATGAGACCGATCTGCGAGGCAAGAAGGGTGTGGAGATTCTCATGAAGGATGCCCATGGCCGCATCAAAGGGCGCTATGAGAATGGCATTCATGACGAGGCCCCAATCTCGGGACGCAATCTGACGCTTTCAATCGACATGGACCTCCAGGAGTATGGCGAACGCCTAATGGCGGGCAAAATCGGCGCTATCGTGGCTATCGAACCCAAGACGGGAGAGGTACTCTGCCTCGTGACGTCGCCCAACTATGACCCTTCGTTGCTCGTGGGGAAGCAGCGCGGCCGGAATTATGCCGAACTTGTGAGAAATCCCTACAAACCCCTCTATGACCGCGCCATACAGGGCGCGTACCCTCCCGGCTCGACCTTCAAGCCCACGCAGGGTCTGATTTTCCTGCAGGAGGGTGTGGTGACGACCTCTACGGTCTATCCCTGCTATCGTGGCTATGTCAATGGTCTGCGTGTGGGTTGCCACGCGCATGGTTCACCCATCGCCCTCAAGCCTGCTCTCGGCACATCATGCAATGCCTACTTCTGCTGGGGATTGAAGAATATGATCGACAAGCGCGGCACCACTGCCTCGAAGCAGTTTGAGAAGTGGAAGAATTATATGGTCGAGATGGGCTACGGCTATAAGCTGGGCATCGACCTGCCGTCAGAGAGCCGTGGATTCATACCTAATTCTGAATTCTACAGCAAGTCTTTCCGCGGAGCTCACTGGAGTGCCAACTCTATCATATCGATTGCCATCGGTCAGGGTGAGGTGCTGGCGACTCCGCTGCAGATTGCAAATCTCTGCGCCACCATCGCCAACCGCGGATACTTCTACACTCCGCATGTGGTGAAGGAGGTGAAGGGGGGCGCCATAGATTCTATCTATAGCGTGCGCCATAAGCCCAGCATCAAGAAAGAGTATTATCAGGATGTGGCCGAGGGTATGCGCATGGCAGTGCTCGGAGGGACCTGCCGCGGGGCGAATCTGCCCGGCATCGAGGTGGCCGGAAAGACCGGCACCGCCCAGAACCCCCATGGCCGCGACCATAGCGCCTTTATGGGTTTCGCTCCCTATGACGACCCGAAAATCGCGGTGGCGGTATATGTCGAGAATGCCGGATTCGGTGCCACCTATGGTGTGCCTATCGGCTCACTTATCATTGAGAAGTATCTCAACCGCGAGATCAGTCCGGCGCGCCTCTATCTTGAGGAACGAATGTTGAACTCTAATACGATTATTTCAAGTGGCGTCAAGAAACACTGAGGCAAATGTGTCGATGTTCAAGAGCCTCGACTGGATGACAATCCTGCTCTACGTGCTTCTCGTGGGGGCAGGCATCATCAGCATCTATGCGGCGAGCTACGACTTCGACAATGCGGGAATCTTTGACTTCAATGAGTTCTCGGGCAAACAATTCGCCTGGGCGGGTCTGGGACTGCTGCTCGGCGGCGCGGTGCTGCTGCTTGACTACCGTCTCTATGAGGCGTATGCCTACCCTATCTATGGCTTTGTGATATTGGTCTTGATTCTGACCATTTTCATCGCCCCCGACATCAAGGGGTCGCGGTCGTGGATTGTGCTCGGGCCGGTGTCGCTCCAACCTGCTGAGTTCGGCAAATTCGCCACTGCGCTGGCTCTGGCCAAGCTCTTTGATTCATATAACTTCAATCTTAATCAGAAGTTATCGAATTATTTCCGGGCGCTGACCATCATCTTTGTGCCTATAATCTTGATTCTGCTGCAGAAGGAGACCGGCTCGGCGCTGGTGTATCTGTCGCTGATATTCGTGCTTTACCGCGAAGGTATGAGCGGTCTGGTGCTCTTCTCGATGCTCTGCGCGGTGGTCTATTTTGTGGTGGCGGTGAAGTTTGCCGATCCGCTGATACTGGGTATTCCGCTTGGCGAGTTTACGGTGTTGCTGATCATTACGCTGATTTTCTGCGCGATGCTGGTGTTCTATTGCCGCGATATCATTATCGCCCGCAATGTCATAGGGGCTTATGCGGCGGCGGGAGTGGTGGTGACGGTGCTTGCTCTCTGCGGCATCGAGGTGAATGGG
The DNA here is from genome assembly GCA_910577585.1 of uncultured Muribaculaceae bacterium. GTDB lineage: Bacteria > Bacteroidota > Bacteroidia > Bacteroidales > Muribaculaceae > Lepagella. Next base: position 38,497 of record CAJTNN010000020.1, on the reverse strand, counting down.
GTCATCTTCTTCCTCTCGATACTCGGGGCGGGAATCCTGTATGTGGCGATAGCCATGTTCCGCCATCGCATCGGCAAATTCCTGATTACAATCGGATTCGCCGCAATGTCGGTGATGTTTCTATTCTCGGTCAACTACGTCTTCAATAATATCCTGCAGCCTCACCAGCGCCAGCGTATCAAGGTGACTCTGGGCATAGTCGAGGATCTCAGGGGAGCAGGTTATAATGTAAATCAGTCTAAGATTGCCATCGGCTCGGGGGGTGTGGCCGGAAAGGGGTTCCTTAATGGCACCCAGACAAAACTGAAGTATGTACCCGAGCAGCACACCGACTTCATATTCTGCACCATCGGCGAGGAGGAGGGCTTTATCGGGGCTACTGCAGTGCTGGTGCTCTTTCTGGCTCTCATATTGCGCCTCGTGCATATTGCCGAACGGCAGCGCACTCCATTCGGGCGTGTCTACGCTTACTGCGTGGTGAGTTATCTAATCTTCCACCTATCAATCAATATCGGCATGGTGATAGGGCTATGTCCGGTAATCGGCATTCCACTCCCCTTCTTCAGCTATGGGGGCTCATCGCTGTGGGGCTTCACGATACTTCTGTTTATCCTGCTGCGCATCGATGCCTCACGCAAGGAACGCCGCGACTGAGTTTTCACGTGCCTCGGCCGAGCTATCAGATTACAAACCGGTGCAACCGGGCTATCGAATATCCAACCTGCGCGATTTAGCTATCATTTAGCGCGGCGCAACGACATAGTTAAAGCGGCGCAAGGCTTAGGGAGACACCCCTTCTGCCTTGCGCCGCATTATCTAAAATTGGGATTACTTGTGCGGGATTACTTGTACTGGCTTTCCTATTCTGGATTACCTGTATTGGATTACTTGTACTGATTGAGAAGTTTCTCAAGGTCAGCTGCCGAATGCACTCCGGCGCCGCGCCACTTCATATCGCCATCCTTGTAAATCATCAGTGTCGGCACCGAGCGCACGTTATAAAGATTGGCGAGCGATTCATTCTTGTCGACATCAATCTTTATGATTTTTACTGACTCGCCCATGCGGGCATGCAACTCCTCAAGCACGGGGTGCATCATCTTGCAGGGTCCGCACCATGTGGCATAGAAATCCACAAGCACCGGAACATCTGTATTTACAAGTTCTTCAAATTTGTTCATAATCTTGCTTTCATTAATTGGCTGCTGCGGAAAGCCCGCAAATGGCCGCCGGAGTTAGCTGCTCCCCTGCGGGGGAGAGCGCTTCCTGGCTTCATTTATACAACGTCAGAAGCCCATGCAATGTTCATGAATCTTAAGCGACCTGGCAAATTAGTAGCCGGACAAGGTAAATGAATATGTAGTTACTCTTGAGTCAGTTCGAATGCATCGGCATCCTGCCATGCGGGGAATTTCTCGCGGAATCGCTCAAGTTTCTCTTTGCTGAGAGTGGCGTAGATATAGTCTGTGGCTACGGGGGTGGATATATCCTTACCTTTGAAGTCTAAGGCCATAGAGCTGCCGTCGTATTCAAAATCTGCCAGGTCTACCCCACGGCAGTTGACACCGGCCACATAGCATTCATTCTCGATGGCACGGGCTTTGAGCAACTGGTTCCACGCGTCGACACGCACCTTGGGCCAGTTGGCCACGGCAATGAGCAGGTCGTAGTCGTTGGCCACATTGCGGCACCACACCGGGAAGCGTATATCGTAGCATATCACCATAGCTATCTCCCACCCGCGGAATCTCACCTTCAGACGCTCACGTCCGCGCGAGAATGATTTATGCTCTCCGGCCATTGTGAAGAGATGCCGCTTGTCGGCAAAGGTCTCTTCGCCTGAGGGTTCGATAAAGAAGGCGCGGTTGTAGAGTGAGCCGCCGGTGTCGGCGATAAAACTACCGGCAATCGCCACACTATGCTTATGGGCCAGATATTTCAGGAAGTCGATGGTCTGGCCGGTGTTGCGTTCGGCAAGCGGGCGGATATGTTCTTTGTCGACTCCTGAGGGGAAGCCGGTCGAGAAGGTCTCGGGCACAATCACCAGGTCAGTGTCAGGGTGCAGATTGGCGAAAAGCTGCTCAAGATGCCGGAGGTTTCGCTCCTTGTCTTCCCATACAATCTCCATAGGAAGGAGGCATAGATTCAGATTCTTGTTGGTCATGATATTTAGGCTGTAGTGAATTTTTCGGGGTACCGGGCCCATGCGGCCTTATCGGCATAATATCGCTTTATGGCGGCCATGTCGGCAGTGGCGTCGCCTGTGGGGTGATATTCGTCGGCGATGCGTATGATTTTGTTTTTGAAGTCGATGACTCCGAGCTGAATGGGCACCTTGGCACCATAGGCAATATAGAGGAATCCGGTGTGCCAGGCGTCGGTGCGGCTGCGTGTGCCTTCGGGTGTGACGGCAAGATTCATATAATCGCGGCGATTGAAATCGGCCACAATCTGCTCTGTGAGGGATTTGCCTGACTTCTTGCGCGACTCTACGGCTATCCCGCCATAATGGTACAGCAGGTATTTGAGCGGCCAGAAGAACCAGAATTTCTTCATCAGGAAGTTAGCCTCCCTACCGAGACTGCGATATGCCGCGAGCCCGAGCACAAAATCCCAGTTGGATGTGTGCGGAGCCACGCATATCACACATTTGTCGCGCCGAGGAGCCGTTATATCGACTCTCCAGCCCGTCATTTTCAACATTGCGCCCCAGATATTCATAATCCTTTTCTATTGATGCTTTTGACTTGACCCGGAAGTCAAGATTACTTCCGGGTGGGTGGATTCATTTGCGAAAAAAGCGGAACAGGAATCCGGAAGATTCCAGTCCCGCTATATCTTGGCGTGCCGGCTGCAATCAGTTGACAGCGGCCTTCTGCGCCTGCTTCACCGATTCAGGAAGAGCAGCATTGAATTCCTTGATCGACTCGTTGATCTGGTCGTTGAAATCTTTCTCGATCTTCTGGAAGAGCTGACGGAAGAAGTTGCGCTTTGCAGCTGCATATTCCTTGTGGTCGGCAAATGACTTGGCGCCACGGTCGAAGAAGCGGTTGGCGTTGTTCTTGGCATTCTCCACGGCTGCGAGGGCTTTGCCCACTGCTGATGAGATACCTTTGCGGTCAGCGCCTTCGATGTTGTAGTATGCAAACATCATCTCCTCTATCACCGATGCACCGAGTGCATCTACATATTTCTTAAAGTCTCTCTTATTAACCATAGTTATTTGATAATTTTAGGATTTTCAGTCTTGAAGTTGAGCATTCATCCCCGAGCGCGGGGTGCATCTCGGGGGTATTGGCGGAGGCTACGGCGATTACCGTCTAGGCTCCCGGCCGACATGCTCTCTGCAAATATAACGCTTTTTTCCGAAAAAAGTAAGATGACGCCCCAATTAAATAGTCTCCCGAGCCGCTTTTACACCGATTTTATCACTCTTTGGGGCCTCTCGATGATAAAATTGTTTAACTTTTTGGTTGAAAGTTTAAATGACTTCGATGTCAGAAACTGTGGGTCGCACACTGCATTGTGGCGAGGTCGATGGTAAAAAGCCGGTTGATGAGCATCTCTCCCTGGGCGGTTATATACTTCAGCGCTTCGGCGGCCTGCACCGATGCTATCAGCGACGCAGCGGCACCCATCACACCCAGCACCTCACAGGGGAGCATGGTGGGGTCGGCATCCGGACGCGGGAAGATATCGGCAAAACGAAGTGTGCCATCGTCGGGGCGGCCGCTGACGGTAGTGACCTGCCCATGCCATTGGGCCACTCCCCCTATGCAGGCCGGGCGCCCTATGAGAGCCGATATCTCGTCGGTCATATATTTTGTGGCTGGATTGTCGGTGGCATCGATGATGAAATCGTAGTCGGCCAATATGGCGCGGGCATCCTCCTTGCGAATCATCTTGCAATATTCATCGACCCTTATCCCGGAGTTGAGACGGCGCATTTTGTCGGCAATTGTCCCGGCTTTGCTCTCTCCGGCCTCGGCTTCGGCAAAGAATAGCTGGCGCTGCAGATTGCTGATGTCGATGGTGTCGAAGTCGGCTATGCCGATATGCCCTACACCGGCTCCGGCGAGCAACATGGCCACCTGGCCACCGAGTGCGCCGCAGCCTATTACAAATACAGAGGCGGCCGAGAGTCTCTGCTGACCCTCGGCCCCTATGCATGCGATATTTCTTGAATATCTGTTTTGAGTCATTGCTTCAATTGCTTATGGATGTTGCCGCAATGACCATGGCTTATCATTGAAGTTGGGTCAACAACTTATCCGCAATGCCAGAACTTGCGCACAGTCTCCATCATCTCTTTCGGGTTCCCCTCGAGTTTCTTGCGGAGATTGCCATCTTTATGCTTGCGGAGCTTGGCGATAATGCCATCGATCAATGCGGGTGAGAATACATCATATTTCTCGAAATCGGCGCGGTTGGCATCGAGTGCGTCGGCCGAAGCCACGCAGCTGTCGGGCAGCGATTCGAGCTGTTCGAGTTTCTCTTTGTTTTCGTCGTTGTGGATATTTACGCTGACATACATGTCGTGGGCACGCTGCAGGGCGTTCTCAACTTCGAAGCCTGTGCGGGCTGCCACCACCATGCCGGCGATGAGCTGATAGACATCGGCTGAGCAGTCGGCCGAACGCAATTCGGCAGTCTGCTTCTGCGGTGCGGCGGCACGGCTATCCTTCTCAAGAGGATTGGCCTGCGAGCACATGTCGATCTTGCCGGTCCAGCCCAGGGGCACTCGCACGAGCACCGAGCGGTTGCGGTCGCCCCAGCAGATTGATGTTGGAGCCTCCTGATGGGGCACGAGACGGAAGTAGCTTGTGGGCACCTTGTTGCCGAAGGCTGTGATGGCGGCTGCATGGTCGAGTATGCCGGCGATGGCCTTCTTAGCCACATCGCTGAGTGCGCCATCGGCATCAGTCATCATGTTGACACCATCTTTCATGACCTTGAAGTGGATATGCAGACCGCTGCCTGCCTTGCCGGCTGTGATCTTCGGAGCGAAGGTCACATCATACCCTCTGCGGGCTGCCAGGCCACGGATAATCCATTTTGCAATCATCAGATTGTCGGCTGCCTGAATTGCGGGCACGGGCAGGAACTCAATCTCGTTCTGCTCGTAAATCTTGTCGTCGAGGGTGAAGTTGCCCACCTCGTTGTGGCCATACTTGATCTGGCCGCCGGCCTGGGCAATCATGGCCATGCACTCGGCGCGGAAGTCGCTGAATTTTGAGTAGGGTGCCGATTCATGATAGCCCTTCTGGTCAGATGCGGGGAAGAGGCCCGGATCGGATGAGATGACGTAGTATTCGAGCTCACCCATGGCATAGAAGTCCATGCCTGTCACTTCGCGGAATGACTCTACGGCCTTGCGCAGTGTGTATTCGGGCGATGAATGCAGAGGCTTACCCTCCTTATCGAAGAAGGATGCGAGCATCGTCAGTGTGGGTATCTCTGCGAAGGGATCCACAAATGCTGTGCAGTAGCGTGGAATCACGTAGAGGTCGCTGTTGCCGGCCTCGATGAAGGGGAAGAGCGACGAACCGTCGACACGCTCGCCGTAGCTAAGTATGGAGTCAAGATATTCGGCATCGTTGATGACGAAGTTCAGTGTCTTCAGTCGGTTGTCGTCAGCCGGATACATGAAGTTGATCATGCGGATGCCATTCTCCTCCACATAGCGGATTATATCCTCTTTGCGGAACATGGCGGGGTCCTTCTGAAGGTATTGCACTACCTTGTTGGGACAAAGTTTTACGTTAGGATTCATGGTTTTTCAGGTTAGATTTATTCTAATGTTTATTTTATAATGAAGTAAATTTCACTTCAATATGAGTATCAACGCATTAGGCCTTCACACCCGCATTCTCTGCGGCCTCTCCGCTGCGAGAGGCTGAGGGGGGCGTGAAGAACCTCTACAAAATTAGGAAAAAAAATCGGATTCACAAAAACCTTTTTGCATCGCACGATGTTTTATAATCGAAAGAAGATAAGAATCGTTTCATGATGTTAGGTTAGTTAGAAAGTATTATTAAAACAATACGTTCAATCGCCGGTCCGCTTGTGAAAGTGGCCGGCGATACTTTTATACTCCTCCCGCCCGTGAGATAGCCCCGGGCATCCCACCCCCTCCGCTGAGCAAGTGGTGAGGATATAGTGAGCGACTGGCTTAACTCGAGTGGTTATTCGAGTGGCTCACCCCTACATATATAACATCGGCCTGAGTATCTCTTGGGTAGATACTCAGGCCGATGTTATATAGGTGATTGTTATAGGCTTGCGTGCCGCGACTGACGCTTATGATTCGCGTTCGGCGAGCGGCGCGATGAGCTTATAGCCTTTGCCATGGATATTGATGATCTCGATGTCGGGGTCGCTCTTCAGCAGCTTGCGGAGCTTGGTGATATACACATCCATACTGCGGGCATTGAAGTAGTTGTCGTCGACCCAGATGGTCTTCAACGCATAGTTGCGCTCGAGCACATCGTTGAGATGCTCGCAGAGAAGGGTCAGAAGCTCTGACTCCTTGGTGGTGAGCTTGGTGGTGGTGTCGTCGGCAATGAGCACCTGCTTCTGGGTGTCGAACGTGAATTTGCCCAGCTGATATACAGTAATCTCTTTATCGCGCTTACCTTTCACACGACGCAGGATGGCATTGATTCTGACCACGAGTTCCTCCATCGAGAAGGGCTTGGTGATATAGTCATCGGCGCCAATCTTGAACCCTTCGAGCACATCCTCCTTGATACTCTTGGCTGTCAGAAAGATAATGGGCACCTCACTGTTGACATTTCGTATCTCTTGCGCCAAAGTGAATCCATCCTTCTTGGGCATCATCACATCAAGCACACAGAGGTCATATTTATTCTTTACGAAGGCCTTGTAGCCCTTGTCGCCATCATTGCAAAGATCTGCGTTGTAGCCCTTGGCCTGAAGGAATTCGCGGAGAAGCATGCCGAGATTCTCATCATCTTCGCAAAGTAGAATTTTCATTTTGTTATCCATAGTCGTGAGTTTTATTATTTTCAGGTTGGCCGGCGTGAGATGAGCCGGGGTGAAAGTGAGGAGGAGGGGCATAGCCGCGCACGATTTACCCTGCGGTTATATCCTTTTATCATTTTAACACTTTAACGAGTGTTAAGTTTAGTAAATCTTGCTCATTTTTGCTCTGAGACCCGAATTTTATGACATTTCTGTTCGTGCGAAGGGGTATAGGCTCGCTCTTCATGCAGCTCTGCACTCTTAAAATATCGGGTCATTCATGAGCTTTGAGGCGAATGCGCTGACTCGCGGTGGGACACAGGGGTCAATCTTCGAGCACATCCTCTTCAGCAAGCGGCAGACGGATGATGAATTCGCTCCATTTGCCATATTCACTCTCGGCGGTGATGGTGCCTCCGAAGATTGTGACCATCTTCTTCACGTAGGCCAGTCCGAGGCCGAAGCCCTTCACATCGTGGCGGTTGCCGGTGGATACGCGATAGAATTTGTCGAATATCCTCTTGAGGTCCTCTTTCTTTATGCCGATACCATTGTCGCGGAAGCGTATCTCGAGCTGATTATGGCCTATGTCGCGGGTCGACACCTTGAGTATCGGGGGCGTATCATCCTTCATGTATTTCAAGGCGTTGTCGAGCAAATTGAAGATGACGTTGGTGAAGTGCATCTCATCAAGGCGGCATTCAGCGTTGATGGCATCGAGGTCTACCTCAATCTTGCCCCCATCTTTCTCAGCCTTGATCTTTTGGGTGTTGACTACATTATAGATGATATTGTTGACATTCACATCCGAGAATTTCAGTGCCGAACCACCGGCATCGTCATACACCGACATCTGCAGCACCTTATCCACCTGGAAGCGCAGACGCTTCGACTCCTCTCCTATCACTCCGGCAAGATGCTTGAGCGATGTGGGGGATTTTCTGACCGAATCATCCTCAAGCATCTGGGCAGCAAGTGAGATGGTGGATATCGGTGTCTTGAATTCGTGGGTCATATTGTTGATGAAGTCGCTCTTCATCTCCGAGAGTTTCTTCTGCCGGAATATCAGAATCACCGTGTAGAGGAATATCACCAGCAATATGGCGGTGAAGGCCAGCGTAGGGATTATGAAGCGCACCGACGAGAAGATATATGAGTCGCGGGTCGGGAATTCCACCACAAGCTTATAATTTCCTCCGGCATTGGGGAAGAGAGTCGATTGATATTTGGCGAAATCGGCGCGGCTGTCGAAGCCTCGCGTCTGATAGGCATAATTGCCGTAGGCATCAGTCACACCGAAGGTAAAGGGCAACGACACACCATTTGACTCCAGTTCGCCGCGAAGATACTTGCGCACCTCCACCGAATCGGCTCTTTCGAGCAGCGGACGCGAGGGGGCCTCACGCAGTATATTGAGGATAATCTCGTTAAGAAGATTCTTCTGATACTGATATTGCTTGCGCAGCGATTCCTGAAGATTACGGTAACTGTCTGACACATTCTGTGTGGCCGACGGATAAGTGATGCGGTGATGCGCCGATGAAGCAGCCTCCATCAGAGTTTCTGACGACACCTCCGTCTCATCAATATACTCATCGCCACCGTTGGCATCAAGCATTCTGACATCCTCTTCAAGATAGTGCAGTGTCTCCCGGCGCTCAAGCATCTCGACAGTAGAGTGCAGGGCGCGCATCACATTTTCCGAGAACTGCGCTTCTCGCATCTTGACCATATTCTCCAGATACATTATCTGAAAATATAGGAGTGCCCCGAAAGTTATGGCCATAACTCCCGTGAGCAACCATATGAGGGATTTCTTCATTATTCTAATCTATTTTCATTTTTTAACAATCAGAGCGTCCTTTGGTTTAACCCCCCACCACCACTTTTATTATACTACCCCCGCCACAATCCCCCCTTTTTTATCCCAGTATATGTTTTGCAACATCCCAAATTCACCCCATATAGCCGACAAGAAAGGGCCACCCGTACACCCCTAAAATGCCGTAATGGAGGTTTTGAAAGTTTTTTAATCTCCTGAATAACTTTTTCTTTCGTGATGCATTGTCGCCCTCAAATAAAATGTATAAATTTGTAACGCTACAGCTATGGCTCTCTACTAGCCTACAACCTGAAGCTCCGAGGCACTTGTAAGTCAGCGGCTACCTTCATATCTGATGATTAGCGCCCATATCTGATGATTAGCGCCTCGGTCTCCTTTTCCTCCTTTACTCTAAAATGCACAATAAATGAACTCCTTCATCGAATCGAAAGGGAATTATCGCAATCTTATAGTATATAAGAAGGCTGAATGCATCTATGACATCACCTACCATTTTGCCCATCTGTATCTATCGAATAAAGACCGCACAATTGACCAGATGATTCAGGCTGCACGAAGTGGAAAACAAAATATAATTGAGGGGTCAGCCGCATCGAAGACATCGCGCGAAACTGAAATAAAGCTATTTAATGTAGCAAAAGCGAGTTTTGATGAGCTTTTAGCTGATTATGAAGACTATATAAGAGTGAGGGGAAAACTCTTTTGGGAGAATGACCAACTGAGTAAAGTACGGGAATTCTGCAAAAGCAACAACGACTCAGCATTTTATCGAGCGATTGTGAAGCAACGTGACGATGAGACGATTGCCAATCTATGTATCACCATGATCAGACAAGAATTATATCTGTTGGATAGACTGATTGAACGCGCTAAAGCCGATTTTCTGAAGAATGGCGGCATAAGAGAAGAGATGACCCGTGCGCGCCTGAATTACCGCAATGGGAATTCTGGGAGCTATGGGAATACTGGGAACTTTGGGAAGACTGGGAATTCTGGGAGATATGGGAAGTATGGGAATGCTGGGAATGCTAGGAATGCTGGGAGTTATGGGAAGTATGATCCCAGTAATCCCAGCAATCCCAATAATCCCAGCAATCCCAGCAATCCCAGCAATCCCAATAATCCCAGCAATCCCAATAATCCCAGTAATCCCAATAATCCCAGCAATCCCAGCAATCCCAATAATCCCAATAATCCAAACAATCCCAATAATTAGTAATCTCAATGCCAGTGCGGCATGGGCATATGGAATTTTTGTAGTAAATTTGCGTTATTATTAGCGTAGACTACTTTGATGAAACGAATGAAAATGAATCTTATATTTCAATCTCTATGGCCGAAGCGCAGTGGCTGCAATCCGGAGCTGGGGCGCCTCCACCGCTCTGCTATGCTGGCTAAATGGCTTATTTGCTGCGTGGCTGCGGGAGTTGCTATGAGCTCATGCTCTGATAATGAACCTCCTGCTCCTGAACCTCCGTCACCGGGTGTGCCGACACAGAGCGAAACCTCTATCCTGCTCTATGCTGTGGCTTCGAATAATTTGTGGTATGACCTGCAGAATGATGTCAATGAGATGATTGCCGGGGCCGCACAACTCGATCTCTCGCAGTCTGACATATGGGTGTACTCGCTGACGCCGAAGGATGACCCGACGCTGCGCCATCTGGTGCGCGGTCAGGATGGTGAGCTTGAACTGGAGGTGGTGAAGGAGTATTCGAAAGAGCAGTACTCTACCGATCCGGCAAGAATCTCGGGGGTGATAGATGATTATATCTCACTCTCTGAGGCGTCTCACCGCGGACTTATCTTATGGAGCCATGCATCGGGTTGGACTCCGGCTTTCGCTTCGCACGAGGTGCCGCAGCCGTCTGTCACTCCCGATAGCCGGGGAGGGCTGCACATCGCCGATGCCAGCTATGAAGATGTGGCAAACCATGCGTTCGGCGTAGACCAGTATCTGGGGCAGACTGACCAGTGCGACATAATCGAGCTGGACGACGCTATTCCGGCTTCGACGTTTGATTTCATTTGGTTTGATTGCTGCTATATGTCGTCGATTGAGGTGATTTATCAGCTGCGCGACAAGGCCTCGACGATTGTGGCCTATCCTACGGAGGTGGCCAGCGAGGGTATGCCCTACCAGCTGACCATACCGCATATGGCTGCCAAAGATTTCGACCTCGTGGAGGCTGCAAAGGCTATGGCAAACTACTTCCTGGATGGTGGTCAAGTGGTGACGATTGCTGTCGTTGACACCTCTGCCCTCCCTGAGCTTGCAGCGGCTGCCGAGACTGCCGTGAAGGGCACCCGCATCTCCACCCGCGAGCTGCAGCTCTACTCGCGCTCTCCGAATGGGCCATTCTATGATTTCGGCCAATACACACGCTCGTGGGGAGCCTCGCTCGGCGAACAATGGGATGCCGCGCGCTTTGAGCAGGCTTTGCAGAATGCCGTGATATATAAGGCGGCCTCAGCCACAGGCTTCGACCGCCGTCCGATAAATCCTGAGAATTTCAGCGGCCTGTCGGTGCATTATTTCGATGACTTCGAAGATGATGCGTCGGAATATTATAAGCGGCTCGATTGGTTCAGGGATGTATACACCACTGTGCCCGAATTCTGATGAAGTTTAAATAACTTCGATATCGACCTCATCTAAACACCAATATTTCAACAATCTATCGTGTTACAGACTGACGATCTTCCAATAGTGCCGGTGCCGGACACTCCGGAATCTGGCAAAGCTGCCTTCGAGGCTCTGAAGGGCCTCTCGTTTGATGACGCCATCACCAAGATAGCCAACAGTTTGGTGGATTTCTCTTTCAAACTGCTGATTGCAATCCTGGTCTTCTATGTCGGACGCTTCGTGATCCGCAAGATTTATAACCTTATCGGCACGGTGATGATTAACCGCCATGTCGATAAGTCGCTCACCACATTCGTGTTGTCGCTGGTGAGAATGGTGCTGTACTTCATTCTTATTGTCACGATTGTCGGGATTCTGGGATTGGAGACAAGCTCCTTCCTGGCTCTCTTTGCATCGGCCGGTGTGGCAATCGGTATGGCACTGAGCGGTACGCTCCAGAATTTTGCCGGCGGCGTGCTGATTCTGCTACTTAAGCCTTACAGGGTCGGCGACTATATCGAGGCGCAGGGATTTGCGGGCACTGTGAGCGAAATCCAGATTTTCCACACCGTCATCAATACTGCCGACAATAAGCGCATTATAATCCCCAACGGTGGACTCTCCACGGGCTCAATCAATAATTATTCGTCTGAACAGTATCGCCGTGTGGACTGGACTGTAGCTCTGTCGTACGACACTGATTACGCAGCAGCCGCAGAGGCTATCAAACGCATTCTCCTGGCTGATGACCGCGTGGTAGAGAAGTTCGTGGAGGATGATATGGAGAAGCGCCTCAATGCCGGGCACGAAGTGCCGACAGCCGAAGAAGAGGAGACTGACCACAATGACTCCGAGCATCATGATGCAGCGCAGAATGACGACAACCGCTCATGGTGGCAGCGCACATTCCATCGCCGCAAGAAGCATCACCAGGTGATTGCCGGCAAAGTAAAGCAGCGTGTGGGATTAGGTGAGGTCAACCTGCCGCGTGCCGACCGCTCACCATTCGTGGGTCTGGCGGAATTGGCCGACAGCAGCATCAACCTCACAGTCAGGGCGTGGACTCACAGCTCTAATTACTGGGGACTTTTCTTCGACATGAATGCACGCTTCTATGCCGAGTTGCCGAAGCAGGGTTTCTCTTTCCCATTCCCGCAACTGGATGTGCATCTTGACCAACCCTGCCAACAAAAATAATCTTACGACACGCGGCGGCATCACACCGCCGCGGAATTCCTGACCGACATGAAATATCTTTTCCCTATCTATCAATGGCTGATAGCAGTGCCGATATTAGTGGTGCTCACTGCCATCACGGCGATAATCACCATCCTGATGACCACCATATGCGGCAATCACTTCTGGGGCTACTACCCGGCCCATATCTGGAGCCGATGTGTGTGCGCGATGCTCTTTGTGAGGGTCAAGGTGAAGGGGCGCGAGAATATCGACCCCTCCACAAGTTATGTGTTTGTGGCCAATCATCAGGGGGCGTTCGACATATGGGCTATTTACGGCTACCTCAACCATGACTTCAAATGGCTGATGAAGAAGGAGCTTGAGAAGATTTTCCTCGTGGGGCGCGCCTGCAAACGCGCGGGGCATATTATGGTCGATGACTCTTCAGTGACCGGCATCCGCACCACAATCGAAGAGTCGGAGAAGACGCTGCAGGGGGGAATGTCGCTGGTAATCTTCCCGGAGGGGAGCCGCACCTTTGATGGCAAGATGATTCCCTTCAAGAGAGGGGCTTTCATGCTGGCGGCTGAATACAAGCTGCCGGTTGTGCCAATCACTATCGACGGCGCCTTCCGCCGAATGCCGCGCACCACCTACACCGCCACTCCCGGACGCATCACCCTGACTATCCATAAGCCAATCTTCCCGGGCGAAAAGGGATTCAATACCAAACGCCTCATGAAGCAATGCTTCGATGAGATTGAGTCGGCACTGCCGGAGTGCGACCGCACACAGCCCGAGGCGCAATAATTGCCCCGGCTCTGACTACTCTACACCATATTCACAACAGCATGAATCTTCCACCAATTATACTTATCGTATCCGGTTCTGACTCTTCGGGGGGTGCCGGAATGCAGGCCGACCTGGGGGTTGCCCGCATGACACAGATTTACCCCATGACCACTGTGAGCTGCATCACTTCGCAGAATTCCAAGGGTTTCCGCAAGATGCAGAGTGTGGATCCGGTGCTCTTTGCCGACCAGCTTGAGGCGGCCCTGTCGGATCATTGCCCGACTGTGGTGAAAGTGGGTATGCTCCCTTCGGCCCTGCATATGGATATCCTGGCTGATATGCTGGAGCGATATCCTCATGGTCCCGTGGTGTTTGACCCCGTGATGGCGCCAAGCGATGGCGAGAATAATTTCTTCGCCGACTGGTGGGAAGATTCTGCCGTGATGCACAAATTCCTTAAGCATGTGTTCCTGATGACGCCAAATTCGGTGGAGGTGCGTCGCCTGGCCCGTCCGCTGATTGATAAGGAGGGGAAGGGTGAGGCCGGCGAGCCGGAGGTTAATGAGGATGTCCCGTTTGACCCGATGGACATGGTGTCGGCTCAGTTCCTTAAGAAGGAGTATGGCATAAAGCATGTGCTTATCACCGGTGGCCACTCAAAGCGTACACCTTATACCGACTTCCTGGTCAGCGACAACGACCTCCAACAGCCCGATGAGGCTATCCTGCCGGCTCAGGCGCTTGCCGTGACTCCGTATGAGGGGGAATTCATCGACACACCCAATACCCACGGCACCGGCTGCGTATTCTCTACGGCCATCGCATGTATGCTGGCGAAAAAGATGCCGGTCGAACGTGCCGTCCATGCGGCTAAAATGCTGGTGCAATTACTGCTAAAGGCTGCCAAAGGGATAAAATTCTACGACAATATTCCGGGCCCCGTCTACCTGACTCTCCTTTCTCCTGACGATGAATCTTCACTCTCACAGGCCCCACCTCCGATGATGAACTGAACACTGACATCATCTCAGCGCCTTGATTTCAAGAGTCAATCAGGCCGGACACCATCGACAACCTGACTTAAACTTCATCTACACATGTCTGCTAAATCAATCTTCATAAATGGCGAGCCTACGACGCTCCCTGAATATGTGGTAACTGTCAAAGATCTGCTTAAATGGCGCAACATACCGCTGAGCGGCACTGCTGTGGCTGTCAACTCTCGCCTCGTGCCCGCCTCACGCCATGAATGCACCCAACTCGAACCCCTCGACAAAGTCTCAATCATCTCGGCGGCATATGGTGGCTGACCTGCTCACTGCTCTGCCATCGTACGATAGCGATGATTTCCTATTGATCGGCATAACTCCGCCACATATATTCGATGGTGAGGCCGACAGAATCACATCATTGCTGGAGTCAGGCATACGCCTCATCCATCTCCGGCACCCCGCAGCTTCGCTGCCCGAAATGCGGGCTCTGCTGGAGGCGATACCGTCGCACCTGCACCCTCGCCTGACGCTTCACGACAGTTTTGAGCTCTGCGAGGCATATGCCATAGGGGGAGTGCATCTCAACTCTCGCAATCCCTCGCTGCCCGACACGTTGAAACCGCTCGCCGACAGACTGAGGGTAAGCCGCTCCTGTCATTCGCTCCACGAGTTGGCTGACTGTGGAGCGATGGATTATGCCACACTCTCCCCTATCTTCGACTCGATATCAAAAGATAGATACCGGTCAGGCTTCCCCCCCTCGTCTTATCCTCAGCTTGCACAGCACATAAATGAGTGCGGCGTGAGGGTTGTGGCTTTAGGGGGGGTGACTGCGGAGAGATTGCCGCTGCTGCACCAGCTTAATTTCAGCGGAGCCGCAATGCTCGGAGCCCTCTTCAAGCCCGTATAGTCTCCATTTCGCCATCATTTAGACCCTGATTTATTTCTGAATCAGAGATTATTTTGTTATTTTTGCAGTTGAATCCTCGACCGCCGAAATCCTCTGCGATCTTCAGTCTTAATTTTCATTAAACACAAAGAAAGATCGCTGATGAATTTGTTAATGCTATGACTACTTTAGATTAACTCGGCAGGCAACGATATTACGGATTGCTCTTCGATGGATATAATAACATGTTATTCAGACAATTATGTTACAATACATAACAAACACACACTGCGGCCGCTCTATTCCTGAGCAAGTGAAGGCCGTGCTTGAGGGGGGATGCCGTTGGGTGCAGCTCCGCATGAAGGATGCCTCGCAAGAGGAGGTGGCTGAGATGGCTCGCCAGATTAAGCCGCTCACCGATGAGAAGGAGGCTTTCCTGATTATAAATGACTACGTGGATGTCTGCCGCGATGTGAATTGCACCGGTGTGCATCTGGGCAAGACCGATATGCTCCCCTCAAAGGCCCGTATGGAACTGGGTCCTCTGGCTGTGATAGGTGTCACGGCCAATACATTCGAGGATATCGAGGCTGTGCGCGCGCTTGATATCGACTACATCGGCATGGGTCCCTTTGCCGACACCCGCACCAAAGAGAACCTCGCCCCGATTCTGGGTATTTCGGGTATTGCCAATCTCTGCAATGAGATGAATGCAGCCGAAATCAATATCGCCCATGTGGCGGTCGGCGGGGTGAAACTCGATGATGTGCAGGCTCTGCTTGAGGCTGGCTGCGATGGCATAGCTGTGAGCGGCGCTATCGCTAATGCCGACGACATGGTCGAGGCTACCCGCCGGTTTATCAGCCTGCTCCCTACTGAGGATTAATTATCAGCGCTCTCGCGTTCTTATCACTCTCCTCCTTTTCATATCTATTACTTTCTCCCCAACCTCTCTGCATCACCACGCGTCTCTCCTCACACCATCATCTCACCTCTCTCCCGGAATATTACCTTTTTCAATACCTGCATGATGAACGACATTCTCAAGATAGGTCCCCGCGACTTCACCTCGCGTCTTTTCGTGGGCACCGGCAAGTTCCCTTCGTCAGATGTGATGCAGGAGGCTATCCTTGCCTCCTGCTCCCAGATGATCACCGTGGCCATGAAGCGCGTCAATATGCTCAATGAGGCTACTGACGATATGCTGACTCATATCAACCGCGAGCATGTGCAACTGCTGCCCAACACATCGGGTGTGCGCAATGCCGAAGAGGCGGTGCTGGCCGCACGCATGAGCCGCGAGATTTTCAACACTCCGTTTATCAAACTGGAGATTCACCCTGACCCGCGTTATCTTATGCCCGACCCCATCGAGACTCTGAAGGCCACTGAGGTGCTTGCGGCCGAGGGATTTGTGGTGTTGCCCTATATCCAGGCGGACCCGGTGCTGTGCAAACGCCTCGAAGAGGTGGGTTCGGCTGCCGTGATGCCGCTCGGCGCTCCGATCGGCACCAACCGTGGACTCCTTACCCGCGACATGCTGCGCATCATCATCGAGCAGAGTAATGTGCCTGTGATTGTGGATGCAGGCATAGGTGCTCCCTCACACGCCGCCGAGGCAATGGAGATGGGAGCAGATGCTGTGCTCGTCAATACGGCCATAGCTGTGGCCGATGACCCTGTGGCCATGGCCCGCGCTTTCCGAAAAGGGGTCGAGGCCGGACGCGAGGCGTTCCTCGCCGGTTTGGGAAGCACTTCTCTCACTGCCCAGGCTACCTCGCCCCTCACTTCATTTCTTGACAATCTTTAATCTTTCGCGACAGATTTTCTACGCGACTAATTAATCTACCATACGATTGAGTCTCCTCAATTACTGATAAGATATCAATCACAGAATCAACTGACTGAATCATGAAAATCGAGAACATAGACCTCTCGGCCTACCCGAAATCAGATAAAATATATGTCGATGGCAAACTCTTCCCCATCAAGGTGGGAATGCGCGTCATCCACCAGTATCCCACGGTGAAAATCGAGAACGGCCACCGCGTGGAGTATCCTAACGATGATATCACTGTCTATGACACATCGGGCCCCTACACGGACCCGAATGTGAAGATTGACATCAATGCCGGACTGCCGCGCACCCGCGAAAGCTGGGTCATCGACCGTGATGATACTGTGCTGCAAGAGGATATCACCAGCGATTATGGCCGCGCACGCCGCGATGACGCAGCTCTCGATGCCATCCGGTTCCCGGTGAGCCATAAGCCGCGTAAGGCTAAGGAGGGGCAGCGTGTCACCCAGATGCATTATGCCCGAAAGGGTATCATCACTCCTGAGATGGAGTATGTGGCTATACGTGAGAATCTCGATAATGAGCGCCGTGGCATAAAGTCGCATATCACTCCGGAGTTTGTGAGAGATGAGGTGGCTGCCGGACGCGCTGTCATCGCTGCCAACATCAATCACCCCGAGGCTGAACCCATGATTATCGGCGCGGCTTTCAGCGTGAAACTCAACACCAACATCGGCAACTCGGCTCTCTCTTCGGGCATCGAGGAGGAGGTGGCAAAGGCCGTGTGGAGCTGCTATTGGGGTGGCGACACTCTGATGGACCTCTCTACCGGCGATAACATCCATGAGACCCGCGAATGGATTATCCGCAATTGCCCGGTGCCGGTGGGCACAGTGCCCATCTATCAGGCTCTTGAGAAGGTGAATGGCGATGTGCGCAAACTCACATGGGAAATCTATCGCGACACTCTTATCGAACAGTGCGAGCAGGGTGTGGATTATTTCACTATCCATGCCGGTGTGCTGCGCGAGCACGCTGAGCTGGTGAAGGAGCGCCTCACCGGTTGCGTGAGCCGCGGTGGTTCTATCATGACCCAGTGGACTGTGCTGCACAATGAGGAGAGCTTCCTATACACTCATTTTGATGAGATTTGCGAGATCCTGAACAAGTATGATGTGGCTGTGTCGCTGGGCGACGGCATGCGTCCGGGATCCACTCATGATGCCAACGACCGCGCACAGTTCCTCGAACTCGATGTGCTCGGCCAACTCTGCCAGAAGGCATGGGAGCATGATGTGCAGGTACTCATCGAGGGTCCGGGGCATGTGCCTATGCATAAAATCAAGGAGAATATGGAGCGCCAGATTTCGGCATGCAAGTCGGCTCCTTTCTACACTCTCGGTCCTCTGACCACCGACATCGCTCCGGCCTACGACCATATCACATCGGCCATCGGGGCTGCAATCATATCTAATCTTGGCACTGCCATGATTTGCTATGTCACTCCGAAGGAGCACCTGGCTCTGCCCAACCTAAATGATGTGCGCGAGGGTGTGATAGCCTACAAGATCGCTGCACATGCCGCTGACCTTGCCAAGGGTCATCCGGGCGCCAATGTGCGCGACGATGCTCTCTCGAAGGCGCGATATGAGTTCAGATGGAAAGACCAGTTCAATCTATCGCTCGACCCTGAAAAGGCCAAGCGCTTCTATATGGAGGCTCGACGTAACGCTCACGAGGCCGACGACCGCTTCTGCACTATGTGCGGCCCGAATTTCTGCGCGATGCGAATCTCCCAAAATATCGAGGAGGAATGTCAGAACTAAACTGCAAGACCAAGAAATACTCGGATCCTGACCGTGACCATATCTTTGGTCACGGTTATGCCGAGATTATCGACCGCTATGACTGGGACTCGACTGTGAGACTCGTGGCCGAGGCCACGGCCGACGATGTCGAGCGCGTCATGCGCAAGGCGCGGCGAAATGTCAAGCCCCTCACGCCTGAGGATTTCGCGGTGCTTATCTCCGAAGCGGCCGCACCACGCATCGATGAGATGGCGGCCTTGAGCCGACATTTCACTGCCGAACGCTTCGGCAAGACAATCTCGATGTATATCCCGATGTATGTGGGCAACGCATGCACCAACAAGTGTATCTACTGCGGATTCAATCATGATAACCCGATGGCGCGCACGGTGCTGTCGCTCGAGCAGGTTGAGGAGGAGTGCAAGGCTATCAGGAGGTTGGCTCCGTTTGAGAATCTCCTGATTGTGGCCGGAGAATACCCGGCTCTGTGCGGTGTGGATTATCTTGAGAAGGTGCTGAAAGTATGCCGTCCATACTTCCATAACCTCACAATCGAGGTGCAGCCCATGCGCAGCGCCGACTATGAGCGACTGACTCATGCCGGACTCAACGGAGTGGTGTGTTTCCAGGAGACGTATCATCGCGATTCGTATAAGCTCTATCATCCGCATGGCATGAAGTCATTCTTCGACTGGCGTCTGAATGGATTCGACCGTATGGGTGAGGCCGGGGTGCATAAGATAGGTCTCGGCGCTCTGCTCGGTCTCGAGGATTGGCGCGGAGATGCCGTGATGCTGGCCCGACATCTGAGATATCTGCAGAAGAAGTACTGGCGCTCGAGATTCTCGGTTAACTTCCCGCGTATGCGACCCTCTGAAAGCGGATTCAAGCCCAAAAGCATCATCTCCGACCGCCAGCTGGCCCAGCTGACTTTCGCTTTCCGACTCTTCGACCACGATGCCGACATCTCGATATCCACACGTGAGGCCCCTCTATTCCGCAACAATATGGCCACTCTCGGAGTGACCTCTATGAGTGCCGGAAGCCGCACCGAACCGGGTGGCTACACTCATGCGGCCGAGGAGCTCGAGCAATTCGAGGTGTGCGACTCGCGCACTCCCGCCGAGGTAGAGCAGGCCATAATCGAGGCCGGCTATCAGCCCGTCTACAAGGATTGGGATGCCATATTCGACTGATTTTCAACTCCTCATTGAAGTTGCATTATATGAGTGCCGAAGTGTCTGAATCGACCCTGCGGCACTCATTTTTTTGTTTTGGGGCGAACCTCGGCGCTTGATGCCTTGTTATCTGAATAGACCGCTTTGCGGGCTCGTGAGTCACTCTGTATGATTTTGCAAGTGACACATGAGCAAACATGCAGATGAGATGAGAGTGCGCCCCCTGGTGCCGCGCTTACTGAATCTCGCATAAAACCTTAATTTATTTAAATTCAATATGTCAGAAAACATGAAATTCACTCAGCCACCTCTCCCCTACGCCCCGGACGCTCTGATGCCCGTAATCTCGCCTGTGACAATCGACTTCCACTATGGCAAGCATGAGCGCGCCTATATCGACAATCTCAACCGCCTTATCGAGGGCACAAAGTATGCCGACATGCCGCTGGAGCGCATCATCGTAGAGAGCGACGGCCCGGTGTTCAATAATGCCTCGCAGGCTTGGAACCATATCTTCTACTTCTTCCAGTTCAACCCCTCCGGCCAGAAAGTGCCGGGCGGCAAACTGATGGAGCGCATCGAGGCGCAATATGGCTCGTATGAGGAGTTCCAGAAAGAATTTGAGGCTGCCGGCGCATCTGTATTCGGCAGCGGATGGGTATGGCTCGCTAACGATGAGGAGGGTAAACTCTCTATCATCAAGGCCTCGAATGCCGACAATCCCCTGACGCAGGGCCTCAACCCGATCCTGGTGTTTGATGTCTGGGAACACGCCTACTACCTCGACTATCAGAACCGCCGACCCGACTACCTCCACAAAATCTGGGACATAGTCGACTGGAGCGTCATCGAGTCAAGATACCCCTTCTGAATACCCTTCTGAAGAAGAGTGAATAGTAGCCAGATGTTCTGACGGCTCTCCGACATTCACTCTCAGCACACAAAATTAGGCCTCAGTCAGCTAAAAATAGACGCAGTTTTACGACTGATATCAGATATTTTTTGTAATTTTGTTGTTATAAATATAAGAGCGGGTGGGAAATCCAGGCGGTTTCCCACCCACTCAGATATGTATAATATTATTATTCAGCTTAATAATTTCTTCAAGAATGCTCCCTACATCTGATTTGCAATCAGCCATAATAGAAGCCATATACGATAAGAAGGGTCAGAAAATCAGTCTTATCGACCTCGCTGACATCGAGGTTTCGCCGGCACCGGCTCTGATCGTATGCCAGGCACGATCTTCGGCTCAGGTCAGCGCTATCGCCGACAACATCCGCGATGAAGTGGCCCAAAAGCTCCACATCAAGCCTTATGCCACTGATGGATATCGCAATGCGCAATGGATTATCGTGGATTATGGCAGCATTATGGTGCATGTATTCCAGCCGGAAGTCAGAGAGTTCTACCGCCTTGAAGAACTTTGGAGCGATGGCAAACTCACCGAACTTCCTGATATCGACTGAGTCAGAGCCACACCCTAATTCCATTTTTTCGAACTATGATGAACCTGATGCCTAAAAAAAATAACCGTAATCAAGGGCGGCGTCCTCTATTCAATATGTATTGGATGTATGCCCTGATTATCATGTGTCTGCTGGGTCTCTATTATTTCCAGGACAATAAGCAGATTAAAAATGTAAACTGGACCCAGTTTGAGGAGGCTGCCGCATCGGGGCAGTTCTCTAAAATCACCGTGCTGTCTGAAAATGGCATAGCTGAGGGCCAGCTTAACGATGAGGGGCTTAAAGCTCAGAAAATCAAGACAGAATACTCTTCAAATTCCGAAATACTCCTGAAGGCCACCATACCCTCGGCCGACAAAATCTCTGACAAAATCGATGCCTGGAATGCCAATCTTGTGGCACAGGGTAAACCGGAGATGGATGTGACTTATGAGAAAGGGTCTGACCTGATGAAACTCTTCTGGTATTTCGGACCCATAGCGCTCTTTATCTTCTTCATGTTCTTCATGTCGCGACGCATGAGCAACGGCGGTGGCGCCGGAGGCGGCATATTCAATGTCGGCAAGTCGCGTGCCAAGGTCTTTGATAAGTCTGACGGTACGAACGTCACCTTCAAGGATGTGGCCGGTCTGGCTGAAGCTAAGGTGGAGATCGAGGAGATTGTGGAATTCCTTAAGAATCCGCAGCGATACACTGAACTGGGTGCGAAGATTCCGAAGGGTGCCCTGCTCGTGGGCCCTCCGGGCACCGGTAAGACTCTGCTGGCCAAGGCGGTGGCAGGTGAGGCAAACGTGCCGTTCCTATCCACTTCGGGTTCAGACTTCGTAGAGATGTTTGTGGGTGTAGGTGCGGCGCGTGTGCGCGACCTCTTCAAACAAGCAGCTGAGAAGGCCCCATGCATTGTGTTTATCGACGAGATCGACGCCGTGGGCCGCGCGCGTGGCAAGAACCCGAGCATGGGGGGCAACGATGAGCGCGAGAATACGCTCAACCAGATGCTTACCGCCATGGATGGTTTCGGATCAAACAATGGAGTGATTATTCTCGCCGCCACCAACCGCGCCGATATGCTCGATAAGGCTCTGCTCCGTCCGGGACGATTCGACCGCCAGATATATGTCGACCTCCCGGAACTCACTGACCGCATCGAGATATTCAATGTGCACCTGCGCAATCTTAAGGTCAACAGCAAGCTCGATGTGGAGCAGCTGGCACGTCAGACCCAGGGATTCTCGGGTGCCGACATAGCTAATGTATGCAATGAGGCTGCGCTCATAGCAGCACGCAACAACAAGCCGGCCGTAGACTTCGATGACTTCATGGGAGCAATCGACCGAATCGTCGGAGGCCTCGAGAAGCGCTCGCGTGTCATTACCCCCGAAGAGAAACAGGCTATAGCCACCCACGAGGCCGGACATGCCACCATCTCTTGGCTGACACAATATGGTAATCCGCTGGTGAAGGTGACTATCGTGCCCCGCGGACGCGCCCTCGGAGCTGCATGGTATGCTCCTGAGGCTCGCCAGATTATCCCCACCCAGGCTCTGCTCGACACTATCTGCGGGATGCTCGGAGGCCGCGCGGCTGAAGAGGTATTCCTCGGTCAGGTGGGCACAGGCGCAAGCGACGACCTGGAGAAGGCCACAAAGATTGCCCGCTCAATGGTGATCATGTACGGCATGAGCGACAAACTCCCCAACCTCAACTATACCGACTCTACCGGGCAGGACTACGGCTTCACCAAGCCATATTCTGAAGAGACGGCCAAGCTCATAGACGATGAGGTGAAAAACATCATCAATTCGCAGTACGAAAGAGCGAAGTCAATTCTCAAGGAGTATGCCCGCCAGCATAATGAGATCCGCGACATGCTTATTGACCGCGAAGTCATCTATCACGACGACGTGCAGAACATCCTCGGCAAGCGCAAATGGAAATCACGCACCGACGAGATTCTCGAACTTAACGCCGCCGATGAGGAACGTCTCCGGAAGACTGAGCATAAAAGTGACTCTGCTCCGCAGAAGGCTGCCGGCGACAATGCCGAGGTCAACGAGATTGTGGATGAAATCAGAAATGCCCATCCCCACCGTGCGGCATCGCCCGCTCATCAGGCACCCGCTGCCCCACAGCCCGCTGCCGACGACGATGACGATGACGCAGGCACTCCGCCGGAATTCAGACACAACGACTGATTGCGCGGCGTACCCACCATTTCGGGCTGATAGCGCTCAGGAGTCTGAGCCTTTCCCCCTCCGAAACATCTGAAATATCTGCACATAATCTCATCACCTTAAAAATACTGATACCTATGGCCATCAAACCTTAGGTATCTTTTTAAGGGTTTTCGGGAAACTATTTTGCAATATTTAGTTTTAAACCTACCCTGCCGCACCGTGTTATAATTATGGCGCAATGGCAGTTCAACTGAATCAGGCGGAGTCTTATCCGCCATGCATAGTCTGAAATAAATAATCCAACATACACTATAACTTTATGAAGCTAAACATTTTGTATGCCGGCTCTGCCCTCCTGGCACTCGGCATAACTGCAACAGGATGTAACAAAGATGCCCAGCAACAGCAGCAGGCTGCTCCTGAGCTGGCAGTGATGACCGTCGACACTGAAGATGCCACACTGACTACAGGCTATCCGACTACACTCCAGGGCGAGAACGACGTTGAGATCCGCCCCCAGGCCACCGGCTTCCTGACTCGAGTATGTGTCCGTGAAGGACAGAAAGTCAGCAAGGGCCAGGTGCTCTTCGAAATCGATAAGGTTTCGCTTCAGGCTGCCGTCGACCAGGCGCAGGCAGCTGTGGCTGTGGCGCAGGCAAATGTCAACACTGCCCAGACCAACGCCAACAACAACAAGATGCTCCTCGACAAGAACATCATCGGCGCTCCGGCCTACCAGACCTCTGTCGACGCCCTCAACGCTGCAAAGGCGTCGCTCCGCCAAACCCAGGCCAACCTCGTGGCCGCACAGAAGAATCTCTCTTATTCTGTTGTGAAATCTCCCATCTCAGGCATGGTGGGCAAAATCGACTTCAAAGAGGGCACTCTCGTGAGCCCGTCGACTCTGCTCACTATCGTGTCTGACAACTCTGTCATGGAGGCTTACTTCTCTATGACCGAGAAGGAGATTCTCGAACTCACCGACGGCGGCAAGCGCTCGGTTGAGGATGCGCGCAACAAGATGCCGGAAGTTGAGCTGCGTCTGGCTGACGGCTCTGTCTATCCGCAGAAGGGACACATCGTGTCAATCTCCGGTGTGCTGGATTCATCTACAGGCAGCGCCCAGATCAAGGCAGCCTTCCCCAACCCCGACGGCATGCTGCGAAGCGGCAACACCGGCGAGGTGCTCTTCCCCTCTATCCACAACAACACCATCAAGATTCCGCAGAGTGCCACATTCGAGATTCAGGACATGAAGTTCTGCTATGTAGTGGGCGATTCTGCTAAACTCCATTCTACTCCGATCACCGTGGCTCCTGAAAGCGATGGCCAGACTTATATCGTCACTTCCGGCCTCTCGCAGGGTCAGACTATCGTAATCGAGGGTGTGGGCGTGACTGCTCAGGATGGCATGATCATCACTCCCAAGGCAGCTGCCGCCCAGACTGCTCCGACTGCTAAATAAGATATTTCAGACATAATTTATTCAAAATGAAACTTGACGGATTTATCAACAGGCCGGTGCTATCGACCGTAATCTCGATCTTTATCGTGATTTTCGGTCTGCTCGGTCTGGTCAGCCTCCCTATCGAACAGTATCCTGACATCGCGCCTCCTACTATCCAGGTGTCGACAACCTACACCGGTGCGAATGCGCAGACTGTGCTGAACTCCGTGATTGCTCCGCTTGAGGAACAGATCAACGGTGCGGAAAACATGGACTACATGGTGTCGACTGCCGCCAACAACGGCACAGCCACCATCAACGTATATTTCAAACAGGGTATGGACCCCGACATGGCGGCTGTCGATGTGCAGAACCGTGTGGCCAAGGCTGCCGCGTTCCTGCCTACTGAGGTCAACCAGGTAGGTGTCATCACCCAGAAGCGTCAGACTTCGATGCTGATGGTGCTCGGTATGTATGACCCGGAGGATAAGTATACCACCCAGTTTATCGACAACTATATGTCAATCAACATCATCCCGCTCATCAAGCGTGTGCCGGGTGTGGGTGAGGCAATGGCCTTCGGCTCTGACTATTCGATGCGTATATGGCTCAAGCCTGATGTGATGGCTCAGTATAACCTGATGCCCTCTGATGTCACTGCAGCGCTTGCCGAACAGAACGTCGAGGCGGCTCCGGGCCAGTTTGGCGAACAGGGCAACCAGACTTTCCAGTATGTCTTGAAGTATAAGGGTCGTCTTACAGAGCCCTCTGAGTTTGAGGATATCATCCTCAAAGCCTCACCCACCGGTGAGATTCTGCGCCTCAAGGATGTGGCTGATGTGGAGCTGGGGCGCCTGACATATGGCTTCCAGAACCTCAACGACGGTCACATCGGCAGCTCGGCAATCGTGTTCCAGAGCGCAGGCTCTAACGCCACTGCCGTAATCGAGGAGATCGATAAGCTCATCGATGATGCCCGCAAGAGTCTGCCGGCCGGCATGGTAATCGAGACCACCATGAGTGTCAACGACTTCCTCTTCGCCTCTATCCATGAGGTGGTGAAGACTCTTATCGAGGCATTCGTACTAGTGTTTATCGTGGTGTTTATCTTCCTGCAGGATTTCCGCTCGACTCTGATCCCGATGATTGCCATCCCGGTGGCTCTTATCGGTACTTTCTTCCTGCTATACATCTTCGGCTTCACCCTCAACCTTCTCACCCTCTCGGCTCTCGTGCTTGCGATTGCGATTGTGGTCGATGATGCGATAGTGGTGGTGGAGGCGGTGCATGCCAAGCTTGACCAAGGCTATAAGTCACCGCGCAAGGCCTCAATCGACGCGATGCGTGAGATTTCGGGCGCCCTTATCTCCATCACCCTCGTCATGATGCTTGTGTTTATCCCGGTGTCGTTCCTGGGTGGCACTTCAGGTATCTTCTATCGTCAGTTCGGTCTGACAATGGCCATGGCCATCGGTCTGTCGGCTGTCAACGCGCTTACTCTGTCGCCGGCTCTCTGCGCCCTCTTCCTTAAGGGTCATGATGAGTCGAAGAGCCTCAAGGAGCGCATGGGCGATGCCTACGGCGCTGCTGCCGAGTCGATGAAGGAGACTTATAAGAAGCGTCTTAAGTTCCCGCCGCTGGTGACCACGCTGCTGCTTATCGCGGCTATCGTGTTCCTCGTGCTCGGTTGGTATACGTTTGAGAATGTGGCTCTGAGCTGCATCGCAGTGGCTGTGGCTGTGCTGGCTCTTATCGGCATATTCACCCGCGACTTTATCGATGCGTTCAACCGCTCGTTTGACAAATTGCTCCGCGGATACCGTGTGATTGTCAACTGGTTCTGCGCCCATAAAATCACCGGCTTCACTCTCGTGGCTGCGTCAGTGGCTGTGCTCGTATGGCTTATGGCTATCACCCCCACGGCCCTTGTGCCCACTGAGGACACCGGCACAATCATGGGTGCTGTCACCATGCCTCCGGCCACTTCGCAAGAGCGCACACAGGAGGTGATGAACCAGGTCGACAGCATCATCGGATCGATTCCGGCCGTGCAGAGCCGCACCGCCATCACCGGATATAGCTTCATCGGTGGTCAGGGTAACACTTATGGTTCGTTCATCATCAAGCTCAAACATTGGGATGACCGCGATGAGGCCACCGAGAGCGCTCAAGCTATCCTCGGTCAGCTCTTCGCCAAGACTTCGGTCGTGAAGGGTGGACGCATCATGTTCTTCCAGCCCCCTATGATTTCGGGTTATTCGGTGTCTAACGGTTTTGAGGTGAAACTGCAGGACCGCACCGGCGGTAGCCTCGATAAATTCTTCGAGGTCTATCAGAAGTTTATCGGCGCGCTCAACGCCGACCCGGCTATCCAGATGGCATACTCCAACTTCAACCCCACTTTCCCGCAGTATCTCGTAGAGCTCGATGTGGCCAAGATCAAGCAGGCCGGTCTGACTCAGAGCGCTGTGCTGCAGGCGCTGCAGGGTTACTATGGCGGTATGTATATCTCCAACTTCAACAGCTACGGTAAGCTCTACCGCGTAATGATGCAGGCTGCTCCGGAGGCGCGTGTGTCGCCCGAGACGCTGAAGCAGATCAAGATCCGCAACGGTGTCGAGATGGCGCCGATCGATAACTTCGTCAAGCTGACACGCGTATATGGTCCGGACCTTATCGACCGCTTCAACATGTTTACGGCAATCTCCATCACCGGTACGCCGGCTCCGGGCGTATCTTCGGGTGAGGCTATCGCCTCAATCAACCGCATCGCAAGCGAGACACTCCCCGTGGGCTATGGCTTCGAGTATTCGGGCATGACGCGTGAGGAGTCATCGGGCTCAAGCGGTGGCACAGGCTATGTGTTCGCTCTGGTGCTCCTGTTCGTCTACCTTATCCTTTCGGCTCAGTATGAGAGCTACATCCTGCCGTGGGCCGTTATCCTTTCGGTACCCTTCGGATTGATGGGCGCGTTCCTCTTTGCCCGAATGATGGATATCGCCAACAATATCTATCTCCAGATTGCCCTCATCATGCTTATCGGTCTGCTCGCCAAGAATGCGATCCTTATCGTAGAGTTCGCGCTCGACCGCCGCAAGACCGGCATGAGCGTGCTTAACTCGGCCATCCAGGGCGCTGTGGCGCGTCTCCGACCGATCCTCATGACCTCGCTGGCCATGATCATCGGCCTGCTGCCGATGATGTTCGCACATGGTGCGGGTCGCAACGGTAACCAGGCGCTCGGCACAGGTGCCATAGGCGGTATGCTTATCGGCATGATTCTCCAGGTGCTCGTGGTGCCGGCGCTCTTCATGGCTTTCCAGCTGATTCAGGAGAAGATCTCGCCTGTGAAGTGGAAAGACAAAGATGTCGAGGAACTCTCATCGGAAATCGAGCAATACGCGATCAAGAAATAATTAAGGGCTCTGCACCGCCCCTTCACCCCGGAGAGGGCGGTGCAGGACTCTAACTTTCATAAGATTATGCTTATAATGAAAGCTAAATTCATAATTAAGACATTGGTTATTGCCGCCGTGGCATCAACGACGCTGTCGAGCTGCAATATCTATAAGAAATACTCGATCCCCGAGGATAATGCGATAATCAACGATTATCGCCGGGCGACTGAGGCAACTCCCGATTCGGCCTCTCTCCCCTATCTCGGATGGCGCGAGGTTTTCACCGACCCGCAGCTGCAGAGCCTCATCCAGACAGCTCTCGACAATAACACCGACCTCGACAACGCCCGACTCAACGTCGATATCGCGCGCGCACAGCTCAAGGGTGCTAAACTGAGCTATTTCCCCTCGCTCTCAATCAACCCCAACGGTGGCACCTCCTCATATGGTGGCAGCCATATGAACTGGACCTACACCATCCCGGCGGCCCTGAACTGGGAGATCGATGCTTTCGGCAAGATTCTCAACCGTAAGCGTGGCGCTGCCGTAGGTGTCGAGCAGGCTGAGGCTTACCGTCAGGCGGCGCAGTCGCAGATTGTATGCGGTGTGGCTTCAACTTATTATGCACTCGTGCTGCTCAATCAGCAGCTCGCTCTGACCCAGCGCACTTCTGAAATCTGGGCTGACCAGGTGCAGTCGATGAAGGATATGAAGCTCGCCGGCATGGTCAATGAGGCTGCCGTGGCCCAGAGTGAGGCCAACTACTACAGTATCCTCGCCTCTATTCCCGACCTTGAGCAATCTATCCGCACCACCCAGAACACCCTCTCGCTCCTGCTTGACACCTACCCGCAGGAATGGCAGGTGACCTCTGACCTGAATTTCGATATCCCGGAGTTTATGGTGACAGGGCTGCCGATGACTTATCTTGCAGCACGCCCGGATGTGGCGGCCGCCGAGCGTAGTCTGGCCGCGGCCTACTACACCACCAATTCAGCCCGCGCCGCCTTCTATCCGAGTCTCAACATCTCGGCGCAGGGTGGATTCACCAATCTGCTCGGAAGCCTTATCTCGAATCCCGGCAAATGGTTTATCCAGCTGGCAGGCCAGCTCACCGCGCCGATCTTCTCGCGTGGCCAGAACATCGCCACTCTTGAGGCTGCCAAGGCAAGTCAGCAGATTGCGCTCAACAACTTCGAACATTCGATTCTTTCAGCTTCGGCCGATGTGTCGGACGCTATGGTGAAATACACCAAGAATCATGAGAAGCGTCAGCAGGTCGACAAGCAGGTCGAGGCTCTGGAGCGCTCGGTAGAATACACCCAGGAACTTCTCACCTTCAATCAGTCGACCACATATCTTGAGGTGCTGACCGCCCGCTCGGCTCTGCTGCAGGCCCAGCTCACAAGCCTCAGCTGCTGGCACAATAAGGTGACCGCGCTCATCGAGCTCTATCAGGCCGTGGGCGGTGGCCGTTAACTTGGTCTATAAGCCTGCATCGCCTATTTCAGGAGGATGCTCGCTCCCAACCCCTCACAACAGAGGCATATAAAGAAGTTGCTTAAAACTTTTTACGAAAAAGCTTTAAGCAACTTCTTTACTTTTTTCACAAAAAGTTTAAACGCCATATCTATATTTTCCTTAATTTTTTTGTTGTAAATATAATAATTTTTATTAGTTTTGTAATCGGATTGATGCTTTCGCTGCACCATGGTCAATAGCCGGACAATGCAGTGGTGCACCCTCCGACGTTGGCCGCACCGCGACCTCACAGGGACGCAAGTCAATCTGCCAGTAATGTATAACCCTTCTAATACCTTCCGCACTATGAATAAGATCAGCAAACTCGCATATGTTGACCCGATGGCTAAACTGGGCGACAACATCACAATCGAACCCTTCGTGTTTATCGAAGGTAATGTAGAGATTGGCGACAACTGCCACATCCGCCCGAATGCCGTAATCCGCTCCGGGGCAAGAATCGGCAAAAACAACATCATCCACGAGGGTGCTATCATCTCGGCTAATCCGCAAGACTTCCGTTGGAAAGGTGATGACAGCTTCGTCATCATCGGCGACAACAATACGATACGCGAACACGTCATCATCAACCGCTCAATTCACCCCGACGGCGCCACACGCATCGGCAGCAACTCATTCATCATGGCCCAGACCCACATCGGCCACGATTCGCAAATCGGCGACTATTGCGTGCTGGGCAACGCCGTCAAGATTGCCGGCGATGTGAAGATTGCCGACTACTCGATTCTGTCGTCGAACGCTCTGGTGCATGAGGGTTGCGATGTGGGCGAGATGTGCCTCATCAAGGGTGGCTGCCGTGTCAACAGCCATGTTCCCCCCTTCGTCATCATGGCTCATAACCCGATTGAATACAAGGGCATCAATTCTTATGTGCTGCGCAAGTGCGGCAAGTCTGAGAAGACTATCGATGATATCGCCAGCGCCTACCGCCACCTCTATGGCTCGGCCACATCGGTATTCAACGCCATGCGTCGCATCAAGGTCGATGTCGATGACTCGCAGGAGAAACAGCAGATTCTGAAATTTATCGAAGACCACGATCTCACGCTCGCTGCCATTCCCAAAGATCTCACATCTGAGGATTAAGCTCATCTCCCCCCTCCTCACCGGCCTTATTAGCCACCCCACGCCGCAGTTGAATCATTAATCTTCAGCGACACCATGGGCCCAAAACTTAATTAACCGCAAAAGAATAGGTCTTTTGCGGTTTTTTTCTTAATTTTGTAGTTTGTATGCGATGTGACGCTCCGTCATGTCGCGGCAGGCGTGCGGACACCGCGCCGTAGCTCCTGTCTAATAGACTGATTCATATTAACTTCTCTACCCGGCAAAAACAATGCTTGATGCAAAAAAAACTACTATCCGCGCCCTTTCGGGTGGTGTATATGTGCTGCTGATAATCCTCGCGTGCTGTATGCAGAGCCTCGGTGTGGCCCTGCTGGCGCTCCTCTTCGGCATCCTGGGCATATCTGAGTTCCGAAAAATGCGTTTCGGCTCTGAGGGCGTCTCAATGGCCATGAATCTTTACAACATGGTTGGAGGTGCCTGCCTTATCTTTGCTCCGGTGCCCACAATGCCTCTCCCCTACGCTTTCGCGCTGCTCTGGGTGTTATGGCTTATCGGCCGCATGATTCTCACCATATACTCGGGGCATCAGCACCCTGAGAAAGTGTTTGCCGTAGATATGGCTGCGCAGATATATATCGCCCTCCCGAT
Organism: uncultured Muribaculaceae bacterium; assembly: GCA_910577585.1. Taxonomy (GTDB): domain Bacteria; phylum Bacteroidota; class Bacteroidia; order Bacteroidales; family Muribaculaceae; genus Lepagella. Next base: position 6,659 of record CAJTNN010000020.1, on the reverse strand, counting down.
GGCTCTGATGACTTATGCCGGATTGCATCTTTCGGCCATGGGCTCATCATGCCTGCCCCTGCTGGCAATGTTTATCATCATTTGGGTCAATGACACCGGGGCTTTTATCGTAGGAAGCATCTTCGGACGCCACCGCCTGCTGGAGCGTGTGTCGCCTAAAAAATCATGGGAGGGCTTCTGGGGAGGCGCAATCTTCGCCATTGTTGTGGCAGCTGCCATGGGAGCTTTCTGGCCCGCGCTGGCCATCGGCTCCATCTGCAACCATACGCTCTTCTGGGCAATCGGTGGTCTGATCGTGGCGCTGGCCTCTACATTCGGCGACCTCTTTGAATCAGTCATCAAGCGCAATCTCAACCTTAAAGATTCCGGTAATCTTATTCCGGGCCACGGCGGCATTCTTGACCGCATCGATTCGCTGCTGATGGTCATTCCGGCTATGACCGTATACTACATCATCTACTCCTCATTCTTCTCAAATCAGATTATTTGAATGCCATGGTTTCGACAAGCAAGATATTGATTGCAGGCACTCTGCTCTCACTGCCTCTCCTCGCCCAGGCTGAGACCGACCTTCCCAAGGTGACTATCCTCGGCAAAACTTTCTATTATTATGAGTCTAAAAAGGGGGAGTCGCTCTTCGGCATTGCCAATCACTTCGGATGGGACCCGGAGATTCTGACCAACACCAACAAGGATGTGTCGTCGCCCCTCGATAAGGGGACTCTCATATACTATCCGGCCCCCAAGACCGAGCGCACGCCATCGGCCAAACGCCAGACCGCACTCTCCGAAGGGGGTAGCATCACCCACACTGTCAAGTCGGGTGAGACAATCTATGGCATATCGAAATTCTATGATGTGCCTCTCGAGACGATCTATGCCCTCAACCCCTCTGCACGCGACGGCATACGCGCCGGGCAGACACTCACCATCTCCAGCCCCACGCCACAATCTGATCTCGATACAGAATCCGATGGCATCACCTATCATAAAGTCAATGAGGGGGAGAGCCTATACGGCATAGCCAAAAGCTACAACACCTCCGTGCAGGATCTCTACAAACTCAATCCGGGCATCTCTTACGACAATCCCGAGGTGGGCGAGACTATCCGTATAGCCGCTGATTCGCGGGCTGATGAAATGCATACTGAGGTCGTAGAGGAGACACGTGTCAAATCTCTCTCAACCTATAAAGTGCGCCGTGGCGACACCTGGGCCTCGGTGTCAGCATCTACGGGTGTGCCTGTAGATATCCTGAAGGAGGCTAACCCGGGCATTGCCAAGCTTAAGCGGGGCGACGTAATCACTCTGCCTGATGTAGAGACTGTTGAAGTCGAGCACACTTACGTGGCCGAGGACCCGCGCGAGGCAACTGAAGAGGGGCGTCGCGAATTATATAATGAGGTCCACAACCTCGGACAGGTCTCTGCCGCTGAATCAGGCATTGTCAATCCTGACGCTGTGAAGGTAGCCGTTGTGCTCAATGATGTCGATTCCAACCGCGACATGGAGTTCGCTCGCGGTGCCTTGATGGGCGTCAACGACATTAAATCGCGCCCCTTCCCGACGGCCATTACAATTCTCGACGGTAAGTCGTCGATGGCCGACGTCATTGCCTCGCTCGACTCTTTCGGTCCCGATATCCTCGTCACCACAGCCGACAAGGAACTCCCTAAATATCTTGCCGAATATGCCAGCTCGCATTCCATCCATCTGATCAATGCTTTCGACGTCAAGGATGAGGCTTATCTTGAGAATCCGGCAATCATACAGTATCTGGCACCGACATCATACTTCAATGATGAGGTGGCCACCTACATCGGTAAGACCTATCCCGACTATCAGCTTCTCATAGCCGGCAAGATGGATGCATCCGACACCATGGGCGAGGCGATACTGCAGAATCACATCGCCGCCACATCATCCATGCCTCAGGAGATTCTGATCACCGAACTGGCCGACTTCACACTACCGGCTGAAGATGGCAAATATCTGATCTACGCCACCCCCTCCGCACGCGATGATGTCAAGGATGCCCTGGAGCGCATCAACACTCTGCGCGACAACAACCCGATGGCCGATATACGCGTGATCGGTCGCCCCAACTGGGTGACAATGGTCGATGCCCAGCGCCAGCTCTTCGACAGCAATGCGGTGCTGCTGCCGTCGCGATTCTATTTCGATTCGGAGGCCTCGGCCTCCCGGCGCTTTATCGATGGTTTCAAGGCTCTCTACGGCCACACGCCCATGAAATCATACCCAGTGTATTCGGCCACTGCCTACGACATCGTCACCTACTTCATACCCAACATCAACGCCACCGGAGGCGACTTCAACGCCACATTCACCGACTTCCCCACCCTGCAGTCGCCAATCGGTCTGGAAAGAGTCAACAATTGGGGAGGATTCGTCAATCCGGAAGTCTATGTGGTGGAGTTCCAGCGCTACGGCTCGCCTGAGAAAATCACCCTCTCGCCCGACGAAAAAGAGGAGGCAGAATGAAAGCTGATGTACGCAAATCAATACTGCGACTTGCAGTCGGCGCTCTCGCTATAGTCGCCACCCTTGCGCTCCCTGGCCGTGCGGCGGCTCAATCGCATTACTCGGCCAACATATCGGTCGGCGCCCGCGCAGGCGCCGATATATCGCGCAATTTCTTCAATCCGAGTGTGAAGCAGGTGATGAAAGCGGGTGCACTGGCAGGAGTAACCTTCAGATATATCGAAGAAAACCATTTCGGTCTGGCTGCCGAACTCAACTGGATCCAACGCGGATGGAGCGAGAATTTCGAGGGTGCACCCTATCACTATGCCCGCACTCTCGACTATCTGCAGCTTCCGGTGCTGGCTCACATATACTTCGGCCGACGCGCTAAATTCTTCGCCAACGTCGGCCCGTTGATCGCCCTGCGCATCAGCGACTCCGAGAGCTGTAACTTCGACACATCCGACACCTCCTCACTGCCCGACTTTCCGAAATGGCACTCTGTGGCTCAATATGCCGAACCTATCACCCAACGCATCGACTACGGCATCTGTGCCGGACTGGGTGGTGAATTCAGCATCACCCCGCGCCACTCCATCACTTTGGAATGCCGCTTCTACTATGGCCTGGGCAACCTCTTCGGATCATCACGACGCGACACCTTCAACGCCTCAAACTCAATGGCACTTGAATTCGCCCTCGGCTACTGGCTCAGAGTGAAATGATTAGTCCCGCCGTAAAGGAGTTGATGAGGGGCTGCCCACACTAAACGCTGCTCCATATGATTTTTTAATTCAGCAGCGTCTTAATTTCGACCGGCTCCCTACCTAAAAATTAATCCCCTTTTATGGCTAATTCATAAGAAATTATTAACTTTGCAATTATTAGTGACTCTCAAAGACTTGGCTCTGGCTGGCATCAAGTCCACCGGCTTACAGGCGCTCACCAGACTATAGTCTATGGCAGACACTAACTTAAAGTTCATAACCTGGCGCCACCACAATCTGCGCCATCGACTCTCTTCTCAACCCAAAACAGTTGACTACAAGCAATATACAATAAATTTATTACAATAAATGGCACAGAAGATCTATACATTCGGCGACGGAAAAGCCGAAGGTAATGCCGGGATGCGCAACATCCTCGGCGGCAAGGGTGCTAACCTTGCTGAAATGAATCTGTTGGGCATGCCGGTGCCTCCCGGCTTCACCATCACCACAGAAGTCTGCAACGAGTATACCCAATATGGCCGCGATAAAGTGGTTGAAGACATCAAGAGCGATGTGCAGAAAGCTATCGCCCATGTCGAGAAACTCACCGGTAATAAATTCGATGACCCCTCAAATCCCCTTCTCGTATCTGTTCGCTCAGGAGCTCGCGCATCTATGCCCGGCATGATGGACACCGTCCTCAACCTCGGCATGAACGACGCCACAGTAGCCACTATGGCCGAGAAGAGCGGCAACCCCCGCTTCGCATGGGATAGCTACCGCCGCTTCGTGCAGATGTACGGCGACGTGGTACTCGGCATGAAGCCCGCTTCTAAGACCGACATCGACCCCTTCGAGGCTATCATGGACGAAATCAAAGAGGAGAAGGGTGTGAAATTCGACAACGAACTCGATGTCGAAGACCTCAAGGAGCTCGTGAAGCGCTTCAAAGCCGCTGTGCTCAAGCACACCGGCAAGGACTTCCCCGAATCTGCATGGGAGCAGCTCTGGGGTGGCATCTGCGCCGTGTTCGACAGCTGGATGAACGAACGCGCAATCCTCTACCGCCGCATGAACCAGATCCCCGAGGAATGGGGCACAGCCGTCAATGTGCAGGCTATGGTCTACGGCAACATGGGCAATAATTCTGCCACCGGCGTGGCATTCAGCCGCGATGCCGCTACCGGCGAAAATATCTTCAACGGCGAATACCTCATCAACGCTCAGGGCGAAGACGTGGTGGCCGGCATCCGCACTCCCCAGCAGATCACCGTAGAGGGTTCTCGCCGCTGGGCCGCACTCCAGGGCATCTCTGAAGAGGAGCGCCGCGAGAAATATCCCGCTCTCGAGGAGACTATGCCCGACTGCGCCGCTGAGCTCATCGCCATCGCTCACCGCCTCGAAGACTACTACAAGGATATGCAGGACATGGAGTTCACCATCCAGGACGGCAAACTCTGGATGCTCCAGACCCGCAACGGCAAGCGCACAGGTGAGGCTATGGTGAAAATCGCCATGGACCTTCTGCGCGACGGCATGATCGACGAGAAGACTGCCCTGCTCCGCATGGAGCCCCAGAAACTCGACGAGCTCCTGCACCCCGTATTCGACAAAGATGGCCTCAAGCGTGCCACTGTCGTAGCAAAGGGTCTCCCCGCTTCGCCCGGCGCCGCCACCGGCCAGATCGTATTCTCTGCTGATGAGGCTGAGGAATGGGCCGACAAGAAGAAGAAGGTTGTGCTCGTACGTATCGAGACTTCGCCTGAAGACCTCCGCGGCATGGCTGTCGCCCAGGGCATCCTCACTATGCGCGGCGGCATGACATCGCACGCTGCCGTTGTGGCTCGCGGCATGGGCAAGTGCTGTGTGTCAGGCGCTGGCGAAATCATCGTCGACTACAAGGAGAAGACCGTCAAGATGAGCGGCAAAACCTACAAAGAGGGCGACTGGATCTCGCTCAACGGTTCTACAGGTGATGTCTACGACGGCCAGGTGCCCACTACCGAGCCCGAAATCGGTGGCGACTTCGCAGCTATCATGAATCTCGCTGCCAAATACACCAAGACTCTCGTACGCACCAACGCCGACACTCCCCGCGACGCCATCCAGGCACGCAACTTCGGCGCTCAGGGCATCGGTCTCTGCCGCACAGAGCATATGTTCTTCGAGGGCGACCGCATCAAGGCTGTGCGCGAAATGATTCTCGCATCCGACGAAGAGGGTCGCCGTGCAGCTCTCGCAAAACTGCTCCCCATGCAGCGCGGTGACTTCGAAGGCATCTTCGAGGCTATGGACGGCTTCGGCGTGACAATCCGCCTGCTCGATCCCCCGTTGCACGAGTTCGTACCCCACCAGACAGCCACTCAGAAGGAGCTCGCCAACGAGATGGGCCTCACTCTCGAAGAGGTGAAAGCTAAAGTTGACTCTCTCGAAGAGTTCAACCCGATGCTCGGCCACCGTGGCTGCCGTCTGGGCGTAACTTATCCCGAAATCACCGAGATGCAGACCCGCGCCATCATCGAGGCAGCTCTCGCTTGCAAGGCCAAGGGCTTCAAGGTATACCCCGAAATCATGGTGCCCCTCGTAGGCTCTCTCAAGGAGCTGCAGAACCAGGCAGCCGTAATCAACATCACTGCCAACAAGGTATTCGAGGAGAAAGGCGATACAATCCCCTACAAGGTCGGCACAATGATTGAGGTGCCCCGCGCGGCCCTCACAGCCAACCAGATCGCCGAGGTAGCTGAATTCTTCTCATTCGGCACCAACGACCTCACCCAGATGACCTTCGGATTCTCTCGCGACGATGCTCCCAAGTTCCTCAAATTCTACAAGGACCACGGCATCATCAAGGTAGATCCCTTCGAAGTACTCGACCAGGAGGGTGTAGGCCAGCTCGTACGCATGGGCGTAGAGAAAGGCCGCGCAACACGCCCCGACCTCAAGGTAGGCATCTGCGGCGAGCACGGCGGCGAGCCCAGCTCAGTCAAGTTCTGCGCCAAACTCGGCATGAACTACGTCAGCTGCTCACCCTTCCGTGTGCCCATCGCCCGCGTAGCAGCTGCCCAGGCGGCAATCGAGGACTAAGCACAATCCCCTGACAATCGCATCCTTAGGCGATAACCTGCTGTAAAACGGCGGGTTATCGCCTAAACTATTCTAAGACCCCTCGCCAGTTCCTCACGATAACCGCGCACAATATGTAGAATTTGCTTACAAAAAATGATACATTTTTCAGCGGGTGCGCTTACAAAGAGTTTACAAAATGTTTACAAACTTTATTTCTTATCAATCAAATAATTATGCCAATATTTAAAGCAATCGTAAGAACGAAGCGTAAAGACGGATTCTATCAGGTCTACATCAGGTGTGTGCATAACCGCAAACCAGGATACATAAAGACCGACAAACTTGTCACCGACAAACAAGTCGACACCCACGGCGAAATCAATGATCCATTCATCAACG
>CAJTNN010000019.1 GCA_910577585.1 uncultured Muribaculaceae bacterium | reverse complement strand
AAATTTAAAGTCAATTATTTACAAAAATTATTTCTAAAAACTCCTAAACTCCCGATTTACAGCCGTGGAATTTGGAGGGATGGGGGCGAGGTGCTGGTCAACAAGGAGCTTGGCTCGCAGTTGCAGGAGGAGTTGGCGGATTATCTGTTGTGTCATGTGTATCCGTCGGTTTCGTTGGTGGATTTGGTGGCTAATGATTTTCTCTTTCCGGAGGAGCGCATGGCGCGTAAGCAGATGCGGATTGCGCAGTATACGTTGTGGGTGGCGGTGATTACTTTGTTGGTGGCGGTGGTGCTTCCGCTGTTCGGGGTGGCGCCGGTGCATGTGCTGCTGCTTGTGGGGATCATCATGGCGATTACGTTCGCAGTCGCCTATTTCTTAGGAGAAAGCGCCTCGTAGTTGCTATTCCGGGAGGTATGGGAATTCTGGGAGGCATGGGAGTTATGGGGAGAAACTTCGTTGACCGCTGGGCCCTGGGAGGGGGGCACCGTTCTTCCGTAAACACCGTTCTTCCGTAAACACCGTTCTCCCGTCAGCTCCCTACTCCCGGGGGAGCGTGCTTCCGTTGACGTGGTTGAGTGGCTCTATTTCCGCGAGGATTGCGCTCCTGTTGTTAAAAGGAGGGGATTATTTGGTGGGGTGGCGGGAATGTCGTATATTTGTGATGTTTTTTGGCTTAAGGGTTAATTGGAATCCCCTTTTGCCCGTTAATTTTTTTATAATCACTTGTATATGAAGAAACTTTTACTTTGTGTGGCGGCTGTGGCGCTGGCTTTCGGTGCGTCGGCTGCATCTAAACGTCTGGCTTCGGTGACTAATGTCTATGGCACTGAGAGCGAAAAGGCTCTCTATAAGTATGATGCACAGGGGCGCCTGGTGTCGGTAGAGAGTCCGGGAGAGACTTATACCTTCGATTATTCGAAGCTGGCTGAGAAACAACTTACAATCACTTGCAAGGATAAGGATTATCCGGAGGTCTACACCTATGTGATGACTCTCAATGATGAGGGCCTTGTGGTGAAGGGTGTTGAGTATGAGGATGGCACTCCGGATGATGGCACGTATAACTTCGAGTATACCGACGGACGCCTGACCAACTTCAAGTATATCCAGCCGGATGAGACTGAGGAGACCCGCATCACCTATGATGCTGCCGGCTCTATCGTGAAGATTGAGGAGATCGACGGCGAGAGTGCCTCTGAGTCGCGGGTGATTACCTTCGAGTATGATGGCACGAAGAATGTGGGTGGTCTGGCGCTGTATGACGACCTCTATAGCGTGGATATCGATGACTTGCAGTTGGCTGCTTTTGCCGGGTTTATGGGTAAGGCTCCGGCGGAGCTGCCGGTGAAGTCGGTATCGGTGTCGGCCACTGATAATTATACTGAAACCGAGACCTATGGCTGGACTCTTGATGCGGAGGGCTATCCCACGCGCATCACCATTAAAGAGATTAGTGAATGGAACACCAGTGAGTACTCTTATGAGTTTGGCTGGGAGGCTGATCTCTCGGGTGTGGCCGGCGTAGAGGCCGACGTGACGGGAGTGTCGAAGTTCTACAATGTGCATGGCCTCGAGGTTGGTGCCGATGCCAAAGGCTTGGTGATTGAGCGTCGTGCCGATGGCTCGGTCGTGAAGTCTATCCGCCGCTAAGCGGCGTCGCCGCCGTCGGATAGCACGACCGCGGCTACTGATTCCGAATGATATCTCAGCCGGCCCTGTTCCGCATCGCGGAGCGGGGCCGGCTCTCATCTAATGCCTTAAGCTGGGTTTGGAAGATGGGGAAGGAATTTTTAGGCGATACAAGTTTGGCAAAGTTGGTTTGGAAGATGGGGAGGGAATTTTTAGGCGATACAAGCTTGGCTAAGTTGGCTTGGAAGATGGGGAAGGAATTTTTAGGCGCGGATCATTCTCTTACTCGCTGCTGCGCAGCTCGTTGCGAGCGCGGATGGGAAGGATTAACGCGGATTTTCTCTTTTGCTTCATATGCAATTTGGATGGGGCGCAGGCACATCGGCGCTATGCGCCTTGTGGCGTCGCGGATGGTGCCGGATACTGGTCGACCTCAAGTGATGTCATCCTTTTTACGGGAGAACGAGGTGACGGGAGCACGGCTTTTACGTTCTCCCGTAAGCCTCGTTCTCCCGTGAACCCCGTATCAAAGGGGAATGCGCAGCCATCCGCGAGCATCAAGGCGCTCAGCGCCGAGATGCATCCGGCCCCATCAGCGTCCAAACCAGCGCATTACACAATTAGATCCGCGTTAATCCATTCCATCCGCGGCGCAGTCGCGCAGCGACAAGCGAAAAAATCCGCGCCCTTAAATTCCTTTCCCATCTTACCGATTATGAGATATTCAGGCCCTTCCTAACTTAACGGCGTTGGGATGATATTTTCGTGAGGAGCGGGCGTTATGGGCCGAAAAGGTGGCGATGCGGGGTAGGGGATGCGTGCGGTTTTGGCTGAATCGCGAAATTTTGCTAAATTTGTAAATTCAATTGCTGTGGAGCCATGTGGCGCCGGTAGGAGCCTTTAGCGGGCTTGGAGGAGGGAGCGCCTTTCAGAGCCTGAACTCCATGCCGCGCCGCGCGTAACGCCATGATGTCAAGATGAAAAGAGCTGCATCACATATCGCTGCGATGATGCTCCCGCTGCTGCTTGCTGCAGGGGTGGGCATGGTGTCGTGCCGCCGTTCGGCCGATGCCGATGCGTTGCCCGATGAGATTGTTGCGCAGGTGGGTGATTCGGCCTTGATGATGCGCGAGGTGCTCGTCAGAATCCCCTACGGGATGACTCCCGCCGACAGTGCGATGCTCTTCAACTCAATCGTGGATGGATGGATCGACCGCCTGCTGCTCGAAGACCTCGGCCGCGACAATATCGATGAGATGGCCGAAATAGAGCGCATGGTCAACGACTACCGCAAGCGCCTCATTGTGGCCACATATCGCCGCAAACTCCGAGAGGCCCATCGCCAGAGTGTGCCCGACGACACGATACGCCGCTACTATGCCGGACATCCCGACGAGTTTATCCTCGAGCGTCCGGTGGTGAAGGGGCTGTACGTCAAGCTCCCCGCCGATGCATCGCGTCTTGGCGAGGTGCGCCGCTGGCTGATGACCGCCACCCCCGAGGCCATCGACAATCTTGAACGCTACGGCCTGAACGATGCAATCGAATACTCCTTCTTCGAGGATAACTGGACAGACTGGAATCTCATAGCCCGCCAGATACCCTACCGATTCGGCGACGCCGACCAGTTTGTGGGCACCCGCCGCGACTTCGAGACCACCTACGGCGGCATGACCTATCTGCTGCATATCAGCGACCATATGCCCTCGGGCAACATCATGCCCTATGAAGTGGCATATCCACTGATATCCGAACGCCTCGAAGGGAACTGGAACGAAGCCAACGAACGCGCCCTGATGCAGCGCATCCATGCCAAAGCCCGGCGCGAAGGGAAACTGCGCGACTTCCGCCAGACCCCGCAGCCGGCCGACAAAAAAATATAGAGAACAAACAGAAAACGACATAGTGAAAACGAAAAGACTGATCATACCGGCCTCGCTCGCCCTGCTGGCGGGCATGGCGCTCACCGGAATATCGCTGCCCTCGGCGGCCACACCGAAAAAGAATGTAGTTGACGAGGTGGCATGGGTGGTAGGCGACGAAGCCATCTTCCGCAGCGATGTGGAGGATATGTATGCCCAGATGCGCTCGGAGGGCACCAATGTGCCCGGCGACCCATACTGCTATATCCCCGAGCAGATGGCCGTAGAGAAACTCTATCTCCACCAGGCCCGCATCGACACAATCGAGGCACCCGAGACACAGGTAGTGGCGCAGGTTGACCGCCGCCTCAACTTCTTTATCGCCAATCTCGGCTCTAAAGAGAAGGTGGAGCAATACTTCCGCAAACCCCTCTCGCTGCTGCGCGAGCAGCTGATTGAGGTGACCCGCAACGGTTATATCGTAGAGCAGGTGAAGGCCAACCTCACAAAAGATGTCAAGGCCACACCCCGCGATGTGCGCAAATATTTCGAATCATTGCCCGACGACAGCGTGCCCTATGTGCCGCTGCAGGTGGAGGCCCAGATCATCACCCTCAAGCCGGCTGTGCCGCGCCAGGAGATAGAGGATGTCAAGGCCCGGCTGCGCGACTATGCAGAGCGTGTCAACCGTGGTGAGGCAGAATTCGCCACACTCGCCATCATGTATAGCGAAGACCGCGGCTCGGCTTTGCAGGGTGGCGAGCTCGGATTTCATGGCAAGGCCGACTTTGTGCCCGAATTCTCGAATGTGGCCTTCAATCTCAACGACCCCAAGAAGGTGTCGCGCATCGTGGAGAGTGAATTCGGATTCCACATCATACAGCTTATCGAGAAGAGGGGAGAGCAGGTGAATGTGCGCCACATACTGCTGCGCCCGCACGTCAGCGACGACGACCTGCGCTCGGCTGTAGAGCGCCTCGACTCGCTCGGCCGCGACATAAAAGCCGCCAAATTCACCTTCGAAGAGGCCGCCGGAGTGGTGTCGCAGGATAAGGATACACGCAACAACCGCGGTGTGATGATGAACGACCTCACCGGCTCAACTCGCTTCGAGATGCAGCAGCTTCCCCCCGAGGTGGCCCTGCAGATTGAGAAGATGCAGCCCGGAGAGATCAGCGAGGCATTCATCATGAAGGATGAGCGCAAGAACCAGGATGTGGCCGCGATTGTAAAACTCACCAACCGTATCGACGGCCACAAAGCCTCGATGGTGGAGGACTACAACATGCTCAAAGAGATGTACATCAACCACCAGCAAGACGAGATACTCAAAGACTGGGTAGAGAAGAAGATCAAAGAGACCTTCGTGCGCATCGAGGATGGCTGGCTGCCATGCGAATTCCAATATGAGGGCTGGATAAAATGAGAATCACCGACCACAACCCCAAGCGCGTTGTGGCTGCCCTGGCGATAATCATGACCATCTGCTTCGGCAGCCTCGTGCGGCAGGCCAACGCCCGCGCCCAGGCCCAGGCCGAGGCTCAGCGCCGCACGACCACCACCACTCCCACCCGGCAGGCGTCGGGCGCCACCAAGAGCGCCACCCCGCAGGACGGCTATCACCGTCCCGACCCCACGCACCCCTTCACGCCGCAGATACCCGGCTCCAACCGCCATCGCCCCGACAAGGTGTTTCTCGAAAACGCCGACTCAATCATCAAGACCGCGGGGAGCGGTATGGATGCCGACCGCCAGCTCGTGAAGGGGAACGTGAAGTTCCGCCAGATGGGTATGTGGATGTTCTGCGACTCGGCATATTACTTCCCCGACCTCAACTCGATGGATGCCTTCGGGCATGTCAGGATGGAGCAGGGGGACACTCTCTTCGTGTATGCCGACAAACTCTTCTACAACGGCACCGACCGCTATGCCAAACTGCGGCAGGGGGCCACTGAGCCTGTGGTGAGACTCATCAACCGCAATGTCAAACTCACCACCGACAGCCTCGACTACGATCTCGCCCAGGATATCGGCTGGTATGCCCATGGCGGACGCCTCGAGGATGATGTCAACACGCTCACCTCGATCTACGGCGAATTCAGTCCGTCGACCAACAATGCCATCTTCTATCACGATGTGGAGCTGCATGGGTCGCAGAATGACTTCCATATGTTTACCGACACGCTCTATTACAACACCGACACCCATATAGCGCGTGTAGAGACCCCCACCCGCATCAAATCGACCGAAGACGACATCCAGACCACCGAAGGCTTCTACAACACCAACACCGGAGTAGCCGAGCTGATGAGCCGCTCGACAATCTTCCACACCGATAGCCTCAACCGCACCACCACGCTCGAAGGTGACTCGATCGTCTACGACCCGACCACGCGCATCAGCCGCGCCTACAGTTTCCGCAATCCGGCCAAACATCCGCAGCCGATGGTGATTACCGACACCGCGCGCAAAGTGACCCTGATAGGGGGCTTCGGCATCTACAACGACTCGACACGTGAGGCGATGGCCACAGAGTATCCGCTCCTGCTGGAATACTCTCAGACCGACACCCTCTTTCTGCGTGCCGACACCATACGCTCATGGCTTATAGAGAGGGTAGTGGCGCGCGACACACTCCCGGCCACACCCCCAGAGTTGCCGGTGGCGGAGTCTGACACTACCGTCGACACCGACGACATCGACCTCACGCTCCCCTTCCGCAGCCAATGGCAATATGGAGCGGGCCCCGACTCACTGCACCTCGACTTCCCCGACCTGGCAGAACTCGATGCGCTGCTGCAGCCGCAGCCGGCAGAGATATTGCCCGCAGAGGATGTGGCGGCCGAAAGTGTGGTGGCTGAAAGTGTTGTGGCCGATAGTGTAGCGGCCCACTTGCCGGTGCCTCCCGCCGCGCCACAGGCGCAGCAGGATTCGGTGTGGCACAAGGCGATGGCCTATCCGCGCGCCCGCTTCTTCCGCAAAGATATGCAGGGGATAGCCGACACCATCACCTTCACAGAGATAGACTCGTTGCTGCGCATGACGCGCCTGCCGATAGTGTGGGCCGAAGAGCGCCAGGTGAGGGGCGACACAATTGTGGTGCACTTCAACGACAGCACCGCCGACTACGCCCGCATCCCCACCAACGCCATGATGATGGAGCATGTGGAGGAGGATTACTACAACCAGTTGCATTCCGACAAGATGCTCCTGCTATTCAGCGACGGCGCCCTGCGGCGCCTCGAAGCCGAAGGATCGGTGCAGACGATAATGCTCCCCATGGAGCAGGACTCCACCTACAACCGGCTGGTGGATGCCGAGAGCTCATACCTCACCGTCGATATCGAGGATGACCAGTTGCAGCGCCTCAAGATGTGGCCCGAGGTCACCGGCAATGTCACACCCCTCTTCATGGTGAAGCGCAGCCAGAAACTGCTGCCGAAGGCCCAGTGGCTCGATATGCTGCGGCCGAAGCGCGAATGGTATGGCGACGAGGCCGACATGGTGAAGTGGGATGATGACCTCGGCGAACTCACGCCCGAACTCGAGCAGTATTTCGAGACCGGTGTGGTCAGCGGCCCGACACCCTAACGCACAATGCTAACGCAATGAATGATGTAATACGCCTATTGCCCGACTCGGTGGCCAACCAGATAGCCGCAGGCGAGGTCATACAGCGACCCGCCTCGGTGATAAAAGAGCTGGTGGAGAATGCCGTCGATGCCGGAGCAACCGACATAAAAATCTATATCAAGGATGCCGGCCGCACACTGATTCAGGTGGTCGACAACGGCTGCGGCATGTCGGCTGTGGATGCACGCATGGCATTCGAGCGGCATGCCACATCGAAGATAGCGCGCGCCGACGACCTCTTCACGCTACAGACGATGGGTTTCCGCGGGGAGGCTCTTCCCTCGATATGCGCCATATCGCAGGTGGATATCCGCACCCGCCGCCATGCCGACCAGATGGGCACCCAGCTGCTCATCAACGGCTCGAAAGTAGAGCTTCAGGAGCCCTGCGTGTGCGATCCCGGCACGAGCATCAGTGTCAAAAACATATTCTTCAATGTGCCTGCAAGGCGCAAATTCCTCAAGAGCGACAATGTGGAGCTCTCGAATGTGATGCGCGAGTTTGAGCGTCTGGCGCTCGTCAACAACCGCATCCGCATGAGCATCGACACCGGTGTGCGCCAGCTCGACCTGCGCGCCGCCACGCTGCATCAGCGCATCCACGATATCTGGAAGAATAATCTCAAGATGCAGCTGCTGCCGGTGGAGGTCGACACGCAGCTCGTGAAGATTCACGGCTTCGTGTCGCGCCCTGAGTTCGCACGCCGGCGCAATGCGCTGCAATTCCTCATCGTCAATGGCCGCAACATGCGGCATCCCTACTTCCATAAGGCGATACTCAGCTGCTTCGACGGCCTTGTGGCCTCTGACACCCAACCCTGCTACTTCCTCAAATTCGAGGTAGATCCGGCCACGATAGATGTCAATATCCATCCTACGAAGAATGAGATAAAATTCGAGTATGAGAATGAGATATGGCCGCTGCTTGTGGCGGGGGTGAAGGCCTCGCTGGGTAAGAATTCTGCGGTGCCCTCGATTGATTTCAATTCGGATGTGGTGCCGGTGGATCCGGTGCCGGAGGGTGTCGACCCTGACCGACCCGAACTGGAGGTGCCCGAGGACTATAACCCGTTTAATGTGCAGAATGATGCCGACTTCGGCTTCGCAGGCGCCGGATTCATGCCAGGCGGCGCGGGGCATGACGATGCCGGCTTCGGATTCCCGCATGTGGCGGGGGTAAACGCCGCGCCGCAGGGTGGAGGGGGAGGAGTCACCGCCCGCTTCAAGTCGAACCACGACCCCAACCTGCGCAACTGGGACAAGCTATACTCCGACTTCATGAGCCGTCAGCGCGAGGCATGGCCCGAAGATGGCGCGGCTGCCGCACCTGCCGATACTGAATTGCCGGGAATGGGTGAGGCCGGAATCATCACCACCTCGCAGGCCTGCCTGCAATTCGGATTGAAATACATAATCACCACCACACGCGATGGTGTGCTGGTCATCGACCAGCACCGCGCCCATCTCAAGGTGCTCTACGAACGCTATCTCGCCGAGACCGACACCGCCGGCGGCGTGTCGCAGCGGGTGATGTTTGCCGAATCGCTGCATCTTGCCCCCGAGCAACAGGCGGCCCTCACCGAGGTCGAGCCGGATTTGCGGCGACTCGGTTTTGAGCTCGTGCATGAGGATGGCGACGAATGGAAACTTGCCGGCGTACCCTCCGACCTGCACGGATGCGACCCGAAGGAGGTGGTGCTGCGCATACTCGACTCTGTGAGCGAGGATAGCGCCGGATATGGCTCCGACCAGCGTCCGCTCGACACGATTGCCGCCCGAGTGGCCCTCGTCATGGCCCGCAGCGCCGCAATCACCCGCGGCCGCAAACTAAGTGTAGACGAGATGGAGCATCTCGTGGCCGAGCTCTTCGAATTGCCTGATCCCAGCTATACCCCCTCAGGCAACCGCATATTCGCCACCCTCGACGAATCGACCTTCCAGCGCCTGCTCGGCTGACAATAACTCCCCACTCCAAACTCCTCACTCCAAACTCCACCAACCTCTAACATCTGATACCATGACTGCATTTCTGATCTCTTTAGCCGTCCTGATAGGAGGCTATTTCATCTACGGCCTCCTTATGGAGCGCATAGTCGGACTCGACCCACACCGCAAGATGCCGGCCCTCACACACCGGGACAATGTGGACTTCATGCCGCTGCCGGCATGGAAGGTCTTTCTCATCCAGTTTCTCAACATCGCCGGACTCGGACCGATTTTCGGAGCCATAATGGGCATAATGTTCGGTCCGGCCGCATTCCTCTGGATTGTGCTCGGCACTATCTTCGGCGGTGCGGTGCATGATTTCATGTCGGGGGTGATATCGATCCGCCGCGATGGCGCCTCATTGCCTGAAATTGTGGGTGAACAGTTGGGGATGTCGGTCAAGCAGGTGATGCGAGGATTCTCGTTGCTGCTGATGATACTCGTCGGGGCTGTATTCGTAATGACTCCCGCCACGCTCATAGCCTCCATGACCCCCGATGCACTCGGAGTGACCTTCTGGATAGGCATTATATTCCTTTACTACATGCTTGCCACGATTCTGCCCATCGACAAGCTTATCGGCAATCTCTATCCCCTCTTCGGTGCCGCATTGCTCTTCATGGCGCTGGGGATAATGTATATGCTGATATTCGGAGGTGTCGAGATACCGCATGAGATGAGTGCCGGACTCTATAACCGTCATCCCGGAGCCGATGCCACACCGATATTCCCGATGATGTTTGTGTCGATAGCATGTGGGGCCATCTCTGGATTTCATGCCACTCAATCGCCGATGATGGCGCGCTGCATGACCAATGAGAAGCTGGCCCGGCCGATATTCTACGGCGCGATGGTGTGTGAGGGGATAGTGGCTCTGATATGGGCCGCGGCGGCGATATCCTTCACCGGAGGCTACGACGAGCTTGCAGCCTTCATGGCCGATCCGGCCCGGGGTGGCGCCGCCGGACTTGTGCACAGCATATCGATTGAATGGCTCGGTGTGGCCGGCGGGGTGCTCGCCATGCTCGGCGTGGTGGCGGCTCCGATCACATCGGGCGACACCGCACTGCGCAGTGCCCGACTGATAGCGGCCGACTTCATGGGCTTCGACCAGTCGAAGCTGTGGAAGCGGCTGGGGGTGTCGGTGCCTATCTTCGCAGTGTCGTTTGTGATAATGATGATAGACTTCAATGTGTTGTGGCGCTACTTTGCGTGGTGCAACCAGATGTTGTCGGTCTTCACACTGTGGGCAATCACCGTATGGCTCTCGCGCGACTGCCGCGTGAAGGTCGGAGGTCTATTCAGTGCGTGGTGGTTGACGCTGATTCCGGCCATGTTCATGACAGTCGTGTGCGTGAGCTACATCCTTTTCGCCCCGCGCCCCGAAGGGTTCGGCCTCCCCTATGAGGCCTCGCTTGGCGCCGGCTTGCTCACATCGCTCCTCCTGGCCCTCCTCTTTCGCCGCTCACTGCGCGCCATCGCTCCAGCCACCGACTGAGTTCGCTTGACCCACACCCTTCTCCCGAACCCCAACAAACTTTGAAAAGAAAAAATATGGGAATAATTGCGTAAAAGTTTGGAGCTAATGAAAATTATCCCTAACTTTGTAAAACCAAAACGACAACTCAAAAGTTATTAAGATAATAAGCCTCTCAGGCGCGCCTTTGGCAGCATACTTGAGGGGCGTTCTTTATATATAACCTATTGGAGAAATCCCATAGAGGGAGATTTTAATGAAGTCGTTGATTTTTAGTGACGAAGTTAGGATAAATATAAGACCCCGGTTGCGCGGAGAGCGCGGCCGGGGTCTTGAGTATGGGTTGGATTGATTTCGGGGTATGGCGGCTGTTAGGGGGAGCCTGCTGCCGCGGGGGACATCAACGGCCCGACTGGCGGATCTTGTCGCGCAGGGCGGCGTTGAAGTTGTGCTCCTTCTGCAGTTGCTCGACAGTGAGATGCATGCGGTAGCGCCAGTAGTGGGTGGGGTTGGCGGGCACGTTGATCTGCTCCTCCTGCGGATTTTCGCGGCGGAGTTCGCCGTCGGCCGAGAGCCAATCCTGCAGCGGGATGATGCAGAGCATCGACGGGCTTGCAAGCTGCAGCCAGAGAATCTTGTCGCAGATCCAGGGCTCGGCGAAGTAGGGAGCCTGGCCGAACTCATGCAGCACATTGTTGAAGAAGCGCTGGCTCTGGGCCGGGTCGCTCTCCCACCATGCGCGAATGCCACCCATGTCGTGGGTAGATGATGTGCAGACTGAGAAGTAGGGGTAATGCCAGGTGTCGCCGAATTCCGACTTCGGGTCTTTGGGCATTCGCTGGATTTCGAGCGAGAGAATCTCGAGCTGGTTCATCACAGCGGGCACGCAGTCGGGAATCATGCCGAGGTCCTCGCCGCAGGCAAGCATGCCGGTGGCATCGAGCAGCGGGGGAAGCTTCCACATGGCCTTGCCATACCAGAAGTCGTTGTGGCGATGATAGAAGAAGTCGTTGTAGAGGCGATTGAAGCACCACTTCTCGTAGTCGGTCAGATTGCGGAACTGATATGTGAACTGAGCCGAGATGCGCGGGTGATAGTGACCCTTCTGATAGGGGTCTTCGATGAAGAGCACATCATCGATAAGGCCGATGAGGGCATTCTCCATGCGCTCGTTGCGGTCATTGCGGTCGAGGCGAGCGAAGTGGTCGCGCACCTTGACCTGGGTGTCGACGATGGGTTTGAGGCGGTAGCGGCCATTGCCCACATAGTTGAGATAGAGCTCCTTGGCCTCATCGGTGGTCTCGCCGAAGAAGTCATTGAGCATCCAGTCGAGGATAAGCGGTTTGGCCTGTACCTCGGGGTCGATCCAGAAGTCGTAGTTATTGCGCAGCTCATCGGGCGAGAAGGGGAGAGCCGGGTTGAAGTAGCCCAGCAGGCCATGCAGCGCGTCGAGCGGAATCTGCCAGATGCGGAAGAAACCGAGGATATGGTCGATGCGGTAAGAGTCGAAGAAATCGGCCATCTTGCGGAAGCGCGACTTCCACCACTGGAATCCGTCGGCAGCCATCACCTCCCAGTTATAAGTGGGGAAACCCCAGTTCTGGCCCAGCACCGAGAAATCATCCGGCGGTGCACCGGCCGAGCAATCCATGTTGAAGAGGTGGGGGCTCTGCCAGGCGTCGACACTCTGGCGGCCTACGCCGATAGGTATATCACCCTTGAGCACCACGCCATGCATGTGGGCATAGTCGCGCACATCGCGCAGCTGGCGGTCGAGGTGATACTGCACGAAGTAGAAATAGTTGATCTCCACCTTGTGCTCGCTGATGAACTTCTCCACGAGCTTCTCATCATAATGGGCATAGTCGCCCCAGAGAGTATTGTCGGGGGTGTGGTATTCATCGCGCAGCGCACACCATGCGGCATAAGGGCGCAGCCAATAGTCGTTGTCCTCCACAAACTTCTTGTAGTCGGCCGACTCAGAAGTGGCAGCCCAGTCCTGGGCGTAGATTTCGTGGAGGTATTCATTCTTGGCATTATTTACAGCCTCATAGTCGATCTCAGTGAGCTCATTGAGGTGACGGCCGAGATCCTCGAAGTGCTTCATGCGCTTCTTGTCGGCCAGGCGACCAACCTTCTCCAGACGCATATACATCGGATGGAGAGCGAAAGTGGAGTTTGCGCTATAGGGATAGGAGTCAACCCATGTGCCCGATTTGGTGGTGTCGTTGACCGGCAGGAGCTGCAGCACCTTCTGGCCCGTCTCCTCACACCAGTCCACCATCATCTTGATATCCTCGAAATCGCCCACACCGAAGTCCTTCTCGGTGCGGATAGAGAATACGGGGATAGCTGTGCCGGCACCCTTCCAGTTCTTGTTGGGGTTAGCGAAGCGGAGGCCATCGATGACGATGCGCTCTGTAGGAGTCTCGGGCTCGATGCCGAAGATGCGGTTAGATGCATCCTCCCAGCCGCGCACGTCGCGGTGGTCCTTGCCCAGGATCACAAACTTATACTCAAACGGGCCATTGATGGCATTGAGCGGGATATTGCATTCCCAGAGCGGATAGTGCGCATCGTTGAGCACGAGCGCCTTGTGGGGATTCCACTTGCCGAGCACCTCGGGAGCGCCTGCCACAGCCAGAACCTCATCGGGAGCAATCATCGGCGCCCAGATTTTCAGGCAGATAGAGCCCGGGGTTGCGGCGAGTTCAGCATCGCGGTAGGGGCGTGCGAGCATACCATCGACGAATGCAGAGGAATAGTAGGGCTTATCGGCCGGCATATCCTGCCAGGAATCGAAGATATTGTAGACCTTGATGCCCTCGGCCGGGAGGAATCTATGCGGTTTGCCCCATTCGAAGCGCCATGCCTTCTCGGGAGCCTTGACGACGAAGAAATAGTCGAACGCCGGAGTGTTGTCCGGCAGATCGAGGTCGAGTTCCCACGCGTCGGGAGCCACGAGCTTGAGCTCGAGAGCCTCCTTGGGATCGAGATTACCCAATTCAGGGATGCTGCCGCAGACGTATACGGCCTCGCCCCAGAATGTGTGGTAATTGATATGAAATTTAATTTTCATGTTATTGAATTTTAATGAGTTGTCGGTAGATTTCGGGTTGCAGTGGCGAGGTGCGGCGGAATCAGCCGCATCTCGAGGTGCCGCAATTCTTGCAGATGAGGCAACCCTCCTGATAGACCAGGGCCTCCTCGCCGCAATTGGGGCATTTCACTCCGGCGGCCTGCATGCCGTTGGGGATATATTTTTTCAGGGCGCGTTCGACACCGTTCTTCCAGGTGTTGATGCTTGTGGAGTCGAGTTCGAGGCCGCTCACGAGTTTGAGCACCTGGTCTATCGGCATGCCATAGCGCAGCACACCCGAGATGAGTTTGGCGTAGTTCCAGAACTCGGGGTTGAATTTCTCGCTCAGACCCTCGATGGTGGTCTTGTAGCCGCGTTTGTTGATAAACTGGAAGTCGTAGCGCTTGCGGCCATTCTCATCGATGGTCTTGATGATTTTGCCATGATTGACCGATTTGGGGCAGAAAATGCCATCCTCGTCATCGGCCAGACCGGTGAAGATCTCGTAGGGCTTATCGTCGACCAGTCCGATGAAGGCAATCCACTTCTCCTTGTTATTCTGGAATCTCACCACATCCGCCTCCAGTTCTACAGGGCGGCGCAGCAGATGCTCGGGGTTGCGGATGAGTTTATTCTCATGGTGTTCGGCAGCCTTCTTGGCCGAGGTCATGCTCTCGAGCACATTGTTGCGCGATCCGTCGCGATAGACGGTGCATCCCTTGCATCCCGCCTTCCAGGCCTCGACATAGAGCTGGCCCACGAGTTCCTCAGTCACATCGTTGGGGAGATTGATAGTCACCGAGATTGAGTGGTCGACCCACTTCTGCACCGCACCCTGCATGCGCACCTTCTCGAGCCAGTCGATATCGTTGGCAGTGGCCTTATAATAGGGTGAGAGGGCTATGAGTTCCTCGATCTCCTGGGTGGTCATATTCTTTTTCGGTTCATGGCCGTTGACACGCATCCACTCCAGGAACTTATGGTGATACACCACATACTCCTCGAAAGCGTCGCCCACCTCATCGACAAAATCGATAGTGACATTGGCGTCGTTGGGGTTGACTTTGCGGCGGCGCTTATAGATGGGAGAGAACACCGGCTCGATGCCCGACGATGTCTGAGTCATGAGCGATGTTGTGCCGGTGGGGGCGATTGTGAGGCAGGCGATATTGCGGCGTCCATGGCGCTTCATCTCCTCATAGAGGTCCGGGTCGGCTTCGCGCAGGCGTGCGATGTAGGGGTTATCCTTCTCGCGCTCCCAGTCGTAGATTTCGAAAGCGCCGCGCTCCTTGGCAGCCTCGACCGAAGCACGGTAGTAGGCCAGAGCCAGTTCGCGGTGCACGCGGGTTGAGAAGTCTGTAGCCTCCTGTGTGCCGTAGCGTAGCCCGAGAGCCGCGAGCATGTCGCCCTCGCCGGTGGTGCCGCAGCCGGTGCGTCGGCCGAGCAGGGTTTTGGCGCGTATTTTCTTCCAGAGGTTGAGTTCGGTCTGCTTCACCTCGGCAGTCTCCGGGTCGGCCTCTATCTTGCTTATGATGAGGTCGATTTTCTCCATCTCCAGGTCGATGATGTCGTCCATCACGCGCTGGGCGATGCGCATATGGCGCCGGAAGAGGTCGAAATCGAATTCGGCATCCGGCGCAAACGGATTGCGGACGTAGCTATAGAGGTTGATAGCCACCAGTCGGCAGCTGTCGTAGGGGCAGAGGGGAATCTCGCCGCAGGGGTTTGTGGATATGGTCTGGAATCCGAGGTCGGCATAGCAGTCAGGCACAGACTCGCGGGTGATTGTGTCCCAGAAGAGCACGCCGGGTTCGGCGCTTTTCCAGGCATTATGCACGATTTTGTTCCAGAGAGCCGTGGCATCGATCTCCTTCACCACCTTCGGGTCGGCTGAGTCGATGGGGTACTGCTGGTGGTAGGGTGTGCCGGAAGTGGCAGCCTGCATGAAAGCGTCGTCGATGCGCACCGACACATTGGCGCCGGTCACCTTACCCTCCTCCATCTTGGCGTCGATGAAGTGTTCGGAGTCAGGGTGCTTGATGCTGACAGTGAGCATCAGCGCGCCGCGTCGACCATCCTGAGCCACCTCGCGAGTGGAATTGCTGTAGCGCTCCATAAAGGGCACGAGACCGGTGGATGTCAGCGCCGAGTTCTTGACCGGGCTACCTTTCGGGCGGATGTGCGAGAGGTCATGGCCCACGCCACCGCGGCGTTTCATCAGCTGCACCTGCTCCTCGTCGATTTTGATGATACCGCCGTAGGAGTCCGGTTTGCCATCGAGACCGATTACGAAACAATTTGAGAGCGATCCCACCTGGTGATTATTGCCGATGCCGGCCATAGGGCTTCCCTGGGGCACGATATAGCGGAAATCCTTAAGGACGTTGAAGATTTCGTCGGCCGAAAGTGGGTTAGGATATTTGTTCTCTATACGAGCCAGCTCAGAGGCCAGACGACGGTGCATGTCGTCGGGGGTGAGTTCGAAGATAGAACCGTCAGAGTCCTTCAGGGCATATTTGCTTGCCCATACTCTTGCAGCCAGGGCGTCACCTTTGAAGTATTCGAGTGAGGCCTGGTAGGCTTGGTCGTAGGTATATTGGGGTTGTGCCATTAAGTCAGCTTGGTTGATGAATCAACCTGTTGAGTTATATGATTATACTTGGGTATCTGAATGATCTTGACGAATGTGTCGCGTCATGGCATCGGCATATGTTTTACGCTCGCCGCAGGGGGGAGTGTGCGGGGCGTGAGATTTCATGGCGGACAACTGCACAAAGTTAGCGAAAATTTTTCTAACTTTGCAGCATTGAGTATTAAAAAATCCTTGTCATGCGCGGCGCGCGCGCCGCAGGCAAGGATAGTAGTTGTCAGAAACGACTTCACATGAAAGTTTACCGAAATGGGAAAGAATATCTTTAATCAGGAACTTGAGAATTATTTCTCGACGCGCCGCAGTATCCGCAAGTTTGCTGACCGCGAAGTCAGTAAGGAATTGCTCGACAGTGTGTTGGCGCTGGCGGCCAAGGCGCCCACGTGTGGCAACATGCAACTGTATTCGGTGGTGGTGACGCGTCGCGAGGAGTGCCGGCGCGAACTTGCCGCTCTTCATTTCAATCAGCCGGCCTCGACGGGAGCCCCGGTGCTGCTGACTGTATGCGCTGATTTTGCCCGCTTTACGCGTTGGTGTGAGATCAACAATGCCGATGCGGCCTACGACAACTTTCTGTCGTTCACTTCCGCCTTTGCCGATGCGATGATTCTTGCGCAGCAGATCACCACGATAGCCGAGCTTCACGGGCTGGGCACCTGCTATCTCGGCACAGCCATCTACAACGGACCCGAAATCGCTCGGCTTCTGAAGTTGCCGCGCATGGTCTTCCCGGTGGCGTGTCTGGCCGTGGGGTATCCCGATGGTGAGGGTGTTGAGACGGAGCGGCTCCCTATGGAGGCCTTTGTGCATGAGGAGACTTACCGCGCCGACAGCGATGAGGAGATAGTGCGTCTTTTCAAGGCCAAGGATGATTATCCGGCCAATGCGCAGTATGTGGCCGAGAATGGCAAGGCGAATCTGGCACAGGTGTTTGCCGAGGTGCGCTATCCGCGGGCTATGAATGAGGAGTTCTCGCGCAAATTGCTGGAGTATCTGAATTTTTAATGGGCTTTTAACGCTCTTTTAACGGCTTTTAGGGACTTTAATGACTTTAGGAGCTTTAAGGCTTAGTGACTTTAGGCTCTTTAAGGTCTTTAGGAAGGTTTAGGGCCATCGCTGCGGCGGTGGCCCTTGATTTTATGAGAAGCTGTTGCGGAAGTCTTTTGGGGATATGCCGGTGGCCTTCTTGAAGTATTTGCCGAATGAGGATTGGGTTGAGAAATTCAGTTGTTCGGCAATCTGCTGCACTGTGAGGTTAGATGAGCGCAGCATCACCTGGGCTTCGAGTATAATGTGGCGGTTGATCCATTCCACGGCTCGCATCCCTGTCTGCTGGCGTATGATGCGCGAGAGATGCTTAGGGGTGATTTCGAGCCGGGCGGCGTAGTAGTCGAGGAAGCGCTCGGTGCGGAAGTGCGCCTGCACGAGGCGGATGAATCGGTCAGAGATGCGTTGGTGCGACGAGTTGTTGAGGTCCTGGGGCTGCTCTTGATAGTAACGTGCCGAATATCGTAGGAAGAAGGCTATCAGCGCGTAGAGCAGGGTCTCATAGGGGAGCTGTATCGAGGGGTCGGTAGAGATATCCTGCAGCTCATCGTAGAATTTCTCAAGCACCACGCTGCTTGCCGGCGAGAGAGCCACCACGGGTTTCCCTGTGGCTTTGGCCAGGAGCGGCGTGTCGCGCACAGGCTCTGTGATATCGCGTGTGAGTTTAGGCGAGAACACCACGAACGACGCCTCGAAATCAGGCGAGATGGTGCGTGGCAGGATGATGTCGCCATGGGCGATGTTGATCACACATGGCGCCTTGATGTCGTAGGTGATGAGGTTGATGTCGGCCTGTGCCTCACCCTTTGAGACAAAGATTGAGGTGAAGGCCGAAAACTTCACCGGATTGGTGACCGTGGCGGCCATCATCTTGTTGACATGTCGCATCA
Source organism: uncultured Muribaculaceae bacterium (assembly GCA_910577585.1). Lineage (GTDB taxonomy): Bacteria > Bacteroidota > Bacteroidia > Bacteroidales > Muribaculaceae > Lepagella. The sequence continues at coordinate 34,351 of CAJTNN010000019.1, read as the reverse complement.
TCCAGAAGTCATGCTGAAGGATGTCGCTCACCTTTTCCGGGAGATTTATGTCGTCGTAGAGTATGTCGGAAGTCATGAATGTGAGATTAAGGGATTATCGTTAAGTCAGTGGGAGGAGAGGGGGGTGTCGTGCGTCATTTGTGCAGCTGCAGGAGGAAAAGATGTGGGGTCATATTTTGCGCAGCTGGTTGGAGCGCGGATTTAGTTTCAGTTTGTCAGCCAGCACCAGGCCACCGATGATGAGCGCGCATCCCAGATATCCGAGCGGATAAATCTTTTCGTTGAGGATGAAGTAGGCCGCCACCATAGTCACCAGAGGCTGGAGGTAGAGATAATTGTTTGTGGCCACCGGTCCGAGCACACGCATCACCTCATTCCATATCAGATAGGCCAGCAGCGAGCAGAAGACCACGAGGAAGAGGAAGTTGAGTATAAACTCCGGATGCGCGAAGTTGAAGAGCTGCATCAGGTGGTAGGGTTCGCCGGTGAGCGAATGCTGCCAGAAGAGCAGAGGGAGCGCCGTCACCACGCCGTAGAAGAATAGCTTTCGGGTGATGAATAGGCCGGAATAATTGGGAATCAGACTCTTGACGGCGATTGAATAGACCGCCCAGCTCAGCGAGGCCGAGAGGGCGAGCAGGTCGCCGGTGGGTTTGATGACGAATCCCTCGCCGCTGCTGAAAATCACGCAGGCCACACCTGCGAAGGCCACAATCGAGCCGATCACGACCCCGGCGCCGATCTTAGCCCTGAACACGAGCGCCATGATGGCCGCCGTGAACAGCGGAGAGATAGAGGCCAGCAGCGACACATTGGCAGTCGAGGTGTTCTGCAAGGCGTAGTTCTCGGTGATGAAGTATAGGGATCCCGCGCATACGCCGCAGAGCATCAGCAGCAGCTCATCGCGCAAAGAGTGGGATAGAATTTTTCTGAACGTAAAAATAAGGAGGAGGATATAGGCCATAGCGAAACGATAGACATACATTTCTACAGGCGAGAAGCCACCGTCGAGCATAAGCACCTTGGTAGAGAGGAACGAAGTTCCCCAGGCGGTGGCGGTGAGCAGAGCGCCGAGATGGGCGATGGCCTTGATATAGTTTGACTTTATGGGGGAAGCCATGGGACACAGGTGGTAAAGGGTCAGTAAGAGGGGGATATGCCGAGGTGGAAAGGATAGATAATCCGGTATCGGGAGGCCGGCCGGGGGAGAGAGCGGAAGAATAAGCGGGCCGGGAGGGGCATGCATTCGCAGGTGGATGCCTGCCCCCTCCCGGCCCGTTATTTCAGAGAGTCGTCCGATCCGCATTTAGCCGGAGGACAGGACGATTCGGGAGGGGAATCGGAGATACTTATCAGTCAAGCTTGTGAATCACGAGACCCGAGCGGAGTTTGGGCTCGAACCAAGTGGTCTTCGGCGGCATGATGTTGCCGGTGTCGGCGATGTTGATGAGCTGGTCCATGGTGACGGGATAGAGGGCCAGAGCCATCTTCATCTCTCCTGAGTCTACGCGGCGTTTGAGCTCGCCCAGGCCGCGGATACCACCCACGAAGTCGATGCGCTTGTCAGAGCGGAGGTCAGTGATGCCGAGAATGTCGCGCAGGATGAGGTCAGACGATACGGTCACGTCGAGCACGCCGATGGGGTCCTGATCGTTGTATGTGCCCTCTTTGGCAGTGAGCGAATACCACTTGCCACCCATATAGAGAGCGAAGTTGTGCAGACCGGCCGGAGTGTAGATGTCGGCACCCTTCTCCTCGACCACGAAATTCTCAGCCAGACGCGCCAGGAATTCCTCTTCGCTCAGGCCGTTGAGGTCGCGTACAACACGGTTGTAGTCGATGATTTTGAGGTGCGAAGCCGGGAATGCCACAGCCATGAAGTAGTTGTACTCCTCGTCGCCCTTATGGTTGGGATTGTTTTTAGCTTTTTCTGCGCCTACCAGAGCTGCGGCAGCCGAGCGGTGGTGGCCATCGGCGATATAGAGATTCGGGATTTTGTCGAATTCCTCAGAGATACGGGCGATCATCGCGTCGTCGTCGATTACCCACAGAGTGTGGCCGAAGCCGTCGGGAGCCACGAAGTCATATTCAGGTTCGCCGGCAGTGACGTTGCGGATAATCTCCTCGAGCGCCTCATTGTCGGGGAATGCGAAGAAGACCGGTTCGATGTTGGCATTATTGATGCGCACATGCTTCATGCGGTCCTCCTCCTTGTCGCGGCGGGTGAGCTCATGCTTTTTGATGCGACCCTCCATGTAGTCATTGACCCATGCAGCCACAACGAAGCCATACTGAGTGCGTCCATCCATAGTCTGGGCGTAGATATAGTATTTCTCCTTGTCGTCCTCCACGAGCCAACCCTGGCGCTGGAAGTTATGGAAATTCTCTACGGCACGGTCATAGACCTTGGGGTCATGCTCGTCGGTGCCGGGAGCGAAGTCGATTTCAGGCTTGATGATATGATAGAGCGACATCTCATTACCCTCGGCCTCTTTGCGGGCCTCTTCGGAGTTGAGCACGTCGTAGGGGCGCGAAGCCACCTGCTCTACAAGATGTTTCGGAGGGCGAACGCCTCTGAAGGGTTTTACTTTTGCCATGGTGTTAGAATAATTTAGGTTGTGTGTATTTATGGTTATGTGTTTTTTTACTGTATCGGCGGCCGGAGGGGGAGGGGTGGGGATGAAGCCTTTTGATGTGTGGGCCTCAGCCGCAGCCGTGCCGATTCGGGTCAGCTATTGTCTTTGGCCTTGCAGTCAGCGCAAATGCCATAGACACTTGTCGAGGAGTATTCGGGGGCGAATCCCGGATAATCTTCGGTGAGGAGTCGGGAGGTGAGGGTAGGGTCGTCGACCTCGCGTATGGAGCCGCATCGGCGGCAAATCAGATGCAGGTGCGAGCCCCGGGCGAGTTCGTAGCGGGCCTGGTTGGTGGCGAATATATGGCGGTTGAATATGCCGGCATCGCAGAGCAGCTCAAGGGTGTTGTAGACCGTAGCGCGGCTCACATGGTAGCCCACATTCTCCAGAGCGTTATACAGCTCATCCACCCCGAAATGGGCCGAGAGTTCCACCGCTTTGTCGAGGATGGCGAATCGCTCGGGAGTCTTGCGCATATGGCGCGAGCGGAGGAAATCCGTCAGCTGAGAGCGCAGGACTTGTATTTCAGAGGGTTGGGTATTCATTGACAGTTGTTAAGCATTGAGAGCCCCGGGCGAGGTGAGAGGCTGCGGGCCGAGAGGGGAGCAGTCGGGGTGAGCGTGGGGCTCTCTGATAATCACTGCAAAGATAATGCGCATCTTTCAGATTTGCAAATTTTTTTGGAGCGCTGCCGGGGTGTAAGGGGCCGGGTATGTTGTCAAGCATATTATCGGGGGTGATATCCGGCGTAAAATCAGGGGGTGATGATGTGGCTGGGAAAAAAAGCCGCCGGCACGAAGCCAGCGGGGCGGCGAAGAGTTGGATTGCATTGTCAGTGTTTGAAGAGGGCTTGGAATTCCTCGATGCGTCGGGCTCTGATCTGCTTATGGATCTTCCCTTTATACTTGCACATCGCCTCGAATGCCTCGCGGATGTTGCGGTTGCCATCCTTGAGCAGCTGCAGCACCGAAGACTTGTTGACCCTGCCGGGCCCCACATTGTAGGCCAGCACACCCAGCAGCAAGGAGTCCTTGCCATAGGATTTGTAGAGGTCGGCGAATTTCTTAAGGTCTTTGCGGAGCAGGGCGTCGGCCTGCTTCTCGGTTAGTTTCTGACCTTTGGTGTACTTTTCCCCCGGCTGCACCTTATGGCCGTAGCCGATAAGAGGCCAATGATGGGGGGCATGGAGTGTTTCGTACTTCTTGATGAGTTCCACAGCCTGCTCGAAGTCGTGCTCAGAGTAGGTGGAGTGGCCGGATGCCGAAGAATTGGCATAGGCGCCGATGACCGACATCAGGGCAATCATCATAGATATCACAAACTTTCTCATAACAAAAGTCATTCCCGTCGGTAATGAAGTCATAGCCGTCGCGGCATTCTGCTTCGAGTCATTCCCTCCTTCGCACTCATGGGAATGAAAAGTATTTAATAGATTAGGGGTTGAAAAACTATTTGTCAAGCGCCGAAGGGCTGACGGTGCGGGGCCTGGAGGCTTGGCTTGTCCGTCCCTAATGTGGAGTGGTCCGGCGGCATTGCTGACGCCGTTGCTCCAGGGGACGGAGGCCACGGAGGAAATGGGGGAGTGAGAGCCGGTGATGGCGCCCGATGAGGGGTGCCGCCGGAGTCTCAGCGAGTGCTTCCATCCAGGCAAACCACGGTTAAAACGCTGATAATCTTATATTGTTCGACCGCAAAGTTATAAAAAAGTTTAAAAGCGACCAAATTTTGAAGTGATTTTATATGTTTTATAACATAATTTAGCGACATGAATTGAACTGATTTAAACTTTTTTTCAAGGTCAAGCTTTATTAAGATTTTGAGCAGGTTTCGGCTCTCGAAGAGGGAGCGATGCGGGCATCGCGACCGATGAAGAGGGTCGAAAGATGCCAAAATATTAATGAAGATTGGCCTTGAAGAAAACATTTTAAAATACATTTTTAGTTTTCGTAAAAAGTTTAAATCAGTTCATTATCTTTCCAATTCTCGTGTTAAAGAATATTAAGTCGGGATGTGTAGATTATGATTTGCTTGCAAAAATCGCCGTTGACTTGCTTTTTGTCCAACTTTAGGGTATATGCGGTGTTAAAACCATAGAAACTGTTTAAAAAAGAGAAATACTAACTATAAATACTATGGAGAATACTTCTAACAATCATAGCGCGCCTATTCCGGTCGATCCCGACGGCGGAAAACTCTCAGGCGTGCGCGGTCAGATACTCACCTTCAAGGCCGACCCCTTTCTGCATGATGAGAAGGAATGCTACGATTATTATGCCGACGGGCTGGTGGTGGTGCAGGATGGCGTGATTCTTGATGTGGGTGACTATGCCGAAGTCCAGGCCCGCTATCCCGGGCTGGATGATGTGGAGCATCACGAGGATGCGGTGATCATGCCGGGATTTGTGGATGCGCATGTGCATTATGTGCAGAGTCCGATGATAGGGTCGTTTGGCGATTCGCTACTGTCGTGGCTCAACCAGTATACGTTTCCCACCGAGAGCAAATTCTGCGACAAGGCGTTTGCCGACAAGGTGGCCTGCATCTTCTTCAAGGAGATACTTGAGCAGGGCACTACCACAGCCAATGTATTCTCTACCACCTTTGCCGAGAGTGTCGATGCGCTGTTTGAGGAGAGTGAGCGCTACAACGCCCGCACCATCACGGGCAAGGTGCTCCAGGACCGCAATCTGCCCGACTCATTGCGCGACCCCGACACGCGGGAGTCGATCGTGATTGCCGAGCGCCTGCTGCGCAAGTGGCATCATCGCGGGCGTCAGCTGTATGCCGTGATTCCGCGCTTCGCGCCGACATCCACACCCGAGCAGCTTCAGCTTGCCGGCGAACTCTATCAGCGTTACAAAGACCAGGGGGTCTACATGCACACTCACCTCGATGAGGTGCAGAGTGAGATTGACTGGGTGACGCAGCTCTTCCCGGAGATTCCGAACTATACGGAGGTCTACCGGCATTTCGGTCTTGTCGACCGCATGTCGGTGTTTGCCCACTGCTGCATAGTCCGACCTGAAGAGTGGCAGATTCTGCATGACGCCGACTGCGGCATCGTGCATTGTCCGAGCAGCAACCTCTTTCTCGGCGATGGCGAATTCAAGTTCTGGGAAGCCAAAGAGGAGAGCCGCCCAGTGCGCACCGGCATGGGCACAGATGTGGGTGGAGGCACCAACTTCTCGATTTTGCGTCAGGTGGGTGAGGCCTACAAGGTCGGCATGCTTCAGCAGCGCGGACTCTCGCCTGTGCGCAGTCTCTATCTCGCCACTCGCGGCGGAGCCGAGACCCTTCATCTCGAGCACACCATCGGCAGCATAGCACCCGGCTACGAAGCCGACATGGCCGTCATCGACCTCAAGCCCTCATACTTCGCAGCCTGGCGCCTGCAATTCTCTGACGATATCATCTCGAAACTCTTCGTGCTCACCACCCTTGGTCTCAACAATCTCAACAAGGCCACCTATGTGGCCGGCCGCAAGGTCTACGACCGTTCGCGCGAGCGCAAATGGCTCTATGCCGCCGACCTCGAGAAATAATAATCATAGCCAACCCTCTTCTCCTCTTCCTGACCCTAATCTTGCGAAAACACTATGGACACACAGAATCTGACTACTCCCGCTGCCGCCGCTCGCAATCGGCTCGGCGGACCGAAGGCCTGGTGGATATGGATCATAGCCACAGTCTTCACCATCTATTTATTTAATGTGCAGACGATGTTCAGCGTCGTGCAGGGGGATATCAAGTCGGCCCTGCACCTCGACGAATCGCATCTCACCATGATTGCCGCCACCTATACCTGGGCCTTTGCCATATTCCAGTTTTTCGGCGGAGCCTTTCTTGACTGTTTCGGCTCGCGCAAGGTGCTCATACCGGCATTCATCTTCGTGGCCGCGGGCGTATTCCTTTATGGTGCGGCCACTACGTATCCGATGATACTCGTGGCGCAGGTGCTTATGGCGCTCGGCTCATGCTGCGGCTTTGTAGGCGCGGGCTATATAGGGGGCGTGTGGTTTGGCATGGCTGCCTATGGCACTATGTTTGGCTACGTGCAGGTCGTCTCGTCGCTCTCGAGTGCCATCCAGCAGCCTATCACCGAGAGCCTGCTGTCGCATCTGAGCTATGAACGGTTGTTTACCTACCTTGGCTTCTTCGGCGTGCTGCTCGTGGTGCTGGCAGTGCTCTATATGCGCAACCCCACACCTGTGCAGACTCACCGCAACCCCTTCAAGGTGGTGGGTACGAATCTGCTTTGCATCATCCGCAAGCCCCAGATGTGGATAGCCGCCATGTGGGGCGGCATAGTCTTCGGCCTCAATCTTGCACTCGGTGTGGTATGGACACCGAAGATATTCACCGAAGCCGGCTTCACCGAAGCCAACGGCAATGTGGGTTCGGCCCTTCTATGGCTTGGTCTGGCGGCCGGCAGCTGTTTCTGGCCGCAGTGGAGCAACCGCATCAAGAGCCGCAGACGTCCGTCGCTGATCGGCGTGTTGCTGATGATAGTCGGACTGGTGTGCGTGATCTATATCCGCATGCCGTTGTGGCTGATGGTGACGATGATGTTTGTCATCGGCATGGGTGCCACATCGCATATGCTCGCTTTCAGTGTGGGTGGTGATGTGGCCGGCGGACCACTTGTGGGCACCTCCAGTGCATTCCTCAACGGCATAATGTTTATCTTCGGCGGCATACTTCAGAATATCCCCTCAGCCTGTCACAGTCATGGTGCCGGATTCCATGGCATGTTCCTCCCATTTATCATTGCTGCCTGCGTGGCGCTGGTGTTTGTGCTGATACAGAAAGAGACAGCCCCCCGCTAATCCCCCTCTCTCAATCTCCTTGACGATACAGATGCCCTGGCATCACAATTTGAGAATGTAGCCGATTGCCGGAAGCCCTTGCATGATGCAAGGACCTCCGGCAATTTTAATTTCGTGGCCATCAGAGTCATCGTTGAGCGCCCCCCCGGCCTAATCCCCAATCTGCCTGCAATCTCTTGCAGACTCTTCAAACGAATCAAAAATGAAAGTCCATCCCCAGCCATCATCCAGACAGTAAATGATACCCAATGGCTCGAGAGTGTCTTTCCATATTTCCACACGTGAGATATACTTACAATCCTTTTTGGTGGCGGCATCATTGTTGATGAAACACACGATGTAGTATTCTCTTCCTTGATTGCGTTTGAATTCTTCGGATGCAGAGATTGAGAAATCGACTCCTTCGCGAAAGGTGTAAGGCCCTTTGATTTCGACCGAATTCTTCTCGATGTGATATTCCGGACGGAAAGCCAGCGACACGTCAGCGGCGATATCTACCAGCGAATCCTTGGGCAGAGGACGATGGTGGCGCGACCTGGCGAAGCCCGGCACGGCAAGCAGCAGCAAGCTAATCGTCATTATAATTTTTAGAATTGGTCTCATAGATTCGTAGGGGGGCAACTCGGAATTATCGTCAATAATTTGACGTATGTTATCCTATCACCTTATCTTTATGTGATAAAAGTTGGGGTTGGAGTACAAAATTATGCAAAAATGCGATATATGCAAAATTTTGTTGTCGTATTATTGTCTATCAGCCGATATTGGTACGTTGGATTTGATGGGGTACGGGGTTTGAGGTGTCGGATAAATTGGGTAATTTTGCAGTTATGAAAATTGTTGAGATACATGATATGGCCGATGAGCGTGTGGCATGCTACGGCAGTCTGACTGACGCTCAGTTGCGCAACCGGCTCGACCCTTCGCAGGGGATTGTGATTGTGGAGAGTCCGAAGGTGATAAAGGTGGCGTTGAGCCGGGGTTGGCAACCGTTGTCGATACTATGCGAGCGCCGTCATATAGAGGGTGATGCAGCTGAGGTGATCGGTATGTGTGGCGAGGATGTGCCTGTATATACTTCATCGCGTGAGGTGTTGTCGGGGCTGACAGGCTATACGCTCACACGCGGAGTGCTATGCGCCATGCGTCGTCCCGCCGAGGCACCGTTGGATGATGTGCTGCGGGGTGCGCGCAGGGTGTGCGTGATTGATGGAGTGTGCGACACCACCAATATCGGTGCCATATTCCGCAGCGCCGCAGCCTTGGGGATTGATGCAGTGTTGCTGACTCCCACTTCGTGCGACCCACTCAACCGCCGGGCTGTGCGCGTATCGATGGGGTCGGTATTCCTTGTGCCCTGGACGCGCATCAGCTCAACCGACGAATTGAAGAGCCGAGGGTTCCGCACCGTAGCCATGGCCTTGCGCGACGACAGCATACTTCTCTCCGACCAACGTCTGCGCAACGAGCCCCGCCTCGCCATCGTGATGGGCACAGAGGGTGATGGTCTCAGCGACGCCGCCATAGCCGACGCCGACTACGTGGTGCGCATCCCCATGCGCCACGACGTAGACTCCCTCAACGTAGCCGCCGCCAGCGCCGTCGCCTTCTACGCCCTCGTATAGCCGCATACCCCCGGCAAGCCCGGCGGTAATCAGGGGCGCCAGAGGGGGAGGTGGAGGCGTTGCCAGATGGGGGCGGGGGTCAGGCGCTCGAGGAGGGTGAGGAGGCGCCAGCGTAGGCCGATGGTGGCTGTGCGCTTGGCGTGGAGCGTGGCGCGGTAAATCAGGTCGGCTACGCGGTCGGCTTTCATCTCGAAGAGGTAACGGCGCGAGGCATCGAGCAGGGGAGTGCGCGTCCAGCCGGGGCGGATATCCACGATGTGCAGGGGAAGGTGCAGGGCATCGGCGCGTTGGCGCAGCGCTTCGAGATATGCCTGGTCGAAGGCCTTCGAGGCAGAATATGCCGGGAGGTCGCCCAACCCTCTGAAGCCCGCGATTGAGGAGATAGCCACTATGCGACCCCGTCGCCCTGTGGTGCGGAAATACTCAAACGCCGCACCCACCATTCGTGCGAACCCCTCGGCATTCGTGGCCACAGTCTGCGTCTGCGCATCCAGGTCGAGCGAGTCCGACTCCTTAAGTATTCCCGAGCAATGCAGATAGATATCCACTTCACCTAACTCCTCGATAAGCCCGGCCAGACGGCTCGGAGCATCAATGGCGCAGATATCGATCTGTGCCGTGACCACCCGCCCCGGAGCCAGCGCCCGGAGAGCCTGCAGCGCCGCAGTGTTGCGTCCGGCGGCCCCGATGCGCCAGCCCGCCATCAGAAAGCGCTCAGCCAAAGCCCGGCCCAGCCCCGAAGTGGCCCCCATGACGATGATGCGCCGCTCGGCGAAGTGGGGCGCTGTGGATGAAAGATTCCTCATTTGCCAAATATTTAACACTCTTTTTTTTGAAAAGAAACGGAAAAGATTGGCTGAGAGTTTGGCAGGGTGAGAAAAAAATTGTAATTTTGCCGTAATGAAAGACTCCCTTCCCGCGGCATTCACATAATCGGGCTGCCCAGCCCTTGCAACGACCGGGGGGAGATAATATTAATCTTAGGCAGGTAAACAGATTAGGTATGACTCTGACTCAGCATCGATCAGCGATTAAATACTGTAATCATAAGATAACGGATGAGGCATTTCCACGGTGTGGAAACGGTCTCATTTTTTCATTTTCCCGGCCCACTAAAAATAGCTTGACATGAAAAGAAAACTCATAAAGGGTGGCGAGATATACACGTCGGATGGTCTGCGCAGACTCGATCTGCTCGTGGCCGACGGGCGTGTGGCGCGTCTGGCCGAGCATATTCCGGCTGAGGCCGACATGGAGGTAATCGAGGCCACCGGACTGACGGTGATGCCCGGACTGACAGACCTGCATGTGCACTTCCGCGAACCCGGATTTGAATATAAAGAGACAATAGCCGGTGGGGCCGAGTGCGCCAAGGCGGGTGGCTACACCACTGTCTGCACGATGCCTAATCTGAAGCCCGCTCCCGACACACCCCAGCATCTGCAGCTTCAGCTCGACGCGATTGCCGCGCAGCATGATGTGCAGATTCTGCCTTACGCCACTATCACCCGCATGCGGATGGGTGAGGAAACACTGGCCGACTATTCAGCCATGGCCCCGATGGTGGCCGGATTCTCCGATGATGGCTCGGGTGTGCAGTCAGAAGATGTGATGCGCGCCGCGATGAAGCGCATCGCCGAGACCGGCAAGATACTTGCCGCCCACTGCGAGGTCAATGAACTTCTGCGCGGCGGCTACATCCACGATGGCGACTACGCCCGCTGCAACAACCACCGCGGCATTTGCTCCGAGAGCGAATGGCGCGAGGTGGAGCGCGACATCAACCTCGCCCGCGAGACCGGTGTGCGCCTGCACATCTGCCATGTGTCGACAGCCGAGAGCGTCGACCTCGTGCGACGCGCCAAACGCGAAGGCTTGCCGGTGACATGCGAGACGGGCCCGCACTACCTGTGGTTTACCGACGAAGACCTCAGCAACGAAGGTCGCTGGAAGATGAATCCCCCCCTGCGCAGCGAGCATGACCGCCGCGCCCTGCGCCACGGAGTGATGGATGGCACGATCGATGCCATAGCTACTGACCATGCCCCCCACGCCGACCGCGAGAAACTGCTCGACCTCGAGCACAGCGCCATGGGCGTAGTGGGACTTGAGACCGCCCTGGCCGCCACCTACACCAAGATGGTGCTCGAAGGGAAGATTGACTTCAGTCGCCTCGTCGACGTGATGTCGCTCAATCCGCGCCGCATACTCGGACTGAAAGGATTTGAGTCAGGCGGCATAGCCGAGGGTGACCCCGCCATGCTCACCATAGTAGACCTCAATGAGCACCGGGTGGTAGACTCCACAAAATTCCACGGCAAGGGTCGCGCCACCCCCTTCGATGGGGTAGAGCTGCAGGGCTGGCCCGTGGCCACCATATGCTGCGAGGCCTGAGTGAGGCCCAACCCGCACAGCGCCACTTCATGGCATATCTTTATTCAGAATGACAGAGATGAATAAAAAGAATATAGAATACACCTACACGGTCATCGAGAATCGTCAGCTCACGGCCAAGACCTGGCTGATGCGACTCGCAGGGCCGGCCGGAGTGATTGAGGCTCCCGGCCAGTTTGTCAACATCGCCGTCGACGGCAAGTATCTGCGTCGCCCCATATCGATATGCGACTATGAAGCCGACGGCGAGATAACGCTCCTCTACGATGTAGTGGGGGATGGCACAGAGATAATGAGCCGCTGGCAAGCCGGACGCGAGGTGAGCCTGCTCGCCCCGCTCGGCAACGGATTCGACTGCTCAGCCTCGGGCGACTCGCCGCTGCTGATAGGTGGCGGCATAGGTATCGCGCCCCTCTATAAACTCGCCAAGATGCTCATTGCCGAGGGTAAGCGCCCTGTAGTGGTGCTGGGCTTCAATTCGGCGCGCGAGGTGGTGTGGGTCGATGAGTTCCGCGCCACCGGCGCCGAGACACACGTGGCCACAGTCAGCGGTGAGGTAGGCACGAAAGGCTTCGTCACCGATGTCGAAGCCTGCCGCGATGCCGCCCACGGCTACTTCTACTCATGCGGCCCGATGCCGATGCTGCGTGCACTCTGCAATGTCATGGCCGTAGATGGAGAGCTCAGTCTCGACGAGCGCATGGCCTGCGGCTTCGGAGTCTGCATGTGCTGCAGTCTCGCCACCACCGACGGCGCCCGCCGCATATGCAAGGATGGACCCGTATTCAAAAAATCAGAACTGATATGGAAATAAAGGATAAAGACCTCAAAGTAAGCCTCAGCGGCGTAGAGCTGCAGAATCCCGTCGTGCCCGCCTCAGGATGCTTCGGCTATGGCTACGGCATGGCCGAATACTATGATATCGACTGTCTGGGCTCAATCAGTTTCAAAGGCACCACGCTGCATCCACGCTTCGGCAATCCGCTGCCGCGTGTGGCAGAATGCGAGGCCGGCATGATCAACAGCGTGGGTCTGCAGAATCCCGGCATCGACAAGGTCATCTCTGAAGAGCTGCCCCGCATGCGCCAGTGTTTCCATCAGCCCATCATCGCCAATATCAGCGGTTTCTCGGTGGATGAATACGTAGAGTGCTGCCGCCGCATCGATGCCGAGGAGCAGGTGGCGATTATCGAGCTGAATGTCAGCTGCCCCAATGTGCATGGCGGCGGCATGAGCTTCGGCACCCAGTGTGAGAGTGTGGCAGAGGTGACACGCGCCGTGAAGCAGGTCACCACGAAGCCCCTCTACGTCAAACTCTCGCCCAATGTCACTGACATCGTGGCCATAGCCCGCTCGGCCGAAGATGCCGGCGCCGACGGCATTTGCCTCATCAACACGATGCTCGGCATGCGCATCGATGTGCGCACGCGTAAGCCGGTAATTGCCAACGTGATGGGTGGCTTTTCGGGCGACGCTATATTCCCCGTGGCAGTGAGAATGGTCTATCAGGTAGCGAAAGCCTGCAGCATACCCGTGATGGGTTGCGGCGGAGTCTCCACGGCCCGCGATGTGATAGAGATGATGATGGCCGGAGCCACAGCCGTGCAGGTAGGCGCCGCCAATCTGCGCGACCCATACGCATGTCCGCGCATCATCGAGAGCCTCCCCGCCGAGATGGAGCGCCTCGGCATCGACCGCCTCGCCGACATCATCGGCGTGTGCCCCTGAGCCGGCGTCGCAGCATCCAACTTCCTAATGAAAAGAATCAGACACAGAATATAATATAACCCTCAATAAAAAAGATCCATAATTATGGAGAGAGACGTAATCATAGCATGCGACTTCGGCTCGGCTGAAGATGCCCTCGCATTTCTCGACAAATTCGCCGGCGAAGAGCGCAAGCCCTTCGTGAAGATCGGCATGGAGCTCTACTATGCCGCCGGCAATGAAATAGTGCGCGAGCTAAAGCGTCGCGGCCACAAGATTTTTCTCGACCTCAAGCTGCACGATATCCCCAACACAGTGCGCAAGGCCATGAAGGTGCTTTCGGCCCTCGATGTCGACATGGTGAATGTGCATGCCTCAGGCACCAAAGAGATGATGGCCGCAGCCCTCGAAGGGCTCACACGCCCCGACGGCACACGCCCCCTGCTGATAGCGGTGACCCAGCTCACATCGACCTCCCAGCAGGCCATGAATGAGCAGCTGCGTGTCAGCGGCGACATCAATGACGTCATCGCCCACTACGCCCGCAATGCCAAAGAGGCCGGACTCGACGGCGTGGTCTGCTCACCCCTTGAGGGTGGACTGGTCAAGGAGGCCTGCGGCAAGGAATTCATGACAGTCACTCCCGGCATACGCTTTGCCGACTCAGCCGCCGACGACCAGGTGCGCATCACCACTCCCGCCCGCGCCAAAGAGATCGGCAGCGACTTCATAGTGGTAGGGCGCCCCATCACCGCCGCCCCCGACCCTGTGGCTGCATGGCGCCGCTGTGTGGCTGAATTCTGCTGATTGCATCGCCGAATACGACCACATCACAGAGCGTCGACCCCTTTTTTAATCAAACTGCAAATCCTGTGCCCGCGCCGCGACATGACGCCAAGGCCCGAGCATCAACATATCAACTTACGACAAAATGAGCGAAACAGCTAAGAAAGTAGCCGGGCAGCTGCTCGGTATAAAGGCAGTATTCCTGCGTCCCGACGAACCCTTCACCTGGGCCAGCGGCATCAAGAGCCCCATCTATTGCGACAATCGTCTGATTCTCACCTCGCCGGCAGCCCGCGACATCGTGGAGAATGCCATCGCCGAGGCAGTGAAGAAGTATTATCCGGAGGCTGAGGTGCTGATGGGCACCAGCACCGCCGGAATCGCCCATGCCGCCATCGCCGGACATCTCCTCGGCATGCCCATGGGCTATGTGCGCGGCAGCGCCAAAGACCATGGTCGCAACAACCGCATCGAGGGTCGCCTCGAGAAGGGCCAGAAAGTGGTGGTGATCGAAGACCTCATCTCTACCGGCGGCAGCTGCATCGATGTGGTCGAGGCACTCCGCGAGGCCGGAGCCGAAGTGCTCGGTGTGGTCAGCATCTTCACCTACGGCATGAAGAAGGGACTTGAGCGTCTGGCAGCGGCCAATGTAGAGAATCACTCACTCTCAAACTTCGACACCCTTGTGGAGGTGGCCGTAGAGGAGGGATACATCAAGCCCGAGGATGAGAAACGCCTCAAGAGCTTCATGGCCAATCCGCAGGATGAATCATGGATGAATAAATAAGCGCCATATGAAACATCTCATTGATCCTACCGACCTCACCCGCGAGGAAACGGAGGAAATCATCGACCTCGCCCTCGACATCATCGCCGACCGCGCCAAATATGCCGAAGCCTGCAAGGGTAAGAAGCTCGCCACTCTATTCTATGAGCCCTCTACCCGCACCCGCCTCAGCTTCACATCAGCCATGATGGAGCTTGGCGGCAATGTGCTCGGTTTCTCGGATGCCCAGAATTCATCGGTGAGCAAGGGTGAGACTTGTGCCGACACTACTAAGGTCATCAACTGTTTTGCCGACATCATCGCAATGCGTCATTTCGAAGAGGGAGCCGCCCTCGTGTCAGCCCTCAACAGCCGTATACCGGTCATCAACGCCGGCGACGGCTCGCATGCGCATCCCACGCAGACCCTGACCGACCTGCTGACCATCAAGCGCGAGATCGGCCGATTCGACAATCTCACCATCGGCTTCTGCGGCGACCTCAAATTCGGCCGTACCGTGCACTCGCTCATCAAGGCCCTGTCGCGCTACGCGGGGGTCAAGGTGGTGCTCATCGCCCCCGAGCAACTGCGCCTGCCCGACTATATGAAGAAGGAGGTGTGCGATGTCAATGGACTGGAATGCAAGGAGGTGCAGACCCTCGAGGAGGTTATGCCCGAGCTCGATGTGCTCTACATGACCCGCGTGCAGAAAGAGCGCTTCTTCGACGAAGATGAGTATGACCGCGTGAAGGATTGCTTCATACTCGACAGCGAGAAACTCGCCACCGCCAAGCCCACGATGCGCATCCTGCATCCGCTGCCGCGTGTCAACGAGATCACTGTCGATGTCGATGCCGACCCGCGTGCAGCCTACTTCCGCCAGGTAGAGAATGGCAAGTTTGTGCGCATGGCCCTCATTCTTAAATTGCTTGAATGGGCTCAGCGCGACGACAAGAGCAACCCTCTTGTGCCCGAGGGCGCGGTGCGCAATCAGCATGTGTGCCGCAATCCGCGCTGCATCTCCAACATGGAGGTCAACGTCGACAGCATCTTCCGCCCCGCCGCCGACCATGATGGCGAGTGGCGCTGCGTATATTGCGAGTCGAAGGCCAAGTGAGCCTGACGCCTGACAGCTACTTATAGACAATATTTTACACATGGCCGGTGTTCTCCGTCAGCCGGAGAGCAGCGGCCATGATAACTCCTGCTTAAGCCCCGCAGGCTTAAGCGAATTTTTGACAATTGAAAGAACTGACGATATTTCTCACCGGCGCCACCGGAGTGATGGGCATGGCCGGACTGCGCCACCTCGTGAAGGCAGAATATGAGGGACTGCGCCCGAAGATTCGTGTGCTCGCCCGCGATTCAAAACGCAATCATCGCAAACTCGCCCCTTATCAGGCCCGTGGGGTAGAGGTGATATGGGGGAATCTGGTCAATGCCGCCGATGTGGCCCGCGGAGTGGCCGGAGCCGATGTGGTGCTGCATGTGGGGGGGATGGTCAGTCCGCTGGCCGACCATTATCCGGAGCTGACCTATAAAGTCAACACCACCGCGATGCGCAACATCATCAAAGCCGTCGAGGCCGAGCAGAGTGGCGGCCGCCGGGTGAAGGTGGTGTATATCGGTTCGGTGTCGCAATATGGCAACCGCCCCGAGGGGGCGCACTGGGGGCGCACCGGCGACCCGATATCCGTGGCCGCATACGACCGCTATGCCCATTCCAAGGCAGTGGCCGAAAGGATGCTGGTTGAATCGGGGGTGCGCGAATGGGTGTCGCTGCGCCAGACCGGCATAATGTATCCCGGGATATTCATGAAGGCCTCCGACCCGATTTCATTCCACGTGCCTATACGCGGAGCCCTCGAATGGGTCACATCTGACGACAGCGGGCGCCTGCTCGCAGCCGTCTGCAATCCGGCATTGCCCGACTCATTCTGGCGCCGATTCTACAACATTGGTGGGGGCAAGGACTATCGCCTGAGCAACTACGACTTCATCAAGCTCTCGCTCTCGTCAGTAGGGTGTCCGCCACCGGAGAGGGTGTTTGAGCGCCGATGGTTTGCCACGCGGAACTTCCACGGGATGTGGTACACCGACTCCGATCATCTCAACGACCTGCTGCACTTCCGCAGCCGCCGCTCATTCAGCCAATACATGGCCGGAGTGAAGCGTGCCCTGCCATGGTACTTCAATCTATCCCCCCTTGCCCCGGCCTGGCTCATCAAAGGATTGATGCGACTCGTGGCCAATAAAGAGGGACTCGGCACGATGCACTGGGTGAAGTCGGGCAACGCCGACAGAGTCTTCGCAGCCTTCGGCGGGATAGAGCAGTTCAACCGGATAGGGGGGTGGGAGCAGGATGCCGGTTGGCATATGAGTGCCGCGCCCACGCGCCTCAGTCATGGCTACGACGAGAGCCGACCCGAAGAGCGGATTGACATCGAAGATGTGTGTGCCGCCGCCCGGTGGCGAGGGGGGCGCTGTCTGAGCGACCATATGCGTCCCGGCGACCTCGACACCCCGCTCGAATGGGAATGCGCCGAAGGCCACCGCTTCAGCCTCAGTCCGCGGGCAGTGTTGCTCGGAGGCCACTGGTGTGGCGAATGCCTTGAAGCGCAGGCACGCGACCCACATGCCCTCTACGCGCAGGCCGACCGCAATCCCTTCCTCGCACAGATTGTCCACCCGGCTGAAGCCCCCCATGAGGCCCCCGCTCCGGCCCACAGCAATAACTCCTAATAATCCTAAGAATCGAGCGTGGCTGCTTACGGAGCAACACTTCCATAGTCATTGCAGCTGATTTTTAAGAGCCACCGAATTACAAGAAACTGAAATGGAAAAGATAGCAAGTTTCACGATTGACCACAACCGTCTTGAGCGCGGAATCTTCCTTTCGCGTCAGGACCGCACACCGAATGGTGATGTGGTCAGCACCTTCGATGTGCGCATGACGCGCCCCAACCGCGAGCCGGCCCTCTCGCCGCAGACCCTGCATGCCATGGAGCATCTCGCCGCCACCTATCTGCGCAACGACCCCGAGTGGCGCGACCGCGTGGTATACTGGGGACCGATGGGATGCTGCACCGGCAATTACCTTCTCCTCTCAGGCGACTATCGCAGCGAGGATATCCTCCCCCTGCTGCGCCGCACGATGGCCTTTGTAGCCGACTACGAAGGTGAGATTCCCGGCGCCACTCCGCGCGACTGCGGCAACTATAGCTACATGGATGCCGAAGGTGCGCGTCAGGCCGCCCGCCGCTACCTCAGCGAGGTGCTCGACTCACCGAAAGCCGAGAATCTCAACTATCCCGACTGAGCTCCCGACGGAGTATAACGACTTCACCACCGGACGATGGAGGGTGCCAAATAAGTATAATGACTTCACTACCTTTCGGGCGATGGAGGGTGAAAGGAAGTGGTGTTAAAAATTGTTTGAAAAATTGTAGATTAGAGGGGTTTCGGCAGTTGGCGGAATCGAAAATTTTTTGTAATTTTGCAAAAGATATTTCACTAATGGAAACCGCACCCCCCGAATGAGGCAATTTGACGACATAAGCTATTGGGCATCAGATGAATTGACTCATCTTGACAACGCCTTGGCACGAGACTGGCGCCAGAAGCGCGGGTCGAAGGCGGCCGAATGTCAGCGTCATCAGGCGCAGGGCATTATGGGGGAGCGTGTGCGTATGCCGGAAATAAGAATATAGAATTGTGGCCCTCAGGCATGGCCTGAGAGGCCACAATTGTTTTATTGCATCCGGAGTCCGAGGATAGAGTGGCGCATTGACGTCGTGATATCTGAAGGCGACAAGCATTGCGCATGGCGATTGGTGGAGTGTCGGATTACTATCACAAAGGTAATTACAAAGGTAAATTTTGATATAAAATGAAAGTAGGTATTGTTATGGGCTCGGCAAGCGACCGGCCCGTGATGGAAGGTGCTTCTGAGATTCTGCGCGACTTCGGCGTCGAACATGAAGTGAAGATTTATTCAGCCCACCGTACTCCCGCCGCACTTGAGGCGTGGGTGACCGACCTGCGTGAGCGAGGCTTCGCTGCGGTGATTGCCGCCGCAGGTGGCGCAGCGCATCTGGCAGGTGTGGTGGCTGCTTTCACCACGCTCCCCGTGATCGGCGTGCCCATCAAATCGCGTTCGATGGAGGGGCTGGACTCTCTGCTCTCGATGGTGCAGATGCCCTCTGGTATCCCCGTGGCCACTGTGGCTATCGACGGTGCCAAGAACGCCGCCCTGCTCGCCATCGAGATGATGGCCATTACCGACACAGCACTCGCCGCCAAATTAGTGGCATTCCGTGCCGCCCAGGCCGAAAAAGTGCTGGCCGCCAACAACGAGTGAGCCGGAATCCCGGGATTAATCCCCGATTAGTCCCGATTAATCCCGATTAACCCCGATTAAACCCGATTAATCCCGATTAGTCCCGATTAATCCCGATTGCTCCCGATTAATCCCGATTAAACCCGATTAATCCTGATGCCTCCCGATTAATCGCGATTAATCCCGATTAGTCCGGCATCCACCCAGAGAGTAAGCCAAAAAAAGAAATTTATCAAACAACAATGACAAACAACCGCATATTCGTAGAGAAGACAGCTCCCTACCGCATCGAGGCCGAAAGCCTCCGCAATGAGCTGAACTCCAATCTCGGACTGAAGATCAAGGATCTTCGTCTGGTGTGTGTCTACGATCTTTTCGGGTTTACCCCCGAACTTCTTGAGAAGAGCGCCTATCGCGTGTTTGGAGAGCCGGCTACCGACAGTGTGGCCTTCGCTCCCGACTTCAACAAAGAGTATGAATCACATCCGCATCTGGCCATGGAGTTTCTCCCCGGCCAGTTCGACCAGCGTGCAGCCTCAGCCGAGGAGTGTGTGAAACTTCTCGACCCGAAGGCCGAGGTAGAGATTCGCTCTGCAAAGCTGATGATCTTCGATGATGCTGTCAGCGAAGATGACCTCGCGAAAATCGCGCATTACTGCATCAACGCAGTCGAGTCGCGCCGCAAAGACCTCAGCCGTCTGGCCCCGGTAGAGAAGGCCACGGCGTCAGAGGTGGCCACTCTCGATGGCTTCCGCAATATCACCAAGGATGAGGCCGCCGCATGGTGCAAGTCCAAGGGATTGGCCATGAATGCCGACGACCTTATGGAGGTAGTGAACTACTTCACCGCCGAAGGGCGCGACCCCAACGAGACTGAGCTCCGCATCCTCGACACATATTGGAGCGACCACTGCCGCCACACCACCTTCACCACCAACCTCACCGACATTCAGGTAGAGGACTCGGAAGTGGCCGGCGATATCCGCTACGCCATCGACGAATGGCACCGCATCCGCCGCGAACTCGGCCGCGAGCAGAAGAGCCTCTGCCTCATGGACCTCGCCACAATCGGCGCCCGCTACCTCAAGAAGCAGGGACTGCTCGACGACATGGAGCAGAGCGAGGAGAATAATGCCTGCTCTGTATTTGTGGATGTCGATGTGGATGGTGCCACCGAGCGCTGGCTGCTTCAATTCAAGAATGAGACTCATAATCATCCTACTGAAATCGAGCCTTTCGGCGGTGCATCGACATGTCTGGGTGGTGCAATCCGCGACCCGCTGAGCGGCCGCAGCTATGTGTATCAGGCTATGCGCGTCACCGGCGCCGGCAACATCTGGCAACCCGTCAGTGAGACTATGGCCGGAAAACTGGCCCAGCGCGTGATCTCGCTGCGCGCAGCCGCAGGCTACAGCTCATATGGCAACCAGATCGGTCTGGCCACCACACATGTGCGTGAGATCTACCACCCCGGATATGTGGCCAAGCGCCTCGAGGTGGGTGCCGTGGTAGGCGCTGTGAAGGCATCCGACGTGCGTCGCGAGCGCCCCGTGGCCGGCGATATCATCCTGATGTTCGGTGGCCGCACAGGCCGCGACGGCATCGGCGGCGCCACCGGCTCAAGCAAGGAGCACACCACCAGCTCGCTCGAAGAATGCGGCTCGGAGGTGCAGAAGGGCAACGCCCCCGAAGAGCGCAAGATCGCGCGCCTGTTCCGTCGCCCCGAGGTGACTCGTCTGATCAAGAAATCCAACGACTTTGGCGCCGGTGGTGTCAGTGTCGCCATCGGTGAGCTCACCGACGGCCTCGACATCTATCTCGACCGTGTGCCCACCAAATATTCAGGTCTTAATCCCACTGAGCTCGCCATCTCCGAATCGCAGGAGCGTATGAGCGTGGTGATTGATCCCAAAGACCGCGAGGAATTTGAGAAATACTGCGCCGAAGAGAACCTTGAGGTGACACATGTGGCCGATGTGACCGACACTGCCCGCATGCGCATGTATTATAAAGGTGAGCTCGCCGCCGACCTCAGCCGCGAGTTTATCGACTCGGCAGGTGCGCCTCACTACGCAAAGGCTATGGTGGGCAAGGTGGATTACACTCAGAATCCCTTTGCCAAGTCGCCCGCTGGCGCAACGCTCGAAGAGCGCTTCAAGGAGGTGCTCGCGCAGCCGAATGTGACTTCGCAGAAGGGTCTGATCGAGATGTTTGACTCATCAATCGGCGCCTCGACTGTGCTCATGCCCTTCGGCGGTCGCCGGCAGGCCACCGAGACTCAGGTGTCGGTACAGAAACTCCCCGTCGGGAATCATCTCACCCACACAGCCTCGCTTATGGCCTTCGGCTTCAATCCCGAGATTTCAAGCTGGAGCCCCTATCACGGAGCCGCCTATGCTGTGGTCGAGGCTGTGGCAAAGGCTGTGGCAGCCGGCCAGGCCTACAAGGGTATGCGCTTCTCATATCAGGAATATTTCGAGAAGATGACCTCCGACAAAGCCTGGGGTAAACCCTTGGCAGCCCTGCTCGGCGCACTGCGCATGCAGGTGGAGTTCGGTCTCCCCTCTATAGGCGGCAAAGACTCCATGAGCGGCACCTTCGCCGACATCAATGTGCCCCCCACGCTGATAGCCTTCGGCGTAGGCACAGTCGATGCGCGTCGTGTCATCTCGCCTGAGTTCAAGGAGGCCGGTCATCGTCTTTACCTCGTGAAACATACAGAGCGCCCCGACCGCTTCCCCGACACAGCGCAGCTCCGCGCCAACTTCGAGGCCGTCGAGAAGGGTATCGCAGATGGAGAGATCGTGGCAGCCTACGCTCTGGGCGCCGGATCTATGGCCGAGGCACTGGCCAAGATGAGCTTCGGCAATGCCATCGGCGCCGAGGTGAATGTGGATGAGAAGAATCTCTTCGACCTCTCTTACGGCTCAATCCTGGTGGAGAGCAACGCCGAAATCAAGAATCCCGCATTCGTAGAGATCGGCCGTACTATCGCCGAGCCCGAACTGCGTATCAATGGCGAGACAATGGATATCTTCGCACTCGAGGAGGCCAACCGCGCCAAGTTCTGCGAGGTTTACCCCGACCGCTCCGGTGTGAGCGGCGACGCTCCCGATGCCACCGGTCCTGAATTCAAGGGGTCATGGCCCGGCGAGGCTGTTGAGCACCCGATGGTGTATCTCCCCGTCTTCCCCGGCACAAACTGCGACTACGATATGATCCGCGCCTTCCGTCGCGAAGGGGCAGAGACCTCCACAAGCGTCTTCCGCAATCTTACGGCAGCCGATATCGAAGCCTCTGTCGACGAGATGGTGGCCGGCATCGACGCCTGCCATATACTCGCCGTGAGCGGTGGTTTCTCGGAGGGCGATGAGCCCGACGGCAGCGGCAAGTTCATCGCCTCTGTGCTCATGAATGAGAAGGTGAAGGGTGCCGTAGAGCGTCTGCTTGCCCGCAAGGGTCTGGTGATCGGTATATGCAACGGCTTCCAGGCTCTGGTCAAGAGCGGTCTGCTCCCCTATGGCAAGATCGGTGAACTCAGCAGCGAGTCGCCCACACTCTTCCACAACGATGTCAACCGCCACATCTCGCAGATTGTGGTGACACGCGTCGGAACACTGGCCTCACCCTGGCTCAAAGGCTTCCATATCGGTCAGCTGCACAGCATCGCCGCATCGCATGGCGAGGGCAAGTTTACGTGCAGCCCCGAGCTGGCCGAGAAACTTCTCGCCGCCGGCCAGGTAGCCTTCCAGTATGTGGATGCCGAGGGACACGCCACCATGACTTCACCCGCCAACCCCAACGGCTCGACCTGCGCCATCGAGGGCATCATCAGCCCCGACGGACTGATTCTGGGCAAGATGGGCCATAGCGAGCGTTATGCCGAGGGATTGATGAAGAATATCCACGGCGACAAGAGCCAGAACCTCTTTGCCAACGCAGTGGCCTACTTCCGCAAGAAGTGATGCGCCCCGCCGGCAGGCAGAACAGAATTTCAGCAGCCGCGGAATTTCATCGGCTGCTAAATCAACTTCCAAACATAAAAGAAGAAACAACAACAGCATATATGGCAAAATCGTATGAAGAATCCGGCGTGAATCTTGAGGCGGGCTACGAGGTAGTGAGCCGCATCAAGAAGCATGTCAAGTCTACTGAGCGTCGCGGCTCGATGGGTAATATCGGCAGCTTCGGCGGAATGTTTGATCTCGGCAGCCTCGGCTACGAGCATCCGATTCTGGTGAGCGGCACCGACGGCGTGGGCACCAAACTCAAGATCGCTTTCGCAAGCGGTATTCATGACACCATCGGCATTGATGCCGTGGCTATGTGTGTCAACGACGTGCTCGCACAGGGTGCCGAGCCGCTGGTATTTCTCGACTATGTGGCCGTGGGCAAGAACCACCCCGAGGTCGTGGAGGCCATCGTGGCCGGTGTGGCCGAGGGTTGCCGTCAGGCCGGTTGCGCCCTTGTAGGTGGCGAGACAGCCGAGATGCCCGGCATGTATGATGAGGATGAATATGACATTGCAGGCTTCACGGTGGGTGCAGTAGAGAAATCCAAGCTCATCGACTGCTCGAAAGTGAGTGTGGGCGATGTGCTGGTGGGCATACCCTCTACGGGCGTCCACAGCAATGGCTTCAGCCTCGTGCGCAAGATCGTGGCCGACAACTCACTCTCATTCAAGGACCGCCTCCCCGAGACCGGCGACCAGACTCTGGGCGAGATGCTTCTCACTCCGACCCGCATCTATGTCAAGCCGGTGCTCAAGCTCCTCAAGGAGGTCGACGTGCATGGCCTGGCCCACATCACCGGCGGCGGCTTCGATGAGAATATTCCCCGCATCCTCAAGGATGGCCAGGGCGTCGAGGTCAAGGAGGGAAGCTGGGAGATTCTGCCCGTCTTCGCCCTGCTCGAGAAGTATGGCAAGGTGCCTCACCGCGAGATGTTCAACATCTTCAACATGGGTATAGGCATGGTGCTCGCCGTGGATCCGGCCGATGTCGACAAGACTCTCGAGGTGCTTCGTGCCGAAGGCGAGAAGCCCTGTGTGATCGGCAAGGTCATCGAGGGTGAGGGCGTGACAATTCTCTAAGAGGATTACCATATCAAGAATACAGCAAGCATACTAAGATAAAATATGAAAGCACTTATCAGTGTATCAGATAAGCGTGGGGTAGTGGAGTTCGCCACTGCCCTGAGCAACATGGGCTGGGACATCATCGCCACCGGGGGCACCATGAAGGCCCTGCGCGATGCCGGACTCACAGTAATCAATATCAGCGACATCACCGGATTCCCTGAAATCTGCGATGGCCGCGTCAAGACACTTCACCCCAAGGTACACGGCGGTCTGCTCGGTCGCCGCGACCTGGCCGACCACATGCGCCAGCTCGAAGAGAACGGCATTGGCCTGATCGACATGGTGTGTGTCAATCTCTATCCCTTCGAGGCCACAATCGCCAAAGAGGGTGTGACTATGGAGGATGCTGTCGAGAATATCGACATAGGCGGTCCCTCGATGCTGCGTTCGGCTGCCAAGAACTTCCGCGATGTGACCGTGGTGTGTGATCCGGATGACTATGCCGGCATCATCGAGGAGATCAAGGCTGACGGCAACACCACTCCCGCTACACGCCTGCGCCTCTCGGCAAAAGCCTACACCCACACCGCAGAGTATGACTCGCACATAGCCGAATATATGCGCCGTCAGGCCGGGCTGCCCGAGAAGCTCTTCCTCAACTTCGACATCGTGCAGACCCTGCGCTACGGCGAGAACCCCCACCAGCAGGCAGCCTTCTACAAGGGGTCGGAAGAGGTGCCCTATTCAGTGGCCTTCGCCCGCCAGCTCGGTGGCAAGGAGCTCTCATACAACAATATCCAGGATGCCAACGCTGCCCTCAACATCGTGCGTGAATTCGACGCCCCCTTCTGCGTGGGCCTCAAGCACATGAATCCCTGCGGCGCAGCCGTGGGACGCGACCTCAAGGAGGCCTGGCAGCATGCCTATGAGGCCGACAAGGTCAGCATCTATGGCGGCATCGTGGCCATGAACCGTCCCCTCACTGCCGAGGTGGCTGCCCTGATGAAGCCCATCTTCCTTGAGATCGTTATGGCTCCTGCCTTCGAACCCGAAGCCCTCGAGGTGCTCGCGTCGAAGAAGAACCTGCGCCTGCTTGAGGTGAAGATGGAGAAGTCTGACAAGGCTGTGAAGCAGTATGTGGGTGTCAACGGCGGTCTGCTGGTGCAGGATGCCGACACCACTATCAAGCCCATCGAGGAGTCGATGTGTGTCACCGACCGCAAGCCCTCGGCCGAGGAACTGCGCGACATGGACTTCGGCTGGAAGATTGTGAAGCATGTGAAGAGCAACGCCATCTGCGTTGTCAAGAACGGCATGACACTCGGCGTGGGCGCCGGCCAGATGAACCGTGTGGGCTCGGCCGAGATCGCCCTGCGCCAGGCACGCGACGCCGGCTATAAGGATGGTCTGGTGCTGGCCTCCGACGGCTTCCTCCCCTTCGACGACACTGTAGAGCTCGCATCACGCTTCGGTGTGACCGCCATCGTGCAGCCCGGCGGCAGCATCCGCGACGAGGACGCCATCCGCAAAGCCAACGAGAAGGGTATCTCCATGCTCTTCACCGGCATGCGTCACTTCAAACATTAATCAATTCCCCCCAACTCAGCAGACATGAGCAAAGATAAAAGCACAGTGATGGTGATCGGCAGCGGCGGACGCCATCGTCGATGCCCTCAGCCGCTCGCCGCGTGTGGAGAAGATATACTGCGCTCCCGGCAATGCCGGAATCGCAGCCCAGGCCGAGTGTGTGGCCATACAGCCCACCGATGTCGAGGCACTTCTTGACTTCGCCCGCAAGAATGGGGTAGACCTCACGGTCGTGGGCCCCGAGGCAGCGCTTGCCGCAGGTGTCGTCAACCGCTTCCAGGAGGAGGGACTCAGAATCTTCGGTCCGACCAAAGAGGCCGCCCGCATCGAGAGCAGCAAGGAGTTTGCCAAGCAGATCATGGTCAAGTATGGCATTCCCACCGGCGACTACGCCACCTTCACCGACTTTGATGAGGCTTGGGCCTACGTCAAGGAGCGCCCGCTGCCGGCAGTAATCAAATATGATGGTCTGGCCGCCGGCAAGGGTGTGGTCGTGGCCATGAGCTATGACGAGGCTGAGGCTGCTCTGCGCGATATGCTTCTTGATGCCACATTCGGCAAAGGGAAGGTGATTGTCGAGGAGTTCCTGGCCGGTCCGGAGTTCTCATTCATGTGTGTGGCCTCAGGCGAGAAGGTATATCCGCTTGAGCTCGCGCAGGACCACAAGCGCGCCTACGACGGCGACAAGGGTCCGAACACCGGCGGCATGGGCGCCTATAGCCCGGTACCCTTCATCAGCGATGAGGTGCGCCGCCAGGCTCTTGAGACAATACTGAAGCCCACTGCAAAGGCTATGGTCAGCGAGGGTGTCCCCTTCACCGGGGTGCTCTACGGTGGCCTTATCCTTACGGAGCAGGGACCGAAGGTGATAGAATTCAACGCCCGCTTCGGCGATCCGGAGACAGAGGTGGTGCTTCCGCGCCTGGAGAGTGATATACTCGACCTCTTCGAGGCCGCCGTCGACGGCACCGACTGCGAACTGCGCTGGAGCCCCGATGCATGTCTGGGCGTGGTGCTGGCAGCCGAGGGGTATCCCGGCAAGTATGCCAAGGCTTGCCCTATCAACGGGCTTGAGAATGCCCGTGGCAAGGTCTATCATATGGGCACCGCCTCGGATGCCGACGGCCGGCTCGTATCGGCCGGCGGACGTGTGCTGATGGTCACCGGACGCGGCGCCGACCTCGCCGAAGCCAATATGGCCGCACTCGCCGACATCGCCCGCATCGAGGCCCCCGGCCTGTTCCACCGCACCGACATCGGTCGGCAGGCCCTCGCCAAGTAAGCTGATTCCGAATTATCCGGATTCTCCCCGCCCGGCCCCAATCAGGCGCCCGGGCGGGGGGAGGACCGGACACAAAAAATATAGATCTACAGGTAAAGAATGATTATAAGCGGTAAAGACTTAGCCCGCGAGGTGAAAGAGAATATCGCCCGCAAGGTGGCAAGCTACAAGATAGAGTATGGACGCGAGCCGCATCTCTGCGTGATTCTCGTAGGCGACGACCCCTCGAGCCATACATATGTCAGAAGCAAGGGTAAGGCCGCGGCCGAGGTGGGATTCGCCCACACCGAGCTGCTGCTCCCCTCGAGCATCACTGAGCATGAGCTCATCGACAAGATTCATGAACTCAACAATGATGACGCCATCGACGGCATTCTCGTGCAGCTCCCGCTGCCGAAGCATATCCGCAAGCACCGTGTGATCGAGGCTATCGACCCGGCCAAGGATGTGGATGGCTTCCATTCGCGAAATGTAGATGCGCTCTGGCATAAGCTCCCCGGTATACGCGCCTGCACACCCAAGGGTATCATCAAGATGCTCGACAAGGCAGGGGTGGAGATTGCCGGAAAGCATGCCGTGGTGATCGGACGCAGCAACATCGTGGGTTTCCCCGTCGCAAAGCTGCTGCTCGACCGCAACGCCACCGTCACTATCGCCCACAGCCACACCCAGAATCTCGCCGAAATCACCCGCACAGCCGATATACTCGTAGTGGCAATCGGTGTGCCGAAGCTGATAAAGGCTGATATGGTGAAGGATGGGGTGGCCGTGATCGATGTGGGCATCACCCATGACCCAGAGACCGGCAAACTCTCGGGCGATGTAGACTTCGCCGAGGTCGAGCCCAAGGCGTCGGTAATCACTCCGGTGCCCGGCGGCGTAGGCCCCATGACGATAGCCTGCCTCATGGAGAACACCCTCGACTGCTACACCCGCAAGATGCAGTGGGACTGACCGGTCAGCCTCCAGGCTTACTACTCCAACTTCATTAACAATAACAACATCATCATCAATCATGATAGAAAGATATGGCAGAGACGTGATGCGCGACGTCTGGACTGAAGAAAACAAATTCCGCGCATATCTCAAGGTAGAGCTCCTGGCCGCCGAGGCCTGGAGAGAGCTCGGTGTGGTGCCCGCTGAGGATGTCGAGAAGCTCAACGCCAACGCCACCTTCAACATCGACCGCATCAAGGAGATCGAGCTCCAGACACGCCACGACATAGTGGCCTTCACACGCGCCGTCAGCGAATCGCTCGGCGAGGAGCGCAAGTGGGTGCACTATGGTCTGACCAGCACCGACGTCGTAGACACTGCCAACGGCTACCTCTTCACCCAGGCCAACGCCATCATCGAGGATGACCTCAAGCGTTTTGCCGAAGTGCTCAAGAAGCAGGCCCGCCGATTCAAATACACCCCCTGCATCGGCCGCACCCACGGCATTCATGCCGACATCACTTCGTTCGGCCTCAAGTGGGTGCTCTGGCATGAGGAGATGCAGCGCAACATCAAGCGCTTCGCCGAGGCCGCACGCGGTGTGGAGGTAGGCAAGATCAGCGGCGCTGTGGGCAACTTCGCCAACATCCCCCCCTTCGTGCAGGACTACGTTTGTGAGCATCTCGGCATAGCCTCGGCCAACATCTCGACCCAGGTCATCCAGCGCGACCGCCACGCTTACTACATGGCCACCATCGCCCTCATCGGCGCAACTCTCGAACAGATGGCCATGGAGGTGCGCAATCTGCAGCGCACCGAGGTGCATGAGGTGGAGGAGTCATTCGGCAAGGGCCAGAAGGGCTCGAGCGCGATGCCCCACAAGCGCAACCCCATCAGCAGCGAGAATATATGCGGCTGCGCCCGTGTGCTGCGCGGATACATGATGACCACCTACGACAACGTGGCCCTCTGGCACGAGCGCGACATCTCGCACTCAGCCACCGAGCGTATCCTCATGCCCGACGCCACAATCCTGCTCGACTACATGCTCAACCGCATGATGGGCATTCTCGAGAACCTCGTGGTGTTTGAAGACCGCATGAAGCAGAACATCTACATGACCAACGGTGTGATTTTCGCCCAGCGCGTGATGAACGCACTGATTGACAAAGGATTCGTGCGCGAGAAAGCCTACGACACCGTGCAGCCCATCGCCATGCGCGCCATGGCCGAGGGTGCGGCTTATCAGGACCTCCTCGCCCAGAACCCGGTGATCCGCGAGATGCTCACTCCCGAAGAGCTCGCTGCATGCTTCACACTGGAGTATTATATGAAGAATGTAGACTACATCTACGACCGCAACAATATATAATATCGACATACACATCATCGATCCGCGCCCGGCGAGCGCCACGCCGCCCGGCCTGCCGCATGAAGCCTGAACGCGACGCCCGCGGGGCGCGGATGGAATAAATATCAATCATAATGTCTGAACGCTTAGTTGTAATAGGATCACAGTGGGGCGACGAAGGAAAGGGTAAGATCACCGACTACTTCGCATGTCGCGCCGATATGGTGGTCCGCTATCAGGGTGGCAACAACGCCGGCCACACTGTGGCATTCGATGGCAATAAGTATTCGCTGCGCAGCATACCCTCGGGTGTGTTCAATCCGAAGACCGTCAACGTGATGGCCAACGGCATGGTGGTCAACCCCGAGTCAGTGGTGGCTGAGCTGCAGAAACTGCATGACCGCGGCATCACCGACTATCAGCTCTTCATCTCCGACCGCGCCGCGATGGTGATGCCCTGGCACGCCGACCTCGACGGTGCCTACGAGGCCCAGAAGGGTGGCGCCAAGATCGGCACTACCAAGAATGGCATCGGCCCCACATACAGCGACAAGTACAGTCGTCTGGGCCTGCGCATCGGCGACCTGCTTGACCCCGAATACTTCGCCGAGCGCCTCAAGGCAGCTCTCGAGGTGAAGAATCAGGAGCTGCGCATGCTCGGCCTCAAGGAGTATGATTTCCAGGAGGTATATGACCGCTATATGGCCATCGCCAAGCAGATCGGCCACATGATCACCGACACTTCAGCCCTCATCAACGAGGCACTGCGCTCTGACAAGAAGGTGCTCTTCGAGGGTGCGCAGGGCATGATGCTCTGCTGCGACCATGGCACATATCCCTTCGTGACCTCCTCGAGCCCCTCGGCATCGGGTGTGCCCGTAGGCGCAGGTGTGGCTCCGAAGTGGATCGACAATGTGCTCGGTGTGGCCAAAGCCTATTGCACCCGCGTAGGCGAGGGCCCCTTCCCTACAGAACTCTTCGACCAGCGTGCCCACGACATCCGCGAGCGCGGTCATGAGTATGGCACAGTCACCGGGCGCCCGCGTCGTGTGGGTTGGTTTGACGCCGTAGTGGCCCGCTACACAGGCATGCTCGCCGGCATCGACCACTGGGCACTCATGCTCTTCGACGTGCTCTCAGGGCTCGACAAGGTGATGATCTGCACCGGCTATGAATGCGACGGCCAGATTCTGCAGGCTCCCCCCTCCACAATCAGCAAGCTCGCCCGCTGCAAGCCCGTGCTGATCGAGATGGATGGCTGGCAGGAGGACCTCAGCGGCATCAAGAGCTTCGACGAGCTCCCGGAGGCCGCCAAGGCTTATGTGCGCAAGATTGAGGAACTCACCGAAATCCCCGTGGGCATCATCTCTGTAGGCCCCGACCGCACACAGACTATCACCATCGCCGAGAGCCTGCGCAACTTCTGATTGCCGCGACACTCTATTTTTAATCGTAAATTACACAGCGCATAATATATGTCATTCATTGATGAAAGAGTACCCGAGGAGGGTCTGACGTTTGACGACGTCCTGCTTATCCCCGCATATTCCGAGGTGACACCCAACATGGTGAAGCTTGGAAGCCGTTTCTCACGCAATATCAATCTCAACATCCCGATGGTGTCGGCCGCCATGGACACAGTCACTGAGTCCGACCTGGCGATTGCCATGGCCCGCGAGGGTGGCATCGGGGTGATCCATAAGAATATGTCGATCGCCGAGCAGGCTGCGCAGGTGCGCAAGGTGAAGCGCGCCGAGAGCGGCATGATCTATGACCCGATCACCATCACCGGCGAAGAGACCGTAGGCGACGCCCTGCGCCTCATGGAGGAGAACCATATCGGCGGTATTCCGGTGGTGGATGGCGATATGAAACTTATCGGCATCGTCACCAACCGCGACCTGCGTTTCCAGACCGACATGCACCTGCCCATCGCCGACGTGATGACCAAAGAGAACCTCGTGACCACCACCAACCCCAACCTTCAGGAGGCCGCCGAGATTCTGCTCCGTCATAAGATCGAGAAGCTCCCCGTAGTGGATGCGCAGAATCGCCTTGTGGGTCTGATCACCTATCGCGACATCACCAAGATCCAAGACTATCCCAATGCCTGCAAGGACGACAAGGGTCGGTTGCGCGTGGCTGCCGGTGTGGGCGTGACAAGCGACACACTGCAGCGCGTGGAGGCACTCGTGGAGTCGGGCGTGGATGCAGTGGTGATCGACACCGCTCATGGCCACTCAGCCAATGTGGTCAACACTCTGAAGGCTGTAAAGGCCAAATATCCCCAGCTTGATGTGCTCGTGGGCAATATCGCCACTGCCGAGGCAGCCGAGTATCTCATCAAGGCCGGAGCCGACGGCATCAAGGTTGGTATCGGTCCGGGCTCAATCTGCACCACACGCATTGTGGCAGGTGTGGGAATGCCGCAGCTCACTGCCATCTTCAATGCCGCAAAGGTGGCCCATCAGTATGGTGTGCCGGTGATCGCCGACGGCGGTCTGCGCTACTCGGGCGACATCGTGAAGGCACTCGCCGCAGGTGGCGACGCCGTGATGATGGGTTCGATGCTGGCAGGTGTCGAGGAGTCACCCGGTGAGACTATCATCTACAATGGCCGTAAGTTCAAGTCTTACCGCGGCATGGGCTCGATCGAGGCCATGCAGGCAGGCTCGAAAGACCGCTACTTCCAGTCAGAGAAGACCGACAGCAATAAATTCGTGCCCGAAGGTATCGTGGCCCGCGTGCCCTACAAGGGTACGCTCTCGGAGACTGTATATCAGCTCATCGGCGGTCTGCGCTCAGGCATGGGTTATTGCGGAGCCGAGAATATCGACCAGCTTCACAATGCCCGCTTCACACGCATCACATCGGCCGGCGTGATCGAGAATCACCCCCACGACGTGACCATCACCAAGGAGGCTCCCAACTACTCACGTTGATAGCCCCGCTTCGGCAGCGGTAGGGCAGAGGTCAGCCGTGACCCGCTGCCCGGCTGCTTGAAAACTTTACAAAACAATTGACAGTCCGGCAAAGTATCTCCCGCAATCAGGCCGCATCCGCGGGCGTCGCTTGACACTTAAGGATACGCCACCA
This sequence comes from uncultured Muribaculaceae bacterium, assembly GCA_910577585.1. Classification (GTDB taxonomy): domain Bacteria; phylum Bacteroidota; class Bacteroidia; order Bacteroidales; family Muribaculaceae; genus Lepagella. The sequence goes on along the minus strand of CAJTNN010000019.1, from coordinate 1,940 downwards.
CTTGCGGAGGTTGCCGGCGGTCGTAAAAATATCTATACAGATTTGGAAAAAATATTGATTCTTGACTTCGGGTCGCAATATACGCAGCTCATCGCGCGCCGAGTGCGTGAACTCAACGTATACTGCGAGATTCACCCCTACAACAAGGTGCCCCAGATTGACGCCGATGTTAAGGGTGTGATTCTTTCAGGCAGCCCGTCGTCGGTGCGCGATGCTGATTCGCCGCGCCCCGACCTCAGCCAGATCAAGGGGAAACTCCCGCTGCTCGGCGTATGCTACGGCGCGCAGCTCCTCGCCTTCGAATATGGCGGCGAGGTGAAGGGTGCCCCCAGTCGCGAATATGGCCGCGCCATGCTCACGGTGGTGGCTCCGGAGGACCCGCTGATGAAGGGTCTCCCTTCACCAACACAGGTGTGGATGTCGCATGGCGACACCATCACCTCCATCCCGGCCAACTACGAGGTAATCGGCTCTACCGACAATGTGCGCGTGGCAGCCTATCACATCGGCGGCGAGATGACCTGGGGCATTCAGTTCCACCCCGAGGTGTTCCACTCTACCGATGGTCCGCGTCTGCTCTCGAACTTCGTGATGGACATCTGCGGCTGCTCAGGCACATGGAGCCCCGCCTCATTCATCGACTCGACTGTGGCCGAACTTAAGGCCAAGATCGGCGACGACAAGGTGATACTCGGTCTGTCGGGTGGTGTCGACTCTACAGTGGCCGCCGTGCTTCTCAACAAAGCCATCGGCCACAACCTGCAGTGCATATTCGTCAACAACGGTCTGCTCCGCGCCAACGAGTTTGAAGATGTGCTCGCCCAGTATCAGGGCATGGGCCTCAATGTGGTGGGTGTAGATGCCTCAGAGCGATTCTATGCCGACCTCAAAGGTGTGACCGACCCCGAGCAGAAGCGCAAGATCATCGGCCGCGACTTCATCGAAGTCTTCAACGACGAGGCCCAGAAATTCTCAGGCGCCAAATGGCTCGCCCAGGGCACAATCTATCCTGACGTGATCGAGAGCGTATCGGTCAAGGGACCCTCGGCCACCATCAAATCGCACCACAACGTGGGCGGTCTGCCCGAGAAGATGCACCTCAGCATCGTCGAGCCCCTGCGCCTCCTCTTCAAAGATGAGGTGCGCCGTGTAGGCAAAGCCCTCGGCATCGACGCCCAGTTGCTTGGACGCCATCCCTTCCCCGGCCCGGGTCTGGGCATACGCATCCTCGGCGAAGTCACAGCCGAGAAGGTGCACGTGCTTCAGCAGGCCGACAAGATCTTTATCGACAATCTGCGCGAAGCCGGCCTCTACGACCAGGTATGGCAGGCAGGCGTGATGCTGCTCCCCGTGCAGAGCGTAGGCGTGATGGGTGACGAGCGCACCTACGAGCGCTGCTGCGCGCTGCGCGCCGTAGTATCCACCGACGGCATGACCGCCGACTGGGTGCACCTCCCCTACGAATTCCTCGCCAAGGTCAGCAACGAGATCATCAACAAGGTGCGCGGCATCAACCGCGTAGTCTACGACATCTCCTCCAAGCCACCAGCAACAATCGAATGGGAGTAACCCGCCGCGGCTAACCGCCATACCACCGCGGCTAACCGCCGCAACGGCTAATCCCCGACAACGCACCGTCATCAATCCACAGAGGGCCCGGAAGCAATCGTCAGATTCCTCCGGGCCCTCCATATTTACATCCTATAGCCTTATCGGCTACCTTAGCCATGCAATCACAATGAAAGTTTAGATTATTTCAGTGGTATATTGAGAAGTAAAAACTTTCTCAAAACCGGAATTAACCTTGCAGTCGAAAAAAGTTTAAACGACTTCAAAAAAAAGTTTAGACAACTTCATAGGATGTGAATAGATTTTTCATAACTTTGCATCATTAGTGTCCACTAAAAAATCATAAGAGTGCTTTGAAATTATTGATATTC
>CAJTNN010000018.1 GCA_910577585.1 uncultured Muribaculaceae bacterium | reverse complement strand
CCCTCACACGGCTTTGGGGCTGGCGGGGGGCTGGCCGCGGGGTCAGGGGTTGGCGGGGGATTCTTCGCGGGCTTCGTTGAGGGCTTCGAAGTAGTCGTCGGCTATGGTCAGCCACTCTTCGAGGGTGCCGGCGGTGGTGAAGCCGGGCTCGGTGGTGGGGTCGCCAAGGGTCTTGCGGGCTATGGCTTCGGTGAGGGTCACTACGGTGGGCTTCACTTCGGTGTCTTCGTCGTAGTAGTCGTTGAAGTCTACGTGGGCTTTCTCCTCCTCAATCAGATAGAGGGTGCCCTGGTAGCGGTATAGCCCCATGATGCGGCTCACGTCGGGCTGCTGCTCGGGGTCGGTGGCGAGGTTGATTTCGGGTATGAACTGGAATCCGGCTGAGGCGTTGTCCCAGATGATGGCTCCGATAGAGCGTTCCTTCATGTCGTCGAGAAGGTCCTGGCGGGCTTTTCCTAATAGATCTGTGTTTTCCATAATGGTGCGTGTTTATGCTTTTTTTATTGATTGATTAATGTTTATACGCGCGGAGAGGGGGTTTGGTTCAGCTGGGGCGCTGCGGAGCCGCGCGCTGCTTCGCCGCCGGGGGCTGTGGCGCATGCTCCGGGGAGGCTGATGAACAATATCGGGTGTCGGGGCGTTTAACTACTGATAATTCACGTAAATACAATCACTCCGCGGGCCGGCTGGCCCGGGATTTAAAAAAGATGTCTATGGAAAACACTGATAAGAAAGAGAAAGTATATCTCGTAAGCTTCGGCAATTCTGATAAGTATGTGCTGCGCGACGGTTCGGTGGGCAAGGAGTCAGAGCTCACCAAGATTGAGTCGGAACTCAACTCATTCCTGCGCCAGAAATTCCCCGATGAGACTTTTGCCTACTTCACCACTCCGCGCGTGGATGAGATCGCAGCCTCGCATGTGGCCCGCTACGCCTCATATCCTGAGCTCGACTCAGCCGCCATCACCTCGATCAAGGAGGTTCTGGCCCGCGAGGTTAAAGAGATGGAAGCCAACAAGAATCTCAACTCCGACGCCCCCTATGCCAACGTCAAACCGGCCGCTGCCGACATACCCCACATCCTCGGCTGAGGGGTTCGGCCACAAATAAGTGGCAGCTGATTGACAGTGAATAGAAAAAAATTACTAAATTTGTAGACTGATACCCGGCAGGACGCATCATCAGCTCTCAGGGAGAGCCAGCGGATGTGAGCTGTCGGGAAATCTGGCTTATATTAACAAAGACATGGCCTACAAATTTGATTATCTCGTAATAGGCTCCGGCATAGCCGGAATGAGTTTCGCGCTCAAAGTGGCCGCCCACTCACGTGTGGCCCTTATATGCAAGACCACTCTCGAAGAGGCCAACACCTATCTGGCCCAGGGTGGAGTGGCGAGTGTGACGAATCTTGAAGTCGACGACTTCGACAAACATATCCACGACACGATGGTGGCCGGCGACTGGCTCTCGGATCCGGAGGCAGTGGCCAAGGTGGTGCGCCATGCCCCCGAAGGGATTGACTTCCTCGTGGGACAGGGTGTAGACTTCGACCGCAAGGCCGACGGCACCTACGACCTGCACCGCGAGGGTGGCCACTCGGAATTCCGCATCCTTCACCACGCCGACAACACCGGCGCCGAGATTCAGCTCAGCCTGGTAGAGCAGGTGAAGCGCCACCCCAACATCGAGGTCTTCGAGCATCACTTCGCCGTGGAGATCATCACTCAGCATCACCTCGGCAAGATAGTCACCCGCCGCACCCCCGATATCACCTGCTACGGAGCCTACGTGCTCGATGAGACCACCGGCCGCGTAGAGACCTTCCTGGCCCGTGCCACAGTGATGGCCACAGGCGGCGTAGGCGCAGTCTACACCACCACCACCAACCCCCTGATAGCCACCGGCGACGGCATCGCCATGACATATCGAGCCAAAGGGACAGTCAGCGACATGGAATTCATACAGTTCCACCCCACTGCCCTCTATCATCCCGGCGACCGCCCCTCATTCCTCATCACCGAGGCCATGCGCGGCTACGGCGCCGTGCTGCGCAATCTCGACGGCTCGGAGTTTATGCAGAAGTATGACCCCCGCCTCTCGCTCGCACCGCGCGACATCGTGGCCCGCGCCATCGACTCAGAGATGAAGCTGCACGGCACCGACCACGTCTATCTCGACGTCACCCACAAAGACCCCGAAGAGACCCGCCGCCACTTCCCCAACATCTACGAGAAATGCCTCTCGCTCGGCATCGATATCACCAAGGATATGATCCCCGTGGCCCCGGCAGCGCACTACCTCTGCGGCGGCATAAAGGTAGATGCCAACGGCGAGTCATCCATCGGCCGCCTCTACGCCATCGGCGAATGTTCATGCACAGGCCTGCACGGCGGCAACCGCCTCGCCTCCAACTCGCTCATCGAGGCAGTGGTATATGCCGACGCAGCCGCCCGCCACTCGGCCGAGGCAATCAAAGGATATGAATTCCGCACCGATGTGCCCGACTGGAATGACGAAGGGACCGCCCATCCCGAAGAGATGGTGCTCATCACCCAGTCGGCCAAGGAGGTCAACCAGATAATGGGCTACTATGTGGGCATCGTGCGCTCCGACCTGCGCCTGCACCGCGCCTGGAACCGCCTCGACATCCTCTACGAAGAGACCGAGAAACTATTCAAAGTCTCCAAGCCCACCCGCGAGCTCTGCGAGCTGCGCAACATGATCAACGTGGCCTACCTCATCATGCGCCAGGCCATGGAGCGCAAAGAGAGCCGCGGCCTGCACTACACCGTCGACTACCCCCACGCCTGACCGCGCCCGGGGGGGAGAGGGTGAGGCCACGCCGCCTCTGCCACGCGACGCCGGCAATCACTATCGCCGGCGCCCACCAACACATCAACATCCGTAAACAACCCCTATGAAGAAACAGAATCCACGGCGTCGCCTCATCCCCGTCGCTACGATATCGATGCTCGCCCTGCTGCTGGGGGGAGCATTCACAGGTGTGGCCCAGAAGAAGAGTGGCGACACCCCCGCCATAAGCCACGACGAGGCCTTCCAGCGCAACATCGCCATCTTCAATGCCCTCGCCCAGGAGCTTGAGGAGAACTATGTCGACTCCATCCGCCCCGACGAAGCCTTCAAAGCCGCCATACGCGGCATGCTCGCCACCGTCGACCCCTACACCGAATACTACTCATACGACGACAAAGAGAACCTTGCCCGCCTCACCACCGGCGCCTACGGCGGCATCGGCTCAATCATCATGAGCCGCGACGGCGGGACGTATATCTCAGAGCCGCTCGTAGGTTCGCCGGCCATGAAAGCCGGCCTGCTCCCCGGCGATCGCCTGCTGCGGGTAGACAGTATCGACGTCACTACCATGACCTCCGACCTCACCTCGAAGCATCTCAAAGGGCAACCCGGCACTGAGGTCACCGTCACCGTAAGCCGTCCCTATGTAGGAGCCGACTCCCTGCGCACCTTCACCATCACCCGCGAGAAGGTGGCCGAGCCGAGCCTGCCATGGTATGGCGTCGTCAACGGCCATACCGGCTATATCCGCCTCACGCAGTTTGTGGAGTCATCCGCAGCCGATGTGCTCAAGGCCCTCGAGGAATTCAAGGCCAACCCCGATGTGAAATACCTCGTGCTCGACTTGCGCGGCAACGGCGGCGGACTCGTGGAGAGCGCCGTGCGCATCCTCAGCTACTTCCTGCCCAAAGGCACTGAAGTGCTCCGCACCCGCGGCAAGGATGCCGACAGCGAGAAGGTCTACAAGACCCAGCAGAACCCCGTGATGCCCGACATGCCGATGGCCGTGCTCATCGACGGCGGCTCAGCCTCGGCCGCGGAAATCACCGCCGGAGCCCTCCAGGATCTCGACAGAGCCGTCCTGATAGGCTCGCGCAGCTTCGGCAAGGGATTGGTCCAGGGGACCCGCATGCTCCCCTATAATGCCCTCCTGAAGGTGACACAGGCAAAATACTACATCCCCTCCGGACGCCTCATCCAGGCCCTCGACTACTCCCACCGCAATCCCGACGGCAGTGTGGCCCGCACCCCCGACAGCCTCACCAACGTCTATCACACCCGCGCCGGCCGCGAGGTGCGCGACGGCGGCGGACTCACCCCCGACAGCATAATCGACTGGGGCGAGATGACCCCCCTGATGTATGGCCTCATGGTCGGCAACCATCTCTTTGACTACGCCAACCGCTACGCCGCCACACATCCCGCCCCCGAGTCAGTCACCACCTTCAGCCTCACCGACGCCGACTTCGCCGAATTTGCCGACGGCATCGACGCCACGAAATTCAAATACGACAAACTCTGCAACAACATCCTCGGCGACCTCCGCTCGACAGCCAAGGCCGAAGGGTATCTCACCCCCGAAATCACCGCTGCCATCGACTCACTCGAGCGCAGCCTTGACCATGACCTCAAGAGCGACCTCTACACCAAGCGTCCCATGATTGAGGAATACCTCACCGAAGAGATCGCCGCCCGCTATGAGCCCGGCTCAGGGCGCACACGCCGCGAACTCGTAAGCGACAAAGCCCTCGCCAAGGCCGAAGAGATCTTCGCCACCCCCGGCCTCTATCAGAAGATGCTCCGTCAGGAGGCTGAGACCAAGACAAAATAATCTCCACCACAGAATAATCACTCCGGGAGGAGCGGCTCGCTGCCGCTCTTCCCGGACTCTCATGCAAGCATACGCAATAAAGAAATGACACTCGACCAGGTCGACAATCTATTCGCCACCCCCGCCCGCATGGAGGAGCTGAGAGGGCTGCTCACCGACAAATCGGTGCGCCGCCTCCTCTTGCGCGGACTTGCCGGTTCGGCACCGGCGATGCTCTTCGCCGCACTCCCCGCCCGGCGTCTCCCCTATCTGCTCGTGGCCAACGACCCCGATGCCGCCGGATATCTATACCACGACCTCTGCCAGATATGCGGCAGCGACGCCGAGGTGGCCATCTTCCCCAGCGGCTACAAGCGGCATATCAAATATGGCCAGCCTGATGCCCCCGCCCAGATTCTGCGCACCGAGACCCTCGACGCCCTCAGCGCCGGCGGCAAGCTGCGATGGGTAGTCACCTCCCCCGAGGCCCTGGCCGAGAAGGTGCCCCTCCCCGACACCCTCAGCCAGACTACAATGACCCTGCGCAGCGGCAAGCCCTACGAGATGAAAGATCTGCTCGTCCGGCTGCGCGAGATGGGATTCCGCGAGGTAGACTATGTCTATGAACCCGGACAATTTGCCCGACGCGGCTCGATTCTCGATGTGTTCTCATTCTCAAACGAATATCCCTACCGCTTCGACTTCTTTGACGACGAACTCGACTCGATACGCGTATTCAATGTCGAGACCCAGCTCTCGATGGAGCGTGTCGACTCGGTGAGCCTGATACCCGTCAGCGCCGCCGACACCCCCGACGGCATATCGCTGCCCGAATTCATGCTCCGCCTGCTGCCCAAGCGCGCCAACGCCTCGGGCAAGGATGAGATTGTGGTGATTTGCCAATCCTCCTCGCTCTGCCTCGACCGCGTGCGCGCCATTACCTCCGACACCTTCTCGGAGTCGGCCCTCATCGCCAGCGAGGGTGATGCCGCAGCGATGGATAAAGTGGTGGATTTCGAGGCCTTCAGCCAGACGATGCAGGGGGCGAAAACCGTTGACTACAGCTTCGGCGGTGTCCCCATGGCCGCTCTCCCCGACCCGGCGATGGTGCGCGAGATTGACTATGGCTGCACCCCTCAGAGCCTCTATCACAAGAACTTCAATCTCATAGCCGAATCATTCACCCGCCTGCTCGACGAGGGCTACCGTCTCTTCATACTCTCCGACTCCGAATTTCAGAACGAACGCCTGCGCGACATCTTCAGCGAGCGCGGCGACAAGATCGACTTCACCCCCGTCAGCCGCACCATCCACGAAGGATTCGCCGACTCGCAGCAGCGCCTCTGCTTCTTTACCGACCATCAGATTTTCGACCGCTTCCACAAATACTCCCTGCGCTCCGACCGCGCCCGCAGCGGCAAACTCGCCCTCAGCCTCAAGGAACTCAACCAGATAGAGGTAGGCGACTACATAGTCCACGTCGACCACGGCATAGGACGCTTCGGGGGCCTCATCAAGACCGATGTCAACGGCCGACCCCAGGAGATGATAAAACTCCTCTATCAGAACGACGACATCATACTGGTCAGCATCCACGCCCTGCATAAGCTCTCGAAATACCGCGGCAAAGAGGGTATACCCCCCAAGATATCGAAACTCGGCACCGGCGCCTGGCAGCGCATCAAAGAGCGCACCAAGCAGAAGATGAAGGATATGGCGCGCGACCTGATAAAGCTCTACGCCGCACGCCGCAAAGAGGAGGGATTCGCCTACTCGCCCGACTCATACATGCAGCGCGAGCTCGAGGCATCATTCATCTACGAAGATACCCCCGACCAGCTCCGCGCCACAGCCGAAATCAAGGCCGACATGGAGTCTAACCGCCCGATGGACCGCCTCGTGTGCGGCGACGTGGGCTTCGGCAAGACCGAGATAGCCGTGCGCGCCGCGTTCAAGGCCGCCGCCGACTCGAAGCAGACGGCTGTGCTCGTGCCCACCACAGTGCTCGCCATGCAGCACTACCACACCTTCTCAGAGCGCCTCAAGGACCTCCCCGTCAGGGTCGAGTTCCTCTCACGCGCCCGCAAACCCAAAGAGGTGAAGCAGATTCTCGCCGACCTCGAGGTCGGCAACATCGACATCCTTATCGGCACCCATAAACTTATCGGCAAGAGCGTGAAATTCAAGGACCTCGGTCTGCTGATAGTAGATGAGGAGCAGAAATTCGGCGTGGCCGTCAAAGAGAAGCTCAAGCAGCTCAAGGTCAATGTCGACACTCTCACCATGAGTGCCACCCCCATCCCCCGCACCCTGCAGTTCTCGCTCATGGGGGCCCGCGACCTCTCTTCGCTCAATACCCCGCCGGCCAACCGCCAGCCCATCCAGACCGTCGTCAGCGGTTTTGACGACGATGTGGTCAGCGAGGCCATCAATTTCGAGCTCAGCCGCAACGGTCAGGTATTCTTCATCTCCAACCGCATCAACGACCTCTACGAGATTCAGGACCGCCTGCAGCGCCTCGTCCCGAAACTCCGCGTGGTCGTGGCCCATGGCCAGATGCCCCCCGAGCAGCTCGAGAAGGCCATCGAAGACTTCGCCGCACATGACTATGATGTGTTGCTATCGACCACCATCGTGGAGAATGGCATAGATATGCCAAACGTCAACACCATCATTATCAACAACGCCCACAACTTCGGCCTTAGCGAGCTCCATCAGTTGCGCGGTCGCGTGGGGCGCTGCAGCCGCAAGGCATTCTGCTACCTACTCGTGCCCCCCGGGCTCCCCCTCACCCCCGTGGCGCGGCGCCGCCTGCAGGCCATCGAATCATTCAGCGACCTCGGAGCCGGAATACATCTCGCCATGCAGGACCTCGACATACGCGGCGCCGGCAACCTCCTCGGTGCCGAACAGAGCGGATTCATAGCCGACCTCGGATATGAGGCTTACCAGAAGATACTCAAAGAGGCAGTCACCGAACTGCGCACCGAAGAATTCGCCGACTCATTCGATGACATGACCCGCGACGGCGCACAGGATTTCGTGGCCGACTGTGTCATCGAGTCCGACCTCGAATTGCGTCTGCCACCCGAATATGTGCCTCAGGAGAGCGAACGCATTCTGCTCTATCAGCGTTTGGATAATATGGAGCGCCCCGATGATGTGAGAGCCTTCGCCGAGAATCTGCGCGACCGCTTCGGCCCCCTTCCTCACACCACCGAAGAGCTCATCCGCGTCGTGCCCCTGCGCATGAAGGCCCGCCGCCTCGGCATTGAGCGCCTCACGCTCAAGAATGGCCGGATGTATCTCTACTTCGTGGGCGACGACAACAAAGCCTACTACCAGAGCCCGGCATTCGGCAAGGTGCTCTCCTACATGCAGGTCAACCCCACGGCCACCAACCTGCGTGAGGTGAAGGGGAAGCGCTCGATGGTGGTCAACGGCGTGGGCGATGTGAGCAGCGCCCTCTCCATACTCGAACTCATGGAGAATGCCACGCCATTGTAAGTCAATCTGTAAATCAATCATGAGGCGGCGGCAGCTTCAGAGCGCCGCCTCAGCCTCCCGACTATCGCAATCTAATACCCGTAAAAGCATATGAAGAGAACGTTAATCCTTGTAATCGCAGCCATGCTGACACTCGGCGTGGGCCGCGCCGCGCGTCACACCGAACTCCCCGCCATCCTTGACGGCAGTATGAGCCTCTACGACTTCGACGCAGTCGAACCTTCGGCACTCCCCGACTCGCTCACACCCGTCTTCATCAACTATGTCGCCCGCCACGGCGCGCGCTATCTCACCTCGGAGAATAAAGTGAAGGCATGCGAGAAATGGCTCTCTAAGGCCCGTGAGGCGGGTACCCTTACGAAAGAGGGTAAGGACTTCATGCGCCTCCTCGCCGGCGTAAGAGAGGCCACTGACGGCCAATGGGGGATGCTCTCGCCTATCGGTAAGGCTCAGGAGCTGCGCCTCGGCCGCGAGATGGCGCAGATGTATCCGGCTCTCTTCGGTGCCAAGGGTGCGTCGGTCAACTCAGTGGCATCGTATGTGCCGCGCGTGATCGAGACAATGGATCAGTTCACCATAGCTATAGCCGACATTCACGAAGGTATCCAGACCACCGCCTCATCGGGGCGCAGCTACGACAAGCTGACACGCTTCTTCGTCACTGACTCTGTCTACGACGCCTGGCGCCACACCGGAGCCTGGCGTGAGGTGTATGATGACTTTGTGGCGCGGATGGTGCCCACAGCTCCGGCCGAGCGCCTTGTGGGAAAGAACAGCGGTCTGAGCGACAAGGATCTTAAGAAACTCAGCTACGACATGTACAAGGTGCTGCAGGGTATGCGCGCCGCATCGCTTCCGGCCCCGACTACCGAGTGGATGACCGAAGATGAATACCGCCGTTGCTGGGAGGCCACCAACCTTGAGAAGTACTTCCAGTACTCGATCTCCCCTCTCTCGACTGTGCCCGCAGCCGGCGCCTGCAATCTGCTCTATTATCTGCTTCACACAGAGACGCTTCTGCTGCAGGGTGAGCTTCAGCCCGGATTGGCAGGAGTCTTCGGTCATGCCGAGACACTGCTCCCCTTCTTCTCGCTCATCGGCGTGCCGGGCACCACTGCCATGCCGCTTGACTACGACCGGCTCCCCGCCGAATGGAGCGATGCCGAGCTGACCCCGCTTGCGGCAAATCTGGCCATCATCTATTCGCGTTCAGCCTCAGGCCATCTCTACGCCTCGATGCGCCTCAACGGCCGCAACATCTCCCCCATCAACGATCCCGCTCAGCTCACCGTCCCCATCCAGCAGCTCCACGACTACTGGCTCAACCGCATCCACCAGCTATTACCGCACTGACCCTTTGCCGGAACCTCGCGAACAGGCGCACAACCCTCCGGATTGCGGCTGCCAAGCCCTTTCTCGGAGACTCCTTATTGATGTAATCACCATTTATGACGCTTGGGGGCGCGCCCCAGGCGTCATAAATGGTGCATCTACTTGCCTACTCATATAGCTCGTTATGGTCGGTTCTTAAACGAATGATTCCGCAGATTTTTAAAAAAAATATGGAATTTTATTGTTATTAACGTTTTTTTTGCATATCTTTGCTTTTGATAACACAACCTTTAGACCTTGTTTCACTCAAAAGTAACCGTTTTGGTCAGAAAGGATAGTACGTTCTGTTATTATAAATCACTTAGATATGAAACTCAACATCTCGGCTCTTATCATCACCATATTAGTTATGGTCAGTCACACCACGTTGGCCTCTGCGTCATTTTTGGCTGAGGCGGATTCTGTAGCGTCCGAACCTGTATCGACAGATCTTGAAGAATTAGTAGTGACAGGCAAAAATGCGTGGATTGATGGTGATAAGGTTGTTTTCATGCCTACGAAGAAGGAGAAGAATCTGGCCAACAGTCCGGCGTCGTTAGTTGCCTCAATGAATATTCCATTGATAAATGTCAGAGGTGAAGAAATGACTGATTATAAGGGTGATACTGTGACTGTGTATATCAATGGCGAGGAGGCTACGGATATTGATTTACAGACATTTTGGCCCTCGGAGGTCACAAAAGTGGAATATTTCAGCGACCCGACCGATCCACGTTTCAATAACAAAAAGGCGATTTTGAATTTCGTTACTCCTCAGTACGTTGTCGGAGGGGTAACGAGAGTTAATGGTCTTCAAAAGTGGCCATGGCGCGGAGTATATTCCGCAGCCTCCAAATTAGCGTATAAGGCAATGACTTATGGTATAGCTATTCGTGGGCAATTCAAGGATTCACAAACTCCAATTGCAGCCGACAATAGTTATTCTAATTTTTGGCTTGACAAGAAGTTTTACCAACAGCTTAATCATATATCCGCTGATACACTCCTTTCAAAAGATGATGAATTCAGTATTGCCGCAAATGCAGTCTACCGTAATGATAAGGTCAGGCTGACTCACACTGCAGGTATAAAATTTCTTCATCAGCCCCGACAGACGTATGGGCGCAGGACTTTTGGCAACCCGCCATATTCGATTCTGAACTCTCATGGCGGCAGGAATATTATCATGGATTCTCGCCGCAAGTAAATGGTGATTATCTTTTCCTATTCAGCAAGCATGTAGTATTGCAGACAACTTGGGGTTATTCTTATTCAAAAGGTTATCGTGAGAATATCAGTCAGCTTTCATCCCAACCGGTGGTGGAGAATATATCCCGGGAGCGGGCTAATTCAATATCAGCTACTGCAAATTTAGCCTATGTATTCTCCGACAAAGGATACGTGCAGCTTCAGATGCAAAATTCCACTGACTTCTACAAGACAGAATATGGAGGATATTCAAGCTTTACATCGCATCAGACGCAGGGAATGGCCAAGTTGGCACTGCTCGGAAGCTGGCAACCATCAAATAAGTTCTATCTCGGCATATTGCCGGGTATATCAATCGTGTATCGCACAGACCATACCGATGACCGAATTTTGGAGACTACACCCACTGTCAGTATCTATACCCAGTGGTATCCGGTCGAGAAACTGTTTTTAAGGCTCTCAGGAGGCTATGCAACTACCCAGCCATTCACATCTACCACTGCAGATGCGATGATTCGACAATCGACTCTTTTCTGGTTCAAAGGGAATCCGTCGTTAAAGAGTTGGCAGCAATTGAGAGGCGATTTTACTGCGATGTATATGTTGGCTGATTGGTTGACGCCATCGGTCAATCTCTTTTATCTCCGTACGTTTCATGACACGTGCCGACGTTATTACGCTGCGTCAGAAGCTGAGGAGGGTATCGTAGAAGAATATTTCAACGCTGCGCCCGAGGATCACATCCGGTTATCGACTACTCTCTCAGGTAATTATTTCAACCGGGCGTTGACGGTGAGCCTATCCCCGACTCTCGCTTATACGAAGACGCGTAGTTCATTTATTGGCGACCGTACGCTGACGCGATTCTATATGTATGGAAGTGTTGGCTATAAAATTGGAAACTTCGGATTTGATGTTTCATATGAAACTTCGCAAAAGATGATTTCCGATGCAGGCCAAGTTACTGAATATCGGCCCGACCGATGGAATTTCTCGGCATCCTACGGCAATGGAAATTTATATGTCTCAGTGGGAATTGACAATATTTTCCATACAACTGATGTGCGTCCGTGGCTGTTGGATTCAAAGAATTACTCCTATGATAAGGTTCTTTATCAGACGGGACGTTCATTCTCAGTAAATCTGACCTATACTTTCGGGTATGGAAAGAAAGTGGGACAATCAATTAAGATTGATATGCCTGACGGAATCAAATCCGGAGCGTCACGCGGACTATAAACTCAAAGGTGTTGAGGCACTTGCTGATATTTCCCACATGACCATTTGGGGGGTAAGTGGCTGCGGATGATTCAGCGGTTACGGGGGATCGTGGTCGGGGGTGGTGAGGGTGTTGCGGGCGTTGCGGAGCAGACCGGCGAGTTTGGTGCGTTTTATGGGGGAGCCTTTGAAGAGGCGGGAGAATTCCTCTTGGGTGAGGGTAGAGGCTGCTTCGGAGGTGAGGGTCAGTAGACCGGGACGGGGGGCGAATTCATCGATTGCGGTGGGGGTGGTGCGGCGGTTGAGCGGACATACGTTCTGGCAGATGTCGCAGCCGTAGAGAGTGGCTCTCCCCTGTTGGGTCTGCATCGCTTCGAGTCCTTCGGCTGACCAGTCGCCGCGCTTCTCAATCGTGAGGTAGCTCAGGCATCGGCGGGCATCGAGTGTGCCATCGGGGCGCAATGCTCCCGAAGGACATGCGCGGTGGCATGCGCCACATTGAGTGCAACCCCCTGATAGGCACTGCTCTACCCCATCTGTGAGCACTTCTAAAGGCGTTGAGGTTATGATTTCGGCAAGAAAAACGCGTGTTCCGGCCGTAGGGACGTGTATCAGGCCGTTGGCGCAGCGTGTGCCAATCCCTGCCAGCTCGGCCCAATGGCGGTCGGGCGTCGGAGCCGAGTCGATGCAGATGCGCCACTCCCCTCCTGCAAGCTCCCGGCACTTAGCCACAGCCTCGTCAAGGCGTCGGCGCAGCACATCATGATAATCCAACCCATAGGCATATGTGGCAATCTGCGGCAGCGACGCATCGCGCAGCTGGGCCGGAGTGTAATTGAACGCCAGCGCTATCACCGACTCAGCCCCCGGTTGCAACTTCGCCGGGTCGCAACGCAGCTCGAAATGATTCTCCATATACCCCATCTCACCATGGTTACCCTCCGCAAGCCAGCTACGCAGCCGCGCAGCCTCATCAGCAGTCAGAGGCACGGCACGGGTCACTCCGGCAGCCACAGCTCCCGAAGCAAGCATGATATCCTCAAAAGATTTACGTAGCCGCATGCTGCATTAACTTAGATAGCCATTTAGATAGCCTTATCATCCACTCACTCAAGTATATAGCTCTCCCCTGCCTTCCTGACCGCGCCTTACTTCCCCTTGCGCCCGAAATCAGCCGGAATCTCACCCCATCTCGGAGTGTCCCACTTCATGATGCGCGACTTATAACCGTGGGTATTAAGCCAATGAATGGCCCGGCGCAGCAGATTGAAGAGCGGACGATTGGTGGCATTCTCGGTCAGAGTGGTCTTGATGACCTTATTTCTCACCCATGCCATGCCCGACACCGAATCAGAGTATATCGGGTAGCTCACCCCCATCTTATCCATCAGGGCCAGCGCATGCACAATGGCCAGGAACTCCCCCAGATTATTAGTGCCCCCCTCGAAGGGACCCACGCGGAATAGCTCGCGTCCGCTCATCAGTTCGACGCCACGGTACTCTACCGGTCCGGGATTACCCGAACAAGCCGCATCCACGGCCCATGCCGTCAGGTCAACCTCCGGATTGTCAAAGTAATCGGTAGGCACCGCACTCTCCTGCCGGCTCTTGTGCCCCGGCTTCTTGCGGCGCGCATTTCCGGCTCCATTAATCAGATTGGCCAGGTCGCTGCTGTCGGCGGCCGAGTAGCCATCGCGGTAAGCCTTGGCAGCCTCGGCCGACGAATTGAAACTCTTGTAACGGGCCTGCGGGAAATTCTTCACCTGCTCCAGACAGTCATCCCAGGTGTCGTAGACCCCCGGATTACGCCCGGCCCACACCACATAATACTTAGCCATCCCCTTACTTCACCTCCTCGCGCAGCGGATAGAAATTGCGCAGATGTTCGAATTCAGTATATTCACGCCGCATGAGATAGTCATCAGTCATGATGTCGTAGCTATTGCGTATGGATGCCTCCGAGAGGCTCTCAGGCGGCGAATATGGGGCGGCGAGGTCGGTCATGTGGAGAGTTACGCCAAACTCCTCCTCAAGGCCTGTCAGCAGCGCGCGAGTGGCCCGCTCCTTACCCTGGCGCGAGTAGCCGGCGATATGGAAGGTGGCGATGTCGGCTATGGCGAGAGTGTCGGGGTTTATGGCCGGTTCACCCTCCCAGGTGTCGAGAGCCACGCGCCACTTCCGCCCGGGCTTCAGCGCGCGCAGCGCCTCCTCGTCGATGATGCGTCCGCGCGCCGCGTTGACAAGTATTGCGCCGGGCCGCAGACGGCTCAGCATCTGAGCATCCAGAAGGTGGATGGTAGAGGGTAGCCCCAGAGCCGGCTTCTTCACCAGCGGCGCATGCAGTGTCACGCCGTCGGCGCGGCTCATCAGCTCATCCAGAGGCAGATAATCCTCATCAGTGAGCCCGGCAGCCTGACGAGGCGGGTCGCTGACGATGACATTGAAGCCGAGGCGGCGCCCCCAGTCGACCACGATTGAGCCCACATTACCTTTCCCCACTACGCCCAGCGTGAAGGGTTGTCCGGCCTCGTTGAGCGGATTATCAAGATTCACACCCAGTTCAGAGATGGCCCGGAACACATATTGGGCCACAGCCGGCGCATTGCATCCCGGCGCGTTAAGCCAGTGAATGCCATGCTCCTCGCACCATTCGGTGTCGATATGGTCAATACCTATGGTGGCGGTGGCCACGAGTCTGACGGGTGTATCCTCAAGCATCTCGGCATCGCAGCGGGTGCGGGTGCGCACGAGCAGCGCATCGGCATCGCGCAGGTCGGTGCGCGATATCAGTTCGCCGGGGAGATAGCGTGCGTCGAAATCCGCTTCAAGACGTCGGTCGAGAAAGGGGATAGCGTCATCTATAATCAGTTTCGGTTTCATGATAATCAGCAGGGGTGAGGGGAGCCGCATCCGGTGCAGGAGGCCACCCGCTCTTAGAATGATGTGAAGAGGAGAGAGACAGCGAATGAGAGAATCACGGCCTGGATAAGCCAGAAGATCCAATGCGGGCGATGCAGTGTGTGCAGCGTGAATAGATTGGCAAACTGCAGCGCCACCCATATGTTGAAAACGCCGAGATAGGCGGTCATATTGTCGATGTCGCACATGGCAGCCACGGCGGCCGTCAGGCCGAAGATATTCACCACATTGTTGTAGCCTCTGATCTGCGAGTTGCCGGCATAGAGCTTTATGCCGTTGTAGAGGCTGAGAATCAAGGCGGTGAGCAGTGCCACCCCCGACCATACAGCCACCGCAAACATCTCGCGGCTCACTCCGGTGGTGAAGATTGTGGAGAGGTGCGGCCGATGGAAGTCATAGATTCCGACAATGCCGAAGCCCAGGAGCACCCAGTAGACAGCAATCAGTCCGAGCCCCATTGCGCAGAACTCCTTGGGGCGCATCGCCTTGACGACAATCGCACTCAGGAAGGCTGCCCCCACAAAGGGGATGAATGCCTGCTGGAAGAGCGACCCAATGGCCAGACATGTGGCCATGAAGAATATGGGGCGTGTGGCGTTGCGACGGCGCGACGAACTGAAGATGGCCACGATAGCCGGCAGGAGAGTGGCCAGCACCACCGGTGCCGCCGTGAGATGGCTGCTCAGCATCAGATTCGCGCACATCAGGGGGAGATAGAAGAGTGCCCAGAATGGCAACGAAGACTTCAGCAGCGAGAAGTGCTTGTTGATCAGATAGAGCGCCGGGGCGCAGATGGCAATGAGTCCGGCATTAAGCACCTCATTCCAGACCGGACTTAGCGGCCATAGGTCGGGCGAGGGTAGAACTATCCCGAAATCAGCGGTGGCCGGCAGCTGAGGCACCCACAGGTATCCGCACAGACACATAGCGGCACAGAGTGCCGCTATGGCCATGATGCCGGATGATGTGATCAGGCGTGTATTCATTCGTCAGTCTCCTCGTCGCGTTTCTTCCATGGTTTGCGTGTGCGCATATGGACGGGACTGGAGAATGTGATGTGTTCCTCGCCGAGACGCGGGCCACGGTCGAAGATCTGGCGCGGCTGGCGGTCGTCAGAGCGGTCGTCGCGGCGCTTGAAGTCAGATTTGCGGTCAGACTTGAAATCTGACTTGCGGTCAGGGCGGTCGTCGCGGCGCTTGAAGTCGGATTTGCGGTCAGATTTGAAATCTGACTTGCGGTCGGCGGGCCGGTCATCACGGCGCTTGAAGTCGGATTTGCGGTCAGACTTGAAATCTGACTTGCGGTCGGATTTGAAGTCAGACTTGCGGTCGTCGCGGCGGTCGTCGCGGCGCTTGAAGTCAGACTTGCGGTCGGATTTGAAGTCGGATTTGCGGTCAGAGCGGCGGTCGTCGGTGCGGAAAGCCTTGTTGTTGCGACGTTCGAAATCATCGCCGCCATGGCGTGGCTTATGCTCGGACTTGCGTTCGGGCTGACGGTAGGAGCGGGTCTCATCCTCCCACTCGGCATCGCTCTTGTGATGGGTCTTGGGGCGCGCTGTGCGGTTGAAATCAGCGTTATGCACGCTGCCACCCTCAGAGCGGAATTCATTATATTTGCCGCTGAAGAGCACATACTCTCTGAGCGAGCACTCAAGCGAGCCATTCAGAATCGGGAACTTCACCGAAGGCTTCAGGCCGATCGCCGAGAAATGCTCATCCTTATATCCCAGAATCCATGCATGCCAACCCTGGAAATGGAATTTAAGCGTCTCGCCGATCTGTCGGTAAAGGCCCTCCATATCGGCCGGGCGCAGGCGCTCGCCATAAGGGGGATTTGTGACGAGTATGCCGCCATCGCGTTCATTCTCATCCCAATCCTGCATCGGCTGGCACACGATAGATATATTGCCGTCCAGTCGGGCAGCCTTGACATTGCGGCGTGCTATGCCCACTGCGTCCGGGTCGATGTCGCCACCCAGAATCTCGCATGTGATGTCGCGTTCGGCCGAGTCGTCGTTATAGATAGACTCGAAGAGTTCAGAATCGAAATCGGGCCACTTCTCGAAGGCGAAGTGCTCGCGGTAGATACCCGGATTGATATTCCCCGCAATCAGCGCCGCCTCGATAAGGAAAGTGCCTGAGCCGCACATCGGGTCGGCGAAGTCGCATTCGCCGTGCCAGCCGGTCTTCATGATTATGCCGGCGGCCAGCACCTCATTGATCGGAGCCTCGGTCTGCTCGACACGATAACCGCGTTTCGACAGGGGCTCACCGCTTGAATCGAGCGAGATAGTGACGCGGTTCTCCTGGATATGCACGTTAAACTGGAGGTCGGCGCCATTGAGTCGCACCGACGGGCGTCGGCCGCACGAGTCGCTGAAATGGTCGGCTATGCCATCCTTGACGCGGTAGGTCACATATTTCGAATGGTTGAAGGCTGTGCTGTTGACAGTAGAGTCTACAGAGAAAGTGGAATCCGGAGTCATGAACTCCTCCCAATTCATGTCGCGCACATAGTCGTAGAGTTCATCGGCATCATTGGCCGTGAACTTGGCGATGGGCTTGAGCACGCGCAGGGCGGTGCGGCAGCAGAGGTTGGCTTTGTAGAGCAATTCGAGATCGCCCTTGAAGGCCACCATCCGGAGGCCGGTTTCCACATCCTGGGCGCCGAGGGCAATGAGTTCGTCGCGCAGCACTTCTTCGAGGCCCTGGAATGTTTTGGCCACCATTTCAAAGGTAGTTTCCATTTCGTAGTCGTCTTGGTTTTCGCTTCCGTCAGTCGTGGAGTGTCAGGCAGGCGCAGGGATGGGCTGCAGACGCGGGGGTTGACAGTAGCGGCGGTAAGGGGTTTATATCATTAAGTGTCAATAATTCGGGTCGGTAGGAGAGAGGCTGCTTTCAGAAGGGGAGAGGGGTATTTCAGAAGGGGAGATGCATCATGGTCAGAACATGATGGGGGCAGTGCCTGAGGAGGCTGATCCGCCGCGGTTGTCGGCCTGATTTTCGGCAGTGCCGTGGGCGCCATATGCGCCGTGA
This sequence comes from uncultured Muribaculaceae bacterium, assembly GCA_910577585.1. Taxonomy (GTDB): domain Bacteria; phylum Bacteroidota; class Bacteroidia; order Bacteroidales; family Muribaculaceae; genus Lepagella. The sequence continues at coordinate 41,886 of CAJTNN010000018.1, read as the reverse complement.
TGTTGCGGCTGACGCTGCTGGTGGGCCGGCTGTCCCATGCGGGTTATCTCCTCGTTGAATTTCGGGTCGCGGTTGAATGTCGGGGTGCGCTCGAGCATGGTGATAACCTCATGGTCGTCAAACTGCGAGGGGAGAAGCACTGCATACTTCAGCTTGGCCGCATCGCGGCTCTGCTTGGTGAGTTTCTCCTCGCCGTAGATCTCTTTCAGGCGGTTTTGTGACTCCTCCTTATGCTGCTCCTTGCGGGGGTCGGTCTCGGCCGCTCCCCCGCCGAATACGATTGCTCTGTCGGCCTGTTTGTCGTCGTTGGCCAGCGAACCTTCGCGCAGGGTCACATCGAAGCCCGAGGCCAGGATAGTGACCTTCACATCGTCGCCCATGGACGGGTCGTCGGCTATACCCCACTTCACATCTATGCTCTTGGGCAGATTGGCGGTGAACTGTCGGATTTCGTGAATCTCGTTGGCCTGCAGCGGATGTTCGGCATCGCGCGAGCACACAAACTTGAAGAGCAGACGCTTCGAGGTATTGATGTCGTGGGCCTTCAGCAGTGGCGAGTGCAGGGCATTGTGTATGGCGTCAGAGATGCGGTGCTCGCCGGTGCCGACGGCTGTGGATATGATGGCTGTGCCAGAGTCTTTGAGGATGGTCTTGACGTCCTGGAAGTCGACGTTGATGTAGCATTCCTCGGAGATAATCTCAGAAATCGAGCGGGCGGCATTGGCCAGAGTGTCATCGGCGCGTTCGAAGGCGTTGAAGAAGTTGAGGTCCTTGTAGAGGTCGATGAGGTTCTCGTTGTTGATGACGAGCAGCGCATCGACGTGCTTCTTCATCTCATCGGCGCCATCGAGCGCCTTGAGAATCTTGCGTTCACCCTCGAAGAGGAAAGGCACGGTCACGATACCGATGGTGAGCATACCGGCCTCCTTGGCCAGGCGTGCCACTACGGGACCGGCGCCGGTGCCGGTGCCACCACCCATTCCGGCGGTGACAAACACCATCTCCGTGTGGTCGTCGAAGAGTTTGCGGATTTCATCGGCGCTTGCCTCCGCACACTTCTCGCCCACCTCCGGCTTATTTCCTGCACCACGTCCCTTGGTGATTTCAGGGCCGAGGATGATCTTCACGGGCACAGGCGACTTCTTCAGAGCCTGCTCATCGGTGTTGCAGACCACGAAGTTGATGTTGGGTATGTTCTGGCGGAACATGTAGTTGACAGCGTTGCCGCCGCCGCCGCCGACTCCGATGACCTTGATGATATCCTGGTTAGAGTCAGACTCATACATGGATGTATCCGCTATGTTGAGATTATCTTCCATATTTTCAGTGGTTTGGGGTCCGGCTGGCGGGTGAGGGGAGGGATTGTATCATATACCTTTGTCTTGACCGGAGGCCGGGTGATAATGTGTGGTTAATCCTTTAGTGTGGGCTGCTTATTCGAGCAGCGAGGAGTCATCGTCATCTTCAGGCGAAGAGAAGAGTTTGGATGTGAAGCGCTTGAACTTGTTGATGACGCTGTCGGGGTTGGTCTGGCGACCTTCGCGCGACTTGCGGCGGTCGGCTATCTGCTCATCAGGGGTATTGGCCTCACCCATGACGGGCATCTCCTGCTGTCGGGGGAGTTCGAGGCATTGCTCATCGGTCAGTGTGGCGCCTGCATAGAGTATGCTTCCCACCTGCACGATTTCGGTGCTCGGGCCCTTCAGGTCGTCGATTACCACGTATGAAGGCAAGTGTCCGATTTTTACCGGCAGCCCGAGCTGACGCGAGATTAGTTCAGTCATTCCATTCAGCTTCACACCGCCGCCGATGCAGATTATGCCTCCCGGCAGATCCTTCTCCTTCAGTTCGGCATAGGATATCTGCTCAGTGATATTGGCCACAATCTCTTCAGAGCGGGCCACGGTCAGATTGATGACGTCGGCCACCTTTATGCCATTGAAGTTGAGGGTGCTGGGGTTGTCGGGAGCAATGGCGCAGGCCGAAGTGGTCTTGATCTCCTCGGCGCGCTCCTCGAGCAGCGACAGCGACTGGATGTCGCGGGTGATATGGCGTCCGCCGAAGGGGAGAGTGGCCAGATAATGGAGCGCCTTATGGCGGTAGATGGACACGGTGGTTGTCTCGGCGCCCATGTCGACGAGCATGCATCCCAGTGCCTTCTCCTGCTCGGTGAGGATGAGATGTCCGGTGGCCAGTGCGGTCACCACGAATCCCATGGTCTCCACGTTGAGTTTATCTTTGATGACGCGCATGATGTTGCGCTTTAGTTCCGGACGGCAGACGATGATGTCGTATTCGGCCGTTATGTCGTTGCCCACCACACCCTTCGGGGTATTTGTCTCGAGTTTCCCCACGCGGTATTTACGCGGCACGGCATCCACGATTTCGAGCGTATTGTCAATAGCCACCCCAAGTGCGTCGGTGCGCAGGCGGTTGAGGATATCGTCGTTGATTTCGGTCTCTTCAGGCAGATTGAGGCGCACTGTGGTGGGGATGCTGCGCAGTGAGCGTCCGGAGAGTCCTACGAAGACGCTGCGGATCTTTCTGGGGCTCACCACCGGCTTGCGCTCGAGGCGTTCGAGCACACGGGCCAGTCTTGTGGAGGTCTCCTCAAGATTCTGGATGATGCCGTAGCGCACGCTCTCGACGCACTTTTCCTGCTCGACGGCAATGATGTCGACCTGGCCGTTGGCGTGTGCGCGTCCGACGGCTCCGATAATCTTCGAACTGCTGATCTCGATGGCAGCTATATATCTTTCTTCGCTCATGGTCTTGTGGTGTCAGAGATGGGGGTTGAGGTGGCGGTGTTGTTGGCGGCCACTTCGGCAGGAAGAGTTGCCTCTTCGGGGTCCTCCTCCTCGATAAATGTCTCGATGGGGTAGAGCGGAGCCTTGTTGCGGCGTGTGGCCACAATCTGGCCCCTGAATTTTACCGAGATGGTGTCGTATTGATTCCATCCGCGGTAGGGGATGATGTTCTTGTAGGCAGTCATCAGCATACGCCGTTTCTCGGCCAGACGCGTGGTGTCGCCGAGATTGATGACGTGGCCTGTGATGCGTGGCACGAGGATGATGTCGTCAGGGCCGTTGACCTCATACATCGCCACCAGGTCGCGCAGTACAGGGTCTTTCTGCACGAATCTCACCACCGGCAGCACGATCTGCGGCTTAAGCCCTGCGCGGAAGTTGCCGCTCACTACGGGCACATCTGCGAAGAATTCAGCGTTAGAATTAATCTGCTTGCCATCTTTGTTGACGTAATAAGACTTATTGCCGTCAAAGACCCTGATTTCCGGAATCATCGGCGTGATGCGCACGTTGAGGAAACCGTTGGTGGATAGAAAACAATGCACATCCTCGAAATTGTTCAGACTCATGAGATATTTCTCGATGTCGAGGGTGTTGACAGTGCGGAGCGGGGCGCCGACGATGCGTCGCGGATACTTCATGAGTTCCGACTTGACGCCGCGCACGGTGATAGTGTCCGACAGCCCCTTCTCTCCCATCGAGATGGTGACCCCCCGGCATGAGTCGCGCTCGGCCTCGGCGCGTGCCCAGACCAGAATGCCCCCCAGGTAAGCGAGGAGCACCACCAGGATTGTCCATCTCAGTATATTCTTCAGAGTCGGGTTCATCGACCGTCGTTGTCTGCTTTCCGGTTTTTAAGAATTTCCTTGATTTCGGGTATCATCCGGTCAATGTCGGCCGCGCCCAAAGTCATCAATATCCCAAAATTAGTAATTTTTATGAGATTCAGCAAATCTTTTCGCTCACAATATGTTTTCTCGGGGCTCTTTACCCCATTCAGAATCAAATTGGTGTCAACTCCGGGGATGGGGAGCTCCCGGGCCGGATAGATTTCGGGCATGATGACCTGGTCGGCTGCCGAGAGTGCTTCGGCAAACTCCGGGGCGAAGTCGCGGGTGCGGGTGTAGAGGTGGGGCTGAAAGATGACACTGAGCTTGCGGCCGGGGTAGAGTTTGCGTACTGAGTTGATTGATGCCTTGACTTCGTTGGGGGAGTGGGCATAGTCGTCGATCAGCACGGGGGCGCCATCGCTGCCGTCCATATGTATCTCGAAGCGTCGGGCGGCGCCGCGGAATTCCTCGAGGCCCTTGCGCACAGCCTCTTTCGAGGCGCCGGCGAGCAGGGCTGCGGCGGCGGCGGCCACAGCATTCGAGATGTTGATCTCTACGGGCACACCGAGGCGGATGTCGGGTATGCGCAGACCCTCCGGCCCTTCGAGGGTGAAGCTGAGACTACCCTCGCCGTAGCGGATGTCGGCGGCGTGCCAGTCACCCTCGGCCTCGCCTGAGTAAGTGTAGATCTTCACCCCCGGGCGCACATCGGGGCGCATCTTGAGGCCGGTGTGCATTATCAGATAGCCTCCGGTGCGTATCAGCGAGGTGAATTTCGAGAAGGCCTCAAGATAATGGGCTTCATCGCCATAGATGTCGAGATGGTCGGGGTCGCATGATGTCACCACTCCGATCCAGGGTGAGAGCTGATGGAAGGAGCGGTCATATTCGTCGGCTTCGATCACAGCGAGGTCGGAGAGTTCGGAGAGCACGAGATTTGAGCCCGTGTTGCGCAGAATCCCTCCAAGGAAGGCATTGCACCCTTCGGGGGTGTTGCGCAGTATGTTGGCGGTCATGGAGCATGTGGTGGTCTTGCCATGCGATCCGGCTATGCAGATGCCGCGGCTGTGCAGGGTGATTATCCCCAGCAGACGGGCGCGCTTGATGACCATGAATCCATTCGAGCGAAACCATGATAGGATGCGGTTGTCGTCGCCTACGGCCGGAGTATACACCACCAGCGTATTGTCGGCATTGCGGAAGCCCTCGGGGATGAGCTTCTCATCATCGTTGAAGGTGAGTTGTGCCCCCTCGGCCTGCAGAGCGTCGGTCAGCGGGGTAGAGGTGCGGTCGTAGCCGGCGATGTTGACCCCTTTGCTGAGGAAATATCGCACGAGGTTGGCCATGCCGATGCCACCTGCGCCTACGAAATATATGTTGCCCGGCATCACACCCCGGGCCAGAAGTGAATCAAGTTCAGTCATTTGATAGATGTGTGCTATTGAAGTCGTCTTAAACTCTTTGCGGAAAAGGTTTAAATCAGTTCACTGACTTCATTGAAGTTCCTACAACTTCATTTCTGCTTGGCAGTCAGTATTTTGATGATTTCATCTACAATTTTCTCATCGCTGTCGCGCAGTGCGAGACCGGCGATGTTGCGGCTCATTTGCTGCAGCGCTGCGTTGTCGGCCAGGAGTCGTGATGCCTCGGCTACGAGTCGCTGGCGTGCTTCGGCGTCAGGAATGAGCACTGCCGCTCCGCGGCTTTCGAGGGCGCGGGCATTCTTGGTCTGATGGTCTTCGGCCACATTGGGCGAGGGGACGAGGATGACTGGTTTGGCGAGCACTTCAAGTTCGGAGATTGAGCCCGCGCCGGCGCGCGACACCACCAGAGTGGCCGCTGCATAAGCAGCCGCCATATCGGCGATGAAGGGTGTCACCACTACCCCCTGCAGCCCCTTGGCAGCAGCCTGGGCGCGCGTCAGGAATGATTTGCCGGTCTGCCAGATTACCTGATATCCCTCGTCGACGAGTGTGCGCAGTCCGGCCTCCAGGCTCTCGTTGATGGTGAGGGCGCCGAGACTGCCACCGATTACGAGCAGAGTCTTGCGTGTGCCGGTCAGTCCGAAGCGTTTGGCAGCCTCGGCCTGGCTCATGGTGTGCTCGAGCAGGTCTTTGCGGATGGGATTGCCGGTGAGCACAATCTTGTCGGCCGGGAAGAAGCGCTCCATATCGTTGTAGGCCACACAGATTGCAGAGGCATGTTTCGACAGGAGTTTATTGGTCACTCCGGCATATGAGTTCTGCTCCTGCAACAGTGTGGGGACTCCCCTGCGCTGGGCGGCCTTCAGTGTCGGACCTGAGCAGTAGCCGCCGACGCCGATGGCTATGTCGGGCTGGAAATCATCGACAATGCGGCGTGCCATGGCGATGCTTTTGCGCAGCTTTATGAGCACGCTGATATTCTTGAGCAGGTTGCGGCGGTTGAATCCGGCCACAGGAAGCCCCTTGATGGGATATCCGGCGGCAGGCACACGCTCCATCTCCATGCGGTTGTCGGCGCCGACAAAAAGGATATCCACGTTCAGACGCCTGCGCAGGGCGTTGGCTATCGAGAGGGCGGGGAAGATGTGTCCGCCTGTGCCCCCTCCTGATATGAGTATCTTATATTTGTTTCTCATCGCTTTAGTCGAAAAAAGGTTTTAACGCTGATTGGCGTAGTTGGCCGCCTGCATATCTTCAGGCAGAGCTGCGAGTTCGGCCTGGTTGGCGCGGCGGTCGGAATTGGTGACGGCGAAGCGGCTCACGGAGAGCATAATGCCGATTGCCACCGACATGACCAGAATCGAGGTACCACCCTTGGAGATGAATGGCAATGGCTGGCCGCTGACTGGGAATACACCGGTGACGATGGCCATATGCACCAGTGCCTGGAACACTATCAGCACGGCGCAGCCCATGATGAGGAAGGCCGGGAATGCGCGGTTGCACTTATATGCCACCGCCCCGGCGCGTGCCAGCAGACATAGATAAAGCCCCAGGAGAGCTGCCCCTCCGATAAAGCCGAGGTCCTCGACCACGATAGAGTAGATATAGTCGGAGAATGCCAGCGGCAGACGCGCGTTCTCGCGCGAATTGCCGGGACCTTTGCCGAAGACTCCACCGTTGGCCTGGGCCATCTTGGCGAATATCTCCTGACGGTTGAGGTCGGTCAGTGAGTCGGTGGGATTGACACCGGTGATGAAGCGTTTGATGCGCTCTTTATGGGTTGATGCGCGTCCGGTGCCGCCGGTGTTCTCCACGACTACGCCATTGCCTGCGCTGTCAAACTCAGTCGAAGCCGGGGCGGCATATTTCACCACCACAATCATTCCGGCTGCCGCTGCATATACAGCCAGCACTACCAGCAGCTTCTTGAACTGTATACCCCCGATAAGAAACATACAGAGGCTCACACCCATCATCAGAATCGTATTCGTGAGGCCATTGATCCAGAGTATTCCCGCGAAGACCACCACGATTATGGCCACCTTCACCACGGCGAAGTTCGACACACCCCCGGGCCTCTGGTTCTTGCCCAAAATCGTGGCGAGCCAGATGATGACGGTAAGTTTCACTATCTCAGGAGGCTGGATGGTGAATCCGGCTATTTTTATGGCGCGTTGGGCACCGTTGATGTCGGCGCCGAATAGGGTGGAGAATACGAGCAATCCCAGCGATAGAATGGCCAGAGTCGAGGCGAAACGCGAGAAGTAGCCATAGTGGATGTTCTGGATCCATATGACCAGTCCGAGTCCCATAGCCAGGAATATGCAGTGGCGTATGAGTGGTTCGTAGACATTGCTGCCGCGCACCTCGGAGGATGAAGCGCTGAAGAGTTCGATAATCGACACGAAGAGGAGCATCAGATAGATGCCCCAGATGTAGCGGTCAGCCTTCGGGCGTACCTTCTTGTCGGAGGCGCTGTCGGCGGGAGTGCGCGAGGTGTTGCGCCGGCGTGCGGCCGCAGCCGCTGGGGGCTGCGCTACGGGCTCGCCGTCGAGTGTCTCGCGGATGAGTATTTTTTCAGAGTCTGACATTTTTTACGTTTATGACAACTTCATTGTGATGTGGCCGGTAAGTTTTTTGCATCCGGGCTACTTATCGTTTCATGGCTCTCACGGCCTCCTTGAACTGGCGTCCGCGGTCTTCATAGCTGCTGAAGAGGTCGAAGCTGGCGCAGCAGGGTGAGAGCAGCACGGTGTCCCCCTCCGTGGCCAGACGGCGGCACTCGGCCACGGCCTCAGCCAGCGAGTGGCAGTCGCTGACCGGAATCCCCTCGGGGGTGAAGTAATCGAGGAGCTTGCGGTTGTCGACACCCATGCAGACGATAGCCTTCACCTTCTCCTTGACGAGGGGGAGGATTTCGGAGTAATCATTCCCCTTGTCCTTGCCGCCGAGGATAAGCACAGTGGGAGTCTTCATGCTTTCGAGGGCATACCATGTGGAGTTGACATTGGTGGCTTTTGAGTCGTTGATATATCTCACCCCCTCAATCTCCTCTACGAATTCCAGACGGTGCTCTACAGCCTCGAAGTCGCCCAGCGAGCGGCCTGTGACCTCAGGGTCGATGTCGAGAGCCGAAGCCGAGAGTCCGGCGGCCATGGAGTTGTAGAGGTTATGCAGTCCGGGCAGTGAGAGCGCATCGCGTGGAATCTCCCATACCTCGCTGGGGGTGTGGAAGTGCAGCAGCCCGTTGTCGTCGACCCATGCGGCTGCCGCAGGGTCGGCATGGTCGCTGAAAGGGAGCTGGCGCGCCTCGCTCTGCAGCCCCTTTATCTGGGCCTCAATAATCGGGTCGCCGAGCCAGTAGATGAAGTAGTCCTCTTTGGTCTGATTCTGCAGGATGCGGAATTTCGCGGCGGTGTAGAGCTCCATCTTGTGGTCGTAGCGGTCCATGTGGTCGGGGGTGATGTTGAGAATCACCGCCACGTGGGCCTTGAAGTCATACATATTCTCGAGCTGGAAGCTTGAGAGTTCGATTACATAGTAGTCATGCGGGTCTTCGGCCACCTGGCGTGCCAGGCTTACCCCCACGTTTCCGGCCAGACCCACATTGAGTCCGGCCTGCTGCAGGATATGATAGGTGAGCAGGGTGGTGGTAGTCTTGCCGTTGGAGCCGGTGATGCAGATCATCTTTGCATCGGTGAAGTATCCGGCAAACTCAATCTCCGACACTATGGGTGTCCCCTTCTCAGCAAGCCGGCGTATCAGCGGGGCAGTAGGGGGTATGCCGGGGCTCTTCACCACCATGTCGGCCTGAAGGATTCTATCGGCGGAGTGTCCCCCCTCCTCGAAGGGTATGCCGCGCTCTTCAAGAATCGCGCGGTATTTGGGGCTGATTGTGCCGGCATCGCTGACCAGCACCTCCATCCCCTTGGCCATGCCGAGGATTGCGGCACCCACGCCGCTCTCGCCGGCTCCAAGTATTGCAAGGAAATGTATATTATCGGTATTCATAACGTTGACATTATCTGATTTTTAGAGTGATGAAGGTGAGCACTGCCAGCAGTATCCCCACAATCCAGAACCTGATTACGATTCGCGACTCCGGAATCGGAATGCGCGGAAATTTGAGCAGCACATGCGAGCCGGCCGGAGCCTCCTTCTGGAAGTGGTGGTGCAGCGGCGTCATCTTGAATATGCGGCGCCCTTCGCCATATTTCTTTTTGGTGCGCTTGAAGTATGCCACCTGCAGAATCACCGAGAGGTCCTCGATGAAGAATATGAGGCAGAGCAGCGGGATAAGGAGCTCCTTGCGTATCAGGATGGCGAAGACAGCGATTACGCCACCGAGCATCAGTGAGCCCGTGTCGCCCATGAAGACCTGTGCCGGAGGGGCGTTATACCACAGGAATCCGGCCAGGGCGCCGATAAATGCGGCGGCATAGACCACAAGTTCCTCACTGCCCGGAATATACATGATATTCAGATACCCCGAATATATGACGTTGCCCCCCAGATAAGCCATGATGAGCAACGCCACGGCAATGATGGCCGAGGTGCCGGCGCAGAGTCCGTCGAGTCCGTCGGTGAGATTGGCGCCATTGCTGACGGCGGTGACCACAAATATCACAATCAGCACGAAAGCGATCCATCCGAGTGTCTTGGCGGCCTCTTTGTCGGGCATCCAGTCGGTGAGCCATTCATAGTTGAAATTGTGGTTCTTTACGAAGGGGATGGTGGTCTGCGGTGTCTTCTCCATGACGGGAGAGTGCACGACCTCGGTCTGATGTTTCTCAAGGTTCATCACCTCGGTGTTCTCGCTCATGACAATCTGTGGCGAGACCCACATTGTGACACCCACGAGGAGCCCGAGTCCCACCTGTCCGGTCACTTTATACTTCCCTTTCAGGCCATCTTTGTTGTGGAACTTGATTTTGCGGTAGTCGTCGAGAAAGCCGATAGTGCCCATCCACACGGTTGCCACGAGCATGAGAATCATGTAGATGTTAGAGAGGTTGCCCACCAGCAGGCATGGCACGAGTATGGCGAGGATGATGATGATTCCGCCCATGGTGGGGGTGCCGCGTTTCTCCATCTGTCCGGCCAGGCCGAGGTCGCGGATCTCCTCGCCGATCTGCATCCGCTGCAGTCGGCGTATCACTCTCTGGCCAAAAATCAGGGCCAGAAGCATTGCCAGGGCAAACGACACGACTGCCCGGAACGAGATGTAGTCCATCAGGTGTATTCCCGGGAAGTCGGAGGATTCGAGGCATTTCTGAACAATCGAATAGAACATTCTTATTTCAGTCTTATTTCAATCTTATTTCTGTTATTTTTCAGATGGTTATGAGTATCGTGGGAGACTGCCGGTGAGGGTCAGTCGAGCTCAGCCAGCGCTGCGCTCACCTCTTCGCGGTCGTCGAAGTGATGGCGCACGCCGTTGACCTCCTGATAAGTCTCATGCCCCTTTCCGGCCACGAGCACGACAGAACCGGGTCGGGCCGCATGGATTGCGGCGCGGATAGCTTCGCGACGGTCGGTGATGCAGAGCGTGGCGCGGAGTTCGGTGGCCGAGAGCCCCTCTTTCATGGCCTCGATGATGGCTACGGGCTCTTCGGTGCGGGGATTGTCGGAGGTGAGCACGAGATGATCGGAACGCTTGGCGGCCTCATGAGCCATCATTGGGCGTTTGCCGTGGTCGCGGTCGCCGCCGCAGCCTACGACAGTGGTGATTTCGCCCGCTGCCCCCACAATTTCGCGGATAGTGTCGAGCACATTGACCAGCGCGTCGGGCGTGTGGGCATAGTCAACGATTGCGGTCACGCCGCTCTTTGAGCGGAAGGTCTGGAAGCGTCCAGCCACCGGCACGAGGCGCGACATATTCACCAGCACCTCCTCTTGGTTGAATCCGGTGAGCAGGGCGGCGCCGTAGACGGCGGTGAGGTTGTAGGCGTTGAACTTGCCGGTGAACTGCACCTCCACTTCGCGGCCGTTGAGCATCATCAGTGTGCCGTCGAGGCGCGTCTCGAGTATACGCCCGCGGAAGTCGGCGTCGGTGCGCAGCGAGTAGGTATATTTCCGGGCTTTGGTGTTCTGCAACATGTAGGCGCCTGCCTTGTCGTCGGCATTCACGAGGGCGAAGGCATCGGCGGGTAGCATGTCGAAGAATGACTTCTTGGCCTTCATGTAGTTTTCTACGGTGAGGTGATAGTCGAGATGGTCACGGGTGAGGTTGGAGAATATTCCGCCGGCGAATTTAAGTCCGGCTATGCGGTGCTGGTCGGCGGCGTGCGAAGATACCTCCATGAAGGCGTAGTCGCAACCCTCCTGCACCATCTCGGCGAGCAGGGAGTTGAGCGAGATGGGGTCGGGAGTGGTGTGGGTGGTGGGTATGGCGCGGTCGTGGACATAGTTGCAGACCGTAGAGAGCAGTCCGGCTTTGTAGCCCTCGAGGCGTGCCATCTCATAGAGCAGGGTGGCTGTGGTGGTCTTGCCGTTGGTGCCGGTCACACCCACGAGTTTGAGCTTCGTCGATGGGAAGCCATACCATGCCGAGGCGAGCAGGCCGAGTGCCACGGCTGAGTTTGCCACGCGGATATAGGTGATGCCCTGCACAAGAGTTGCCGGGAATTCCTCACACACGATAGCCCCCACATGGGCCGATGCCACGACGGGGATGTATTTATGACCATCTGTGGTGACGCCGCGCACGGCCACAAACATGCCGTCGCGCTCCACCTTGCGTGAGTCGCTCTGCAGTGAGAGGATATTCTTGTCGGTCTCGCCGATAATCTCTATCGGATCAATGGCGGTGAGCAGGTTATTTAGTTTGATCATTTGTAGGATGATATTATATTGCGATTTTATAGTTGTCAGATATTCAGTATGATATCACTGTCGGAGAATGGGGTGATGAGGCCTGTGCCGAACGCCGGAGTCATGAATCTCAGACCTTCAGCGAGAGTGTCACCACTGCCCCTTTGCGCAGTTCGGAGCCCGGGGGCAGCGACTGGCTGACCACACGTCCGGAGCCTTGCAGGCGCACGTTGACCCCCTGCTCCTCAAGAATCTTGACGGCTGTCGGCGCATCGAATCCCATCACATTCGGCATGGCCCTGACGGCGATGTTGTGGTGAGGGTCTTCGGTCTTGATGGTCTTGGCACCGGCGAATCCCAGCGAGCGCCCCACTGCGGCGGCGTTGCCATGTCGGGATGCGGCCAGAATGGGGAGGTCTTCGAGGCGCTTTTCGGTGAATGTCGAAGCATTGTCGAGCATGCCGCGCGAGTACATCTTGAGTGCCATATTCTTCACCACCTGGCCCGAGGTGCGGTTGGCACTCGTGCCGCTTGGGGCGAGGATGAGGGCTATGCAAGAGTATTTGGGGTTGTCGTAGGGGAAGAATCCGGCAAAGGCATATCGGCGCCGGCTTGTGTCGTAGCCGCCGCCATGCTCATGCACCGGATAGGCGGTGCCGGTCTTTCCGGCAATCATCACGCGCTCGTCGCGCACGGCGCGGGCTGTGCCATGCTCACCCCACACGGGTTCGCGCAGGCACTCCTTGACCTTTTTGGCCGTTTCGGGCGAGCAGACCTGTTCGCGGATATAGTCGATTTTCAGAGTCGAGTCCATACCCTCGGCAAGGAGCCGCTTGGTGAGATGCGGGCGCACGAGTTTGCCGCCGTTGGCGATGGCGTTGTAGTATGCCAGTGTGTAGAGGGGCGGGATGGTGGTGTTGTATCCGTAGGCCTGGCGGGCAAGGTCGAGATGCCGCGAGGTCATGGTGATGTTGTTGCCACGGCTGTCCTGTGGGAGCAGCTTGCGCACATGCGGAGTGTCTTCGGCGGCGATGCCCGAGTGCATCGGCTCGAAGAATCCGATTGACTCCAGACGGTCGTAGAACTTCGAGGGGTCCTGGGCGTAGCCGCGGAATATGACGCGGGCAATGCCGGTGTTTGACGACATCTCTATGACCTGTTTCATCGACTTGACGCCGGGGGCGTGGGGGTCGGATGTGCGCTGGAATGGCGAGCAGTCCACCACATCGTTGACACTCTTCACCAGCCCATCTTCAAACGCAATCATGAGCGAGATGGGCTTCATGACCGATCCGGGCTCGAAACCGCGCACAGCGCGGTTAAGTGCCTCGCCATATTCGCCGTTGATGTTTTCGATGTTGGCTATGGCCTTGATTTCGCCTGTGGCCACCTCCATGAGTATGGCTGTGCCCCATTCGGCGCGGGCATCGCGGCATATCTGCAGCAGTTGCTCCTCGAGCATATCCTGGAGGTCGATGTCGATTGTGGTCTGCACGTTGTATCCGCGGCGTGTGGGCTGCGTGATCCAGTTGCTGACCCCCGATGTGAGAGTGACCTTCTTGGCATATCCCTCCTTTCCGTAGAGCAGGGTGTCGAGGTCCTTTTCGAGGCCCGAGTAGCCGTGGAATTCGCCACGCTCATTCTCATTGACACGCCCGATGCTTCGGTAGGCCATCCGGCCGTAGGGGTAGATGCGGACATTGCGTTCCTCCACATACACAGGGTTGCGGAATCCCTTGCCCTTGAAGTCGCGCAGATATGGGAATGACTTGATGCGTTCGAAGTCCTGCATTGTGCCCCCTTTGATGAATCTCAGGGCGCGGGTGCGCTTGCCGGGCTCTTTCTCGAATTCTCGCTTGAGGCGGGCATGCCATGAGTATTTGCGGATTGTGTCGGGGTGCATCGAGAGCAGGTTTTTGCGTCGCGGATAGTAGCGGTCGAGCGAGTCGGCCAGCGAGTCGATGGATGCCCAGTTGAGTTTGCGGCGTTGCACTTTGTTGTGGCGGAGATCGACTTTGACGTCATACACCTTGAGGTTGCAGGCCAGGATATTCCCGTTGTTGGCCAGTATGTCGCCGCGTTCGGGCTTGATGGTGTCGATGCGTGAGAAGTCGCGACGGGCACGTTCGTTCCAGTCGGCGGCCTCAAACATCGTGGTCTTCACAAGCCGGGTGACCACAATGGCTGCGAAGAGCAGGAAGCCGAATGTGATCAGGCCGTAGCGGAAGAGTATGGTGGATTTATTGTTTTTGTTAGAAGATGCCATCGGGTAGTTGTCTGGTAGGGTAGATGGTGGGGGTGTTACTCCTTGACAGCCTCCACCTCGAATGGTGGTTGCTCCTGAAAGACGAGGCCGAGGTGCTTCTCGTTGACAAGGCGCCGCATCTCAGTCTCTCTGACGAGCGACATGTAGGCGGCCTTCTCCTGGAGTTTGGCTGACTCGGCGAGTTCAAGCTGATGGGTGAGCGATTTGATTTCAGCCATCTTGGTCTTGGTCTTGTAGCGCAGGCCGATTAGCGACAGCACCGCCACGAGCAGAATTATCAGCAGCCACGCATTCTGCGAGAAGAATTCAATCGATAGCGATTGGCCATAGCGCAGGTCGCTGATCCATTTCGAGTGGACCGACTTGGAGTTCTTCTTCTTCGCACTGCGTGGGGCAGTCCCCTTTTTAGGGGCCTTGCGCGTGGCAGACTGGGCTGGCTCGCGGAGCGCGGCGCCGGTTGTGTCGGTCATAGGCTGGGTAGCGGTAGTCATTCTCTTGGGCGGATTTATTTAAGTTCGGCTACTCTCAGCTTGGCGCTGCGTGAGCGGGGGTTGCGTTCAATCTCTTCTGCTGAGGGGGTGATCGGGGTGCGGGTTATCAGGCGCCATGGGGTGCTGACATTCCCGAAGAAGTCCTTCTCGAGCTGACCCTCGGTATTTCCGGTCTTGAGCAACGCCTTCACGAGGCGGTCCTCAAGCGAGTGATAGGTGATGACCGCCAGTCGGCCGCCGGGTTTGAGTATCTTCTGGGCATTGTGCAGAAATTCCACAAGTGCGTCGAGTTCATGATTGACGTAGATGCGGAAGGCCTGGAATATCTGGGCGAGGTCCTGCTTGACACTTTTGGGGTTGAGGCATTTGCTGACTACCTCCACGAGTTGCGAGGTGGTGTCGATGCGGCGCTCTTTGCGCGCGGTCAGGATGGCGCGCACGATGCGGTTGGTGTCGCGCAGGTCGGTGCCGGTGCGGAAGATTGAGCGCAGGGTCTCTTCGTCGGCATCGTTGACCACGTCAGCCGCTGTGGTGATGGCGTCAGGGTTCATGCGCATGTCGAGCGGAGCATCGGCGCGGAAGCTGAAGCCGCGGGCTGCGTCGTCGAAGTGATGGAACGACACACCGAGGTCGGCCAGTATGCCATCAACTTTCTCAATGCCGTGATAGCGCATGAAGTTGGGCATGTATCTGAAGTTCGACCTCACGAATGTGAATCGCTCGTCGGGGAGCGCATTGGCCATGGCATCCGAGTCCTGGTCGAATCCGAAGAGGCGCCCCTCGCTGTCGAGCGATGCGAGTATGGCGCGCGAGTGGCCGCCGCCACCGAATGTGGCGTCGACGTATATTCCGCCCGGCTTTATGTCGAGCGCCTCGATGCACTCATGCAACAGTGCCGGGGTGTGGTAGGGCATCTCGCCCTGGGAGGGTATATCGTGTGTGGTGTCTGCCATGATGAAAAAATTTCAATCGTCTGACCTCTGATAGGGTGGGGGACCAGCGGGTGCGATTTCCCATCTTCGTCTGAGGATGGAGCGCCCGGCTGCATGGCGGCTCCGATGGTGGCGCCGCATGGTATTTTTGTAGCCAGAGCCTGTGGTCAGCTTCAAAGTGTAAAGTTAGTGAAAAATGTTGAGGTAATACGAATAAAGGTATAGGTATTTTGAAAATATTTTTTATTCGCGCGCAAAATTAACATGTGTGCCTCCGATGCGGGCCGAAATCCGGCATTCCTCTTGCTTTGCCGAGCTGAATTATGTCTATATTCGAAATTTTGTGTGGGAGATTCCGAAATTTGCCGAGTATGTGGCCGGAAATATCTGTTTGGCCGATTCTCAGCGCCTTAAATTGAGGTGTATTTGGGTGTAATATATTGATATTTAGATTAATATGTCTGAAATTAACAGAATGGTCTAAAATTGCAGAATAATTTGGATGTAGATTAACAAGGATAATATATATTATATTTGGGATTTCGCATCTATTTTTGAGCGGAATGGATGGCTGTTTGTCGGATTTTTGTGGTAAATTACGCGCGTGAGTTCCGCAGGCTGGTAGTCGGCTCTGCCGGAGAAGTTGCGAAGTGGATGACATGTGTAGGGGGGCAGTGAGTAGTGAGCAGTGAGCAGTGAGTAGGGAGTAGTGAGGTGAGTGGGTAATGGGTAGTGAGGTGCGTGGAGCTGCGCAGATTTGATTTTTTTGTCATTCCCTTTTTGTTACTTTTTTTTATTACTTTTGTAGATTCTAATTGTCTCTCGAGATTTGATGGATTTTGAGAGATGTCCGATGATGTGTAAATATAACCGCATATTTCATGATAGACTTTCAGACTGATTCGGTGGAGATGCCGGATATTGATGAGAAGTTGGTGTGCCGCTGGCTTAATGCAGTGGCGGCCTCATATGAGAAGATAGTAGGTAACCTCTGCTATCGCTTCTGTTCTGACGATGTGATACTGGAGACGAATCGTCAGTTTCTGCAACATGATTATTACACCGATGTCATCACGTTTGACTACTCTCTCGGCCGCAAGGTTGGTGGCGATGTATTGATCTCGCTCGACACTGTGGCTTCGAATGCCGAGGGGTTGGGCGTGGCCTACGGGCGTGAGCTGCTCAGGGTGATAGTGCATGGTCTGCTGCATCTCTGCGGAGAGAAGGATAAGGCTCCGGGTGAGCGTGAGAAGATGGAGGCGGCTGAGAACCGCGCTCTTGATCTGTATGATGAATTGAAGTCGGCGCTATGAATTTTGATTTCGATGTGATAGTGGTCGGAGCGGGTCATGCCGGATGCGAGGCGGCTGCGGCTGCTGCGCGTATGGGGGCGCGGACATTGCTCGTCACGCCCGACCTTAATCGCGTGGCGCAGATGTCGTGTAATCCGGCTGTGGGCGGAATCGCGAAGGGTCAGATTGTGCGCGAGATTGACGCACTCGGAGGCAGCATGGGTATTGTGGCCGACCGCACCGCTATTCAGTTCAGAATGCTCAATCGCTCGAAGGGTCCTGCTGTGTGGTCGCCGCGGGTGCAGTCTGACCGCACCCGCTTCAGCGATGAGTGGCGCCGCATACTCGATTCGATTCCGAATCTTGAGCTGTTTCAGGATATGGTGACGGAGCTTGTGGTCGATTCCATCGGCACTGATGCGGCTGCGGCTTCGGGTTTCAAGTATGAGGTGAAGGGTGTGCGCACGGCATTGGGAATGGAGTTTCATGCACCGAAGGTGATTCTTACGGCTGGCACATTCCTCGGCGGACTGATGCATTTCGGTCCGACAAAGGTGAAGGGTGGTCGTATATCCGAGCCCTCTTCAGAGGGATTGACCTCACAACTCGAGTCGCTCGGCTTTGAGTCGGGGCGTATGAAGACAGGCACTCCGGCGCGTATCTCCGGCAAGTCGATAGATTTCGCTCTCTGTGAGGCGCAGCATGGCGACGACCCGCTTCCGGCTACGGCCGACGCTGCTTCGCCGATGGCTATGGAGCCCGAGTCGCGCGACATGCATAAGTTTTCGTTTCTGCCTGAAGTGAAGCGTGAGCTCCCGGTGAGGGGTTGCCATATCACCCACACTTCGGCTGAGGTGCATGCCATCCTGCACGAGAATCTTGCCGATTCGCCGCTCTACAACGGGGATATACAGAGCATCGGTCCGCGCTATTGTCCGTCGATAGAGACAAAGATTGTGACCTTTGCCGACAAGGATAGCCATCAACTCTTTCTCGAACCTGAGGGCGTGGATACTGATGAGTATTACATCAACGGTTTTTCGAGCTCGCTGCCGTGGGCTGTGCAGTTTGAGGCGCTGTCGAAGATTCCGGCCCTGCGCAATGTGCATTTCTATCGTCCGGGCTATGCGATAGAGTATGATTATTTCCCGCCTACGCAGCTGACGCATGATCTGCAGACAAAGCTCGTGGAGGGTCTCTATTTCGCCGGACAGGTCAATGGCACCACCGGTTATGAGGAGGCGGCCGCCCAGGGACTGATGGCCGGCATCAATGCGGCGTTGGCTCTGAAAGGTGAGGATCCGCTGGTGCTGGGGCGCGATAGTGCGTATATCGGAGTGTTGATCGATGACCTGGTGACCAAGGGTGTCGATGAGCCGTACCGCATGTTTACCTCGCGAGCCGAATATCGCATACTTCTGCGTCAGGATGATGCCGACATGCGCCTCACTCCGATAGGCTACCGTATAGGACTGGCTGACGAGCATCGCTACGCCACGATGCAACGCAAGCAGCAGTTGCGCGATTCGCTGATGGAGTGGATTGAGCACCGCAAGGTGTCGGCCGATTCTGCCACCAATTCATTTCTTGAGAGTGTAGGCACGACGCCGCTCACGGCAGGCACCCGTATGGTAGAGCTGCTGAAGCGTCCGCAACTTGATATGCTTCTTCTCGCCGAGGGTTTCCCCGCGCTCAAGAAGCGTATCGGTGCAATCGATGCCGACCTTCGGGATGAGGTGGTGGAGGCTGTGGAGATTCTCGTGAAGTATGAGGGGTATATTCGCCGCGAACGAGAGTTGGCAGAGAAATCCCAACGTCTCGAGGATGTGAAGATTCCGCACGATATAGCTTATGCGTCGATAATGGCGTTGAGTACAGAATCGCGTCAGAAACTCGAGCGCATCCGCCCGGCTACACTTGGCGCTGCCTCGCGCATACCGGGCGTCAGTCCGGCTGACGTGAATATCCTGATGATGCTTATTAGGAGATAGGGTTGAAAATGTTTCACGTGGAACATAGCTCACGCGGTGGTTTTCAATCCGTTGCAACGCGGAATTTGAAAAATCGGGAGTGGGCGTGGAACGTGAAAAATCCCGATGAAATCGGGATTTTTCGAAAATAATTGGCTGAATGCTAATGTACCTTGAATCTATCGTTCCGGGTCTCTGTAGGCGCTTTCAGGTGGTGAGCCGTGGAACGTATCGCGCGCGCGTATTATATATATAGGTGTACGCATGGGTGTGATGGGGATTTTGCGAGATGAATTTCGCCCGATGAAATCGGCGTTTTTTCTCGATGATGAAAACAAACTATAATTTTAAATATAAACCAACCGACATGCAACTTGACGATTTGAAGGGCATCATCCGTGATGTGCCCGACTTCCCTTCGAAGGGAATAGTGTTTCGCGATCTCACCACAATGATTAAGAATGGTGAGGCGCTGCATCTGATGAGCGAGGAGATGGCAAAACTCTATCGCGATAAGGGTGTGACTAAAGTAGTGGGTATCGAAAGCCGCGGTTTCATCGGAGGCAGCATACTTGCCTATGAGCTTGGTTGCGGTTTCGTGCCTGCACGCAAACCGGGCAAACTGCCGAGTGTGACAATCAAGGCTTCGTATGCCAAAGAGTATGGTGTAGACACCATCGAGCTTCACAGCGATGCAATCACATCTGATGATGTGGTGGTGCTCCACGATGACCTTCTGGCCACGGGCGGCACGATGGCTGCCTGCTACAATCTGGTGAAGTCGATGAATCCGAAAAAGATCTACATCAACTTCATCGTAGAACTCACGGCGCTCAACGGCCGCGAGAATCTCCCCGCTGACTGCGAGGTCACATCTCTGCTCAAATATTGAATTCTCGCATCCTTCCCGGCTCAGTTTGAGAAGGTAGGGCGCGAAAAGTTTCACGTGGAACATGCCGGTTGCCTCTGATGTGTAATCTGTCTGACGTGGTCGGATAGGATACAGGGGCGGTCGGCATGTTTTGTATTTTTAACGTAGATTAAATATTTCGGGCCTAAGGATTGCGTTAATATTAATGAGACTATACAATGAATCCCCAATTCCCAAATTCCAAATTACTAATTCCCCAAATTCCAGAGGCAATATATGAATCATCAGGATGTGAATCATGATATGGCTGCGGCAGCTCCGATGGCTGCGGCGCAAACGCCGCAGGGCGACAGCCGCCGGCGTATCGATGAGATTCTGGCCGGATTCGGGCGCACCATAGACGAGACGGGTGGATTCGGCATCGAAATAACCCCTGACCGCACCCCCGAAGACTTGCGCGAGAATCGTCCGGGCGAGCAGCTGCGGCACAAAATTTTGAGCCTGCCGGAGTCGCCGGGAGTCTATATGTATGTCGATAAAAGGGGAGAGGTGATATATGTGGGGAAGGCGAAGAGACTCAAACGCCGTGTGTCGTCATACTTCAACCGCCGCCACGACTCTGTGCGCACCAATCTGTTGGTGAGAAATATCGTGGATATGCGCTTCATAGTGGTGCATTCTGAAGAGGATGCGCTGCATCTGGAGAATGCCATGATCAAGGAGTATCAGCCGCGTTATAATGTGCTGCTTAAGGACGACAAGTCTTATCCGTGGATCGTGGTGACGAAGGAGCCCTTTCCGCGTGTGTTCATGACCCGCACCAAGGGTGAGAACGGCAAGTATTACGGCCCATATTCCAATACGCAGTCGGCCAAGGTGGTGCTGCAGCTTATCCGCGATATATTCCCGATACGTTCATGCCGCCATTTTCTCGATGAGAGGGGGATAGCGCGCAATAAGTTCTCGCTCTGCCTGGACTATCATATCAAGAAGTGCGGCGGCATGTGCCGCGGCCTGATGAATGCGGAGGATTACGCCAAGGTGATAGCCAATGTGCGCCAGATTCTGAGCGGCGAGACCCTGCTGCTTGAGCGGCATCTCAAGGATGAGATGACTCGCCTCAGCGAGGAATGGCGCTTCGAGGAGGCGCAGATGGTGAAGGAGCAGTATGAGGCGGTGATGAAGTATAACGCCAAGTCTGTAATCGCCCGCACCGAAGAGGGGGATGTGGATATGTTCGCATATGTAGAGAATGCCTCGTCGGCTTTCGTGTGCTTCATGCATCTGCATCGCGGGGCGGTGGTGCAGAGCCTGAATCTGGAGTTCCGCCGGCGTCTGGCAGAGACTCCGCAGGAGATTCTGTCGATGGCTATCGTCGAGATCGGACGCCGGTTTGAGCGCGAATTCTCTGAGGTGATTGTGCCGTTTATGCCTGATGTGGAGTTTGAGGGTGTGAATTTCATCATCCCGCAGCGTGGCGACAAGAAGAAGATTCTGGACGTCGGACTGAAGAATGCGCGGCAGTATATGACCGATAAGGAGAAACAGCTCGCGCAGACCGATCCTGAACGCAGCATCGAGAATCTGATGGAGCAGATGAAGAGTGATTTCCGCCTCAAGGTGCAGCCGCGCCATATCGAGTGCTTCGATAACTCGAATATCCAGGGCACCAACCCGGTAGCGAGTTGCGTGGTGTTTCGCGACGGCAAACCGGCCAAGCGCGATTACCGTCATTTCTGCATCAAGACCGTGGTCGGAGCCGATGATTTCGCTTCGATGAAGGAGGTGCTCCACCGCCGCTATACCCGCATGATGGCCGAGGGCGAATCGCTGCCGCAGATGGTGGTGGTGGATGGTGGCAAGGGGCAGCTCTCGGCCGCCGTCGAGGCCTTCGATGAGATGGGCATACGCGGCGAGGTGGCCCTCGTGGGCATTGCCAAACGCCTTGAGGAAATCTATTTTCCGGGCGACTCTCTGCCGCTCTATATCGACAAGAAATCACCCTCGCTGCGTGTGGTGCAGCACATGCGCGATGAGGCCCACCGATTCGGCATAACGCATCACCGCGACCGCCGCTCGAAGGGGCAGGTCGTGTCGGAACTCGATTCGATAAAGGGTATCGGCCCGGCCACCCAGACCCTCCTTATGAAGCATTTCAAGAGCCTGCGCCGGGTGCGCGAGGCCACGCCCGATGAACTCGCGGCAATAGTCGGAAAGGGGAAGGCAGCCATACTGACGGCCCATTTCAGCCAGTCGGACGAGTCAGCCTCATCGCCGACCCCGCCGCACGAAAACCCTTCATAATCCGCCACAATGCGCCAAGATGCCGTGGCACGCAAAAAGAGTGACTAAAAATAACCATGTCATAAAATAAATATACCCTCGAAATGCGTTTAGACATAGAGGATTCCTCTCTCTTCTCACTCTATAAGCATGGAGGATGACGATTTTTTCAGCATGAGTGCGCAGCTGTATCCTCTTGCAGGGGATCTTCAACCCCATGCTGATTAAGAACTACAGTAATTACCCAAGATTTAGAAAAAAAATTTCAAGATGAAAAACAACATACCACAGAAGGAGCATTCCACTCGCCTCAAGAAGATGGACCTCCAGCGACGCATCCTGGACTTCCTCGAGCAGCAGAAGACACAATCCTTCAACTATAAGCAGATAGCCTTCGGCATCGATGTGACCTCAAAGAGTCACCGCAACGACATCATCAACATGCTCGACGACCTCGTGGCCGCCGAGATGATTCTGGAGGTAGGGCTCGGCAAATACCGCGCTAAGGAGGCTCCGCGTGCGGCTGAGTGCGAGGGCATCTTCGTGCGCCGCTCAAATGGCAAGAACGCTGTCATTATCGATGAGCAGCAGATCATGGTGGCTGAGCGCAATTCGATGCATGCCCTCAATGGCGACCGCGTGCGTGTCGAGGTCTCGGCCGCCCGTGCCGGCGCCGACCAGGAGGCGAAGGTGCTCGAAATCCTGGAGGTGAAAGACCAGGTGTTTATCGGCACTCTGAATGTGGAGAAGAATTATGCGGCCGTAGTCACCGACTCGAAGTTCCTGGCCGCCGATATCGTCATACCGCGCCATCAGCTCAAGGGTGGCAAAGCGGGCGACAAGGTAATCGCCCGTATCACCCAGTGGAGCGACGACCAGATGAATCCGCGTGGCGAAATCGTGGATATCCTCGGCCGCAAGGGCGAGAACACAGCTGAGATGCACGCCATCCTCGCGGAGTTCGGCCTGCCTTATAAATACCCCGAGAATGTAGAGAAGGCAGCCTCGAAAATCGATGCCGGTATCACCCCTGAGGAGGTGGCCAAACGCGAGGATTTCCGTGGCGTGACCACCTTCACCATCGACCCCCGCGACGCCAAGGACTTCGACGACGCCCTCTCGATTCGCCAGCTTGCCAACGGCAACTGGGAGGTGGGTGTGCATATCGCCGATGTCACTCACTACGTCACCCCGAACTCCACCATCGACAAGGAGGCCCGCCAGCGTGCCACGAGCGTATATCTCGTTGACCGCACCATCCCGATGCTCCCGGAGCACCTCTCGAATGGCATATGCTCGCTGCGCCCCAATGAGGAGAAACTCACATTCTCGGCCATCTTCGAACTCGACAAACATGCCAATGTGGTCAACTACCGCATCGGCCGCACCGTCATCAAATCCGACCGCCGCTTCACCTATGAGGAGGCGCAGGAGATTATCGAGACGGGCAAGGGCGACTTCGCCCAGGAGGTAATCACTCTCGACTCGCTCGCAAAGCAGCTGCGCCGCCGCCGCTATGATGCCGGCGCTCTCGAGTTTGATCGCGCTGAGGTGCGCTTCGAAATCGATAAGGATGGCAAGCCGGTGAGCGTATATTTCAAGGAGTCGAAAGATGCCAATAAACTCATTGAGGAGTTCATGCTCCTCGCCAACCTTACAGTGGCCGAGTCCATCGGTAAGGTCAAGGATGGAAAGAAAGCCAAGAATTTCGTGTATCGTGTGCATGACAATCCTGACCCGGAGAAGATCTCAAACTTCGCCCAGATTGCCTCGCGCTTCGGCTATAAAATCAATCCTGAAGGGCGCGCCAAGGAGGTCAACAAGGGGCTCAACCGCCTGCTGCGCGATGTGAAGGGTAAGGGTGAGGAGAATATGCTCTCGATTCTCGCCATACGCTCGATGGCAAAGGCCGTCTACACCACCGACAATGTGGGCCACTACGGACTCGCCCTCGACTATTACACCCACTTCACATCACCCATCCGCCGCTATCCCGACATGATGGTCCACCGCCTGCTCGCCAAGTATGCCGAGGGTGGACGCTCGGCCGACAAGCTGAAGCTCGAAGACCAGTGCCGTCATTCGTCAGACATGGAGCAGCTCGCCGCCAACGCCGAGCGCTCATCAATCCGCTACAAGCAGGTGGAATACATGCAGGGGAAGATGGGAGAGATCTATTCGGGTGTCATATCGGGTGTCACCGAATGGGGCTTCTATGTGGAGCTCGACGAGAATATGTGTGAGGGACTCGTGCCGGTGCGCGACCTCAATGATGACTACTATGAGCTTGATGAGAAGAATTTCTGCCTCATCGGTCGCTCACATCATAACAAGTACACTCTCGGCGACAAGGTGAAGGTGCAGGTGGCCCGGGCCGACCTCGACCGCAAGCAGCTCGACTTCGCTCTCATCAGCGATGAGGGTAACCCCAACAAACCGCGCCGTGAGCGCAACCGCTCGCATGGCCGCAACAATCCCAGCCGCAAGTCAGGCCGCGGCAAAGGGCGCAACAAGAAATAATCCCTTAAAAATCTACACATAGAACAATAAACTGATAAAACCATAAACTGACCGAAATGTTAGAAATGATTCTCGGGGCAGCGATGGCCGCCGCCCCCTCAATCGCATCAGCGCCGGCTGCCGATGGCGCCGCCGACCGACTCATGGTCGAGACCCGCGCCTACCGCTGGCAGGGCGACACTATCTTTCAGGATGAGTTCAAGGCTTGGGCCGTGAGCCCCTATGAGCTGCGCAGCACCTACAAAGGACGTCCGGGATTCCGCATGCCCGTCGACCAGAAATGGACCCTGCGCAACGACCTGGCAAAGTATCCGGTGCTCACCACCGACAATCTTCTGCATCAGGCCATATATAATCTCGGCCTCGATGAGATGGTGAATGCCGTAGAACCCGACACCACTCTGCGCACCGGCAAGGAATGGGCCGGCGTCTGGACCCGCGATGTCAGCTACTCCATCATCCTCTCGATGGCTGCCCTGCAGCCCGAGGCTTCGATGATATCGCTGATGAAGAAGGTCAACCCGGAGGGGCAGATCATACAGGACACCGGTTCGGGTGGCGCTTGGCCTGTGTCGACCGACAGAATGATCTGGACCCTCGCGGCTTGGGAAATATATAAGGTCACCGGCGACCGCAAGTGGCTCGAGACGGTGTTCCCCATCGTCGAGAAATCGCTTGCCAAGGATGCCGCGACAATTTACAGTACGGATGGATTAATAAAAGGTGAGACCTCATTCATCGACTGGCGCGAGCAGAGCTATCCGAAGTGGATGCAGACCGTAGACATCTCGCAGAGCGAGGCGATGGGCACCAACGTGCTTTACGCAGCCGCCCTGCGCGCCGCATCCGACATGGCAGCCATCCTGGGCCATAAGGAGGATTCCGCACGCTATGCCAAGCTCTCTGAGAATCTCGCAAATGCCATCGAGGAGCGCTTCGGGATGGAAAATGGCAATCTCGCGATGTATACTTATGGCGAAGATTACAAAATTCTGAACCCGCGTGCCGAAACTCTCGGTATGGCGCTTGCAATTCTCTACGATGTGGCCACTCCTGAGAGAAAAGTGTCAATGTCGGAGGCTAATCCGATGACCCCCTTCGGGCCCGCAATCTTCTTCCCGGGCATCTCCGACATGCCATCTTACCATAATAATGCCCTCTGGCCCTTCGTGGCGGCCTATTGGGCACTGGCGCAGGCCAAGGTGGGCAATGAGCAGGGTGTGATGCAGACCATCGGCTCAATCTTCCGTCCGGCGGCTCTCTTCACCACCAACAAGGAGAATTTCAATCTCGACAACGGCGACTTCTACACGGAGCTCAATTCATCCAACATGCTTTGGTGTCTGAGCGGTAATCTCGCCATGACCAACCGCATTCTCTTCGGCATCAACTATGAGCCCCGCGGATTGCGCATCGCTCCTTTCGTGCCGAAGGCCTTCGAGGGGACACGCACCCTGGACAACTACCCCTATCGCGATGGACGCCTCAGCATCACCGTCGAGGGCTATGGCGACCGTGTGGCCCAGCTCTATCTCGATGGCAAGAGCATCGCCCCCGATGAGGTCATACCGGCCAAGAAACTCAAGGGTGACCACACTATCCGCGTGGTGATGGACAATGAGCCGATTCCGGCCATGACCATCCATGAGGTCCACAATCAGAAAGCGCCCCTCACGCCGATCACACGCCTCACTGTGGCCCCCGACGGAGCCACTACTCTCGAATGGGACCCCATCGAGTATATCGCCGGATATATCGTGCTGAAGAATGGTGAGGAGTATAAGCAGACCCGCTCTACGACCATGCCGCTGACCGAAGAGGGTGTATGGCAGGTAATCGGTGTCGATGGCGCCGGCGTGCAGTCGTTTGCCTCAAAACCGCTTGACAACCGCAAATACGTTGACTACAAGCCCGCGCAGAGCCTCACCAAGCCCCTCTCGACCGAAGTGTCATATCAGCCCGCCACACCCGTACAGGGCTTCACAGGCGAGGGTTTCGCAGAAATCGACCTCCAGTCGGCACCTCTCCAGATCACTGTCGAGGCTCCTGAGCAGGGTGAATATGTGGTAGAATACTTCTACGCCAACGGCAATGGTCCGGTAAACACCGAAAACAAGTGCGCCGTGCGCTCGCTCGTGGTGGATGGCGAGAAGGTAGGCACCGTGGTGCTCCCCACCCGCGGCGTAGCCAACTGGGACGACTGGGGAAAGACCAACGCCACCGTTGTCAGCCTCTCACCCGGCCAGCACACCATCACCCTCGAATATCGCCCTGAAGACAGCAACATGAATCTCACCACCAACCATGCCCTTATCGACCGTCTGCGTCTGATAAAGCGCTGAGATGATTAAACTGCATTAACTTTATAATCCTCGGATTGAAAATATCCGGGGATTTTTCTTTGCAAATCAATTTTTATGCCTAACTTTGCACTCGGGTGAGTCCTGCACGAGTAGCTCCCTCAAAATCCCCCAGATCCTGATCGAAGCAAGGGTATGAGGTTGAGCACTGCGATGCAGATAGCTCTCCCACCTGCCTCTTTAGCTCAGTTGGCCAGAGCACGTGATTTGTAATCTCGGGGTCGTTGGTTCGAATCCGACAAGAGGCTCTAAAGTTGAGACGCCCGCAGACGTGCTGCGGCGCGGTTATCAACAAGCGCATTATAGGATAAATGAAAGGTACTGCTCAGGCAGTATAAGCGTTGAATGTTTTTCATAATTTTGTTTTGGCGGCGTGTTTGTGACAAACATGCCGTTTTTTTTATTTCCTCTGCGCATATTTTATCCGGGATAATGAAGTTGTTTAAACTTTTTTCAAGTGCAAGGTTAATTAAGATTTTGAGCAGGTTTCGGCTCTCGAAGAGGGAGCGATGCGGGCATCGCGACCGATGAAGAGGGGCGAAAGATGCCAAAATATTAATTAAGATTGCGCTTGAAGAAAAAAATCCTTCATTTTATGTTTTTCGTAAAAAGTTTAAACAACTTCAATTGTTTATTAATCACAGGATAATTGTTGATTAAGCATATGTATATTTACAACACTACATTTATGGTCAGTCCTTCGCTGAAGACTGACTTCTTGAGTTGGCTGCGCTCTGAGGCGCTGCCGCGGTTGGTCAATGCCGAATCTCCGGCGCGTGCGCCGCGGCTCACATTGGTGGCCGATGTGCCCGGCGACCCTGAATTTGCTGCGCAGGCCTGCAGCTTCGCTTTCCAAACTGAGTTTGAGTCGAAAGATGATGCCTCGCGTTGGGCTGAGACTTATCTGCAGCCGGTGGTGGGCGACTATACCGCGCGCTTCGGCGCGGAGCATGCCCTCTGCTTCGCCACTATTCTTGAGGAGGTGCCGCTCTGACAGGCCCCTCAGGATTTGGCTATGCGGCCTCACCCGCTTGCCACATCTTGGAGGATTATTTGTTGCGGCGCGGCGCCACGCGGTCGGGGTGTTGGGCAAGGAATTGCGCCCATGACGACGGACCCTTGGCTATGGCCGGTTTGTTGCTTTCATAGAAGTGGGTCAAGGCGGCCGCCAGAGCATCTGTGGCATCAAGCAGCGACGGCATCTCATCCTTCGGAATGCTGAGTATATGCTGCAGCATCGAGGCCACCTGCTCTTTTGAGGCTGAGCCGCGTCCGGTGACAGCCTGCTTGATCGAGAGTGGTGCATATTCGGCAATCGGTATGTCGCGCGCGAGCACGGCAGCCATTGCCACACCCTGCGCGCGCCCAAGTTTCAGCATCGACTGCACATTCTTGCCGAAGAATGGCGCCTCGATGGCCAGTTCGTCGGGCAGATATTGGTCTACAAGCCCTGTCACACGCTCGAAGATGCGTCGCAGACGCAGATAATGGCTCTCGAACTTTGAGAGTTTGATTACCCCCATCACCACCACCTCCGGGCGTTTGCCGTTGATGCCCAATATGCCATATCCCATCACATTGGTTCCCGGGTCAATCCCCATGATTACCCGTTCATATTTCTTTACCTTTTCATCCATATGCTGGATGCAAAGGTAATACATCTCGCCCCCTTATGCAAGCGCCGACGCCCCTCCCGGCCAATTTTCAGTCCGCCGCCGACGTAGCCGACATTACAGTATTATGACTATGGCATGTTGCAGAATCCAATTTTAATTGTTAGATTTGCAGGGGTAAGTCTGCGTGGCTCTATGAAACCGCGAAGATATTTAACCTTAACCTGAAATTAAATAGATATAGACGACTATGGATAAATACCAGGAAGCATTTGCTGCGTGTCCGGTTGAGACCAACCCCGAACATGTGGCAGCCGAAGTGAAGAAGATTGTGGAGAAGGCACCCGAATATGCCTCTCCTGAAGTGTATGCCTATCTCTTCAGTTCTATCGACCTCACCACTCTCTCTACAGAGGATTCCGACCGCAGTGTGGCCGCATTCACCGAGCGTGTCAACGCCTTCGACAATGAATATCCGCAATACAAGAATGTAGCCGCTATCTGCGTCTATTCCAACTTCGCCGAGGTGGTGAAGACGCACCTCGATGTCCAGGATGTGGATATCGCCGTGGTGGCCGGAGGTTTCCCCTCGAGCCAGACTTTCCAGGCTGTGAAGGTGGCCGATGTGGCGCTCGCCCGCGAGGGTGGTGCCGACGAGGTGGATATCGTCATGAATGTCGGTCAGTTTCTTGATGAGGATTATGAGACCCTCTGCGACGAGATTGTAGAGCTCAAGCACACTGCCCGCGGTGCCAAACTCAAGGTGATTCTCGAGACCGGCGCCCTGCGCACTCCCGAGAACATACGCCGCGCATCGGTGCTGGCAATGTACTCTGACGCCGATTTCATCAAGACCTCCACTGGCAAAATCTATCCCGGAGCATCGCTCGAGGCTGCCTGGGTGATGTGCCAGAGCATCCGCCAGTATTATCAGAAGACTGGCCGCAAGGTGGGCTTCAAGGCCGCCGGCGGTATCCGCACAGCCGAGGAGGCGCTGCAATATTATGCAATTGTCAAGGAGGTGCTTGGCGATGAATGGCTCAACCGCGACCTCTTCCGCATCGGGGCCTCATCGCTTGCCAACGCTCTGCTGAGCGTCATGACCGGCGAAGAGGTGAAGTTCTTCTGACCCCACTCTCCCGCTCAGACTTTATGAAATTTCCGACCCTTATCAGCGCGCACGCTCCCGGCTGCCTCTATAGAGGACTGCGGGGTGCGTGCGCTGCCATTTTATGCGTGATGCTGCTGCTTGGGGCATGCAGCCAGGACCCCGACCACGAACCGAAACCGATACCCGGCTCACCCACGGCCGTTGGTGATGGCAAGGATTCCGATGCATCGCCTGACTCCCCCGATGCTCCCACAGATGCCGACACCTCCACGCCCGATGATGGGCAACCTGAGGGTGATGCCGGCTCAGAGGATGCGGAGCCTCCCGCCGATGAGGCACCACGAGGCGATGGCAGCTATGCCGACCCCTACAACGTGGCCTATATCCTTCAGGATGGGGGCACGGGGTGGCCTGATGTCTGGGTCGAGGGTTACATCGTGGGGTATTATGCATCCGGCGGTTTTCCGGCCGCAGCCAGATGCGGCGCCTGGAGCCCTACCGACGCCGCATATCAGGATGGCAATCTGCTTCTGGCCGATTCGCCGGCAGAGTCACGCGCCGTGCGGATGATGCCGGTGATGCTCTCAGGGCCCTACGCCGCCCAATATGGCCTGCGCAGCAATCCCTCCAAGGTGGGATGCCATATCCGCATCCGCTGCGCCATAGGACCGCTGGCGCGCCCGGCACTCAGCCAGCCCGGTGCCACAATCCCCGCCGCACTGAATCTCACGGCCCTCATCGAACTACTTGACTAAGCCGAAATTTAGCGCCCCCTGTAAGACGACTATCAGCGGAAGCCATCTGCATGATGCAGGTGGCTTCCGCTGATAGTATTGTAATTGGGGCTCGGCGATGGAATACGCCGGCTGATGGGTCAGAGCATATATTTGCGTCCCGCGATGATGTATATGCCGTGGGGGAGTTCGATTGAGGTTGTGCCGGCGGGGAGGTTGAGGTATTCAGCCGCAGGCATATCGAGCCGATAGATGGGCAGAGTCATCGCGCGCGGGGCGGTAATCACAAGGTGACCGCAGGCTACGGTAATCTCCGCCTCTTGCAGCTCCGGTGTGGCTGCCGGGCTACTGACTCCGGTGGTGATATCCTCAATCCCGATGGTTAGGTCATGGTCGCCCCAATCATCGTCGGTGATCTCTACGGTGGCATCATCATCATAGTTGAAGTCATCGGCCATGCAGGCAGCCGCCGGCATGGCGAGCAGCAGCGCGAGGGTGATATGTGGGTAGATATTCATGGTCAGAGAGTTGTAGATAGTTTTAGCGCTCATAGGGGAGCGAGGTGACATCGGTGAGGTTGGGCACCGGCAGTTTGCCGTCGCGCCCCATCTCCACAAACACTGTGGCGCAGAGCACGGTCCACTGGTCGCCGTAGGTCATGTTGGATGAATGGTTATAGCCCAGGCAGTGGCCATATTCATGAAACATTGCCTGGCGCGCGTAGTTGTGCGGATTCGAGCCGGGAGCGGTGGCATCGTGGTATACGCCGGTGTAGCAGTAGTCGGCCAGTCCATAGGTCTGTCCGCCGCCGAGACCACCCACACCCACCACGCGTCCCAGCTGCAGACCGCCGTGGGTGCGTATCTTGGTGCGCAGTGCGTCGAGGTCAATCGGATTACCGGAGTTGTCCTTCAGTATGCCGTCGTAGGTGTCGAGGGCAGCGCTGAACTCAGGCGAGGCAAACATAAACGCCATGTTCAGAGCCAGCGCCACACCGTGGCGGCAGAGAATCGGAGTCATGTGCCGCCACGAGGCGTGGCCGCTGTCGGCGCCGAATTTGCTGAAGCGTATATACCAATGTGAGTCGATGGTGGCTATCTTGGCCAGGAAGGGGTCGTCGCTCTCTATCTTCAGCTCCACATCCTGTGTGCCGAGCGAGGGCTGCGCAGGGATGCTGATGTTGCGTCCGCCGAGGGTCTTGAAGAGGCAGTCGGCGCTAACCACGGGCAATTCGAAACTCCCCTCCATGAAGGGGGGTATGCTCTCGAAGTAGGCGAGGTCTACCCACTCGCTGCTGATGTTGCGGAATCGGCCGAGTACCCTCACATTCTTCACGCCGATTGGCGAGAATAGCTTCACATCGAGCTTCCCCTGGTCGGAGACACTGAATTGCAGCGGCTCATCGGCATAGAAAGAGCGTATGGAAGTGTCGTAGAACACCTCCTGCGGCTCATCGGCCATAAACATCGTGTCGGTACTGAAGCGCCAGAGTTGGTCGGCCCCCACATATAGGCGCCCCGACTTGGATTCGGGGTGACGGTAGGCCACATCAATGCGGGCCACCTTTCCCTTGGCTATCTTCAGTCCGCTGAAGGGGTAGCGGGTCGAGAATGTGTCGCCGTTGTCGAGTTCCGACACGATATCCACATATCCCTCCACCGGGCTATCGGCCGGAAAGAGAGTGCATGAATATGAATCGGCGCATTCAGTGAGCGGATAAGCCTCAAGTGTCATGTCGGAGGCATAAGAGCCGTCGGCGTTGAGGTCGGCAGGCACCGGGCTGGTGAGGGTGACGGAAGCGCTCTTGATGTAGCGCAGCAGCGATTCATTCGGGGTCTTGATGCGCACATCGAGCTTGGCCAGGGCCAGGTCGAGCTCCACTTCGCACGTCTGCGCCGGGGCGCCGGCTTTGACCGAGAAGTCGATGCGCTTGTGATATAGCGCCGCATCGGCTGCCGAGGCACCCTGCTGATTGGTGAGCCATGCATCTGATATGGTTATCGGCGATGAGGAGTCAGTCAAACTCGACCCCTCTCCGGCCGCCATGAAGAGCAGCGAATAGTCGCCGCTCGGCAGCCCCTCGAGGGTGAGGCGGCTGAAATCGCTCTCAAGATGAGAGTAGTGATGGTCGATGATATTCCCCTCGCTGTCAGCAAGAAGATACTTGAGATCGGCCACCCCGGGGGGCAGAGCAGTGTCGGGAGTCTCCTCCCCATCCTCTTCCTCCTCGCCGGCTCTTGATGAGGTCTCGATGGCATATTGCGCCGGTGTGCTGATCAGGAAAGTGGCGGAGCCGTCGGGGAGATTGCCGGCTATCTCATCGGTCAGGCTCTCGTCAGAGCAGGCCGTCAGGGCCAGTATTGTCAGAATCGACGGTATTGCTTTGGTCAGTTTCATCTTCGAAAGTTCTGCTTATGGACAGGTCAATCTGCATCTTTGATGCCTCTCACCGGGCAGAATCCATTGTAGTTCCAGTTGCTTCTCGAGAGTGCGGCTCCATCCTGGCCATCCACTGTCTTCCAGTCGATCAGCCATACGCAGCGGTCGTTGGATACCCAGTAGGTCACGCGTGTGTCGTATTTGTAGCCGTTGACATTGCCGGGCACTTCGGCTGTGGAGTTTGATTTGTTGGAGCAGATGGGCACGAAGAGTTTGTTGCCGCTGTCGAGCGATTCAAAGAGCACATACCGCATCTTGAAATTCTGCTTGTTGACATTGGCGCTCGGGGTGGTGGAGAGTGTGCCTGGCAGAGTCACTACGGTGGCGCGGATGCGTTCGCCGGCGCGGCACACATATTCCGACGGTATGGTGGTTCCGGCCGGAATCAGGTCCTCCCATTCATCAAACGAGGCCACATGATACCCCTCGGGGAGGGGCATATCCTGCGGGCGCACCCACGGCGCAGAGCCTTCGGGGCGTGCCACGGCGTTGGGGTCGTTGGAGGTCCAGGGTGAGTAGGGGTTGGGGCGTCCGTACTGGAAGAAGTTGCCCACTGACTCGGCAAAGCGCTGGTTGTACATCTCCTCCACGCTGTCGAGTCCGTCGAGGATATATATCTGGTCGTCGAGGTCGGCCGAGGTGGCGTTGAAGCACATCCATTCATGGCCGCCTATCATCACCGTCTCGATCTGATAGGGTGAGGGCTCGACGTTGATCTCCACATAGTCATAGCTCTGCGCGAGGAGGGCGTTGCGCAGTGAGAGGACTATGCCGTAACCGAGGCGTCCCTTACCCTGCGGTGCGATGTCGAGGTTGAATGAGCTGACATATCCTTGGTCGAGGGTGATGAGCGGATTCTCGGTCAGTGATGCTCCGTGGTCGAGTCCCTGAGTTGAGGCGAGCTCAATCTTGGTGTCGGCGCGGAAGGCCAGGCGCAGCCCTTCGGCACCCTGCGAGGGGACGGTGATGGTGTTGGTGGCGTAGTCAACCTTCACACCCTGTGGGATGACAGAATATTCCGGGTCGATGGCGATGCCTCTCCCCATGTCGGGGGCAGCCTCTACAGAGTCACCCTCCTCCCAGTCTTTGACGCTGAAAGTGGCCTCGACTTTCGGTCCGGTGCTGACCACATTGAGGGTATAGATGCGGTTGCGCTCCACGCGGCTCAGAGTGGCTGTCATGTCGAGGGGCACTCCGTCGGCGTTGCCTCGGATTCTGACGCTCACCGGGCCGGCGCTCTCAAAGATGGTGAAGAGACCCTCCCTGACCCCTTCGAAGGGGGCGTCGAAGTGTTGCGACAGGCGCATTGTCGCGGCCTCAGGCACATTGCCGGTAGGGAAGACGTAGGTGGCCGACGGTGCATTCTCAATCACGACCTCGCTGACCTCGATGCCCTGCCCGGCGGCGTTGGCCACATCTATGCGCGATACAGAGCGGATCATGCTCACATCAAGTTTTCCGGCGGCGTAGACAGCGTCGTCGAGCACCGCATAACCCGAATAGAAGAGCGGGGCAGAGGTGGCCCCCTCCTCGCAATATACCATGAGCGCCGAAGCGTCGGCCACACTTGTGGACCCCTCAGCCAGATCAAGATCTATGCCTGAGGTGCTGAACACCATTCCGTCGCCCACGTTCTTGATTTTGAGCGGTGTCTCGCCGGTGGGGTCGGAATGCAGGATCTTTGCCAGCGTCTCGCCACGGAACACGTAGACATCCATAGCCTCCGGCAGCGGTGCGGCAGCCTCTTCGCCGCTTCGTGAAAAACTCAATACCACCCGCCCGGCATCGTCAAGGCCATCGGCCGGCGGAGTCTGGTCAGAGCAGCCCGCAAGGAGTGCCAGCGACATGGCCAGCGACAGCGGGGCTGCGTGTTTCATTGACAGGTAGTTCATGTTTAAATCGTTGTTTTTCGTAAAAAAGTTTAAACAACTTCTAAGAATTATTGGAGCTGTGTCAACTTAATTCGGGAGTAAATCAGTATCTCCATAGAAAATAATCGCAGAGTGGCAGAATTTATTGCGGCCGAAAGTTTTGCGGATACGAAATTATTTGTAATTTTGCGCGTGGATACCGCCCCACTTCGCGGTGCATCGGCGCACCCGTTGCCAAGAGAGCCCGAAGAGCGGTAGCTACTTACGTAAAAATAAGCAACTAACCTTAAATCCATCATACGGCCTCCGCGCCTCACCTGCACACGGGAAGACGCATGCCAGGCTCCGGACACCGGGCCGCGCAGGAGACCAAAAACAAGAAACCATTATGTTACCCGGCACTAATGTCAAGACCTTAGACCGCGTGGTGGTCAGATTCTCGGGCGACTCCGGCGACGGAATGCAGCTCGCCGGCAATATCTTCTCCAATGTATCAGCCGGAGAGGGTAGCCAGATCAGTACTTTCCCCGATTATCCCGCTGAAATCCGCGCCCCGCAGGGTTCGCTTAGCGGCGTGTCAGGCTTTCAGGTGAATGTGGGCAAGGGGGTGCACACCCCCGGCGACGAGGCCGATGTGCTCGTGGCCATGAATCCCGCGGCCCTGAAGACCAACCTCAAGTATCTCAAGCCCGGCGGCATCATCATCTGCGATGTCGACACCTTCCGTCCGGCCGACCTCAAAAAGGCTGAGTACAAGACCGACGATCCCGTCAGCGAACTGGGTATCGACCCGCAGAAGATTCTGCTCGTGCCGATGACCACGCTGCTCAAACACACACTCGAGGATTCGGGCATGGACCCCAAATCGGTGCTGAAGTGCAAGAATATGCTCGCCCTGGGCATCATCTGCTGGCTCTTCGACAGCCCCGTAGAGAGTGTGCTGCGCAAACTCGAAAAGAAATTCGCCAAGAAACCCGCCGTCTACGAAGCCAACGCCAAGGTGGTGCGCGCCGGCTGGGACTATGGCCACAATACCCACTCCTCGATGTCGACCTACCGCATCGAGACCGAACCCTCTGTGCCCGGCACATACACCGATGTCAACGGCAACACCGCCACCGCCTGGGGCCTCATCATGGCCTCTGAGAAGAGCGGCCGTCCACTTTTCCTCGGTTCGTATCCCATCACTCCGGCCACCGACATCCTGCATGAGCTGGCAAAGCGCAAGGACCTCGGCGTAAAGGCCTGCCAGATGGAGGATGAGATTGCCGGCGTCTGCTCGGCAATCGGCGCAAGCTACGGCGGCCATCTGGCTGTCACCAGCACTTCCGGCCCGGGTCTGGCCCTCAAGAGCGAGGGTATCGGCCTGGCTGTCATGGCTGAGCTCCCCCTCGTGGTGATCGACGTGCAGCGCGGCGGCCCCTCGACGGGTCTCCCCACCAAGACAGAGCAGACCGACCTCATGCAGGCCCTCTACGGCCGCAACGGTGAGTCGCCACTCTGTGTGCTCGCCGCTGCCAGCCCCACCGACTGCTTCACAATGGCCTTCGAGGCTGCCCGCATCGCCATCGAGCATATGACTCCGGTGATACTCCTTACGGATGCCTTCATCGCCAATGGCAGCTCGGCATGGCGTATACCCGAAGAGAAGGACTTCCCCGAAATCCGTCCGCATTTCGTAGATGCATCCCGCCTGGAGCAGGGCTGGAAACCCTTCGACCGCGACGACGCGCAGGTGCGCTACTGGGCTATCCCGGGCACCGAAGGCGCCATGCACCGCGTGGGTGGACTCGAGAAGGATATCCGCACTTCGGCCATCTCTACCGATGGCAAGAACCATGAGCGAATGGTCAACATCCGCCGCGAGAAAGTGGCCCGCATCGCCAACGATATCCCCGAACTCCAGGTGATGGGCAACCCCGACAGCGACACTATCCTCGTCGGCTGGGGCGGCACCTACGGACATCTCCACACAGCCTCCGATGAGCTCAATGCCGCCGGCACTCCCGTGGCTTTCGCACAGTTCCGCTACATCAACCCGCTGCCGAAGAACGCACTCGAGGTGCTGCGCCGCTACAAGCGCATCATCGTGGCCGAGCTCAACACCGGCATGTTCGCTGACTATCTGCAGATGCATCTTCCGGGCAAGGAGGTGCTGCGCATCAACAAAGTCGAGGGCCAGCCCTTCATGGTGCGCGAGATAGTGGATGGAGTGCTCCGTCATATCAAAGAATCCTGATTCATCATCGCAGGCTAATGCAAAAATCCACAACCATGGAATCCAACAACACAAACCCCACATATACCCCCCAGGACTATAAGAGCGAGCAGAGCGTGAGATGGTGCCCCGGATGCGGCGACCACGCCATCCTCAATGTGCTTCATAAAGCCATGGCCGAACTCGGCGTGGCTCCGAAAGACACTGCCGTAATCTCAGGCATCGGATGCTCATCGCGTCTGCCCTATTATATGAACACCTACGGCATGCACACCATCCACGGCCGTGCTGCCGCCATCGCCACCGGCCTGAAGACGGCCCGCCCCGACATGACTGTATGGCAGATTTCGGGCGACGGCGACGGACTCGCCATCGGCGGCAACCATTTCATTCATGCCGTGCGCCGCAATGTCGACATCAATATCCTCCTCTTCAACAATAAGATCTACGGTCTGACAAAGGGTCAGTATTCACCCACTTCCGATCGTGGCAGTGTCACCAAGTCATCACCCTACGGCACTACCGAGGATCCCTTCATCCCGGCTGAGCTCGTGTTTGGCGCTCGCGGCAACTTCTTCGCCCGCTCAATAGATATCGCCCTCGACACTACAAAGGAGGTGATGGTGGCTGCCGCCCGCCATAAGGGCGCGTCGGTGGTGGAGGTGCTGCAGAACTGCGTCATCTTCAACAACGGCTCTCACTCCTTCCTCAGCGACAAGGAGCGCCGCGACGAACACACCATTCATCTGCGCCAGGGCCAGAAGATGCTCTTCGGCAAGAATATGGAGCGCGGTCTTGTGCAGGATGGCTTCGGCTTGAAAGCCATCACGATAGGTGAGGATGGCTACACTCTCGACGACGTGCTCACCCACGACGCCACCACCCCCACCAACTTCCTGCATCAGCAGCTCGCCATGATGGATGGTCATGAGCTGCCGCTGGCTATCGGTGTGATCCGCGACGTGGCCGCACCCAGCTACGAGTCTGACGTCGAGGCTCAGGTCAACGAAGTGCGCTCACGCAAGAACTTCGCCAACCTCCGCGACATGATTATCCGCACCACCGAGACCTGGGAAGTATAATCCCGGCACCCTCAACGCCGTCCATCCGGCCCCCCCGCCGGAGGGCGCACAATCCGACCGAAACACCCGATTTCGGGCAATTTAACCCCGAAAAGACCCAAAATAATGCACGCTCCTAAAAAAAGTGTGCATTTTTTGTTGAAAAATTTTCTCAATTGAAATTTTATCGCTTAATTTGCACTCTGAAATGCCGCCAGGCCCACTCAGCAGGGTGGGACGTGCCCCTCAGCGGGCCCTCCGGAACTCTGCGCGAAGATAGACGTGGCGGTGTCATGACAACAGCAAAATTCATATATTAACTCAAATAATCGAACAACTATGTCTGATGTTGCAAACAAAGTAAAAGAAATCATCGTCGACAAGCTGACTGTAGATGAGGCAGAGGTTACTCCCGCTGCTGAGTTCAGCAAGGACCTGGGCGCAGATTCACTCGACACAGTGGAGCTGATCATGGAATTCGAGAAGGAATTCGGCATCTCAATCCCCGACGAGGACGCTGAGAAGATCACTACTGTCGGTGACGCTATCGAATATATCGAGAAGCACCAGGGTTAATCACCCGCCGCTGCGGGCGATGATTTCCCACACCACACCGTGATGCCACATCAACTGCATAGCAGTGGGTGGGAGGGACTCTCAAAGCCCTGATACATCCTTAGACAAAACTTTCAAGAGTCGGGCCTAAAATCTCAGAATTTCAGGTGCTGACTCTTACTCAATTAAAACCCAAACCAACTTCCTCACGATATATGGAATTAAAAAGAGTTGTAATCACCGGACTCGGTGCGCTCACTCCCCTCGGCAATAACGTGGCCGAGACTTGGAAGGGTGCCGTCGAGGGTAAGAGCGGAGCCGGCCCCATCACTCATTTCGACGCTTCGCTTTTCAAGACGCAATTTGCATGTGAGGTAAAGGATTTTCACCCCGAAGAACACTTCGACCGCAAGAAGCTGCGCCAGCTCGACCTCTACGCCCAGTATGCCCTCGTGGCTGCTCAGGAGGCTATCGACGACGCTAAGCTCGATGCCGAGGAGGGTGTCGACAAGAATCGTGTCGGCGTGGTCTTCGCCGCCGGTATCGGTGGCCTGCACACCTTCGAGGAGGAAGCCGGATATTACGCCCTTAACGCTGACAAGGGTCCGAAATACAATCCTTTCTTCATTCCGAAAATGATCGCCGACATCGCAGCCGGACACATCTCGATCGACCATGGATTCCATGGCCCCAACTTCGGCACTGTCTCTGCATGCGCTTCAAGTAATAACGCTATCGTCGACGCTTTCAACCTCATTCGTCTCGGTCATGCCGACGCCATCGTGGCCGGCGGCGCTGAGGCTGCCGTATTCCCCGCCGGTGTGGGTGGCTTCAACTCGATGAAGGCCCTCTCTACACGCAACGACGATCCCGAAGGCGCTTCGCGCCCCTTCAGCGGCTCGCGCGACGGCTTCGTAATCGGCGAGGGTGCAGCCGCGCTCGTGCTTGAGGAGCTCGAGCACGCCAAGGCACGCGGTGCCCACATCTATGCTGAAGTGGCCGGCGGTGGCCTCTCGGCTGATGCCTACCACATCACAGCCACTCACCCCGAGGGTCTCGGCGCTCGCCTCGTGATGGAGAATGCTCTCCGCGATGCCGGCATGAAGCCCGAGGATATCGACTACATCAACCTCCACGGCACTTCAACCCCCGTAGGCGACATCTCCGAGGCTAAGGCTATCAAGCTCGTCTTCGGCGACCACGCTTATAAGATGAACCTCAGCTCTACGAAGTCCATGACCGGCCACCTGCTCGGTGCTGCCGGCGCTCTTGAGGCTCTGCTGAGTGTGAAGGCCCTCGAGGAGAACATCGTGCCCCCCACAATCAACCACGTAGAGGGCGACAACGACCCCGAAGTAGACTACGACCTCAACTTCACCTTCAACAAGGCTCAGAAGCGCGAGATCAACGCTGTGCTCAGCAACACCTTCGGTTTCGGTGGCCACAACGCCTGCGTCATCCTCAAGAAGTACAAAGACTGATTCCCACCCAACATCATCGCATAATAAAGGCGGATTCCACTCACTGCGCAGTGGAATCCGCCTGATTCTTTTATATCCTATATTTCCCCGCAGGGGTCGGTAAGAATTCCCTGCTTTG
This sequence comes from uncultured Muribaculaceae bacterium, assembly GCA_910577585.1. Lineage (GTDB taxonomy): Bacteria > Bacteroidota > Bacteroidia > Bacteroidales > Muribaculaceae > Lepagella. Next base: position 1,823 of record CAJTNN010000018.1, on the reverse strand, counting down.
CCGCGCTAAAGCCGGCAATCCACTGCGAAATCATTCTCAGGCGCGCATAGCAGCACTATCATCCGCGCCGGATTCTCGGCCCGGCATTCCTGCGTGCAACGTAGCCGGCTGCGCACAATCCCGCAGCCATCGAGCGCGGCGCATGGCAAGAGAGCCTCGTCAATCCCCTTGCAAGGCTCATGGCTGACCATAATCAGCCGTCCGCCATAATCGTTAGGATATGGCAGCCCGGCGCGCTGCGTGCCCCATATGCGGCAGATATCGGCCAATTCTTCGCCACGGCTGTCACACGCATCCATATCCACCACAATCTCCACATCCCTCCAGGCCGAATAGAGGTCGGCAATTATCCGCTCGGCCGGCCATTCACGCTCCCTCCCCAAAGGATAGAATCTTACCCCAAGATCGCGCCGCATCGCATCCCCCGCCGCAGCATCCGCATCAGCCACCGCCACACGGCATCCCAGCCGCTGCAGACGCCTCACAAGAGCCTCGCCGGCAGCCGATACCCCATGCAATATCAGCACCCGCCGCGCCGGCCAGCGCAGTTCAAGATATCCCGCGCGGCGTGCGCCCGTGGCCGATGCCGCGCCACTGTTATGCGCGAGCCGACCGGCCCGCAGATCCTCCATCCGACGTTCAAGATAATTATCTGCCATGGCTATTCATCATTTTTGAGATTCTCACCCTCATACTGCCGCAATGCCGCGCGCAGAGCCTCGGTCACCATCACCCGCAGTTCAGGCGGATCAAGCACCTTGACCGAATCACCCATCCCCACAATCTCATGCACAAGCTCATAATTCAGCTGCAGGCCATAGCTGAAGATGCTGTAGTCGCCATGCACCTCCTCCTGCTGCGAGGCATGCAGCGGCAACGCGCGCAGATATTTCGCCTGACGCGCCGTGGCACGCAGTCTCACACGATGCACCGGCGCCTTCGATGTCGTCACACCCACCACGCTCCCGAAAAAGTCAGAAGCCTCGCAACCCTCGGGCAGCGTGAAATGCTCAGGCAGCAACCGCAGCGACTTGATGCGGTCCAGCGCATAAGTGCGCACATCATCAGCCGACTCCTTCAGCCCCAGCACATACCACCGCTGCTTATACCGCTTCAGCACATAAGGATGCAACACGATATCCTTCTCAGCCCTCGAGCGGTTGAAGCCCGCATAAGTGAAGCTAACCTTCACCCCGTCGCGCATAGCATCCATCATCTGCGGCAAGAACTCGCGCGCCGACGGCACATCCTCCACCTCCACACGCGCCGAAGCATCCGCCACATCCGAAATCGCGCCATTCACCGCATAGTTGTCAAGCATCAGATTCGTCAGCGCGCGGTTGCGCGTCAGCGACGTCTGGTCGATATAATACTCCCCGGATGCGTCACACAGAATATCGATATGGAAATTCTGCTCAATCGAGCGCCGGTAATGAAAGAACGTCCGCTCAGGCAGCGGCGCGCCCCCCGATACCTCCGACCGCATCCACAGCCGGTTGAGTCGCTCGCGCGACAGCCGCCCGTAGCGGCTAAGCGTATCAATAATCCACACATAACGTGCAAAAAGATCTCGAGTCATGTTGCAAAAATAAAAAAAAAGCGCTAAATTTGCAAAATCAATGGGCAGTCCATTCCCCCGGCGCTGGGGAAGCAGTCGGCTCCCATGACAACGAGGATTGTCTTATGGTGTAATGGTAGCACTACAGATTTTGGTTCTGTCTGTCCAGGTTCGAATCCTGGTAAGACAACAAAGCGAAGCCTTGAGCAGCATCAGCCGCTCAAGGCTTCCCTGCTAAAAAAGCCCCCAGCCCCTCCAATCCTCT
>CAJTNN010000017.1 GCA_910577585.1 uncultured Muribaculaceae bacterium | reverse complement strand
TGCGCAGCAGCGAGTAAGAGAAAAATCTGCGCCTTAAAATTCCTTCCCCATCATCCTGACCAAGTCAGCCAAAGTTTAAATCCCAAACTTAACGGCGGGGGAGGGGGAAGGGGGAGTTGGTGGATTTTTGGGGGTGGGGCTTGGATTTGTGGGGGGAAATGATTAATTTTACGTGGTAATTGCACCTTGCGGAAATTCGGTTAACCATTTGGCTTTCTTGTTGCTTGGTCTTCCACTTCCTTGGCGTCAATCGCAGTCGTTGTTCCCTTTTGCTAAAAAGGGAAAAATGACGTATTTCTTGAGATTAATTTACTAACTAACTATACGATCATGAAGAAAAAGTTACTGTCGGCTTTGCTCGGTGGTGGTGCGCTTGCCATTGCCGGGTTGGCCGCTATGCCGGTGCTCGCCACCGGCGCCGATGCCGGCGATGCTGCGCCGGTGTCAACTTCCGACACCGCCGGTGACGTCACATCCGATCCGGTGATTGAAACCCCTCAGATTACTCCCGCCGAGGAGCTGCAGGCCACATTCTCGCCTGCCCCCTCCACTTCCGAGCAACACGAGATAGACCTTAAGGGCGCCATTACCGTCAGCTTCCCTGCCGACCAGGAGGTGACCCTCACCACTGATGCCGCCCTCAAACCCCACTTCGGTCAGGAACTTCCCCTCCCCGAACTCGAATCGGCCCCCGAGGCCGTAAAGGGGGAGACCAACGTCTGGAGCATCAACCTCGGAAGTCGCGTCACCGCAGAGGGCGACTACTTCCTCACCCTCCCCGCCGGCATGTGGACCATCGCCGGAGAGCCCTCCCGCGAGATGACCATCTACTACCACCTCGAAGGCCGCGTAGACGTAGTTCCCGATACCGAATCAGGCATCTACGGCGCCAACTACACCTACACCGACGAGCATGGCAACGTATTCGGTTACCATATCGATTTTGATTGGAATGGCGAATATCGTTATGAGTATGATGAAGATGGTAATCAAATTGGAGGCAAAGATGTGTACATCTACAATGTGCGTAATGGTTATCTTTGTGGTGTAAAGACAGCAGAATCAAGCATTAAACTTCCTGGCCATGTATATATAACTGCGCTCCCTGCAGATAGCGAATATACATACGGAGAAGAGCAGGAGATTGGCAATCGCGATTATTCTGTAACTTCAGCAGAGTTCCGTCACGACCTGCTCAACGAAGGTGTAGAGACCTCATTCCCTGCATCGGGCGTAGCCGGAGCCGAGGAACTGAAAGATGTGTATGTTCCGGCATCAGTAGGGTCAGTTAGATGGACCGGCAAGTTCGACACTCCCACGACCAACTTCCACTTCAGTACCTCCGAATGTCCTGAACTCAGCTTTGATGAGTACGCCAACGGCAAGGTATTCATCTATGCTCTCGATGACTACTATTATGACTACAAAGAGCAGGTGAAGGGCAAATATAACTTCACCGTATTTGTACGCTCAGAGTCACCTGCATCGCCGGTGTATATCAACGTATCAGAGCCTGGCACATTGGCTGCCGAGCTTTCAGCAAGTGGCGCAGTACTTGAGGAGGTCCGCTACGTTATCGTAACCGGTACTCCCGACGAAACCGACCTCCGTTTCTTCCGCCGACTCCCCAACCTCGAGATTCTTGACCTTGGGCAGACTATTGGTCTGACAACAGTAACAGGCTTGAATGGTCTCGAATATTTACACACTGTGGTACTTCCCGAGACAGGTGAGATGACTTCGATAGGTCCAGAGGCGTTCAAGAACTGCATATCTCTTAGAGAAATCAATATTCCAAATGGTGTTACTGAAATAAAGTATAGCGCTTTCTACCACGTAGAATCTCTTAAAAAAATTCATTTCCCAATTACTTTGGAAACTATAGAATCTAATGCTTTCGAAGGTACAGGAATAACCGAAGCAAATCTTGAAAATGTAAAAGATTTTGGATATGCTAGTTTTAGAGATACAGATTTGGTGAAAATTGAATTAAATTCGGCTATTACTATTTCAGAATATGCGTTCTCGGATAATGTGAGTTTGATCGACATTAAATTCGGAGATAATTTGACAAGTATTGATAGAGAATCCTTTAGGGCTTGTAGTGTTTCAGAAATACATTTGCCTAATAAGTTAAAAGATTTGGGTAATTATGCCTTTGAATATTGTTATTCCTTAAAACTCATTGAGTTTGGTAATAATAATAATATTCACCTTAACGGAGATTATATTATTGACCAACGTAATCCATATGATGTAATAGTCAATTATCTTTTCCCTTTAGAAACATCCGGAATTTCTGAATATAGCCGCAAGGTGGCGACTGTCCATGTCCCCGCTCTAACTGTGAATGATTTCCTCCTGAGTGACGCGTGGGTTGGAGCCAAGATAGTTGCAATGGACAAGGATCTTGAGGCGGTTGAGGTTAATCGCACCTTCAAACTGACTAGCGAAAAGGGCATAGCCGATAAAGCAACTCTAAGTTTATTGGCATCCCTCGGTAATTATAGCAATAATGGTCAGCTTACAGTCAAGCGTAAGACAGACCTGAATCTTGGTAAGTTCGATATCAATGGTTACAGAGTACGTGGTGATTACTGGACTGGTAATAGATGGGAGCAGTTCACAGGCTATAGTGGTGCCACACTGATTCCGCAATCGACCATGACATCAGATGAGGTAGCTGTGAATATCAACATGCAAAAAGATCGTTGGCACTTCCTGACTCTGCCGTTTGACGTCAACGTTGATGATATCGAGGTTGAGGATGAGGCGCTTTGGGTTGTCCGCAAATATTCTGGCGAGGACCGCGCTAACCTTACCGGCAATACATGGCAGAATGTGCAGGCCGGTGAGACTCTTAAGGCCGGAGAGGGCTATATCTTCCATTGCACTAAGGAGGATGGCGACTGTGTAAGCTTCACTTTCCGTCCCGTAGCTGATGGCAATGCACTCTTCAATATGGGTAATGTGGAGACTGAGCTTGCCGAATACCCCTCAGAGTTCCTGCACAACGCATCGTGGAATCTTGTGGGCAATACATATCCCGCTTACCTCACTCTGCGCGCCGTTGACTTCGACGCACCCATCACCGTATGGGATGGCAACACCTACACCGCCTACTCACCCATCGACGACGACTACGCATTCTCACCCTTCCAGGCATTCTTCGTTCAGCGCCAGGATATCGAGGGTGGCGACCATCTGACCCTCGACCCCCGCGGCCGCGCCCACAGCGAAGCCGACGCCCTCGCCATCGAAATCGAGGATGAGGTAGAGGAGACCCCCGCCGAAGATGAGGAGCCCGCAGTAGCCGCACGCGCCGCCAAACGTGCAGCCCGTGCCGCCGAGCCCCGCTCGATCTTCAACCTCACCCTCAGCAGCGAGAAGGGTGCCGACCGAGCACGCATCGTGGTCAACCCCCTCGCATCAGAAGCCTACGAGCCCAACCGCGACGCCTCGAAATTCATGAGCAGCGAGGCAGCCGTGCCCCAGATCTTCGTGGTCAACGACGGCCAGCGCATGGCCATCGACGAGCGTCCCCTCGCAGAGGGTATCTACTCCCTCGGCGCACGCTTCGGACATAGCGGCGAATACTGCATCAGCCTCGACTCACGTCAGGCCGAGGGTTATGTGGCAATGCTCACCGACAACCTCACCGGAGTCACCGTCGACATCACCGCCACCCCCTACGCATTCGTAGCCGATGCCGGAGCATCCGACGACCGCTTCACACTCCGCCTCATGCCCGGCATCATCACCGGCATCGAGGATGTAGAGGCCGAAGGTATCAGCATCAGCCTCGACGGCAACCTGCTCAGCATCAGCTCACCCGCAGAAGTTGAGATCAGCGTCATCGCCGCCGACGGCAAGATTGTGGCCATCGACCGCAGCGCAGCCTTCAGCATGAGCCTCGACAAGGGCGCCTACATTGTGAAGGCCGGCGACGCAGTGAGAAAACTCATTGCCGAATAAAGACACATAGAGAGAAGCCGCTACGGTAGCCGTGCGCGCAAGCATACGCGCGCACGGCCACCGGCCGGCTCACTACCACAGCAAAATCGCAAACTACATACAGTTACGATGAAAAAACTAATGACAATGCTCTTAGGCGTGATCGCAATGACCTGCGCCTGGGCACTCACCGGAGGCAACGGCCAGGGCTACGACCCCACCAATCCCCCCGACCCGAGTGCCGCCTACCGGCTCACGGTGGCGGCATCACCGGCGCGCGGCGGCGAGGTGTCACCCTCCGGGAGCGACCTCTACAGCGTCGGCCAGCAGGTGCGCCTCTACGCACGCTCATATGTGGGCTACGACTTCCGTTGCTGGATGGAGGGGGAAGAGGTGGTCAGCACCGACCCCGAATTCTACTACGAGATTCCCGAACGCAACGTGACCCTCACCGCATGGTTTGACCGCAACGACCACTACGACCCCGCCAACCCCGGCGATCCCTGGGAGGATGGCTACTACCACCGCGTCAACGTGTACTGCACCCCCTCGAGCGGCGGACAGGTCAACAACTCCAACTTCATGCTCCGCGAGGGTGACGAGACCACAATCTCAGCCTACCCCAACGGCAACTACAAATTCTCATGCTGGAAGCAGGATGGCAAGATCATCAGCGTCGACCCGCAGCTCACCATCAAGATGGGCACGCAGAATCTCAGCTACACCGCCCAGTTCGTCTACAACCCCGCCAGCCCCGGCGATCCCGGCACCAACAACTGGAACGCCGCCCTCGGCGACCTCGTAGTCGACGACTTCCAGCCCGGCAATCTCTGGAGCACAATCACACGCCTTGTGGGGGATGACGACCTCGATGCCGTCAACACCATCACCGTCATCGGTCCCATGGACAGCTACGACCTCAGCTCAGTGCGCAATCTCAGCGCCCTCACCGAGGCCGACTTCAGCCGCACATCAGGTGCCGACCGCGTGCCCGACTGGGCATTCCAGGACTGCCAGGCCCTCACCACGGTCAAGCTCCCCGCCTCGATCAGCTCGATAGACTACTACGCCTTCTACGGCTGCCAGAACCTCTCGGAGCTGACCTGCATGGCCGCAATGCCCCCTGCGCTGGGCTACGCCGCCTTCGAGGGTGTGCCCACCACGATGGTGGTGAAAGTCTACTCCAGCTCGCTCGACATCTACATGAACACCGACATCTGGCGCGACTACAAGATAATGACCCTCGACGAAGAGACCACAGCCCTCAGCGTCAACCTCCCCGAGGCCGACGACGACCGCTATCTCAACGCCGCCCTCCAGCTCAGCAACCTCTCGACCGGACAGACGCAGAAACTCATCGTCACCCCCGGCCGCACACGCTACATCTTCGGCAACCTCATCCCCGACACCAAATACTCACTCTTCGTGATGGCCCCCGGCGGCCAGGTGATCGGTTCGGAGCAGGACTTCGAGATGCCCGCCGATGGTAAGGATATCACCTTCGCAGCCGACGCCATCAAGCCCCTGCAGCGCGTGAGCCTCACCCTCACCGGCAGCGACGGCCGCGACCTCAGCGCCGCAGCCCAGATCAACTGGTTTGACGAGAAGCACAGCTTCCTCGGCAGCGGCGCCACACTCCCCGGTCAGGTGGCCGGATATCAGCTCAGCTACGAGATTATCCCCGACCGCGAGATGGCCATAGCCTACGCCACACCGCAGGGAGCATCGCTCACTGTCAGCGACGATGCCTCGGCCAACGCCCTTGAGGTAAAGGTCGAAGCCCTCGGACGCGCCACCCTCAGCGGTGTCATCACCGACAGCGCCACCGGTGAACCCGTGGCCGGAGCATTCGTGACCCTCACACAGGAGGTCAACGGCCAGAGCCTCGCCACCACCGCCACCACCGGCGCCGACGGCGCCTATGCACTCAGCAGCGTGCAGGGTGAGGGTGTGGTCACAGCCGGATCACCCGAGCATATCGAAGAGAGCCTTCAGCTCAAGCAGCTCGCCGCCGGCACCGACCTCGCCATCAAGCCCATCTACGGTGCCGAGATTCTGCTCAACCTCCGCGCCGCAGGCAATGTGGCCCCCGGCGCCCAGCCGGAGTTTGCCGAATACAAAAACTACGCCGACCTCAGCTTCAACATCATCAACGCCACCACAGGGCGCCGCATCGAGAACTACCGTCTGCGCTACCCCTATCTGCGCCTGCTCGACGAGGTAGGCGAGGGTGAATCGCTCCACGTGATCGCCATCCCCGCCAACACCGCCTACAACGCAGCTGCCGGAAGCACCATCGTCAAAGACCAGAAAGGTGAGGTGACACTCGACTTCATCACCAACGGCGACCTCAGCGTAAGCCACGCCACTACCGAAGCCGACGCCACCGTAGCCCTCCTCTACGACGAGAAGGGTGTGCTCATGAAGCGTGCCGCATTCAGCGACGACGCCACGGCCCTCTTCAGCAACCTCCCCGCAGGGAAGTACAGCATCGTGGCCATGATGGAGAGCCGTCTCTTCAGCGGCGCCGGCACACTCGCCGAACTCGCAGCATCACGCCTGCAGGAGGGTCGCGATTATCTGCTCGTAGACGCCGAGGTGCTCAACGGCATCGTAAGCCGCATCAGCCTCGACGCCGTCCCCGCCTTCGATGAATCGATGTTCTACTACACAGGCCCCGACACCTCCGTCAGCCTCAACAAGACATCAGTCACCGTAGGCCAGACCGTGACACTCCGCTCGAAGGTAGACTTCATGCCCGAATATGCATCGCGCATCGAGAAGGTCAACATCATCTACACACTCCCCGAGGGTGTGAACTATGTAGAGAACTCCCTGCTCGTGCCCGGCAACGGCGCCAACTTCGTCACCATCGACCGGACAGGGCGTCTCTCAGTCGAGGTGCCCCTCGCCGATGCCTCACCCCGCTTCTGCTTCATACCCGCCGCCAGCGGCGACCACCGCATAAGCGCCAGCATCGAGTTTGAGCTCGACGGCGAGATGATAGTGCAGCCCATCGGCTCCGCCCTCATCAGCGCCACCGACTTCAGCATCTCCGCCCCCGACTACACCTATCTGCCCCGCGTCACAGTGCGTGGCGGCGCCACACCCCTCAGCGACGTCAAGGTCTACGACAACGACGTGCTCGTCGGTAAAGCCCGCACACTCACCAATGGCCAGTGGCGACTTACCTTCGACCTCTTCAACCCCGGCGAAGGCAGCGAGCACCGCATCTATGCCGAGATCACCGACATGGCCGGAGTGCGCTACCTCACCTCAGCCGCCCGCACCATCTATGATCCCGCATGGGCCCAGCTCACCGACATCGAGATGATCTACGGCACATCCACCGTAGACTTCAACCACGTCGACGCCCTCACCCTCCCCGCCAGCTACACCTACTGGCCCGGTCAGGATATGTTCACCTTTAAAGCCCGCTTCCGCGACGGCGCCGCCGCCACAATCGGTAGCCTCGACTTCGTGATACTCCTCTCCGACGGCAGCGTGAAGCGCATGGACTCGAAATATCTCGAATCGCAGGATGCATGGGTATGCGCCGCAGGTTTCCCTGACCTCGACCGCCTGCCGGTCAATGTCAAGGCACTCTACGTCACCGCCGCCGATGCCGAAGCCGGACTCACCGCCGCCGAACTCGACGCGCAGCTCGGACAGGTGTTCCGCTGCCCCGACGCAGTGCCGGTGATCGACCCCTCGGGATATGTCTACGAGGCCGTGCCATCCCACCGCCTCGAGGGTGTGATGGCCACCATATTCTATAAGGAGTGGGCCGAAGATATGTATGGCGACGTCTACGAGAAGGTGATGCGCTGGGATGCCGAGGCATATGCGCAGCAGAACCCCCTCTTCACCGACGCCGACGGCATGTACCAGTGGGATGTACCCTCAGGCGAATGGCAGGTGCGCTTCGAGAAGGAGGGCTACGATGTGGCCACCACCGAATGGCTCCCCGTGCCCCCGCCCCAGCTCGATGTCAACATGGGCCTCGTGCAGCAGACACGTCCCGAAGTGCTTGAGGTGCGTGCCTACGAGCAGGCCGTGGAGATTGACTTCGACAAATATATGCAGCCCGAACACTTCAACGACGCCACAATCGCCGTCACCGCCGGCGGAGTGGCCGTAAGCGGCACCATCAGCCTCATCGATGCCGAAGAGGCCCCCGACGGCAACACCTACTGCCGCGGCGTGCGCTTCGATGCCGATGAGCCCTTCGCCACCGACGACGTCACAGTCGTGGTCGGCAACCAGGCCACCAGCTACGCCGGCATACGCCTGGAGAGCCCCTTCACCCAGGACTTCGCCGTAGAGCCCGAGATCAGCGAGATTTCAGCGCCCGAATCAGTCGAGGCCTACGTAGGTGACACCTTCACCCTCGCCGTAAGCATCCAGCCCGGAGCCGCCGCCGAGGGTAAGCGCGTCATCGCCACCATCAGCACTCCCATCGCCGAACTTCAGGGTGAAGGTGTGGCCGATGCCGATGGCAATGCCGAGCTCAGCTTCACCGGTACGCTTCCCGGTCAGGCCAACGTGGCGGTCAGTGTCGAAGGCTCCAAAGCCGCAGCCGCCAACACCCTCGTCAGCCTCACCATCAAGCCCGACCCCTGCGAGGCACCCGTGGCGAACATCGAGGATGGCAGCGTCATCACCGACATGACTCAGATTGAGCTCAGCTGTCCGACCGAAGGCGCCGAGATATGGTACACCATCGACGGCACTGATCCCGCCGAGAGCGACACCGCCATACTCTATGACGGCCAGCCCCTCTCATTCCTTAAAGATGTCAGCATCCGCATGATAGCCCGCGCCGACGGCTACCTGGACTCACCCGAAGCCCTCTACACCTACAAGATGGACGAGAGTGTAGGCGTCGGCCTCATCGAGGCTGCCGACGGCGTCAGCATCCTTCCCGACGGCAGTGCCCTCATCATCGGACGCGACGCCAAGGTCAGCATCTGCGATGCCTCAGGCCTCATGCTCTACGGCCCTGTGCAGGTAAGCGCCGGCCAGCGGGTCGACCTCACCGCGCTCCCCGCCGGCATCCACATCCTCAGCATCGAGGGTGCACCGGCCCGGCGCTTCGTGCGCCGCTGAAATTGAAGTTTTCAACAACTTCATTTTGGCATCAGGCTCTTGAATGTAATATTGGCGTAAGGCTTATATTCGAAACCCGAAGTCAGCGTTAAGCCCCAATCGGGGGTTGCTCGAAGCTGACTTACCCGGATAGACTCACCCGGTCAGACCCCTCTGCGAGGGGCTGGCCGGGTGATTTTTATGTATTTTTTGGTGATTTTAGGTAAAAAACGGTGAAAACCCCAAATTTTTACATTTTTTAATAAAATATTCTTAAGCAACACTTGCATAACGAGGATTTTATTATTAACTTTGCAGTGCAAAAGAGCTAATGATTGGTTAAGTTATCTCGGACTTGAACAACCCGGGATAGCGAACAATAAGGAAAAAAAGAGCTTGTGAAAGCTGTAATAGAAAGCGGAAACGCTTCATCAAATTAAAGCTATTTAATGAGTGTGACTTAGAATGGGCCTGTCTGGAGACACGCCCATTTTTTCTGCATATACCCCACCCATGCCCCTCCTCCCAGGGGGTTTTCTGCTTAGGTATTTTTTTGTAATTTTGCAGTATGAAGGAGATCTTTTATCTGTGGGGGCGGGGGCTGAGCGCGCCCCGACGCTGGAGCGCATGGGGTGTATTCCTGCTGGCGCTGCTCACCTATCTGCTCACTCTGGAGCCCGATGCCTCGTTCTGGGATTGCCCGGAGTACCTCGTCACCGCCGCCCTGCTCGAAATCGGTCATCCCCCCGGCAACCCGGTGTGGACCCTCACCGCGCATATCTTCGCACTCTTCGGAGGCACCGACCCCCAGCATATCGCCATAGCCGTCAACCTCTCATCAGCCATCTTCATGGCCGGCGCCGCCGCGCTGCTCTGTTCGGTGATGTATATCCTGTTAGGAATGCTGCATCTCGGCGCCCGCACCGGTAGGCTGCCACGCGCACTGATAGCCATGGCCACCGGACTCCTCTTCGCATGGAGCGACTCGGCATGGTTCTCGGCCGTGGAGGCTGAGGTCTACGCAATGTCGCTCTTCCTCACCGCACTCACCGTGCGCCTCATGCTCGGCTGGGTATTTATCCGCCAGCGCCCCCGCGCCGGGCGGCAATTGCTCCTCATCGTATACCTCACCGGTCTATCGATAGGTGTGCATCAACTCAATCTCCTCGTTATCCCCGCCCTCGCGCTCATATGGCTCTTCCGCCGCTACCATCGCCCCGGCCCCGGACGCATCATCGCCACCCTCGTAATCTCGGCCGTCGCCGTAGGCGGGATTCTGCTAGGCTTCATGCCCGGAGTGATATGGCTCGCCGGGCGCGTGGAGCTGCTATGTGTCAACCATCTGCATCTCCCCATCCACTCAGGCGTGTGGCTCTTCTGGGCCCTCGCTCTGCTGCTCGGTGCAGTGCTGCCGCTGCTCGGCCGCCTAAGCCGCCGCCCGCGCCTACGGCTCCTCTCATGGGTGCCGATGATGCTGCTCATAGGTTACTCATCATATATGCTGATTCTGGTGCGCGGCGCCGCCAATCCCCCCATGAATGAAGGGGCACCCACCCACATCTTCGCCCTTGCCGAATACCTCAACCGCGACCAATACGGCAAGACCCCCCTCTTCTATGGCCGCACCCCCCATAGCCGGCCAATGCGGCAAGAGCGCATACTCCCCGACGGCACCGCCGACTACTCCCGCTACGCCCGCCGCGTGGTCTCGCCCCGCTACGCCCCCGCAGCCGACGGCCGCTCATACCGCCACTTCGACGACAACGCCGAACTCATCTACACCCCCGAGCTCAACATGCTCCTGCCACGCCTCACATCATCAAACCCCGCCGACATTGAATCATATGCCGACTGGGCCGGAATGACCGAAGACGCCATGCAGAGCGTAGAGATAAGCTACGCCCTCGACTCACTTGGCAAACCCGTAGGGCGCCTTCTGCCCGACGGCAGCCGCGCCCGCGAGACCGAGCTGCGTCCCACCCGGTGGCAGAATATACGCTATCTCCTCGGCTATCAGATAGGCTACATGTACTTCCGCTACCTCCTCTGGAACTACGGCGGCCGCCAGAACGACCGCTTCGCCGCCGGCGAAGTCGAACACGGCAACTTCATCATCGGCATAGCCCCCATCGATGCCGCCATGCTCGGGCCGCAAGATGCCATGCCCGACGAGATAGGGGAGAGCAACCCCGGACGCAACCGCCTCTACATGATTCCGCTCCTGATAGGGATAGCCGGAATGGTGCTTCTGCAGCGCAGCGGCCGCACAGGACGACGCGCCAACCTCATCATCATGATGCTCTTCATCATGACCGGACTCGCCATCGTGCTCTACCTCAACCAATCACCCCGCGAACCCCGTGAGCGCGACTACTCCTTCCTCGGTTCGTTCTGGGCCTACGCCGCATGGATAGGTGCCGGACTCGCCTGGACCCTGCGCGTGCGCGCCCCACGGCCCCTTCGCCGCGTGCTCCCCTGGCTCACGCTCCTGCTCCCCGCATGGATGCTCGCAGTCAACTACGACGACCACGACCGCAGCCATCGCGCCGGAGTAAGCCACTACGCAGCCAACCTCCTCAACTCCCTCGAACCCGACGCCATACTCTTCACCAACGGCGACAACTACACCTTCCCCCTGTGGTGGGCGCAGGAGGTAGCGGGTGTGCGCCGAGATGTGACGGTCATCAACACCGCCTATCTCGCCACCCCATGGTATGTAGAGCAACTCATGCGCGACAACCCCGGCAGATTCTACGACCGCATCGCATATCCCGATGCCCCCGTCACCCATGGCCTGAAGATGCAGCTGCGCGGCACCGACCACCTCTCGACCTCACTCGCCGCCACACCCTATCAGCGCCTCGGCGCCGACCCCACGCGCCTCGACACACTCGCAGCCGCCGACGCCCTCCGGGCCCTGCGCAACCGATACGCCGACCTGCGAGGCGGGCGCATCCCCGCCATGCTCCGCATTGCCAATCCCGAAGTGCCCGGCGACTCGATATATGTGCGCGCATCGGCTGTGGCCTCCGGCAGCTCAAGCATCGGGCGCCGTCAGCTCGCCACCCTCGACATCATCGCCACCAACGCCGCCTCGCTGCAGCCGCGCCCCGTATACTGGCTCTCCCTCCTCTCATCGGCCGACTATGGCGGCATGTACCCCTTCACAGCACGCGGGCTGCACACGCGGCGCCTCGTGTATGCCGACACCCTCACCGACGCCATCCGCAACCGTCTGCTCGACGCCGACCTTCGCGGCGCCCGCCTCAACCTCTCAGGCAACCTCATCAAAGAATCAATGAAAGAGCGCGGCATAGCCGACTCGATAGCCGAACGCTCGGCCGACATCTATGCCGACGCCTCATTCGGTCCGCAGCTTACCACACAGCGCCTCGGACTGCTGCGCCTTGCCCGGCGCCTGCTCGACGCCGGACGCATGGCCGACGCCCTTGAGGTGACCCTCATCGTGCTCCGCGACTATCCCCCCACCACATGGGAATATCAGGTGTGCAACGAGAGCGAAGGCACAATCCACGAAGGTGAGGAACTCGCCTCGCTCCTTATCGCCACTGCCCCCGCCGGAGGCCCCGACAGCACCTATCTGCGCCGTCGTGGCGAAGAGCTGCGCCGCCGCGAAGCCGAGCGTGCCGCCCAATGGCGCCGCTACAACGAAGCATTGCCTCCGCGTCTGCGCGGAGTGCTCACCCCGAAGCATCGCCAATACATCAGACATATCTCCAACATATGACAATATTCCTTATAGGCTACATGGCCGCCGGCAAGACCACCCTCGGGCGCGCCTTTGCCCGCAGCATCGGCTATCAATTCATCGACCTCGACTTCTATATCGAGCAGCGCTACCGCCGCCGCATTCCCGAGATATTCGCCGAATGCGGCGAGGCTGAATTCCGCGCCCGCGAGAGCGCCATGCTGCGCGAAGTCGGCGAATTCTGCAACGTCGTGGTCAGTTGCGGCGGAGGCACCCCCTGCACCCCCGGCAACATGGAATTCATGAACTCAGCCGGCATCACCGTATGGCTCGACGCCGGCATCGACTGCATCTGCCGCCGTCTGCTCGAAGCCCGCACCCGCCGCCCCCTCATCGAGGGGAAGAGCGCCGAAGAGCTCCCCGCCTTTATCAGCTCCCATCTTGCCGAGCGCACCCCCTGGTACTCACAGGCACGCCTGCGCCTATGCGCCGACCGCCTCGAGAGCCGCCAACAGATAGATAGCACCATCGCCGAGCTGAAAGGCCTCCTCCCAGAATTATAATCAGCGATATACCATACCTCTCAGAATTACAGATGTAGAGATACCTCTTAGAATTATAGATGTAGATATGCTCTAAGAATTATAGATGTAGAGATAACTCCCGGAATTGCAGATAGAGATATACAAAGAATGCCCCCCGAAGCTAATCGGGGGGCATTGCTCTTTATTGCCCGGCTGGCCGGCGAGGGGTCAGCGGCGGGGGGATAGTGTCATCGAATTACTTCACAGCCACTTTCAGACCATTGATGATGTAGAGGCCCGGAGCGAGAGTCTTCAGAGCATCAGCGTCGTCGGTGTCGAGCACCTTGATACCGTTGATGTTGAACACTACATAATGCTTAGCCTCGATTGTGAGGTCAACGCCCACATTCTCACCGATAGTGTAAGTAGCCACAACCTCGGGCAGCGGATCGCCATAGCCATCGCAGAGGTAACCCTCCGGGATAGTGATCACGTAAGTGCCATCCTCAGTGTAAGACTGCGGCAGATTGATGTGGATTACATTCCAGTCGATATCATCATACTCAGCGTCATTGAGCTTGATGGGCTCATTGCCGTCGATAGTGAGGGTCATGAAGCCACTGCTGATGCCTACCTCATCATAGTCGGGGAATGTAACCTTGATAGAAGCAGGAATCTCAGTTACATTGCCCGGAGCGGGATCGAACTCAGCTATCTCAGCCGGAACCTCCGGAGTCTCGATAGTGTAGTCGAATGTGCGGGCAGTGATAGCCTCGCCGGTAGCGGCGTCGAGCACATAGTCGGCGGGGATAACCAGCTGGTAAGCGCCGGGCTCGTTGGTAGTGGCGTTCAGAGTCAGGACGAGCTTGTTGCCATCGACAGTCACGTCGCGGAAGCCCATCTTGTAGTCTTCACCCTCAACGAGGATGTAGGGGAGTGTAGCCTCCTCGTTAGCCTTGATGGCAGTGCCATAATCCACAGTGAATGCAGAGAGAGACTCTACCACACCCTCAGCCGGATCGACAGTCACGTCATAGCCGTCGCCGATGTGGAAGTCATAAGTAGTCTCAGCCTGAGTGAGCTTATCGAACTGAGTGCCGAATGAGAAGTAGTCGCGCGGCACGTAAACCTGGTAGTCACCCTGCTCAGTGAGAGTAGTGTTGAGGATTACGCGGCAAGCTTTAGAGGTCTCGTCGAGGTTCTCGGGGTCAGTGTAGATTGACTTCACGTCGGTAGCGTAAGCCACAACGTCGCCATCCTTAAGCACCTTGAACGAATCGAGCGACATATACCAAGAGGGCATGATACCCTTGGTGAACGAAACGATGATTTCAGAAACCTTCACGACAGGCTCGCCACCGAAGCTGAACTCCGGAGTGCCGAACATGCCCTCAGTCTCCCAGCGGAACTCATCCCAAGTGTTCTCACCGGCACCCATGTTGCCCTGTACAGAGCGGCCGAGCTCATCGGCAGCGCCGATAGCCACATTGATAGGAGCGGTCATTGCAGCGATGTATCCGTCGGGGAATACGAGCTTCCAGCTCTTGGCATAAGTCTTGCCATCCTTCTCCTCAGACTCACCTACGGGCACGAACTCCTTGAATGAGCAGCTAAAGCCTGAACCCTCGTTGATAGAGGTCACGGGGAGCATGGTCACCATGCCGTCGTAGTTGGCAGTCACGAACTCAGTGTCGGCGGGCAGGATAGACTCGGCAGCGGGGTCAACGCTGACGAGCTTATACTCACTGTTGACATAAGCCTCGGTAGTGCCCTTGACAGTGATCACGGCAGTGCCGATGCTCTCGTCGTAGTGGCTGGCGGTCTCATCCTCCCAGGCAGTCAGTACGATTTCGTAAGTCTCGCCCTGGTACAACTCGAAGTTACCGAACACCTCAGCCTCGTAAGAGCCATCCTCCTGACGGTTCATCCAAGAGTAAGACTTGATGGTCTCTCTCTCGTCGCCCGACACGCGGTCAACCTGGTATTCAATATAGAGCTCAGGATACTTCTCGGCGTAGTTGGTAGTGATCTTGATGATATCACCTGCGAAGAAACCGGCGAGCTCAGAATTGTTGGCCGGAGTAGAGGTCAGGATAGTGAAGCCGGTGGGTTCGGGCTGAGCGTCGCCGATGGTGTAGGTAATCTCCATAGCGGGCGACTGAGCCGCGCCATCGTTGAGTTCCCAGAGACCCTCGGGGAAGTTGAGCACATACACGCCATCAGCAGTGTAAGCCTGCGGCAGATAGATCTCAACCACATTTGCATCATCGTCCCAGTCGAATCCGGGATCAGACAGAGTGATAGGCTCACCGCCGTTGATAGTCAGTGTAGCCTTGCCGGTGGCCAGACCTGCTGAGTAGTAGTTAGTGAATGTAGCCTTCAGAGTAGCCGGGAGCTGGTCGACCTTGCCGGGAGCGGGCACGAACTGAGCGGGAAGCTCAGGCACCACGGCAGCCTCGATAGTGTAGTCGAAGGTGCGCGGAGCGATAGCCTCGTTGGTGGCAGCGTCGAGCACATAGTCGCCGGGGATGATGAGCTGGTAAGCGCCGGCATCAGTGATGGTGGCGTTAAGAGTCAGAGTGAGCTTGTTGCCCTCGGCTGTAACCTGACGGAAGCCGATGGGAGTTGTGTCACCCTCCATCATCATAGTCGGGCGAGTACCCTCCTCATTCAGAGCGATGTTGCAGTCATATTCTACAGTGAAGGTGTCGAAGCTCTCTACAGTGCCCTCAGCGGGAGTAACCACAGCAGTGTGGCCATCGCCGATGTGCACGTCATAGAGAGTCTCACCCTGACGCAGGGTATTGAACTGAGTGCCGAAAGTGAAGTAATCGGTCGGGATGTAGATCTGGTAGTCACCCTCTTCAGTGATAGCCTTGTCGAGAATGACCTTCGATCTGGTCGACACCTCATCCATGTTTTCAGGATCGGTATACAGACTGGTCACCTCAGTAGCGTAAGCCACAGCCAGACCATCCTTGCGGATCTCGAGCGACTTCACGGGCATCAGGTAAGAGAACTGCAGACCGATGTTGAACGAGCAGTAGAACTCCGAGAGTTTCACTACGGGCTCCTGAGCGAATGAGATGGCGGGTTTGCCATACATAGCCTCAGTCTCCCAAGAGTAAGAGAAGCAGGAGTTCTCCTTCTCGCCGCTGGTGCCCTTCACGGGACGACCCTCGGCGTCAGTAGCGAATACCGATACGTACACTTTAGAGGTGCAGGTAGCCACGAAGCCGGCGGGGAATACGAGATTCCACTCCTTGGCATACTCAGTGCCGTTGACAGTGGTGGGATCGACAGCCACGATGTCGGCGAACGACTGAGTCATGCCCATACCGAGGTTGATGAACGACTTGTCGACATTGACCGGACCGTCGAAAGTGACAGTCAGCTTATCGGTATCGGCCGGAAGGATGGTGACAGTCTCCGGATCGGGAGTGATGCTCACCAGAGTGTAGTCGCTGTAAGCGAAATCAGAGGCTGTGCCCACGAGATTGATGTAGGCGGTGCCGAGGCTGTAGTCGCGGTTCAGACCCTGTGCGGCTGCGCCGTCTTCCCAGGCAGTCACTGCGATCTGATAGTTGTGACCGGCGTACATGTCGTAGGTCTGGTAGCCGTAGATTTTAGCCTCGTAAGAGCCATCCTCCTGACGGTTCATGTAGGACAGAGTCTTGAGTACCTCGGGGTCGCTGCCGGGTTTCACCTCCTGGATCTCATAGATGACAGTCATCTCGGGATACTGGGCAGCGAGGTTTGTGGTGATTGAGATGACATCGCCGGGTGCGATTCCTTCAGTCTCAGTGCCGTCGGCGGGCGTAGAGCTGAGAATCTTGAACGCGGAGGCATCACCTGCACCAGGTTCTGCACCCTCGATAGCATAAGCGATTCCGCCGCAAAGAATAGCGGTGGCTGCCAGCGTCGAGAGTGTCTGGAAGATTTTTCGCATAGTAATGTGAAGTTTGGTTAGTACTAAGTTTATTTGATTTATAGTTGAATCGATGGTAGAATGCCAAGTTGCTGATTCCCCCCTGCGATAACAAAATGAGGGTCAGACAACTTCTACGGCAAGATTCCCTCAGGCAGTGGTTATCTTTTCCGTGTACCAAAGTTAGTCAAATTATTGATATGATTAGAATCCGATACGTGAAAATATGTTAAATATGGTGTTTTTTCACCTCATTTACAGTAAAATGAAAAGAGAAACCCCCGCCGACGCATGTCGGCAGGGGTTGATGTTGACTCTCTGCCGCCTGAGAGGGTGGCGGCGAGAGGGGTTTAGGTCATAATTATTTCACCATCAGTTTGCGGCCGTTGATGATGTAGAGGCCGGGAGTGAGGGTGCGCAGAGCTGCGGCGTCGGCGTTGTTGAGCAGCAGTATGCCGGCAGCGTTGTAGACTGTGTAGGTCTCATCGGCCACGGCATTCTCCACGCCGCTTCCCTCGCCGATCTCGAAGACGTAGTCAACGGCAGCAGATGTGAATGTGCGCATATCCTCGCCGATCACGAAGAAGCCTTCGGGGAGGATGAGATGATACTCAGCATCGGCAGTGAGGGTGGTGTTGAGCTTGATGGTGAGCTCGGTGATAGTCTCGCCCATCTCTACCTGCGGCATCTCGATTGACTCGCAGTAAGCCACCTCGCGGCCATCCACAGTCACCTTGATATCGCTCTCGGGCATCATCCATGAGGGCATCACGCCGAGGGACTGGCTCACCTTGAACTCGCTCACAGGCGCGTCGGCAGCCTCGCGTACGGTAGCTACCTCGACATCCTTGAACATCGCAGCCACCTTCCACTCATAATAGAAAGCAGAGTATTCCTCCTCGCCCTCGTTGCCCTTCAGCAGGTGGGCATCCATATCCTTGGCAGTGAAAGATATGGCGAGCGGAGCGGTGAGCGACGACATGTAGCTCTCCGGGAGGATGAGCTCCCACTTGGTGGCGTAGAACTCCTCTTCAAACTCCTGCGGGTCGAGAGCCACAACGTCAGCGAAAGCCATTGCTGTGCCCGAACCGGTGTTGATGAATGTGCGGAGGTCATCCATGGCACCTGTCCACTGGCCGAGTACCACGGGGCCGTCGAAGGTCAGGACGATAGACTTCGTGTCGGGCTCGAGCAGAGTCTCGACAGACGGGGTCAGCTCAGTGAGAGTGAACGAAGAGTATACGTAAGGGGGAGTAGAGCCATTCCAGATTACGAAATCGCTGCCCAGAGCCTTCAGACCATCGGGGTCGCCGAGGCTCTCCTCTTCAGACTCCCAAGCGGTGAAGAGAGCCTTATACTCATGGCCGGCGTAGAGCTTGATGTTCTCCCATACGGTAGAGAGGAATGAACCGTCGGCCTGACGCTCCATGAATGAATAGCTCTTCACGACGGGATTCTCATTCTCGGGATCCATGTCGATCACCTCATACTGGATGTAGAGGTTCGGGTAGCGGTCAGTGACATTGGTCTTGATAGTGATATCCTGCATATACTCCAGAGCGGCCATTGTGGCGCCGTTGGCCGGAGTAGATGAAGTGATCACGAAACCGCTATAAGTGGCGCGGATATCATTAGAGTGGTCATAGCCATCCTTGCTCACGAGATTGTTGAGAGTGATGGTGACAGACTTCGCATTGGCCTTGATGTCGGCGGGGATGGTGAAGTCATATTCAGCCTCGTTGGCATCCTCATAAGCCACGCTCACCTCAGAGAGGGGGAGTACGCGGGTGGCCACCTCATTGTTCTTGTCGGTATAGGTCAGCAGGAAACCATCGTAGGTAATACCCTCGCGGCCTGAGATCCAGATATTGACATTGTTGACATTCTCAAGCAGCGCGCCGCTGGCCGGCATGAACTCCGACACGAGAGTTGTGCGCTCGATGAGCTTGTAAGAGGGACCGAAAGAGTATGAGCCGATAGTGCCCTGACCCTCCGAACCTACAGGCATGCCGTGAGAGTCGCGCACATTGAAGAGCTTGACGGTCATCACGCTGTAGTTGCTCGATGCGAAGAGCGGAGTCATGGTCTGCGGGGTGCGGAGCTTGCCGGTGAAGTCAGCCGAGAGTTTGTTGCCCTCGATCTTGACGGGCACACGCTCGGTGTAGTACTCACCGACCTCACCCTCCATATTGCCCCAGCCGAGCTCGACATAGGTCTCGTCATCGTCCATCAGGTCGGCATCGAAGGTCATTGTGAGAATACCCTCCTCTACACCCTCCGGCCAGTAGCTCAGGAAGGGGTCCGGGCAATACTTCTCGGTGGCCAGCACGGGGATGACACCGCAGAGGAATGTGAAGGTCACATTGCCGTCGGCATCGGCTCCGGCCATGGGCTGCCCATTCGAGCCGCCGAGACCCTGCAGAGTCACAGTGAACACGTCGCCCGGGTAGAGAGCTCCCTCCGCGATGTAGTTGTAGAGGTAGCGGTACATGTTGACGGTGACGATCTGCTGATTGACCATAGCGCGGGAGTTGACAGACTCAGTCTTGCCGGTGAGTCGGTTCTCAAACGAGATGATGGCGTCGGTGCTTGCGAGGCTGACATTCTGGTTGAAAGTGATTGTCATCTCGGCGTAGTTGTTGAAGTCTACGCGCTCATTGGGAGTGGGCTGCTGATACATCACCTCCAGCGGCTTGTCGGAAACGCCGTCGAGGTAGAGTACGAATGTATTGGTGTTGAAGGCGAACTTCGTGTAGAAATATACCTTCTGACCCTCGGTGACATCGATATACTTCTTCATGCCGATGTTGTCGAGCGACTCGGCGATGATTTCGGAAGTGTGTTCCGGGTCGGAATAGGGGGTGAAGTCCTGGGCACCGCTCATGTGCAGACGGCTTGTGGCCGTGGCGGTGTAGATGCCCGAAGATGCCTTGTAGGCCGGGATGAGGTACTCGACACCCAGTTCGAGGGTGCGGTTCTCATTGCCTACCTCAATGGGCTCGGCCATAGCCGGGGCTGCTGAGAAAGCTCCGAGCAGCAGGGCTGACGCCAGGGCGCGCATTGCAGATTTGAGATGTTTCATCTTGATGGTAGAATTATTTGATAATTATAAAAAGAGTTATTTGCAGATTTACCTCATGCGGGGTTGTGGATGGGGAGAGGGGTGATGGGGCAGGAGAGGGGATTGAAGCGTGCGAGAGAGATAAGAGGTCAGCCCGGCCGGCGTATCCTCAAGATTGCGGATAGCCTGACCGGGCTGACGATATCAGATCAGTTCATAGCTGATGGCTTTAGATTAGCGCACCACGAACTTAGCGGATTTAGAGTTGCCGTTCTCATCGGTGGCCTTGACGATAAGGATACCGTTGTAGCCGTTGAGAGCAACCTCAGATGTGCCGTGACCCTTGGCAGAGATGATGAGGGCGCCGGTCATGTCGTAAGCGTTGACAGTGTAGTTGCCTTCGCCATTGACATAGAGCTTGCCGCCTGCCACAGTCATACCGAGCTGAGCCTCGGCGCCGAGAGTGATGTTCTCCACGCCTACACCCTGGGTCTCACCGTTGAGAGCCACCATGTTGGCGTTCATCACATTGCCTGTGCCGGCATCGATGAGCATCACGATCACGCTGCACTCCTTCGGATTAGTTGCACTCTCGGGGAGAGTGATCGAGAGGTTGGCGCGATAAGTCTTGCCTGCCTCGAGAGTAGCGGGGATAAGACCGTTGGTGCCGTTGTAGGTAGTGCCCCAGGTCTGGCGGGCCACAGAGTGAGCCTCAACGGGCATTACGGTAGCCGAAGCATACTTGCCGCCGGCACCCCATTCGCCGAGGTTGGGATCGTTGACATTGTAGAGGTAGTTCTTCTGATAGGTATTCAGACCATCCTCCACGACCACAGCGAATACGTTGTAGCTTGTGCGGAACTTATTGAGGGCGCTGGTCACCTGAGCCTCAACGTCGATAGCCTTGGTAGTCTCGTCGTAGGAAGACTTGAGTTCTACAGCGAGCTCAGCGGGATTCTCGTACTCAGAGCGGAATACGTCGAGCCAGCAGCGTTCATCCTTACCGGTCTCGGTGTTGGTGATGCCTGTGCCTGAGAAGAGGTACTTGCCGTCAGACTGGATCATCGGGTAGGCAGCCTCCTTGCGGTTGATGATAGCCGAGGGAGCACCCATGTTGTCAAGACCGAGGTACTGGCTGTAGGCGCCCATGCCTGTGCCGAGCTTATCGTTCTGGTAAGTGCGGATAGTGATGGGGAGCATAACGCCGGGATAGAGCATCTCGATGTTCTCCATGCCGCGGATACCGAGCGGGCAGTTGCCGCACTCAGAGCCGGTGTACTCCTCAAGGATAATCTTGCGGGTGGGCTCGAAAGTGAGGTTCGACACGGTGCCGGTCATTCTTGCCTTCTCACCGCCGTCGAGAGTGATGTCTACATAGTAGGTGTTGGTCTCACCGAGAGCGAGCGGGAAGGGCTTCGAGAACTCGAAGTCGTAGATAGAACCCTTCACGAGTTCGAGACCTGACTCAGAGATCTTGTCGATTTCGTTAGCCTCCTTGTCGAGGAGCACGAGCTCGATAGACTTGAAGTTGTCGAATTCGCCACCGAAGAGGAGGTTACCCTTGATGGTCACTTCATTCTGGTTGACAACACGCTGGGGAGTCTCGAATGAAGTGTAGTAGGTCATGTCGTGCACAACGTGGATGTTGTCGACGAAGATGGCGCTCTGGTCAGTGTTGTTGTTGACGAAGCAGATGTAGACAGACTGGTCGGCGTATTCCTTGAGGTCGACAGTGAAGTCCTGCCAGTCACCCTCCAGACCCTCTTCAGAGTCGCCGGGCTCGAGACGCTCGTGGAACACGAGTTTACCCTTCTCGCGCACATCCTTCACGAAGGCTGCGTCGATGGTGTTGTAGATAGTCTCGCAGGGATATACGTATACGTCGAGGTAGTCTTCGAAGCCATGCAGGTAGCTCTGGCCCTGGAATTCGAGGAAGCAGTTTGAGTCGGGGATGAGGAGCTGTGCAGTCACCATCCAGTCGTCGGACTTGCCGGGCTTCTTGTACATAGAGTGCGAAGCCATTGCGTAGTCAGGGAGAGCAGCCTCGCCGTCGCGCACGATATACCAGGGAGTGGTGTCCTTGGTGAAGCCCCATTCAGCGGGAGCCATGTCGGGCTCGAGGTTGTCGCCGTCGTAGAACATGAAGTTCGTGTAGTTGGTGCAATCATCCTCGAAGATATAGCGGTCGCTGGCGCTGATGACACGCTCCTTATTACCGTGGTAAGTGAAGCGGATCTCCTCGTTGGCGCCGCCACCCGAGATGTCGGTCACAGTGTTGGCCGGAATCACGAAGTGGTAGTCAGTGCCCTCCCAGAGTTCGATGCCGTTGGTGGGGTAAACGAGCGCGCGGGTGTCGGCCACTGCGATGTTGAGGTTGGCATAGGCAGTCTCCTCATCGTTGCGGTATACGTAGCCGCGTGCGCCCTCCACGAGTTTGAGGTCGGCGTCGAAGTAGAGGAGGATCGGGTTAGAGATCATGTCGATGCTCTCTACATAAGAGTCATCTTCGGGAGTGATCTTGGTCACAGTCACCGGAGTGTTCGAACGACCCACGTAGTTGAGCTTGATCTCGGCGTTGGTCTCATCCTCGTCGCCGTTGATGACAATCAGACCCTCGGGGATGGTGAGAGTGTAGTTGACACCATCGTTAAGGTTGCGTGAGCGGAAAGTGACAGTCACCTTCTTGCCCTCGGCCACGAGGCCGTTGTTGGCCACGGGGTTGTAAGACTCAGAGCCGTCGGCAGAAGCGAACACCACCTGCGAAGCATCACCCTTGATCTTGACATCGCGGTCGAAAGTGATGGTGATGGATGTGAGGCGGGAGAGCTTCACACCCTCGGCGGGAGTGACGCTGTAGTTGTCGAGCAGACGCACACGTGAAGCGGCGGCGCTCAGCGACTCCTTGAGGCGGAGGATATATGTGCCCGATGTGTCGGGGAGCATGATCAGGGTCAGGCCGTCGTCAGACATAGCCAGCACCTTACCGGTGTTGGGGTAACCTGAAGCCTTCTCGAAGTCGTAGTTATAGACCTGCTTGAAAATCTGGTCGAAAGAGATGAAGTAGTTGCCGCTGCGGATCAGAGAGTTCGGATAGGGGTTCTGAGCGGGAGTGGCACCGTATACGACACCGTTGCTGTCGATGCCGAAGCCACCTATGTCGGCTGAGGCAGCGTCGTCATAGACCTCGATCTCTTTGGTCAGCACATTGTAGCGGAAGGGGTGGTAAGCCTCGTTGGCCCACTCGCTGCCGGGGATTTCAGTCACCATGTAAGCGAAACCGGTGACCCAGAGGCCATCGTTCGACATCTTCGGTGCATCGATGAAGAAGAGGTCATTCCAGAGGGGCTCCCAGTCGGCATCGTCGTGGTCATTGAAGCCGATGAAGTCGTAGGTGTCGTTCTGGAAGTCGTAGACATAGCAGCAGAGAGCCGCGGGCATCAGATAAGACATCGACATCTGAGCCAGGCCATAGCGGCCGTCGGGCGAGATGGCGAAGAAAGAGTTCTGACCCTGGTCCTCGTGAGTCATATCGAGTTTGGGGAGGCCCGGAGTGGGGATCTGCTCACCGGTGGTGAGGTCATAAGCCATTGCGTAAGCCTTGAAGCCGTCGTTAGACTGCTGGAAGTAGCCCACGGCGTAGTGACCGTCGGGGGTGACAGCGTTGAAGCGGCCTGCATCGTAGGCTGCGGGGAGCTTGACATTGGTCCAAGAGTTGGTTTTCGCGCTCCAATAGCCGGGTTTGCCGTTGCACTCGCCGACCACGATAGAGCCGTCGTCGGTCACGTCGCTCACACCCGAGAGCCCGGAAGAGTGTGAGATGGAGGTCTGCTGAAGAGTCTCCATGTTGTAGAGCACGCCTCCGATCGGACGGAGGTCACCGTCAGTTACACTGCCGGTCTCGGCCACGGCCCATTTGCCGTTGTCGGAAAGATTCGACAGAATGACTGATGATCCGGGTGCAGGCCATACCACCTCAGGAGTGAGGTCCTGGGCGGTTGCCGAGAAGCCGATGAGGGCCACGGCGGCTGCAGAGAGATAGTTCTGAATCTTCATTCTATATAGATGTTAGATGTAAAAAATATGTTACGTCTTTATGTTTTTGATACGGTGCCGCATAACTTGGCCGGAGATGAGTCCGAAGCCGGGGAATGGTCAAGGGGCATCTGCGTCAGGGTGGCGGATGTGGACTGACCACTGAACCCTCTTATGCGGGGTGTCGGCGAGTGGGCTGAAAAATGTCAGATGTGCATTAATAAATGTTAATCTTACATTCTGTCGGTTTGCTCGCTCGGGTATTTGTTGATAATATTGGCAGTTTTTGGGTTAAAAATAGCAAATTGGTAGAATGTCAGGTGTTAGATTCAAGGTTAATGCCCTGAGTTCTGTCACAAAATTAATAAAATAATCTGATTATTCATCATGTGCAGGAAAATTTTTAAATTTTTTAAAGGAAATTTCTTAGATATTTAAAAGATATGGGTTATCTTTGCGGCATGAACTCAAAATCCGGGTGTCTTGTCCATTGGGCGCGGGGCCGGAATAGCGAGAGTCGGATTCGACCTAAATTACTTAATAATAATAACGTATGAAGAAAATCTTTACTGCAATCGCCGCTCTGGCCCTGACAGCCACAGCCGCCAACGCCGCCATCACCGTAGAGTATGAGGGCAAACAGCTCGCCAACGGCGAGGAACTCGTAATGAACGACGAGGACTTCAAGTATACTTACCAGTCATTCCCGATGGGAGATGGCACTGATTTTGAATATCATGAGTGGTCATGCAGTGTTGACCTTACTGTCAAGGGCTCAGCTCCGATAGTAGCATCTGCCGTGACTGATGCAGAGGCTACTCAGTTCTGCCCGGTATCGTGCATTCCCTGGAAAGAGGAGAATGGCGTGTTCACTGCGTCAGGCACTTACCAGATGACTGAACTTGAGGTTCCCATCCACTATAATATTCAGGATCAAATTCTTCCTGCGCTTGACAACTACATGAAGTGCACATTCTCTGACAAGGATGGTGACTTTGTGGTCAACATCAAGTTTAAGACCGAGGGCAGCAGCGGTGTCAACGAGATTGTGGCCGGCTCTGAGAAGAAGGTAGCAGCCATCTATGACCTGCAGGGTCGTCGCGTGCGCGAGGACTATCGTGGCGCAGCTATCGTGGTCTATGACAACGGCGAGGCTGTGAAGCGCATTGTGAAATAATCCGGGCGCTCTTTCTCTACGGCCTGCTTAAGCAGGGGTCTCCATTTCATTGGGAGACCACAATCCGGACTATCCCTTTTTCATTTGGATATCTGCATCCGGACTATCCCTTTCATTGGGATATGAAAAATAGCAAAAAATTCCCTCCAATCGAGGGGAAATGAAATACAAGCCTCCGCTTGGCTCTATGCCGGGCGGAGGCTGATTTTTTTGTATTGCGCGATGGAGAGGGATTGGGGGTATTGCGAGAGAGAGGGAGAGGCGGGGGCGGGTCAGTGGGCGTCGAGCCAGTTGGTGGCTACGCCGGCTTCGGCGGTGAGGGGCACTTTGCCGCTCCAGGCGGCGGACATCAGGCGCTCTACGAGCTCTTGGAGCTGCGGCAGTTCGTCGGGCACTACGTCGAAGTTCAATTCATCATGCACCTGCATTATCATGCGCGACTTCAGACCGAGGCGCTTCATCTCGGAGTAGATGGAGATCATGGCGCGCTTGATGATGTCGGCGGCTGTGCCCTGAATCGGGGCGTTGATGGCATTGCGTTCGGCATAACCGCGTACCACAGGGTTCTTGCTGTTGATGTCGGGGAGGCGGCGTTTGCGGCCGAAGCGGGTCATGGCGTACTGATGCTCGCGGGCGAACTCTACAGAGTCAGCCATATACTTCTTGATGGTGTGGAAAGAGGTGAAGTAATTGTCGATAAGGTCTTTCGCCTCACCGCGCGGTATGCCCAGACGCGAGGCGAGTCCGAAGGCAGATATGCCGTAGAGGATTCCGAAATTGGCCGTCTTGGCGTTGCGGCGTTCGGTGGGTGTCACATCAGCCGGGTCATCCTTATGATAGATTTTAGCAGCCGTAATGGCATGGATATCCTTGCCGGTGGCGAAGGCATCAATCATGACATCATCATTTGCGAAATCCGCCACGAGTCGCAGCTCAATCTGCGAATAGTCGGCCGAGAGGAATAGATTACCCTCCGAGGGGATGAAAGCGCGGCGTATCTCGCGCCCCACATCCTCGCGCACGGGTATATTCTGCAGGTTGGGGTTGGATGATGAGATGCGTCCGGTGGCGGTAACAGTCTGGTTGTAGTTGGTGTGCACGCGTCCGGTGGCCGGATTTATGGCAGCCGGCAGAGCGGTGAGATAGGTAGTGAGGAGCTTCTTGAGCTGGCGGTATTCCAGTATCTTCCCTACGATAGGGTTCTTGTGGGCCACCTTCTCCAGTATATCTTCCGAGGTGGAGTATTGTCCGGTCTTTGTGCGCTTGGCCTTGTCGTCGAGCTTGAGTTTGTCGAACAGTATCTCCCCCACCTTCGATGGCGAACCGATGTTGAACTCCTCGCCGGCGAGGGTGTGGATCTCATGTTCGATTTCAGCGAGTTTCCTCTCCATTGCCGTGGCCGCCTCATTCAGAGCCTCGACATCGATGCGCACTCCGGTGAGCTCCATTTCGGCCAGCACCTCCACGAGAGGGGCCTCGATATCGGCATAGATATTATACAGGTTTTCGGCGCGGAGCATCGTTTCGAGCGGCTGCCACATCTGCATGATGGCCAGAGCCCGCGGAGCCGCCGCATCGGCGATAGCCTCGGCCTCGACGGGCTGGGGCACGACACCCTTCTTCACCCGCTTAGGCGTAAGCTCGGGCATAGTGGGGAGCGAGATGGAGAGAATCGACGAGGCGAGCAGGTCGAGCGAATGGCGCATGTCGGGCTGCAGGAGGTAGTGGGCCAGTGTGACATCGCGGAAGTTGCGCAGCGCCTGGGCAGAGTCGGTGCGCCGGCGTGCGGCGAGCACATATGTGAGCTTGGCCGCATCGGTGATTTTGCATATGTCGGGCTGTGCCAGGAGGTCGAGCAGATAGCTCTGAGCCGGCATGTAGTCGGCGGGGATATGGAAGCAATGGCCGTCGGGAAGAGCCACGGCGGTGCCAAGCCATCGGCAGGTCATGTCGTTCTCCCCCTCGCTGACTGCGAATACCCCCACCTCTTTGTGGGGGAGCAGACGCGTCTGCATCTCAGAGAGGCGCTCTTCGGAGTCTACTATCGTGCAGCCTGAGGGGGTGATGGGTGCCGGGGATGTGACGGCAGCCGCAGTTTCGGCAGTGGCCGGAGCACCCTCATCCTCATCTTCGAAGTCGAAGAGAGAGGTGGGGAAGGCGCCGGGATTCGGGGCCGAAGCCGATGAGGCTGCCGCCGGCGCAGATTCAGCAGCGGGGGCGGGTGCACCGAGGCGTTTGCGCACGCGGTCGGCGAGGGCGCGGAACTCGAGCTGGCCGAAGATCTCCATCAGTCGGTCGAGGTCGGGGCTGCGGCGTTCGAGCGAGTCGGGAGTGGCATCTACGGGGGCATCGGTGCGGATGGTGGCGAGGAATTTCGAGAAGCGGATCTGCTCGGCATTCTCCTCGACCTTGCGGCGCAGCGCCCCCTTGAGGTCGGCGGTGCTTTCGAGCAGATGCTCGACGCTGCCGAACTCCTGGATAAGTTTCACCGCCGTCTTCTCGCCCACACCCGGGCATCCGGGAATGTTGTCGACCTTATCCCCCATCAGTGCCAGCAGGTCGATGACCTGGGCAGTGGACTGCAGGCCATATCGGGCGCAGACCTCCTCCTCGCCGCGCAGTTCGAAGTCCTGGCCGCGGTAGGCGGGTTTATATTGCAGAATCGAGGGACTGACGAGCTGGCCGAAATCCTTGTCGGGGGTCATCATATATGTGGTGAACCCCTCGGCCTCGGCACGGCGGGCCATGGTGCCAATCACATCGTCGGCCTCGAAATCAGCCACTTCGAGAATCGGGATGTTGTAGGCGCGGATGATATCCTTGATATATGGGATTGAGAGCTTGATATCCTCGGGGGTGGCTTCGCGCTCACCCTTGTAGTCGGCATAGGCGCGCGAGCGGAAAGTGGGGCTCTGCGGGTCGAAGCATACGGCTATGTGCGAGGGGTTCTCGCGCCGCAGCACCTCCTCGAGAGTGTTGACAAAACCGAAGATGGCCGAGGTGTTGAAGCCCGACTGGGTGATGCGGGGCATCTTGATAAGTGCGTAGTATGCGCGGAATATCAGCGCGTAGGCATCTAAAAGAAAGAGGCGTTTGCTCTCCATAGTGATTCAGATAAAGGGTTTTTTCACACTCCTCACACTCTCTCAGTCGAGGAGGTCGAAGAGGGTAGGCTGGCAGGGCTTGTAGCTGCGGCGGTGGTGGGGGGTAAGCCCCTTGCTGATTATGGCCTGGCGGTGTTCGCGAGTGGGATAGCCCATGTTGCGTTCCCAGCCGTAGCCGGGGAATTCCTCTGCCAGGCGGCGCATATATCCGTCGCGGTATGTCTTTGCCAGAATCGATGCGGCGGCGATGCTCATGTAGGTGGCGTCGCCATGCACGACGGTGGTGTAGGGTATGCCGTGGTAGGGAGAGAACTTATTGCCATCGACGAGTATATGTTCGGGCACAGCCTTTTCGCCGCCGGTGATTTCGGGTATATTTGTGTAGGGCGAGGGGAGGATGCGTTGCCATTTGAGTCGGTCGAGGGCGCGTTGCATGCCGGTGATTGAGGCGCGGAGGATGTTGATGCGGTCAATCTCTTCCGGCCCCACCATCACCACGCTCCAAGCCAGGGCCTCATCTTCGATTATGAGGCGCAGTTCCGAGCGGGTCGATTCGGAGAGCTGTTTTGAGTCGTTGAGCTCCGGGCAGTCGAAATCGGGGGGCAGAATTACCGCCGCGCAGGCCACCGGTCCGCAGAGGCAACCGCGTCCGGCCTCATCGCAGCCGGCCTCGGCCAGCCCCTCTTTCATATATGGCAGGAGGCTCATCGGGTGCGTGCGATTATGAACTCGAAGAGGTCGGCGAAAGCCTGGCGCCAGTCGGAGTCGGGGTATTGCGAGAGAATTTCGAGTGCCTCGCTTTGCAGACGGCGCATATAATCGAAGGCATACTCTATTCCGCCGTGGGCTTTGGCAAACTCCACGAGGCGAGAGATTTCAGCCTCCGAGAGGTCGCCGCGGCGCAGGATGGCGCGGAGCTCATCGGCCTCATCCCCCTTGGCCTCGGGGCGCAGTGCATAGAGCAGTGGCAGCGACACCTTCCCTTCGCGGAGGTCATTGCCGGTGGGTTTGCCGATGCGTGGGTCATGATAGTAGTCGAAGATGTCGTCGCGGATCTGGAAGGCGATGCCAAGTTTTTCGGCGAACTCAGTCATCGGAGCGATCGATTGGTCGTCGGCACCGGCAGTCTGGGCCCCCATTCTCATGCAGTTGATGAAGAGCGACGCCGTCTTCTTGCGTATCATATCGATATAACTGCGTTCGTCGAGGTTATGTTCGCGGGCGTTGCATATCTGGTCGACTTCGCCGAGCGAGAGTTCCTTGCCGAGGTCGGAGAGTGCCGAGATGACGGCGAGGTGGCCGGTGCGGATGCCGGCGGCCAGGGCATTGGAGACGAAGAAGTCGCCCACGAGCACAGCCAGATGGTTGCCCCAAGTGGCATTGACAGTGGCTACACCGCGTCGCAGAGCTGTCTCATCGACCACATCGTCATGAATCAGCGAGGCGTTATGAAGCATTTCGAGGGCAGCGCCGGCATAGAGAGTGTCGTCGTTGACGCCGCCGAAGAACTTGGCGCTCAGCATCACGAGCACCGGTCGGATCTGCTTCCCTTTGGTGGTGAGATAGCTCTCCACGATCTGGTTCATCAGCGCGTTAGGGGTAGCGAGCGAGGTGCGGATGATGGTGTTCATCCTGTCAAGTTCGGGCGAGAGGCGCGATAGTATATGGTCGAAGTGCTGCATCAGACTGCAAAAATAACAATAATTCCGCAAACCCCCTCAATTTCCCCCCGAAAATTTGCGCCCCCACCGCAAAAGTGTCAGCGGACTCCCCAGTGGAGTTTTTCGCGGAGTGTGGCGGCGAATGACTCGTCGAGGGGGTGGATTACGCGGGGGGAGAAGTCGGCGCGGGTGATGGTCAGGGGGGTGCCTACGGGCATGATGAAGGAGACGCCGTCGAGGCTGACGCGATAGCTGGAGGCGCGTGAGGTGGTGCAGGTGGTGATGCGGCCGTCGCCGGGGGCCACAATCGGTCGGGCGGTGAGGGTGTGCGGGGCGATGGGGGCGATGCATACCACATCGAGGGTGGGGAAGATGATGGGGCCACCTACCGAGAGGCTGTAGCCCGTCGAACCGGTGGGGGTCGATATGATGAGTCCGTCGGCGAGGAAGTCGGCGAGATGTGTGCCCGAGATGCCGACGTTGATATTGAGCATCGAGGCCGTCTCCTCTTTCAGGAGGGCCACTTCATTGAGTGCGTAGGGGAGCGGGGGAAGGCGCGACGGGTCGGGTGCGTCGAGGCGTAGTGCGAGACGGCTCTCGACAGTGGCCTCACCCTTGGCGAGCATGTCGGCGATGGCCCGGCTCTCGTCGGGGCTCTGGCTGGCCAGGAATCCGAGGTGGCCTGTGTTTATGCCCAGCACCGGAATCTCCAGGCGACCGATCCATCGGGCGGTGCGCAGGAAGGTGCCGTCGCCACCGATGCTGATTGCCGCGTCGGCCTCGGCGGGGGGTGTGGCGCAAATCTCTTCGGGGCTGATGCGCACCGAGTTGTCTGACAGGTAAGAGGCGAAGCGGCGCTCGATGGCTATGCGGATCGAGCGGGTGCGCAATTCATCGAGCAGCGAGGCAATCTGCGGCAGGTACTCCCGCTGATGGGTGTGGCCGGCGATGGCCACTATATGTGCAGGGTTAAGATAATCCATAGATTCGGTCGATATGGCTGATGAAGTGGGGCCATGCCAGCGAGGCGGCGTAGCGCTCTGCGGCGGCGTGGCCGAGGCGCTGTCGCAGCTCCTTGTCGGCGTAGAGGGTGCGCATCGCCGCAGCGAGTGCCTCGGGGTCGGAGGGGGGTATCTCAAGAGCCTCGACGCCGGGGGTGAGATATTCGGGTTGCGGACCATTGAAGGTGCAGATCTGCGGTCGTCCGGCTGCCATATATTCGATATTGGCCATGCCGAAGGCCTCAGCCATCGAAGAGGGGAGCACGCCGAAGTGCGAGGCCGGAATCAGGCTCGACGGGTCGGCCACCTTTAGGCTCCAGTCAATCGAGTCCATGACGCCGAGCGAGATGGCGAGGCGCCGGATGGAGTCGGTGTAGTCGGGGTCGCCGGTGCCGGCTATGCGCAGGCGCAGGCGGGTATCCTTGAGCAGGGCCATGGCGCGGATGAGGGTGTCGAGTCCCTTCCCCTGGCGGAGTGTGCCGTGGTACATGGCGGTGATGGCGCCGCGTTCGGGTTCAGGAGTGGGTGTGGGGGCCACGTTGCGGCTGTTGAAGGCCACATGCAGGCGTGTCGGGTCGAGCGGATAGCGGCCATGCGGCCAGCGCGACAGAAACTCGCGCCGTGAGAATTCCGACACGAAGATATGCGCGTCGACGTGGCGGTAGATGAAGCGTCGGAGATGATTATCCTTGGCCGGCTCCGAGATATGGCGAGTCACGATGATGCGCACATCGGGTCGGCGCGCCATGCGGCGTGCGAGGATGGCGGTCAGTGCGTCGCGGTAGCGGTGGACATGCACCACGCATTTGCCGCGAGGCGCCTCGGCCAGCAGCGGGCGCAACGCGAGCGAAGAGAAGAGGTCGGGGTAGTCGCGCAGCGGCGCATGTAGCAGCGGCACGCCGGCGGCGGCAAACTGCGAGTCGATGGCTTTGGCGTCGCGGGTGATGGCCATGACGTCATGCCCTGCGGCCGCGTAATGGCGGCATATGTCGAGGGCGTAGCGCTGCGCCCCACCCATGGAGTTGCCATGCACGATATGAATGATCCGCATCGCTCTTCGGTGGAAGTGAGTATCTTATGTGATGAAATTCTGATTCCTGACAGGCAGGTAGCAAGGATCAGTTCTTGACGCTGAGCATCATCTTGAGGTCGACGGCCGGCAGATGCAGATATGAGCCGATGAGTTTGTCGACGAGCTTGCCACGATAGGTGACAATGCCTGCCTGCACACCCTTTGAGCTCTGCACCATCGCATCGAAGCCATTCTTGATGATCATCTCATCGAAGAAGTTGACCAGAGCGTTGCTCAGCCCCATTGCCACAGTACGGGGCACCGATGTGGAGGGATGTATATCCTTGAAATTCATCACGAAAGCTGAATCCTTCATGATGAGGTTGAGCTTATTGGGGAATTCGAAGGGGCGGGTGGTGGAGCCGAGGATGAGTACATCGGCCGACTTGGCGCGGTTATAGAGCACGCGCGGATGTATGGCCACTGTGGTGAGGCTCTCGCCGCAGAACTGCCGGGCAGCCTGGAGCATCGAGATGTCGTTGTTGAGCAGTGTCACTGAAGCGCCGCTGGCGATGGCGGCCTTGGCGGCGTAGAGGCAATTCTGACCCTCGCCGATGATCATCACCTCGCAGGGGTTGATGCCTGCCACGCCGGCGAGCAGCACACCCTTGCCGCCGCCGAGGTAGGAGAGGTGTTCCTGAGCGAAGAGGATTGCCGCGCGGCCATCGATTTCCTGCACGATGTTGGCAAACACCGGCTCATCGTTGAAAGAATACATATTGTCGAGCGCGCCGCAGGTGATCTGATTCTCCATCAGCGCCTGCACGGTCTCGGCCTTGAAGAGCTCATCGCCGGTCATGCAGAGCAGGGTGGCCCCTTTTGAGAGTTTCTTCACATCGGCTGTGCGCAGCGGAGAGTAGCTGAGTATGACATTCGCCTTGATAGTCTCATCGCGGGTGGCGATTTTGGCGCCGAAATCGGCGTAGGCCTCATCGCTGAACGAGATGTCGACGCCGGCGCCGGCTTCGATGGTGACCTCTATACCCGCCGACGTCAGCAGTCCGCAGGCTTCGGGGGTGAGGAGGAATCGGGTCTCCTCATCATCGGCATAGTTGGCGAGAACGCCTACCGAAATCTTACCCTGATGGTCGAAGGGTGTGATCAGCTTAAGCTCGGGCTCAAGCACGTTGACATCTTTATAGTCCATGGTTCAAATATTTTATTATTCCCAAATTTAGCATTTTTGTAATTAAATGCAAAATTTCAGATGAGAAATCTTACATTTGAGTCGTCAGAGGGGGTGGCGGCGATGTGTCAGCGGGGGGTGATTGTGAAGGTGATGGTGCCTTTGGCGGTGCGGGCCTTCGAGGGGTCGAGGGGTTGCCAACGTGCGGCGCGGGCGGCCTGCTCGCAGGCGGCGCGCAGAGTGGCGTTGCCTCCCGAGGCTACAGCCGAGGTCACGGCTCCGCGCGAGTTGACGGTGACTCTGACGGTGATGACGGTCTTGTTGCGCAGCTTCACATCGGGCGACGGGCAGCCGAGGAATTTCCAGCCGTCGGAGTGTCCGGCGATGCCGGTGCGGTTGCCGGCTGACCCGGCTGAGTTGTTGCGGCCTGTGGGTTGGCCATTATCGGGCGAGAAGGCTCCGGCTGTCTTGCTCTGGACTTTGCGCACCTCTTTGTCGGTGGCTTTGGGTTCGGTGGTCTTCACCGGCGAGGGCTTGGTCTGGCTGACGAGTTTCTCTTTGGGCGGCGCCGGCTTGGGATTCTCACCTTTCAGGCGTGGCGAAGTGACTTTCGGGTCAGGCTTCTCCACCACTTCAGGTGTGCCTTGCGCCGGAGCTGCGGCGTCATCCTTGAGCTGGCTCTCCTCCTCGCCAAGGTCGAGCAGCTGGGGGTCGAGGAAGAGTTCCTCCTCCTCTTGTCCGATTTCGGGTATTGATGCTTCGGCCATCTGCCGGCGGTCAAACCCGATTTCGCCCCAGAAGAGGAAGCAGAATATCAGCACGGCCATCAGCAGCGTCACGCCGGCGGCGATCAGTGAGTCGCGTCGGCGTGGTGCGTGGGGGTCGGTGGGCCGGGAGTTGGAGTTGTTCATTGTCAGGGGGGAATCATGAGGGGGAGAGGTGAGTGAAAATAGATTTCAGCAGGGAGTGATAGGGAGCGCCTTGGCGCGAGGGGGGCTTATTCTGGCTGGGCCACGCTGCGGGCCTTGGTGGCGAGCACGAGGCGCAGATTGCTGCGGGCGGCCATGTCGAGCACATCGACCACATAGCCGTAAGGCACACGCTCATCGGCATAGAGTGCCACGGGGCGCATCGAGTCGACGCGCTGGATGGCCGTAAGGCGGGGCGCCAGCGAATCGAGCTGTATGCGGCGCGGGATGCTCAGCAGTCCGGTCGAGTCGTTGCGGTCTTCCACGAGATAGATATTTCGCACGGAGTCGACGTAGACCTCCGTGGTGGGTTTCTGCGAGGTCTGCTCGCCGCTTTGCGGCAGATTGACGTCGATGGCGGCCGGATGAATCAGTGTTGAGGTGACCATGAAGAAGATCAGCAGCAGGAAGATGACATCGGTCATCGACGACATCGAGAAGGTCTCGAGGGTGGGAAACTGGCGTTTAAGGGGCATGGCGGCGGGTTCAGGCGGGTTCGTTGAGAAGATCCATGAATTCGATGCTGCGGGCCTCGAGGCGGGTCATGACGCGATTGATGCGTGCCACAAGATAGTTGTAGGCGAAGAGTGCGATGATGCCCACTACCAGACCCGCCACAGTGGTGACGAGAGCCTGATAGATGCCTCCGGAGAGCAGGGTGATGTTGGATGCGGCTCCGGCCTTGGCCAGGGTGAAGAATGCCTGTATCATGCCCACGACGGTGCCGAGGAATCCGAGCATCGGTGCGCCGGCGGCGGTGGTGGAGAGCCAGGGGAGTCCCTTGCCGAGGTTGGCAATCTCGAGGTTGCCGCAGTTCTCGATGGCCGTGAGCACATCCTGCGTGGGGCGTCCGATGCGCTGGATACCCTTCATGATCATCCGGGCATAGGGGGTGGCTGTATTCTTGCAGAGGCGCAGCGCGCTCTCGAGGTCGGCCTCATGGATATAGTCGCGGATGCGCTTCATGAAGGTGGGGTCCTCTTTGAGGGCGCGGTTGATGATTATCATGCGCTCGGTGAATACGTAGATTGTGAGAAGGAGCAGCAGTGCCAGCGGAATCATGATGTAGCCGCCATCCATGACGAGGCTCCAGAATGTCAGGGTGTCCATGTGAAAGGGGGTTCAGTGGGGGGATACTTGGTAGATATAGCTAATAGTGAAGTTCAGCCGAGGGTGCCGGAGAGTGGCGCGGGCCGTAATGGATAACACCGATGGCGGCTGAAGAGTTCATCGCCGCGACAGGGCGCCGACATCAGCGCAGACAGTCGAGATATTCGGCGATGGTCTGGCGGATGCCCAGGTAGAGGGCGTCGCAAATCAGGGCATGCCCGATGCTCACCTCATCGAGGTTGGGGATATTGCGGTGGAAGTAGGCGAGGTTCTGCAGGCTGAGGTCGTGGCCGGCGTTGAGGCCGATGCCGCATCTGGCAGCCTCGGCAGCAGCTTCGATAAAGGGGGCTATGGCGCGGGCCGGGTCGGTGGGATATAGGTCGGCGTAGGGCTTGGTGTAGAGCTCCACACGGTCGGCCCCCACTTCAGCAGCCGCGCGCACCTGCGCCGGATCGGCCGCCACGAAGATTGATGTGCGCACGCCTGCGCTGTGCAGGCGGCGGCATATCTGGCGCAGCATGTCGGCATTTGCCACAACATCCCAGCCGGAATCGGAGGTGAGCTGGCCCGGCGCGTCAGGCACGAGGGTGGCCTGTGCGGGGTGGGTGCGCTCCACGAGCTGCAGGAAGTCTTCTGAGGGATACCCTTCGATATTGAATTCGGTGGCGATCACCTCCTTGAGTGCCGCCACATCCGAGCGGCGGATATGGCGCTCGTCGGGGCGCGGATGTACTGTGATGCCCTGTGCGCCGAAGGCCTCGCAGTCGAGCGCGAAGCGCACCACATCGGGATTATTCTCGCCACGCGCGTTGCGCAGTGTGGCAACTTTGTTGATATTTACGCTAAGACGGGTCATAAGCGATTGACAGACAGTTCGGTCGCTCTGCCAAGGCGCGAAGCCGGCATGGCCGCGAGCCACAGATTTTCAGAGTCAGACCGATATTTTTCTCTCATTAATTGTTAAAAATTCAAAGAGCTTTCGATTTTCTGGCACAATATTTGTAACTTCGTAATCAGAAAACCCGGCTCACGCCTCACTCCCGGATTCTGCCGGAGCATTGGCGGGGTGAGGGGCGGATAGCCATCGCAAAGTTGGCATATCCGAATTGCAAAGCTAATAAAAATTCTTTATTCACGCGCTATTCTCAGGCATGAAAATGCAGCGCTCTATTGCCAAGTTATGACAGCCAAAGATGTAATATCGACCCATCACGACCTTCTGCCGATGCGCAGTGTCGATCAGGAGATGCCTCTGCTCGAGGTGTTGCCTCATCTGCTCGATGCGCCGGGACGCCTGCTTGGGGTGGCCGGCGAGGATGGGGCGCCCGTAGGGGTGATCGACGAGGTGTCGATGCTGGAGGGTCTGGGGCGTCTGATTGCCCCGCGTGATGATAGTTCGGTGCTGCTCGTGGAGTGTGCGCCGCATGACTACAGTGCCTCGCTGCTGGCCCGCGCTGTGGAGGATGTGGATGCCCATCTTGTCGACCTGATCTCGCATCCGGCCGATCGGGGGATGATGCATGTCACACTGCGTGTGCGTGCCACCGACCCCACGCAGGCCGCGATGAGCCTGGAGCGCTACGGCTATCATGTGATAGAGGCCACACATGCCGACAACCCTGATGCCGGTGTGCTGGCCGAGCGCCTCGCCTCGCTGCAGGCGCTGATGGATGTGTGATTTGATATCCATATGCATACACCAAGGGCCGGACTCCCGTGCGGGAATCCGGCCCTTCATATATAGGTTTCAGTATTAATTCCGAAGCGT
Source organism: uncultured Muribaculaceae bacterium (assembly GCA_910577585.1). GTDB lineage: Bacteria > Bacteroidota > Bacteroidia > Bacteroidales > Muribaculaceae > Lepagella. The sequence goes on along the minus strand of CAJTNN010000017.1, from coordinate 23,917 downwards.
TGACTTCAGGATGCTCAGGGGCTTACTTGCAGAATCTGCCGAGGTCGGCCTGCAGCATGTCGCCGGTCTCCATGAATGCCTGGTGAAGGGCATAGGAGGCGTAGAGGTTGTGGGGTGTGTGGCCGCCATTCTTCTCGGCGAGTTTCACATAATCCCAGAGGAGCTCGCGATATGCGGGGTGGGCACAGTTCTCGATGATGGTCTCGGCGCGCTGACGCGGGTCTTTGCCGCGCAGGTCGGCCACACCCTGCTCAGTGACAAGCACCTTGACTGAATGCTCGCTGTGGTCGACGTGGCTCACCATCGGCACGATAGCCGAGATTTTGCCATCCTTCTGCACCGACGGGCATGAGAAGATCGACAGATATGCGTTGCGGCAGAAGTCGGCTGAGCCGCCAATGCCGTTCATCATCTTCGAGCCGAGCACGTGGGTGGAGTTGACATTACCGAAGATATCGGCCTCGAGGGCGGTGTTCATGGCGATAAGGCCGAGTCGGCGCACCACCTCCGGGCTATTGCTGATTTCGCCGGGGCGCATGAGGATTTTGTCGCGGAAGAAGTCGATGTTGTCCATGAAGTGGAGCATGGCATCGTCAGAGAATGTGAGTGCGCATGTAGATGCGAACTTACACTTGCCCTCCTCCATGAGAGTCATCACGGCATCCTGGATAACCTCGGTGTACATCTCAAACTGGGGGATGTCGGGATTCTCGCCCAGACCGTAGAGCACGGCGTTGGCCACATTGCCCACACCCGACTGGATGGGGAGGAACTCCTTGGGCATCTTGCCGGTGCGCAGCTGCTCGGCGAGGAAGCCGCAGACGTTGGCGCCGATGCGCTCTGTGATTTCGTCAGAGGCAGTGAAGGGCTTGATGCTCTCAGAAGCGTTAGAGGGAACTATGCCGATAATCTTGGCAGGGTCAATCTTGATGACGGTGCTGCCGATGCGGTCAGAGGGCTTGTAGATAGGAATCTCTCTGCGGTGAGGGGGATCCAGGGGCACGTAATTGTCGTGGAACCCGCGGAACGAGGTCTTGTAGTAAGAGGAGTACTCGATGATGACCTTCTTCGCCATCTGGGCCAGTGTGGGAGTCATGCCCAGGCCGGCGCCGAGGATAAACTCGCCGTTCGGACTCATCTCGGTCATCTCGATGATGGCCACATCTATGTCGCCATAGAAACCATAGCGCAGATCCTGCGACACATGGCTGAGGTGAGTGTCGAAATAATGCATTCCGCCACGATTGGCAAGTTTGCGTGAGTCGGGATGGCTCTGATAGGGGGTGCGGATCGCGATTGCGTCGGCACGCGCCAGTTCGCCATCAACGTGATCATTGGTAGAGGCGCCTGTGAAGAGGTTGATTTTGAAGGGTTCGCCTTTTTCATGGAGCTCTTTCGCACGCTTTGCGAGAGCTACAGTTACAACTTTGGGTGTACCCGATGCCGTAAAGCCGGAAAAGCCCACATTGTCTCCGTTTTTAATGTAGCTGGCAGCTTCTTCTGCCGTAATAAAAGGGATACTCATTTGTAACGATTAGATTTTTATGGTATTTTTGCAAAAGTAATCATTATCTTTGAATCTCAGAACATGAATCAGACGTTTTTTTTACCTGAGAAGGGTGAAAATTGCACTTTTTCGAAGAAAGTGCGCATAGAGACCTACGGCTGCCAGATGAATGTGGCTGACTCGGAGGTCGTGGCGGCCATGATGCAGATGGCGGGCTATGATCTCACCGAGGATGACGCTGAGGCTGCCGCGGTGCTCCTCAACACCTGCTCGATACGCGACAACGCCGAGCAGAAGATACATTCGCGACTTGCCTATTGGAATTCGATGCGCCGCAAGCTGGGGCGCAATCTCATCATCGGCGTCATCGGCTGCATGGCCGAACGCCTCAAGGAGGAGCTTATCGAGAAGCATGGTGTCGACCTCGTGGCCGGCCCTGACGCCTATCTCGATATCCCCAATCTGATTGCCGCCGCCGAGACGGGGCAGAAGGCTATCAATACGGTGCTCTCCACGACCGAGACCTACCGCGACATCATGCCCAAGCGCATGGGTGGCAACGGCGTGTCGGGCTTTATCTCAATCATGCGCGGATGCAATAACTTCTGCTCGTATTGCATTGTGCCCTACACACGTGGCCGCGAGCGCTCGCGGCACCCCGAGAGCATTCTGCATGAGCTGGCCGACCTGCGCGCACGCGGCTTCAAGGAGGCCACGCTGCTGGGGCAGAATGTCGACAGCTATCATCATGTGGATGAGGCCACCGGCATGACCACCGATTTCCCGATGCTGCTCAATCTCGTGGCCGAGGCGGCTCCCGACATGCGCATACGCTTCACCACATCCCATCCCAAGGATATGAGCGACGCCACCCTCGAGGCTATGGCGGCGCATGAGAATATCGCGCGACATGTGCATCTGCCCGTGCAGAGCGGCAGCAATGCGGTGCTCAAACTGATGAACCGCAAGTATACGCGCGAATGGTATCTCGACCGTGTGGCGGCTATACGCCGCATTCTCCCCGGCGCTGGCATAAGCACCGACCTCTTCACCGGTTTCCACAATGAGTCGGAAGAGGATTTCGAGCAGACTCTGCAGCTGATGGATGAGGTGGGATTCGACTCGGCTTTCATGTTTAAGTACAGCGAGCGTCCCGGTACATTCGCCTCGAAGCATCTGCCCGACAATGTGGCTGAGGAGGTGAAGATCGACCGCCTCAACCGAATGATAGCCCTGCAGAATGAACTCTCGCTGCGCAGCAACCAGGCTGACGTGGGGAAGGTCTTCACCGTGCTCGTGGAGGGGCGCTCGAAGCGTAGCGCCGATGAACTCTTCGGCCGCACGTCGCAAAACAAGGTGGCTGTCTTTGCCGCCGGCAATCATAAGCCGGGCGATTTCGTGAAGGTGAAGGTGGATTCGGCCACTTCGGCCACTCTGCTGGCTCATGAAGTGGAGTGAGAAGATGAGTGCCTCACCCCGTCGCCGTCAGGCGCTGCTGCTGCTTGTGCATCAGAACTCGCATTGCCTCGATGAGCTTATCCGGCTGATGGACAACGGGCGTGCCGACTTCTTCGTGCATGTCGATGCCAAGGCCAAGGGCTTCGACCGCCGCCGTGTGGCCGGGGCTGTGCGCCGGGGGAGGCTGACGTGGGTTGAGCCGGTAAGCGTCAGATGGGGCACCCCGTCGATGGTGGAGGCAGAGCTACGCCTCTTCGCGGCGGCTGCAGCGGCCGATGAGCAATATTCTTATTACCATCTTCTCTCAGGGGCCGACCTGCCGGTGCGTGGGGCCGATGAGATATATGATTTCTTCGATGCGGCCTCCGATTGCTTTATCGACACCGAACCGATGCTGCCCGACTTTGCCGACCGCATAACGCTGCGCCACATCGCGTGGCTGACGCTCCCCCCTTCGGCGCGGCCTACGCCCGGCAATCGTCTGCGGCGCCTCGGCTCGCGCCTATGGCTGGGAGTGCAGCGGCGGTTAGGGCTGCGGCGTGCGTGGAGTCGCGCGTGGCCGAAGCCTGTGCATGGTTCGCAGTGGTGCTCGCTGCCGCATGAGGCTGTGGTTGAGTTGCTTGAGCAGCGGCGGCTGATACGCCGCATGGTGCGCGCCTCCTTCTCGCCTGATGAGATGTATAAGCAGACTATACTCTGCGCCAAGCCTGAGAGATTCAGACTCTCGCCCCTGGCCGATCTGCGCTTTATCGACTGGAGCACCGATGCTGCGCATCCGGCCTCGATCTCTCCGGCGCACTTCGCTGCCATCGATGCCTCGGCCGATCTCTTCGCCCGCAAATTTGATTCGCCCGAAGTGGTGGATGCCTTCCTGATGCGCCATGAGAACCATGCGAAGAGCGATGTCTGACGACGGTGGCTATGAATGCTGAACTGAGTCGGGAGCTTGGCGCATCGCGGCAGCATAGCCTCATCATTGAGGAATAGACCAATCTATCAATAAATATCAATCCATCAATAAGTAAACAGAGAAGGCCTCGATGTTCATGTCGAGGCCTTCTCTGTTTACTTGTATCTAATATTTAATGTGCGTATGAGGGGGGGTAGGCGAGGGGTATTACTCCTCGACCACCACGAATTCATCTTTGCCGACGCCGCAAAGGGGGCATACCCAGTCGTCGGGGATATCTTCAAATGCTGTGCCGGGGGCGATGCCGCCTTCAGGGTCACCTACTGCCGGATCATAGATCCAGTCGCATACTTCACAACGATATTTTTTCATACCATAAAATCGATTAAGGGTTGTTACAAAAGCGTAGCCGGCGCATGCTTTCTGGCTGCCGGTCAATGATAAAACGCCGGCGCCCCCTTTTTGGTTCGATTCTGGCTTGATTCGGGCTTGATTCGGGCTGCCGCCCTCACACAGCCTTGCTCCGGCAGCTTGCTGGCAGCTCTGGCTTCATGCTGGCTGCTCCGGCCTCATGCCGGCTGCCCTGGGCTTAATTCGGGCTGCCGCCCTCACTCGGCTTGGGGCCTTGGGCTTCGCTTGGGCGGCGGAAGGAGAGCCAGGCGAAGAGTAGGGCGCTCAGTGAGCAGATGCCGAGCAGGAGCAGGGTCGAGGTCATGATGTTGCCTATGCCTACCAGAGGGGACACTATCCCTCCGAAGAGGAAGCCGGAGGCTCCGAAGATGGCAGAGGCTATGCCCACCATGCGGCGCCCTTCGTCCATGGCCATCGTGGTGGCTGAGGTGAGGATGAAGCCGATGCTGACGAGCATCAGGAAGGTGAATGCCTCGTAGGCCCAGAAGCCGGGTATGAAGAGGTAGCATATGAGCTGCATAAATGTCGAGGTCACTATGCCCGAAGCGCCGAAGAGGGCGGCGTTCTTCATCTTGCGGAAGCGCAGCGAGAGGCCCGAGCCGATGCCGATGCCCAGTGCGTTGACACCAAACACAATGGCAAACTGCAATTCGGAGAATCCGAAGTGATTCTGAACGATGAAGGATGCCGATGAGATGTAGGAGAAGAGCACCCCGCATGTGAAGGCATACAGCAGCGTATAGACCACATAGTAGCGCAGCCGGAAAAGGTCGGGAAAGCGGTTCAGCAGACTTGCCACTGAGCCGGTGTAGCGACGCTCAAGAGGGTGCGACTCGCGGAATATCAGACACATCAGCAATATCACAGCCCCGATGCCGAAGAGAATCCAGAATATGCCGCGCCAGCCGACGGCGTTTGACACAAGTCCGCCGATGACAGGGGCTGTCACGGGGGCGATGCCGTTGATGGCGCCGATGATTGCCAGCGTCTTGGCCAGGTCGCGTCCGGAGTAGCAGTCGGTGGCCACCGAGCGAGAGAGCACGATACCCCCCGATCCGCCGAGTCCCTGCAGAAAGCGGCAGGTGTTGAAGAACTCTATGGAGGGGGAGTAGATGGCCGCAATGGTCGAGATGGCGAAGAGAATCATCGCAGTGACCAGAATCACCTTGCGCCCGAACTTATCGCTCAGCGGACCGAAGAATATCTGGCCTACCGCCAGACCAAGCATACTTGTGGCCAGACCCATCTGCACCTGCGAGGCGGTGGTATGGAAAATCTCGGCCATCGAGGGGAGAGTGGGGAGATACATGTCGGTCACAAACGGACCGAACGCCGAAAGCATCCCCAGAAAGAGGATAAGGAAGAAGTAATACTTTTTACTGAATTGTCCCATGAAGAAAGTCAATTAACCTCTGCCCCATGCCGTGGAATATGGCGGGGGCAGAGGAACGAATATGTTTTTGGCGGTGCAAAGTTACCAAAAAAATGTGTTATTTGCGAATGGTCAGGGCAATCCAGCTGAAGAGGTCGTCGAGGTTATAGTCGCCCGAGTGCGGACGATTCCATGGAAGGGCAAAGTTGACGTCATGCCCGGTGTTGCGCAGGCGTGTGGCGAGGTTGATGGGCACCAGGAAGGAGGTGTCGCGGTCTTTGGCGCCGTGGCGGATAAACCAGTGGCGGCTCACATCCGAGCGGTCGGTGCCGATGAAGTTCATCGGGTTCATCAGCTCGACACGCTTTACCATGTCGGCGTCAAGACGGGCTGTGGGGTCGTCAAGGCGGTGACGGAGGCTGAAGTCGGTGAAGTTGGCTGCCTCACCCTGCTCATTGGCAAAGACTTTGTTCTCAGGCGAAGGGGTGGGGATAAGCACACCCATCTGGTCGAATGCCGGGGGAGTCTTGAGCGGGGTCACCGAGGCCACATAGGCCAGATAGCGGTCGAGGTCGAGGCCGGTGACGAAGTCAGAACTCTTGTTGAAGCGGGGTGCGTTGCCCGGTCCGAACGACGGAGCCTCGCGGCCATCGGCCATTGTGGCGCCGTCAGGGCGAGCACCTTTTCCAGCCGCCTGACCGCGTCTGGGAGCCCCACCCATCGGGCCCGACTTATCCTGATAGAAAGTGAATCCGATAGAGTCAGGAATCTCACACCCTTCCTGGAGTGCGCGGTGGGCCGATTCGATAAGGAAGCCTTTCAGATACTCTTTGTAATTCGAGGAGTTGACCGCATTACCCTCAGCATCAAGCAACCCGAGCGAATCGATATAGGCCGGACACTCGGCTGCCAGTTCCTGCGAGATGCGTATCTGTGCCTCATCGAGATGTCGCACACCGGTGTTGGTGCAGCCATAGAGCCATTCATACTCCATGTCGGCATGGTTGAGGTCGGTGATAGGACAATAGCAGATAGCCGCAAACACATCATCGCGGGCATCAGCGGCCCCCATGGCTTTCAGCATCGGCTCATACTCGCGTGCATTACCTGTGGCGCCGAGCAGCGACGACATCGCGCCGCCGGCGCTTGTGCCATCGGTGAATATCATCTCAGAGTCGCCCGGAATCAGCGCGTCGTTATGCCGCAGGTAGCGCACGGCTGCCTTGAGGTCGAGCAGACCACGCGGGGCTGTGCCGGTGTAGATGGTCTTTCCGTCGCGCTCGATTGTGGAGTTATTGCCGCGTGAGCCCGGTATGCAGACCACGTATCCCTCCTTCAGCGCCCGGCCGGTGGCATCGGCCGGAGAGGGTGATTTGGCCGTAGAGGCCGCATAGCCACCCACATAGGTGCGCATCAGTATGGGCACACGCTCGAGCTGCGCCATGCGTTCGGGCACATATATGTTGAGAGTCTGATAGGTGGAGTCCTCGACGTTGGTGACGTAGAAGATACCCTCGTATGCCTTGTAGTCTATGACCTCGCCGTCGGGCATAGTGAGCGACTGGCGGGTGAAATTGCCGGCATCGAAGCGCAGCGGGTCGGTGGTGGCGGCGGAAGCGGATTGTGCTCCGGCCGCCATAAGCAGCGGCAGAGCCATGGTCTTAAGAAACATGTTTTTCATCTTTATTCAATTTTTCGATTACCTCACTCATGTCTTCGGTGAAGGGGATGGTCTGCGCGGCTGTCTCGGCCGGACCATGCGGATACTCGGCATTGAGGCGTATCAGATGGGCCTTGGAGTTATGGAAGAGTATGCGCTCGAAGGGGAAGCGTATGATGGTGGGGGTGTTGTAGCCAATGCCGAGTTCGAGCAGCACTACGCGGCCATGGTCGGCGAAGCGTGTCATAAACTCCTCATATCTCGTGGCCGCCTGCTGCCAGGGCTCATCTTCGACAAAGAATTGATTCTTGCGCACATGCACATCCATATTGCCGCCACACACTGGGCACACCGGCAGATAGCGTGCATCGACGGTCATGTCGTGTGAGTGGCGCAGAATCTCCTCTACGGTATGGCGGTCGGAATATGTGCGCGGATGGCACCCTACGGCGCACTGCATGAGGCCGTAGTCGCCCTGCACCTCGAAGATTCGGTCAGCTTCGAAGCCCGCCTTGCGGAACTGCGAATCGACATTGGTGGTGATGACGAAGTAATTCTTCCCCTTCACCAGGTCAAACAGCCGGCGGTAGAGGGGCATCGCATCCGGACGGAAGCGGATATACTCGATATGGCGAGCCCATCGGGCCCAACGCTCCTCTTCGGTGGGGAACTCATGGAAACTCGACGAGTAGAGGTCGGGAAATCCATACTTCTTGATATAGTCGGCAAACTCCTTTCGGAATTCCGGACCTGAATAATCGAGTCCGGCTGCGGCCGACAGACCGGCTCCGGCGCCGATGACCACAGCGTCGGCCTCGGCCAGGTATCGTGCGGCCTCTTCGAGGCGCAGGTTGAAATCTTTCATAATGAACTGATTTAAACTTTTTACGAAAACTAAAAAAGTATTTTAAAATGTTTTCTTCAAGGCCAATCTTCATTAATATTTTGGCATCTTTCGGCCCTCTTCATCGGTCGCAATGCCCGCATTGCTCCCTCTTCGAGAACCGAAACCTGCTCAAAATCTTAATAAATCTTGACCTTGAAAAAAGTTTAAATCAGTTCAATCTGATATTTTTTTGAGAGAGCGGTGGGTGAGGAGGGGTGGCGACTCAGTCGGGCTGGTAGCCGAGCAGATGCTCGTAGATATGCAGGTCGGTCTCCTTGAAGACGTTGAAGATGACGCAGTCTATCGAAGTGTCGGGATGGGTCTGGAGCCAGGTCGTGACGGTGGCGACGGCTATGTCGGCTGCATCGGCGTTGGGAAATCTGAACTCACCTGTCGAGATGCAGCAGAAGGCTATCGAACGCACCCCCTTCTGAGCGGCGAGCTCAAGGCAGTTGCGGTAGCAATCAGCCAATTGGGTGCACTCTTTTGGGGTGGGTGCGGGGCCGTAGACAATGGGGCCGACGGTGTGTATGACCCACTTCGATGGCAGATTGTAGGCCGGTGTGATCTTGGCCTCACCGGTGGGCTCGGCGTGCCCCTGCTCATGCATGATGCGCGCGCACTCCTCGCGCAGCTCCATGCCGGCGGCTGAGTGTATGGCATTGTCGATGCATTTGTGAAGCGGCACGAAGCAGCCCAGCATCTGCGAGTTGGCGGCATTGACGATGGCATCGGCCGCCAGGCGGGTGATATCACCCTGCCATAGCCTCAGCTTCGGATTGAGCGGCGACACCGGGATGGTGTCGGGCTCCACGACCCCCTTCTCATCGCGCTGAGTGGCCAACTCCTCATCCTGCAGGCTCATCAGCTCCGGGCTGAGCGGCTTCGGTGGGCGCACATTCATCAGCGCGCGCAGCAGCTCACGCTTCTCTGCCACAGTGGCCGGCAGGGAGATATGCGAATACTCAGGGCTCTCCGCGAGGAGCGCCCTGAGCAGTGTGTCCAATCTATCTTTTTCAGAAGTCATAGTGAATGAGGGTTGGAGGGGTTGTGCGGAGGTCGAAGTAGTCGGCTGATTCCGCGGGAAGACGCAGATAGGCGAGGTCCTTGTAGGTCTTGTAGAGATGGGGCAGCACCGGGTTGCTCTCATAAATCTCACGCTGCACCTCGTCGGGGATATCGAAGTCGATGGTGCCTGACACGCGTGCAAACGATGCTCCCTTCAGGTCGAGAATTGCCACATGCGGATTCTGGCGCAGCTGGGCATAGACCTCCTTCTTGGGTGAAGTGGCGAAGTAGATTGAATCGCCGTCGATTTTCATAATCTGGAAAATGCGCAGATGGGGTTTGCCATCTACCGAAGTGGCGAAGGCCACCTCTTTATTCTTCTGGAAGATTTCCAATAGTTTCTCATTCATGGCAGTATACTTTTTTTTTGATTGCAGGGTTGTGGGGCGGTGAGTGCCGGGGCTGACGCCCTGTGTGTGGGCAGCGTCAGCCCCGTGGCATCCGCATTTGAGATTGGGTTATATATATATCAGTAGCCGATTGTGAAGCGCTCCTGATGGTGGGCCGGGTCGGCGAGTTCATCGACCATGGCTTTGGCGTAATCCTCGACCGAGATGAAGCTATTGCCATCCTTGTCGAAAATCATGTCGTCCTTGCCCAGACGATATACGCCTGTGCGTTTGCCGGGACCCTTGGCGCCCATGTCGCCCAGATTGCCTGCAGGCGAGAAGAATATCCAGTCGATATCCTTTTCAGGCATAAGAGTATTGAGGTAGAACTCACCCAGTGATTTCACACCGGGGAGCCACTCGGCGGGGAGTGTGCCGGTGTCGACGAGGCGCACGCCTGGTTTTACGAAGAGTGTGCCTGCGCCACCCACAATCAGGAGTCTCTTCACGCCGGCTTTCTTGGCGGCCTCAAGAATCTTCGGATAGTTGGTGAGGGTCTCCTCATAGATATTCGGGTTTGCCCAACCGGGATTGTAGGCACTGATCACATTCTCAAATCCGCGGAGGTCAGCCTCAAGAGCCTTTTCGTCAGATACATCCACCTTCTTGACTGTGAGGTTGGGGTTCTCTACCTTCACCTTCTCGGGATGGTTGACCAGAGCCTCTACGTGGAAACCGCGGTCAAGAAGTTCATTCAGAATGGCCGAGCCTACAAAACCGCTCGCGCCGATAAGTGCTACGTTTTTGTCCATAATTTTTTTTGATATTTTTGATATGTATTTTTGAATTTTAATCGTGTTATTGTTTTGTGATTCACAATAGTAACTTTTATGCACTATTGAGAATCTTATACTTTATAGACATGTTCGGACGCCGAATTGTTGTATGGTTAAGGGCGCCCGCAATGAGGTGACATAGGTTACCCGTAGGTTAGAATTGTTGAAAATCAGAGCTTTTAGATGCAAAATAGTGCTCATAATTAACACTCTTTAACTGCCTGTCAGTGTGACCATAATTGGCGGTACCCCCCTGCCGGGGGCTAAAATCGTGGATGGGTTAAAAATAGTGCGCAAGAAAAATATCCTAGCGTTTAAAAAATTGATTAACTTTGCCAATGAAAGGAAAAAAGGATAGTTATGGAAAGAAACTTCAACAAGAACGAACTCTACCCCGATTGCCCGATACGCAACATACTCAACCGCATCAGCGACAAATGGACCCTGCTGGTGCTCTACACTCTCAACGGCCACGAATCGCTGCGTCTGCGTGACCTTGCCGCCGAACTCCCCGACATCTCGCAGAAGATGCTCGTGCTGACCCTGCGTACTCTGCAGACCGATGGCTTCGTCACACGTCATGTCTACGCCGAGGTTCCCCCGCGCGTAGAGTATATGCTTACCGAGCGTGCCCACTCTCTCTTCCCCATCATCAACGAACTCATCCAATGGGCCAAAGACCATATGGATGAAATCCTTCTCGACCGCACCAAAGCCCTCTCGACCCCCAAAAAGCGCTGAGTGGCCGGTCAAAGCAGCTACTTATTATTATATATAAGGGTGTATATTATATATAAGGGTGGCTCAGCATATATGAGGGTGCGTTAGCGATGGCGTTCAAGAGTGCGGTAGGCTGTGGGTGAGAGGCCATTGTGCTTCTTGAAAAACTTGCAGAAGGAGGCCATCTCCGAGAAATGCAGTTCTGTGGCAATCTCCTGCACACTCTTCTTGGAATCCTTAAGTAGGCTCGAGGCCTCCTGCAGCAATTCATCGCGTATCACCACATAGGGTGTCTTGCCGAGCTGCGACCGCACCACCCGCGAAAGATGCTTGGCCGAGATGCAGAGCCTCCCGGCGTAGAACTCCACATTATGCTCTGACTTATAATATCGCCACACCAATTTCAGAAAACTGCGCAAGATAGTGTCCTGGCGTGTCTCCACCCCCTCCGACTCATCTATGGCGTGCCTCTTATGCAGCATTATATTGCCGGCCTCAAGCATGAAGCTGCGGAAGTAGGTCTGGCAGAGCTCTGCGCGATAGTTGTGGCGCATGTCGGCCAGCGCGTTGGCCAGCAGTGTGAGCTGCCGCTCAAGAATATCCGACTCATGATGCGTCAGCGCCAGCCGCGGGATTGAATGGCGGTCCTTGAACGACTCGGCATCGGCCGGCTTCAGCCCGTGGAGCGACTCATTGGTAAACAGATAATTCGGCAGCAGACACCACACCCGCGCATCATCGCTCACATCCACCACCGTCACCTCCTCCCACACCAGCATATCGACGAAATATCCCCCCTCGACATGCGTCACTTCCGAACCGATGCGCAGTGTGATACTCCCCGCCGTCACCAGAAGGAATATACGGCACTCTTTCACCCCGAGCCCGGCCAATCGGCCCGACATGCCGGGGGGAATCAGAAGCACTCTATCCGCAATCGAAAACTGCGGCGGAAAAATGTCGATAAGCTCAGATTGAGTCATAAGGCTTGATAGATTTAGGGAGCGCAAATTTAACATAATTTACTCCTTTTGGAAAAGTCTCAGCGTGTAAAAATAGCCATGTGGGTCAAAAATGCGCAGAATGGACAATATTGCGTCCATAGAGTATAAGCGTTTCTCTTGCAATCGGATATAATTTTGTGGCTGATTTTCGAGTTTCATATTCCTGCCGCCGGCGGCAGCGGGGTATGACCTACTGTAAACAACATCATAAACTATGTCTTATCATCAACATTTAATCGGGCTCGCTCTCCTGGCTCTGGTGCTGCCATCATGCGGAAAAGGTGGCGATGACCGCGACCAGGATGCCCCGCAGGAGTATCCGCTGCTTGTGGTCAAGCCCGAGGACCGCGACCTCTCAGTGAAATACAGTGCTGTCCTCGAGGGACGTCAGGATGTGGAGGTGCGTCCCGAAGTGTCGGGGCTTATCACGAAGGTGTGTGTCGACGAGGGTGCGAGAGTGCGCAAGGGGCAGGTGCTCTTTGTGATTGACCAGGTGCCCTACAAGGCCGCGCTTCAGAAAGCCCAGGCCGCTGTGGCCACAGCCGAGGCCTCGCTTGCCAATGCCAAGCTCACACTCGACGGCAAAGAGGAACTCTACAAAGAGAAGATAATCTCAGAAATCGAACTGCGCACGGCGCGCAACAGCTACAAGAGTGCCGAGGCGGCGCTGATGCAGGCAAAGGCGGAGCTGCGCGACGCGCAGAACAATCTGTCGTATACCGAGGTCAAGAGCCCGGTGGATGGTGTGGCCGGAATGTCATCCTATCGTATCGGTGCCCTGGTGGGGCCCACGATGGAGACTCCGCTGCTCACCGTGTCTGACAACTCAAGAATGTATGCCTACTTCTCGATGTCGGAGAAGCAGGCCATGGAGCTTGCCTCGCAATATGGTTCGATGCAGGAGGCCATGAAGGCCTATCCGCCGGTGGAGCTTGAGATGAAGGATGGCTCGATTTATGCCGAGAAGGGTGAGATCGATGTGGTGAGCGGCATGGTCGACAAGACTACGGGCACTGTGTCGATACGCGCCAACTTCCCCAACGCCTCGGGCAAATTGCTGAGCGGAGGGTCGGCAAATGTGGTGCTCTCGTATGCACGCTCGGCCTCGCTGGTGATTCCGCAGGGAGCCACATATGAGATTCAGAACCGCATCTTCACCTATAAGGTGGTCAATGGCACGACGGTGTCGACTCCGGTGGAGGTGTTCAAGATCAACGACGGCAAGGAGTATATCGTGCTCTCGGGCATAGCCGAGGGTGACACAGTAGTGGCCGAGGGTGCCGGACTCCTCAAAGCGGGCACCAAGGTGACGCAGATGAAGAGCGCGCCTAAGGATGGCGCGGCTGCCTCAGGCGCCGCCAAGGCCGCGAAGAATGATGCTGCAGAAGAGGAGGCCGGGAAATGAATATAAAGAGATTCATTGACCGCCCGATACTGTCGATGGTGATATCGGTGGTGATTGTGGTGGCGGGTGTGATCGGCCTCTTCGCCCTGGCGGTGGAGCAGTATCCCGACATTGCCCCACCCACGGTGAGGGTGTCGGCCACATATAGCGGCGCCAATGCCGAGACGGTGCAGAAGAGTGTGATCGTGCCTCTCGAGGAGGCCATCAACGGCGTGGAGAACATGACCTACATGACCTCTACAGCCAGCAACACCGGCAGCGGCGAGGTGACCATCTACTTCAAGCAGGGGTCTGACGGCGACATGGCTGCGGTCAACGTGCAGAACAGTGTCTCGACGGCCACAGCCCTGCTTCCGGCCGAGGTGACCAAGGTGGGTGTCACCACCCGCAAGCGTCAGAACAGTACGCTGATGGTGTTTGGACTTTTCAGCCCCAACAGCACCTACGACGAGACCTTCCTCACCAACTACATGAACATCAATATCAAGCCGGGCATACAGCGCATCACCGGCGTGGGTGAGGTGAATGTGATGGGTGGAGCGTATGCCATGCGCATCTGGCTCAAGCCGGATGTGATGGCGCAGTACGGCCTGGTGCCCGATGATGTCACGGCTGCCCTCTCGAGCCAGAATATCGAGGCTTCGACGGGTGCGATAGGCGAGGATTCGGAGAATGTATTCCAGTACACACTCAAATATCGCGGTCGTCTGGAGGAGGAGAGTGAGTTTGAGGAGATTATCATCAAGGCATTCGACGACGGGCGTGTGCTCCGCCTCAAGGATGTGGCTGATGTGGAGCTCGGCGCGCAGAGTTATTCCTATAAGGGATTCGTCAACGGTCTGCCGGGTGCAACCTGCATGATCAACCAGATATCGGGCTCTAACGCCAATGAGATTATCATCAACATCGAGGACTATCTGGAGCAGGTGAAGAAATCGCTGCCCGATGACGTAGAGCTTGTGCAGCTCATGAGCACCAAGACCTTCCTCGATGCCTCAATCGACAAGGTGATCGAGACGCTGCTCGAGGCTATCGTGCTGGTGGTGCTGGTGGTGTATTTCTTCCTTCAGAATCCGCGGTCGACGCTTATCCCCACAATCAGTATCTTCGTGTCGCTTATCGGCACATTTGCGGTGCTCTATATAGCCGGATTCAGCATCAACCTTCTGACTCTCTTCGCCCTGGTGCTTGCCATAGGCACGATTGTGGATGATGCCATAATCGTGGTCGAGGCGGTGCAGACGAAGTTTGACGAGGGATATAAATCTACCTATAAGGCGGCCGTGGATGCCATGAGCGGCGTGTCATCGGCTCTGGTGACCTCTACGCTGGTGTTTATGGCGGTGTTCGTGCCTGTGTCGTTCATGGGTGGCACGTCGGGTGTGTTCTACACCCAGTTCGGTATCACGATGGCTGTGGCTGTGGGTATATCGGCAATCAACGCGCTCACGCTCTCGCCGGCGCTCTGTGCCCTGCTGCTGCGCCCCAACCAGGAGGTCAGGCCGGGCGAGAAACTTGAGTTCTCGACACGCTTCCGCCTGGCCTTCGATGCCGGCTTCCATAAGATTGTGCGCAAGTATGTGCGCGGTGTCTTCTTCTTTATCAAGCATAAATGGCTCGGATGGTCGGTGCTGGGTGTGGCCTGCGCGCTGCTGCTGTGGCTCATGGGGACTGCCAAGACCGGACTTGTGCCCAACGAGGACACGGGCACTATCTTCATGAGCTTCGACTCGCCTGCCGGCAGCACTCTGGCAGAGACCGAATCAATCATGCAGGAGATTCAGGCTGAACTCAAGCAGATGCCGCAGATCGATAATTTCAACATGGTGGCCGGATTCGGCATGGCCTCGGGCAATGGTTCATCGCACGGCATGTTTATCATCAAGCTCAAGCCCTGGGATGAGCGCACCGGCAAGGATGACAATGTAGATGCCATACGCAGCGAAATCTATCGCCGCACGGCCCATATCAAGAATGCGCGTCTCTTCATATTCGCGCCGCCGATGATACAGGGCTATGGCTCGGGCAACAGTTTCGATGTCTATGTGCAGGACCGCTCAGGCAAGGGCTACGGAGAACTGAGCAATGTCACCACCGGATTCCTCGAGGCGCTCAACAAGCGCCCTGAGATCGAGATGGCGCAGACCTCATTCAGCGCCAACTTCCCGCAGTACACGATTGATGTCGACGAGGCCCAGTGTCAGCGCGCCGGCACCACCACGAGCGAGGTGCTGAATGTGCTCTCGGGTTATTTCGGCAGTATATATGCCTCCAACTTCAACCGCTTCACCAAGATTTATCGTGTGATAGTGCAGGCTCCCTACAACTATCGCGATGGCATGGAGGCCCTCGACAATATATATGTGCGCACCAAGGGTGGCATGGCGCCGGTGAGCCAGTTTGTGAAGTTGACCAAGACGTATGGCGCCGAGTCGCTGATGCGATTCAACATGTTCTCGGCCATCAATGTGCAGGGTATGCCGGCGCAGGGTTATAGCTCGGGCGATGTGATCAATGCCATCAATGAGGTGGCGGCCACAACGCTCCCCACAGGTTTCGGCTATGAATTCTCGGGCATGACGCGCGAGGAGGTGCAGACCTCAGGCAGCCATACCACGGTGATTATCTACGCCATATGCGTACTCTTCATCTATCTGATTCTGTGTGCGCTCTACGAGAGTCTGTTTGTGCCGCTGGCGGTGATTCTGTCGGTGCCCTTCGGCCTGATGGGCAGCTTCCTCTTCGCACGCCTCTGGGGCATAGAGAACAATATCTATCTGCAGACCGGTCTCATCATGCTTATCGGCCTTCTGGCCAAGACGGCGATTCTGCTCACCGAGTATGGCACCGAGCGCCGCAAGGCGGGGATGTCGCTTACGCAGGCGGCCATGTCGGCGGCTTCGGTGCGTCTGCGCCCGATTCTGATGACGGCGCTGACTATGATCTTCGGTCTGCTGCCGCTGATGTTCGCCACGGGCGTAGGAGCCAACGGCAATACCTCGCTCGGTGTGGGTGTAGTGGGCGGCATGATTATCGGCACCGTGGGCCTGCTTTTCGTGACCCCGGCCTTCTTCATCACCTTCCAATGGATTGAGGAGAAAGTGATGGGACGCCGCCGCCGTCAGCGTGAGGAGGATAAAAATATTCAATGAAATCATGAAAATTCTATCGATAACTATATTCGCGATCCTTTCCTTCGGCCTCACCGGCTGTAACCTCTACAAGAGTTACAGCCGGCCGGAGGGATTACCGGTCGATTCGCTCTATGCCACCCCAGCGGCTGAGGCGATGGCTGCGCCCGACTCGCTCAAGCCGCTTGGCACGATGCCGTGGCGACAACTCTTCGCCGACCCCCTGCTGCAGGCCCTCATTGAGGAGGGGCTCGGATCCAACACCGATCTGCAGGTGGCGATGCTGCGCATCGATGAGGCGGCGGCCGGACTCAAGGCTGCCAAACTGGCTTATCTGCCCGAACTGACTCTCTCGCCCAATGGCTCAATCACGAGTGTCGATGGCCACAAGGCAGTGAAGACCTATGAGATACCGGTCAATCTCAGCTGGGAAATCGATCTCTTCGGGAAGTTGCGCAATGCCAAGCGCGAGAAGCAGATGCAGCTCCTGGCCCAGTCGGCCTATGCCGAGGGTGTGAGGTCGGAGCTGATTGCCTCGATTGCCAATTGCTATTACACTCTGCTGATGCTCGACAGCCAGGTGGAGGTGAGCTCAAGCACAATCGATGTGTGGCGTGAGCAGGTGCGCACTATGGAGCTCCTGCTGAAGGTGGGCGATATCCATGAGAATGCACTCACCCAGGCGCGTGCCAATCTCAACGGTCTCCTCGCCTCTCACAACACTCTTCTGCGCCAGCAGCGTGAGACGGAGAACTCGATGTGCACCCTGCTCGGCACCACATGGCGCCCCATTGGGCGCGGTTCGCTCGATGCGCAGACCATGCCTGAGGGGATATCGGCCGGATTACCGCTCAATCTGTTGTCGCGCCGACCTGATGTGGTGGCGGCCGAGATGACTCTGGCTGCGTCGTTCTACTCTACAAATCAGGCGCGGGCCGCTTTCTATCCGTCGCTGACGTTGGGTGGCTCGGCAGGCTGGACCAACGCTCTGGGCCAGGGGGTCAGCAATCCGGGTGGATGGCTCCTCTCGGCATTGGCGCAACTGACGCAACCCTTCTTCCAGCGCGGCAAACTGATTTCGAATCTGCGTGTGGCCAAGGATGAGGAGCAGATTGCGCTGCTCAACTACCGCCAGGCGCTGCTTGATGCCGGACAGGAGGTCAATGATGCCCTGTTTGCCATCGAGTCGTATGGCCAGAATTATGATTTCCATTCCGGACAGTGCGATGATCTTCAGCGCACGGTCCGCTCAAATGAGATTCTTTTCCGTACAAATAATGCCACCTATCTTGAACTGCTCTCTGCTCGGCAGGAACTCCTGAATTCAAGGATCAATCTGATTGCCGACCGTGTGAGCCAGCTTCAGGCGGTAGTCACACTCTACAGGGCTCTTGGTGGCGGAGCCGAGATGCAGTAGGTTAGTATTTCTCGATGTCGTCCGGAAGCTGCTTTGAAGTTGTTTAAACAACTTCTTTACTTCCGGGCGGCACGGGGCGGGGTACGCATAGTGGTTTCTTCCCCGCCGGGGTCACACTCATTTTTATTAGCTGATCCATTTATCTGAAAGCGGCAAGCTCAGGAGTATTCCCGGGCTTGCCGCTCTATTTATTCTCTTTAGGGTCCTTAGGGTCCTTAGGGTCCTTAAGGTCTTTAGGGGTTTTAGGGTCTTATCTTACCGCTACTTTGCGGCCGTTGATGATGTAGAGGCCGGCGGGGAGAGTGGCGGGCGATGTGGTCGGCATGCGTGTGCCCTGAAGGGTGAAGATCGCGGCGGGAGCATCCTCTGAGCCGGTGGGGAGCAGAGATACGCCACTGGTGGCGTCAACCTGGTAGGCGCGGGTGAGCTCGGCGTTGAGGTTGCCTGCTGCGTTCTTGAAGGTGCCCTTGGGAATGTTGAGAATGTAGGAGCCGTCGGCGGTGGGAGCCGGGTCGAAGCTTACGGTGAACTCGCGAGCCGAAACGGCTACGATGTCGGATGTGGCGGCATAGTCGTTGTCGGTGGCGGCAAGTGTGGCATGTGCCTCGGCGGCCAGCTCTACATCCTCATCAAAGCGGATGGTGAAGAGGCTCAGAACGGCGGCGTCGGCCACGCTGCTCTCTTCGGGCGAGATTGAGGCGGGCTCGAGGTTGTAGGTGACGCGGTCAACGCCATCCACGAGCGTGAAAGTCATGGTGAGCTGCGGGTTGCTGCGGCCTGTGGCGGGATTGACTGACCATGCTTCGTTGCCGATGGCACCCTCGCTGATGACTACCTCATACTCGCCGTTGTATCTGGGCTCGCTGCTGAACTCTACAGAGAAGTAGGTCTTGGTGGCATCAAGTCCGAAGGCCTTTCTGAGATGGCCGCTCACTTCGAATGTGCCGTTGATTTCGCGCACTGTCACATTGTCGGCACTTCCTGAAGCTGCCACCAATCCGGCCTCATCGGCCACGAAGAAGAAGGATGTGAGCTGCTTCTCGGCGCTGATTTCGCCATCGGCGTTGGGCTTGGTGGGGGTGCTGAGCGCGAGGGCGATGTCGTAGCTGACTGAGGCTGCGAGCAGATATTTCACCTCTATGGGCTGGGTATTGGCCTGTGCGTCGCCTTTGAGTGCGCCGGGGGCGAAGGTGATGTCGACAGCCATATCCTCACCCTGCGACTTGAGAGCCGGCGAGAAGTTGACTGTGACGGTATTGCCTGTGGCTGAAAGTGAGTAGTTGATGGCTTCGAGCTGCTGCTGATTGAGGCTTACGGCTACGAGCGAGGCGTCGGCCAGAGTCACTTCCGCGAATGAGTCAAACGTCAGTGTCGCCTCCGGGAGCTCGGTCATCGAGGTGCCTGTGGCGGGGACTGCGCTGAATCCGGCGAAGGGGTCGGCTTCACCTTCGATGGTGAATTGCAGATATATCTCGGCAGGATTGTCGGCATAGTCAGAGTAGTCTTCGTTGTATCCGGTCAGGGTCTCGGCGCCGATGCAGAGTGTGTAGGTGCCCGGGGCGGTCACAGGCTCTGCGGGCACATAGAAAAACTGATTGAGTTCGAAGCCCATCTTCACGCTTCCGGCCACCTCCTCAAATTCCGGGTCGATGAGGTATATCCCCTCGCTCGACAGGAATTCAATCTCGTAGATGTCGGGGAAGTTGACGGTGATTTTTGAGATTTCATCCACGATGCCCTGGGCGGGATCGGAGGTATAGTTGCTGAAGTCAATGGCGGCATTGGCAGTGAGTATGCCGGCGCTGAGCAACAGGGTGGTAAAAAGTTTCTTCATAATGTAAAAGTGGATTAGATGTTGATTTTCATTGAAGTCGTTTGTGGCAGCGTTCCGCCGATGCTGACGCGCAATATATGGATGCCGCGGCTGAGGGGGAGGCGCACTTCGCAGCTTGAGGCCAGAGTGCCGTCCAGACTCAGCTCGTGGCCTCCCTGGAGGTCGAAGGCATCGATGCAGTAAGTGGTCGGGTGACCCTCGGAGTCGGGATTGAGAAGCAGAAGCCGGTCAGGGGCGGTGAGGCGGCAGATGGTGTGGCAGCCGTGGGCTCGGTCGCTCTCGATGTCGACCACTCCTGAGGGAGCATCGGGTGAGAGTGATATCTCGGCACCGTTGAGAATCTCGCCCGAGTCGGTGTCGAGGATATAGGCTACGATGCGTCCTTCGGCAATATCCTGAAGCAGTTCAGGCGCAGTGACCTCCCATCGTGCGGTGTATTCCTCGCCGGGCTGCAGAGTGGCGGGGAGGCTTGCGGCCAAGCCGTCGAAGGCGCCATCGAAGGTGAGCGATGTATGGTCAAACCGGGCCAGCTCACCAAGAATGGTGGAGGGTAGATAATAGTAGCGCGCATCTGAGGGCTGGGTGCAGTTGTTCTTCTGATACCATCCGTCGGCATTGGCGCCGCCGTTGAACGAGGCTGTGAGCACGTAGCCGATGCGATAGCGGTCGGTGCTGTTGTCGAGTGGCTCTGCCGTGCGCACATGCGCCTCAATCGAGGCTTTACGGCCATCGGCTGAGAGTGTGGCCGGCATGAGCTGCACCTCGGCAATCACCGGAGTGAAGAGGTAGTCGCTGAATCCCGAGGCATCAGCTGAGGCGGAGGCCTCGATGCGGTTGAGCTTCATGCGGGGGATTGAGCGGAAACCGAGGGCATTGTAGTAGTCATCGTTGGCCAGCGGATCTCTGACGTGGGTCGAGATTATTGAGATGTCGTCACCATAGGTGTGCTGCAGTGCTTCGAGCTCCAGATTCCCCTCGGGGCAGTTCACACACCACATCCCGGTGGCCTCATCCACCACGGCATGACGCTTGAAGTGCGAGCACCACAGGGTCTTGGCAGTGAGAGGCAGCCGTGTGTCGCCATCTTCGTATGCTATGGTGCAGGGGGTGGCGGTGTTGAGGCTCGCGGGGGCGGGGAGGGTAATTGAGCGCCATTCGCCCGAAGCCCATTGCTCTTCGATGCCGATGGCCGAGTATTCCCCTTCGGGGGTGGAGAGGGTGATGCGGCCGGCGCTCAGTGGGGCTCCGGTGTTGAGCATGCGCAGCGGGTAGTCGGTGGCTCCCGCCTCGGCAGCCTCGGAGCCGCTGAAGACTTGGCTGAGGTCGGCTACATGGAAGCTCAGACCTTGCGGCACGCCGGTGCGGACCTCTGTCAAGGCGAGCAGATAGCGGTTGGTGCTGGTGCAGATGAATGATATATGCAGCTGGTGGCCTCTCCATTGCGAGAGGTCGACCATATGCGGGGTCCACTGGTCAGCCTCCGACTCGATTTCAGCAAGAGTGATGATGCTGTCGGTCTGGTCTATGCTGGCTTCGACGCGATAGCTTTCCGGTCGGTAAGGGTCGGCCGAGAGAGCCTGCCAGCTGAGGAATTCACCTTCGGCTATATCTATCGCCGGGAGCCGAAGGATATTGCTGCATGGGGTGGGCGAGGCTGTGAAGGTGGGGGAGAGGGCCACATATCCGCGGTCGGCATAGCGGTCTACGCACCATCCGTCGGTCGTGTAACCGCGTTTGTAGCCGCTGGCCTGGGGCAGCTGACCTGTGGCATTGGCAGCACTCACTCCGGCAGGGAGCGTGCCCCCGGAGAGGTCGAGGGTGTAGGCCCCCTCCGCCGTTATGGCGGAGGTTGACCCTATGATTGCTGCCGCCAGAATGGCGGTGAGGCGTGGATGGCTCATTTCACGATGAATTTGGCTGAAGCTGCCCCTGCCTTGGCCACATATGTGCCGGCGGGGAGCTGCACAGTGAGTCCGGTACCTACGAGGGCGCCGTCGGCAGTATAGACGCTCATCTTCTCTGTGCCGCTGACAGTCAAGGTGTTGCCGCGCAACAGGAATGCCGGGCGATTTGCTGAAGTGGCAACGGTCAGTTTCACGCCTACGGTGGCATCTTCAGTGATGGTCATGAAGGGGAAGTATTGGTATTCGCCCGAGGCGGGATTCACCTCATAGCGCATTCCGCCGAGCACTGTGCCGTCGATGGAGATCTTGCTCACTCCGGCCAGCGGGCTGGGTGCGACAATCTCGTAGGCGTCGCTGATGGGATCGGCCACACCGTCCTTGATTACCTTGCAGTTTTCGGTGAAGATAAGGTCGCGTCCTACGCCTGCGCTGAATCCGGTGTAGTCGGTGGTGTCATACCATTCGTCAGCCTCAAGATTATAGATGCAGGCAACTGAGGTTAGGGTGGCGTTGCCCTCTTCGTCGACATTGCTTATCAGAGTGCGGCGACCGTAGAAATTGCCGTTGGCATCGCAGTTGCAGAGCAAGCCGGTGAGCAGGCTCTCACCGGTGTCGCGCCAGCCGTCGATGTAGTAGGTAGTGAAGAGCTCGATGCGCGGATCATTGGGGTCTTCGCTCCAGATCTGTTTACCGTCGTCGCCAACGCCGCAGTAGTATTTCCCTTTATATATCCATGGCTCGGCCACCTCGGTGAGCTCATCAAAAATCTTCAGCTCGCCATCCACGAGCAGCACCGGAATCTGCGAACTCATTCCGCAGTAGAGTGTGCCGGCGATGACGCGTCCGTCGGGCGACTGTGTCATGGGGAAGAATCCCTGGTGGTCGGGGAGCTCGATGTCGGTATAGGCATGGAGTGTGTAGTTGCCTGAGTCGTCGAGGGTCCACTGGCAGGGATAGTAACGGCCACCGATCTCAGATGCGCGGTCGTAGATGAATGAGTATCCGGCGATGGTCTTGCCGTCGGGGGTGATGGCTATGGCCTCGTTGGTGTTCATCGATGATGCGTGCAGCGGCAGAGGGCGCCATGTGCCATCGGTGTAGATGGCGGGCACTGTGTGGCCGTCGCGGTAGTAGAGAGAGCCTACGGCAATCGAGCCGTCGTCGGTGACATCGTAGGCCAGCGCTCCGGTGATGCGTTGCGCCGAGGGGAGATTCTCAGTGTCTTCGGGGTCAGGAGTTATCTCGCGGAAGAGGTCGGGTTCGGCTGAATCCCATAGATATGCGCGATTGTTCTCGGGGTCGCCGATGGCGGCGAAGCGTCCGTTGTCGGCCACGCCATTGACTTCGCCGAGGTCGTCGAAGAAGAAGCTTTCATTCTGCGGTTCGGCAGCGGTGAGAGTGAGTGCTGTGGCGAGAGCGCCACCAAGAAGTAGAATTTTTGTCATATGTGGAATTTTTGGTTGTTGAAATGGAATTTGGTTGTTGAAAAAGGGGTAATTGTGGTCGTTGTGGAATCTTTTCAAAAATTGAAGTTTAAACAACTTCATTGAACGAGGTTCTAAACGATGCTAAATTAATCATAAAAAACAGAACATCCAAATAAAAATGACATTCATGATGAAAAATTATCATTACATTAGTGTCCACTAAAAATTTTGGAGGACACTAATCGGTTAAATAATTAAACAAATTCGGTTCACTTGAACCATAGAGAACATTGACATCGTTGATATTCTTTTTGTCGAAGAGATCCCGAAGTGGGGTCTTGTCTGTAAGCGAGATTCCAAGAATCTGAAGAACTTCATATACGCTGCGTTCCAGTTTCATATCGTGCTGCATTATTGCCACAAGGCAATAAGTAATTATGGCACAATAGATTTGAATGCGGACAGCGTTTTCTGATGTACCCCAGAACTTCTTGATTTTGAGATGCTGTTTGACCCATTTGAAGAACAACTCCACGCTCCAGCGATTCTTGTAGAGATTGGCAATCACCAATGCTGATGATTCAAGATCGTTTGTCAGGTAGGTGTATATCACACCGGTTTCTTCATCACGGAAAACC
>CAJTNN010000016.1 GCA_910577585.1 uncultured Muribaculaceae bacterium | reverse complement strand
CAGTCGCGCAGCGACAAGCGAAAAAATCCGCGCCCTTAAATTCCTTTCCCATCTTGCCGATTATGAGATATTCAGGCCATTCCTTAACTTAAGGGCGTTGGGCAGTGGGACGGGGGCCAACTAAAAACCCCGCTGCGAAATGGGGTGTGCAGCGGGGTTTTAGGCAGTTAAATACGGTGAATTATCAGTCTTTGAGTGTAAATTGTGTAAAAACGTTTTGCCATTTATAGAATTATAGCTATCTTTACACCGTGTTTTTCATAGTATTAAATTAAGATTAAGGTTTTGGTCTGCCTCCTTGTGAAAAGAGGCAGGCCTTTTTTCTGTCAGCCGGCTTCTGAGGCATTCTGCCTTAAAAGCGGGGTGGGCCATCCGGTGCTCATGGCAGCTGATGGCGTGCTGATGTGCTGTATTTAAAGGTTTTCGGGTTCTACCATAAAGTGCTGATAGGGATGGAAGCATGCGGGGCACTTGTCAGGAGGTGTGGTGCCTTCGTAGATGTAGCCGCACACGAGGCATTGCCACTTCACAGGCTTATCGCGTTTCCAGACAGTGCCGTTCTCGATGCGCTCGCGCATCTTGTTGAAGCGTGCTTCGTGGTGGGCCTCGACTGTGGCGATGGCGGCGAATCGGCCGGCGATCTCATCAAAGCCCTCTGACTTGGCCACTTCGGCTGCCTTGGTGTAGAGTTCCACACCCTCGGCCTGCTCTTCGGCTGCTGCAATCTTGAGATTGGTGACTGTGTCGGTCAGCACACCGCTGTCAATACTCACCGGACCATTGGCCACGCCGCCGTCGATGAGATATTTCAGGAAGATCTTGCCGTGATGAAGCTCATTGTCGGCTGTCTCGTTGATTAGGTTGGCATACTGGTAGTACTGATCCTTCTGTGCCTGCTGGGCATAGTAGGTATAGCGGGTGACGGCCATCGATTCGGCCACATATGCCTGCGCGAGATATTCAGCTGTCTTGGTGCCTTTCAAGCTTTTCTGTGTGTCTGCCATAGTAGTTTTTATATTAAAGATTTTCTAATTTCGGGTTTCATTAGTAATTTTGAACCTGGATAGCGTGGCTGCAAAGCCCGGTGCCATCCGGCTTCAGTGATATAACGCCACAGCGCAATCTTTGGTTTGCGTCATTTTCAATACTTCCTGCAGATGCTTGAGAAACTCCATGGGATTGTGCTTCAGACCATCCGGCACAACGACCGCAACAATATAGTGACCCTCTTCACCGCCGAGCGGGGACGCATAAGCTGTCTCTGCCCTACCGGCACCTCGCGGGCTGCGCGCCTGCGCCGCGCGCGCATGGCTCCGCTGGCGGTGGTGGAGACTGAAATCAATTTCCGGGCTGGACGCGAGCTGCAGTTTCTGGGCGACATCGCCGCGCCGATGCCATGGCGCAATCTATATTTCGACCCTGTGAAGG
This sequence comes from uncultured Muribaculaceae bacterium, assembly GCA_910577585.1. Classification (GTDB taxonomy): domain Bacteria; phylum Bacteroidota; class Bacteroidia; order Bacteroidales; family Muribaculaceae; genus Lepagella. The sequence goes on along the minus strand of CAJTNN010000016.1, from coordinate 61,743 downwards.
GGGCGATGACCACCTTTATATCAGAGTTTCTCAACCGACTGCTGCGCACCTCTGAGTCTGACCTGCCGATGTGGAATTACCTGCTGCATGCTATCGGCGCGCTGGATGCGCTGCAGCGTGGCATGGCCAATTATCATCTGGTGTTTCTGCTGCGGTTGCTGAGATTTGCCGGTATAGAGCCCGATATGTCCACCTTCCGCCCGGACCGCTATTTCGATTTGCGCGGGGGAATATTCACCGATATGGTGCCGCTGCACCGCGACTTCCTTATGCCGGCCGATGCCTGCCGCATACAACTGCTGCTGCGCATGAACTTCCGCAATCTGCACCTCTTCAAGTTCAATGTCGATGAGCGCCGGCATATTCTCGGCATTCTGCTGCGCTACTACTCGCTGCATCTGCCGATGCCGTCCGATTTCACCTCACTCGAGATATTGCGCGAGATATTTGCCTGAAGAATGGCAAACGGGCTATGTACCTCCCCACGTCTCCGACCGCGCACGTGGCACCTACAGTCCGGGCTCTTCCTCACGGGGCGGCGTAGGGTATAATCTTGACCCTTTCGCTTTTTATTATTATATTTGCGATGTATTACAGGCTCGCCACCAAGGGGGAGCATGTCGTTTAGACTTTTACGTAACATTGAACTGATTTAAACTTTTTTACGAAAATTAAAATTGTATTTTAAAATGTTTTTAAATCAGTTCAAAGTCTAACCCGACTTCAATATCTCTTATGATGAAAAAGAAGTTAGCTATTATAATTCTTAACTGGAATGGTGAGTCTCTGCTGCGCGAACTACTGCCGGCGGCGGCGCGTTATTGTATCAGCGAGGTCTCTGACCTGATCGTGGCCGACAATGGCTCAACCGATGGCTCGGTGGCGATGGTCAAGGAGAATTTCCCGGAGGTGAAGCTGCTATGCTTTGACGAGAATCTCGGTTTTGCCGAAGGCTACAACCGGGCTATCGCGCTCACCGATTACCCCTATACGATATTGCTCAACAGTGATGTGGAGGTCACCGAAGGATGGTGGCAGCCGATGCTGGAGTTTATGGAGGCTAATCCTGATGTGGGGGCTCTGCAGCCTAAGATCAGAAGCTATTATCATCGCGACTGCTTTGAATATGCCGGTGCGGCCGGCGGATACCTCGACAGACTGGGTTATCCCTATTGCCGCGGCCGAGTGTTTGAGAGTGTGGAGCGCGACGAGGGGCAATACGATGGTCCGGCGGCTGACATCGCATGGGCCTCGGGGGCCGCACTGATGGTGCGCACCGAGGTTTACCGCCGCGTAGGCGGCCTCGATAAGGACTTCTTCGCACATATGGAGGAGATTGACCTGTGCTGCCGCATCATCGGCGCCGGCTATCGTGTATGCGCGCTGATGGATTCGATGGTCTTTCATATGGGAGGCGCATCGCTCCCGAAGGGGAACCCGAAAAAGACCTACCTGAATTTCCGCAACAATCTCTTGCTGCTGCATAAGAATCTGCCACGCAAGCGCGGTCGCAAAGTATTGCTGCTGCGACGCCTGGCCGACACGCTGGCCTTCGGGATGTTTGTCGTAAAGGGTGACTGGGGCGATGCCAAGGCGATACTGCGCGCCCACCGCGACTTCCGCGAGATGCGCCGCAAATATACCGACTACCCTGCCACCGACCGACTGAGCACCCTGCCGGGAGCCGACCGCTGGATTGTGGCCGACCACTTTCTGCGCCGACGCAAGAAATGAGCCCGCTCCACTGATTCCTCAGAGTCCTCGCCTTGAAGTCGCAGAATCGACTTCTTGATAAGAACTGATTTAAACTTTTTACGAAAACTAAAAATGTATTTAAAATATTTTCTTCAAGGCCAATCTTCATTAATATTTTGGCATCTTTCGACCCTCTTCATCGGTCGCGATGCCCGCATCGCTCCCTCTTCGAGAGTCAAAACCTGCTCAAAATCTTAATAAAGCTTGACCTTGAAAAAAGTTTAAATCAGTTCTAAATATATTCTCTAATTTTTGAATCCACAACATATGAAAAATACCACACAAGATAATAAATCTGCACGCCGACCGCTGATTCTGGTCAGCAACGATGATGGCTATCAGGCCCGCGGTGTGCATTGCCTCACCCGTCTGCTCCAGGAGTATGGTGATGTGGTGGCCGTTTGCCCCGAGGGTCCGCAGTCGGGCAAGTCTATGGCTATCACGGTCAATGACCCGCTGCGCATCACCCCCGTAAGCGATTATGCCGAGACCGAACCGGGGGTGGAGTGGTATCATGTCAACGGCACTCCGGTTGACTGCATGAAGATTGCCATGCACACCATACTCCATGAGCGCCGCCCCGACCTGATCTGCACAGGCATCAACCACGGCTCAAATGCTTCGACCAACGTGCTCTATTCCGGCACGATGGGCGCCGCTTTTGAGGGGTGCCTCTTCGGCATACCCTCCATCGGGTTCTCTCTCTGCGACCATGCCCCTGACGCCGACTTCGCGCCGATGCAGCCCTATATGCGCACCATCATCGAAGATGTGCTGCGCAACGGACTCCCCGACGGCGTCTGCCTGAATGTCAATGCCCCGAAGGGGGACAATCTGCAGGGTATCCGCAACACCGTGGGGTGCCGCGGCCACTGGAGCGACGAATACCGCGAATACATCGACCCTCACGGACACCCCTATTACTGGATGACCGGACGCTTCATCAATGATGAGCCCGACAATCCTGACACCGATGATGCCTGGCTTGCCAAAGACTATGTAACAGTGGTGCGCTGCGATATCGACCGCACAGCTCCCTGACCGACATCGCCGGCAGAATGCTGACGATGACTTCGACAATACTTCCCATATTGCATTAAGATTGTGAGCGAAATTCGCCCACAATCTTAATGCAGGTTAATTCCCAACCGGCTCCGCATGATTTGAGTACGGAATTTAGTGAATTATTTGTAATTTTGCATTTTACACCGCCCAAGGCCTCCAAAATGCCATGCATGGCGAAAAGTGGCTGGAATAGTGGTGTAGATATAAGACCGACGTCAGGCGACTTGGCCTGATTTCAGGGTGTGGGCAACGGCGCCGACGCCAAGAAGCACATAATTCTGACAATGAAGATATTCTCATCCGCAGCCCTACAGGAGATAGAGAACGCCACCTGCGAGGCTCAGAACATAGACTCAATAGAGTTGCTTGAACGCACAGCTAATGCGGTATGCTACGAAATCATGTCGCGTTTTCTGCCGGGGCAGCGCATCGTGGTCATCGCCGGCCCGGGCAATAACGGGGGTGTGGCTTTGGCTGCGGCACGCCTGCTCTTCGAACGCGGCTACCGCAATCTTGAAATCTTCCTCTTCAACACCGGTCCGCGACTGTCGCATGATTGCGATGAGGAGCGCAAGAAGCTCATCACCATCGATGAGATTGACTTCACCGAGGTGAGCCGTGAGTTTCATCCGCCCTATCTGAGTGAGAATGATGTGGTGGTCGACGCTCTCTTCGGCGCCGGACTCACCGACCCGCTCACGGGTGGATTCGCCATGCTGGCCAGATACTGCAATGAGTCGGGGGCCTATATCATATCGCTCGATATCCCGTCAGGCCTGCGGGGGGAATGGAATGCCAATTCGCTGCAGCGCGACATGGTGCACGCCAATCTGACGCTTACGTTCCAGATTCCGCGTCTGTCGTTCTTCCTGGAGGATAACGCCGACATCATCGGCGAGTGGAAATTGCTCGACCTTGAGTATGACCAGGAGAAGATAAAGTCGATATCGTCAGATTTCATGCTCGTCGAGGCCAAGAGCGTGCGGCCGCTGCTGCGCCCGCGACGCCCCTTCACAGGGAAACGCGACTATGGCTCGGCCATCATCTTCGCCGGCTCGACCGGAATGATGGGGGCAAGCGTGATGTGCGCACGCGCCACTCTGCGCTCAGGGGCCGGACTGGCCACAGTGCATTCGGCCTGGAGGGGCATGGAGGTGGTGCAGACTGCTGTGCCGGAGGCGATGTTTGAGCCTGACCGCAATGAGCATTTCATCACCGACATGGCCATTCATCATGCACATCAGGCTGTGGCCGTGGGCCCGGGCATCGGCACCCGCGACAAGACCATCGATGCTCTCGAGTCGCTGCTGAAGAATTGCCAGACTCCGCTGCTGCTCGATGCCGATGCCCTCAACTGCATCTCCAAGCGCCCGGCTCTGCTGACAATGCTTCCGCAAAACACTATCCTCACGCCTCACATCGGCGAGTTCGACCGCCTCTTCGGCGAACACCACACCGCCGAAGAGCGCCTGCGCAAGGCTATCGAGATGGCCAAGCATTATAACGTAATCATCGTGCTCAAAGGGCACTTCACAGCCACTGTGCGCCCCACCGGAAAGGTCTATTTCAACTCTACCGGCAATCCCGGCATGGCCACCGCCGGCGCAGGCGATGTGCTCACCGGCGTCATCACGGCTTTCCTGGCTCAGGGCTACCGTCCCGAACATGCAGCCACGATGGGGGTATACATCCACGGATTGGCCGGCGACCTGGCCGCACAGGAGATCGGCGAGGCCGGAATGACGGCCTCCGACATAGCCAACTATGTCGGACGCGCCATACGCATCATCCTCAACCGTGGCGAGATTCCGAATCCGCTTTGAGTATCTACCCCACTTCTTTGAGTATCTACCCCACTTCGCCTTCAGGTATTTCACTCCACACTTCACTCCAGCTTATGAAGAAATTCACAACCCTATTGCTGCTGGCCGCATCGCTGACAGCAGCCCACGCCCAGCAGACAAAGGTGCTCACCGCCGACAAACATAATGAGTATGGCCTCGTATACGCCCTACCCGTGACGGCGCTCGAGATCACCGTCACTGCCGAGAAAGAGACTCAAATCGCAGGCCCGTATGCCAAATATGCGAAGAAATATCTGGCCAACGACCATATCATAGCCGAGTCGGGCGAGAGCTGGACTCTGACCGGTATCTCCGTGCGCCCATATGGTGCGGTAGAGCAGGACACGAAGTATCTGATGCAGCTCAAGCCGGGAGCCACAACTTTCATATCGGTCGCTCCCGACGGTATGCTCCTCTCTATCAACAAGGAGGTCGATATGCCGGAGTCTGCGGATGTCGCTGCGCCTGACAACCAGGGGGTGCGCCGACTCAACGGCAAGGAGTATCTGAAATATGTGGATGAGGACTTCATCGCATCGCAGTCTACGGCCAAACAGGCTGAGATGCTGGCCGAAAACATCATGGAGGTGCGCGATGCCCACATATCGCTCACCCGCGGCACCGCCGACAACATGCCCACCGACGGCCGCCAGCTCGAACTGATGCTCAACTCTCTGGCCGACCAGGAGAACGCCATGACGGCCGCCTTCACCGGCTCAAGCTATAAGGAGACTGTGAGTCACACTTATACCTTCGTGCCTGAGGAGGATACCACAGAGATTCTCTTCCGTTTCTCTGACTTCAAGGGATTCTGCGCGCCGAATGACTATGCCGGAGCCCCGGTCACGATACGCATCAACATCACCGACGAAGGGGCTCTCCCCACCGACGACAAGGGGCAGGAGAAACAGTTGCCTAAAGATGCGGTGAGATACTGCATCCCGGGCGAGGCGCAGGTGACTATCAGCTTCGATGGTAAGACGCTATACAATAAGGAGACGGAGTTCGCGCAGTTCGGCGTGGTCTTCGGTCTGTCGCCATCGCTATTCACCGATAAGAAGGAGCCCTCTTACGCTATCTTCAACCCCGTCACCGGCGGACTGCGCGAGATAGGCACAATGCGCGATGACTTATGAACCCTATCACACTGACGGCCTTCACCCAGGCCATCTCCCGACATATCAATCTCAATCCGGAGCTTACCAATGTGTGGGTAATAGCCGAATTGAGCGACTTCCGGATGCATGGTCCGCATGCCTATGGCCAGCTCATTGAGAAGGATGCCGGCGGACGCACCGTGGCTAAGATACAGGCCACAATCTGGGGTAATGTGCTGACCCGCATACGCAATGAATTCATCGCCGCCACCGGGCGCGATATCGCTACGGGGATGAAACTGATGCTGCGTGTGTCGGCCTCGCACTCGCCGGCCTATGGCCTGTCGGCCAACATATCGGGCATCGACCCGTCGTATACTCTCGGCGATCTCGAGCGGCTGCGCCGCGAGATTCTGCAACGCCTGCAGCAGGAGGGTATCCTGGAGGCCAACAAGCGGATTCCACTCCCTGCCGCCCCTCAGAAGATAGCCATCATCTCGGCCGCAGGTGCGGCGGGATACGGCGATTTCATCAACCAGATTACCCATTCCGGTTTCGCGTTCTACCCGCTGTTGTATCAGGCCGCCATGCAGGGCGACCGCACCGCACCTACCGTAATCAAGGCTCTCGACAGTATCGAGATGGCTCCCGACTTCTGGGATTGCGTGATTATCATACGCGGCGGCGGCGCCACCTCCGACCTCAATGGATTCGACAATCTTGAATTGGCACGGCGTGTGGCGCTATGCCCCATCCCGGTGATAGTCGGGATTGGTCATGAACGCGACAACACGGTGCTCGACTATATAGCCAACACACGCTGCAAGACACCTACGGCTGTGGCGGCATTCCTGATTGACCGTCTGCAGGGGGCCGAGAATTATGCCGAAGATCTGGCTCGCCGCATCATTGAGCGCACCCAGACAGTGCTTTCGGCCGAGCAACGCCGCATAGCACATGCGGCTGCAATGCTGCCGATGATCGCTCCGCAACGCATCGGTGTCGAGAAGCATCGGCTTGAGATGCTCCAAAACTCAGTGGGGCGGCTGGCTTCGGCCGGCATCTCGGCAGCCGACCATCGGTTGGCCGAACTGGGGGCGCGCATAAGCTCCGGCAGCAGCGCGCTGATAAGCCGCCGCAGGGCGCAACTCGATGCAGTGCCCGACACGATGGCTGCGGCTGTGGCCAATCTGATGCGCCTCTCCCACAACCGTCTCGAATCAATCGAGCGCCTGATCGATGTGCTAAGCCCGGTGGCTACACTCCGGCGCGGCTACTCCATCACCCGGGTCGACGGCAAGGCCATCCGCTCGGCGGCTGATGTCAGGCCCGGTACCTTGATCGAGACCACTCTGCCCGACGGCACAATCAATTCACAGACTCTTTAATCTGACCGACTGATTTAGATTAGAAGTTGTTTAAACTTTTTTCAAGTGCAAGGTTAATTAAGATTTTGAGCAGGTTTCGGCTCTCGAAGAGGGAGCGATGCGGGCATCGCGACCGATGAAGAGGGTCGAAAGATGCCAAAATATTAATTAAGATTGCGCTTGAAGAAAAAAATGTACCTCATTTTATGTTTTTTCGTAAAAAGTTTAAACAACTTCTTAAACAACACCGGATACTTTAGATAAAACAACCGGCTGATTTAGATAAAAAAGGTGGTTCCGCCGCAGGCTTCTATCACCATGCAGCGGAACCGGCATATTAAAAATCACAAGATTATGGATATCGACAACATGACCTATACCCAGGCCGTAACGGCCCTCGAAGAGATTGTGGGCAAGATGCAGAGCCCCGACTGCGACATCGACCATCTGGCCGAATACACCTCACGCGCCCTTGCACTGATGAATCACTGCAAGACTAAGCTGCGCAAGACCGAAGAGGATGTGCAGCGCTGTCTGGAGACTCTCTCGCAGAACACGCTCTGAGGCGTCAGAGCCGCGCGTGGCGGCTGCCCGGCACCCCTTTGCCTCCTCACTCGCGGTAATATACGCGCTTCACACGCGGCGACACCGAGGTCAGAATCTCATAGGGGATTGTGTCGAGACACTCTGAGAGTCGCTCTACCGGAGCAGCATTGCCGAATATCTCCACACTGTCCCCCTCGTGGCAGTCAATACCAGTGACATCTATCATACAGGCATCCATGCAGATATTGCCAAGCGTGGGTGCCTCTTTTCCATTCACCACCACCCGCACGGCCCCACGTCCGAAGTGGCGGTTCATGCCGTCGGCATAGCCGATAGGTATCGTGGCCACACGCGCCGGCCGGTCGAGTTTGCCGCGACGGGCATAACCTACCGTAGTGCCGGCCGGCCACTCGCGGATGCAGCTTATGACAGTCTTCAGCGTCGAGACCACACTCAGCGGCTTCTCCATCTCAGCAGGGAGGGTGTTGACCCCGTAAAGGCCTATGCCGAGGCGCGCCATGTCGTAATGATATTGAGGATAACGCAGTATCCCCGCAGAATTGAGCACATGACGCTTGAAGGGATAGGCGGAAAGCTCAAGCATGCGGCTTGACCAGCGGTCGAAGCATTCGAGCTGCATCTCTGTGTAGTCGTTCATCGAGGGCTCATCGGCAGTGGCAAGATGTGAGAATACACTCGATATTCTGACATTATCCTGTCCGGCGATGCGCTCCATCAAGGCATCGAGCTCTTCGCCAAGGAAGCCCATGCGGTGCATGCCGGTGTCGAGCTTGATATGGATCGGATAGTCAGTGACACCATACCGCCGGGCCTGCGCTATCACATCCTCAAGCATCGAGGGGGCGTAGATTTCAGGCTCGAGATGATTGCTGAACATCTCGCGGTAGTCGGCCACCCTGGGATTCATCACCATGATGGGCATCGTTATGCCGCGACGGCGCAAATCAAGCCCCTCATCGAGCACGGCCACTGCCAGATAGGCGGCACCTGCATCCTGCAGCGTCTTGGCTATCTCGTAGCTCCCTGCGCCATATCCGGAGGCCTTCACCATGGCTATCATGCCGCATGAGGCGGGCAGATGGCTCTTGAAGTAGCGGTAGTTGCGGAGCATGGCGTCGAGATTGACCTCAAGTACAGTCTCGTGGGTGCGGATCTCGAGGAGCTTCTTCACACTTTCAAATTCATATTCGGGCGCACCCTTGAGCAGTATCACAGAGTCGCGCAGCGGATTGGCTCGCAGCCAGGCTATGAGTTCGGCTGTCGTGGCGAAGATGATGGCCTCAGGGCCGAAGGCACCGGCATGCGCCAGGAGTTTCGGACCGACCCCTATCACGCGGTCAACGCCACGGTGGCGCAACATGCGTGCCAGACGCTCATAGTCGGAGTCGTCGGCATGCGATTCATGTCGCATGTCGCTCAGTATGACTGCTGTCTCCTGACCGGGCACGCGGCGGCGCATCATGAAGTCTACGGCCGGTATGGTCGATGACAAGTCGGATGTATATGAGTCATAGACGATGCTGCAGCCGTTGCCTCCGTCGCTGACGCTGAGGCGCGTGGCAATCGGATGCCCAGCCGAGAAGCGGCGCGCTATTGTGGCAGTGTCGTAGCCTTCGGCCAGCATGAAGGCGAGCGCGCGGCAGGCGTTGCGCAGGTCGAAGTCATCGTGGGCCTCGACACACAGTTCGTCGCCAAAGGTGTCTGCGGCGCCTTGCCAGACGTAGCGGATACGCTTCAGCAGCGATGATTCTGCGTCGGCCTCTACCGATTCAATCTTGAGGCGCGCCGGCTGAGCACCCCGCAGGGTCCAGCCCACTCGCTCTACCCCTTCGGGGAGATGCGACACTGCATCAGCCACATCCTTGTCGTCAACGCAATAGATAATTCTCTTCACACCCTCATGGGCCGCAAGGCTGACCTTCTCGGCTACCTTCGACTCAAATGAGGGGAACCCTGAGGCATGTTCCATCTCATCGATGTCGCACACTATCACGGTGTCGGGAGCTATGCAGCGGGCCAGGCGCTGCATCTCGCCGCTGCACGACACTCCGGCCTCAATCAGGGCCAGACGGGTCTCCGGGGTAATGCTCCACATCGAGAGTGCCACCCCTATCTGCGAGTTATAGCTGCGCGGACTGCGCGACACCTCACGCAGGGGCTCCATCAGCTGAAAGAGCCATTCCTTGAGGGTAGTCTTACCTTTTGACCCGACTATGCCCACAACCTCGCCACCCATGGCGCCGCGCCGCATGGCCACCTGCTGGAGCAGCCCTACCGGATCAGCCGAGAGAAGCACCACGGCATCGGCGGCATCGGCCATATCAGCCGGAATCTCGGGCGACACAAAGAGTCTGACGCCACGGTCGTAAAGGTCGCGCATATAGCGTGTGCCGGCATTTGTGGCAGTGGGGATGGCAAAGAAAATAGTGCCTTTCGGATCTATCAGAGAGCGCGAATCGGTGAGCAGTTCGGTCACCTCCATCTGCGCCGCGCCGGGAGTCACCTCGACTCCGGCCAGACGTGCTATCTCTCCAACTGTGGTTTTCATAAGATAAGTATATTTTTCAGAATTTTCTGCAGGTGATGATATTCTCGCCGAGCTTCATGCGGAGTGTCTTGCCATCGAGTTCGAGGATGTGCACCGGGGCCGGATTCTCATCAATGCCCCAGGGCTGGATCTTGAGCATGTTCCATTCGGTCTCGTTGTATGGGAAGCTGAAGATATAGTCGGGATCCTCGCCGCTGACATTGCCGGCATACCAACCCTGCGACTGGGTCTGGTCGTCGGAGGTGCATAGCTGCACCACATTCTGGTCGAAATTATAATACAGGCGCGGTGAGAAGTCATCGGTCACCGTGCCATCGGGGTACTCGATGCTCATGACCTGCCACATGGCATGCAGCTTACCCATGTTGTTGCTGCGCGAGCAGGCTGAGGCAAAAATAATGATAGCCAGGGCCACCACCGGCAGAGCCGCCGACAGAATCGGGCGCAGGGTGAGGCGCCATTGATGTAGGTTTTGAAATTTCATCGCCTTGATTTCTTCAGGTGAAGCGTATATACAACTTGAGCCGCCTCGCGGCGACTCAAGTGTGTATATATACGTACAAATTATGTGCTGTAAATTCTTATGCGGTCGCTTACTACCCGGCCTCATATACCCTGACGGGGCATAATATGCCGGATGATTTCAAGTTCCCGCTCCACGGGTCAGCTTACAGACCCGCATCCGTTAGCGAAAGCTGATTACTCAGCCTTACCCTCTGAGCCAAGCACGTTGATGATTTTGTGCTTGTAGAGCTTCTCCATCTCGTCGCGAGCCGGGCCGAGATATTTGCGGGGGTCGAACTCTGCGGGCTTCTCGTTGAAGACCTTGCGCACAGCTGCTGTCATAGCCAGACGGCTGTCAGAGTCGATGTTGATCTTGCAGACATCCATCTTGGCAGCCTTGCGGAGCTCCTCTTCGGGGATGCCGATTGCATCGGGAAGTTTGCCACCGTTGGCGTTGATGATGTCTACATACTCCTGGGGCACAGAAGATGAGCCGTGGAGCACGATGGGGAAGTCGGGCAGCTTGGCCTCTACACCTTCAAGCACGTCGAATGCCAGGGGCGGGGGCACGAGGCGGCCGGTCTTCGGGTCGCGTGTGCACTGCTCGGGAGTGAACTTGTAGGCGCCGTGAGATGTGCCGATTGAGATAGCGAGGCTATCGCAGCCGGTGCGGGTCACGAAGTCGATTACCTCCTCGGGGTCAGTGTATGTGTGGTGGTCTGAGCTTACCTCATCCTCTACGCCGGCGAGCACACCGAGCTCACCCTCTACAGTCACGTCATATTTGTGGGCGTAGTCTACCACTTTCTTTGTCAGAGCCACATTCTCCTCGTAGGGAAGATGTGAGCCGTCGATCATCACAGATGAGAAGCCATGGTCGATGCAGTCTTTGCAGAGCTCGAAAGAATCGCCGTGGTCAAGGTGAAGCACGATCTGGGGATGCTCCCAGCCAAGTGACTTGGCATAGTCAACGGCACCCTGGGCCATGTAGCGGAGCAGGATGGGGTTGGCGTAGTTGCGTGCGCCCTTTGATACCTGAAGAATTACGGGAGATTTTGTGTCGGCAGCTGCCTTTATGATGGCCTGAAGCTGCTCCATGTTGTTGAAGTTGAACGCCGGAATGGCATAGCCTCCGTGCACAGCCTTGGCAAACATCTCTTTGGTGTTGACCAGGCCAAGTTCTTTGTAATCTACCATGATAAATATTTAGTGTTTATAGGTATAACAATCTTTTGACACCTGTGGTTAGGGGGTGACACTGCAAAATTACTAAATTTTTCGTAATTTCACGCTATCTGATGTTAAGAATCGCTATCTTGCGCAGTGAAGTTGCTTAATCTTTCTTCACCCTCTGTTTCATGCGATTTTCCACAGGCTATTTCACGCCCTTTTTCTCAGCTGATTTTCGGGGCGGCGCCCACTGCGAGAAGGGCCTCGAGAGTTTCGCGATTTTTCGGTGCCTCGCCAAGATGGCGTGTGGTGGCGGCCAGGCGGTGAAGGTCGCTGCCGGTGGCCTCGGCCATGCCGTTCTGGAGCAACCATTCGGCTTTGCGCCGGGCAGTCTCGCCATACATGCCTACTGTCGACATCATATTGATCTGAAAGAGCACTCCGCGACGGCGAAGGTCCTTGTAGTCGGCTTCGTTCATGTAGCGGTAGCGCTCAGGATGAGCAAGGAGCGGATAGTATCCGGCGCTCTGTATCTCGTCGATCATGTCGTCGAAGTTCATCGGCGGGTTGAAGTAGGAGGTCTCCACAAGCAGGTGCTGCCCTTCGTCGCCGATAGGCAGGAAGTCGCGTGCTCTGAGACGCTCTTCGAAGAGTGAGTCGAGCATATTCTCGGCTGCGAGGCGTAGCTCGACATTGCCGTGCCACTGGCTCTTGAGTTCATCGAAGCGCTGGCGCAGGGCCGCGGTCTCGTTGGGGTAATCCTCCATGATGTGGGGTGTCAGCCACACTCGCTTGACACCCATGTTCTCGTAGGCCTGCAGCACTTCGAGCGATTTCTCCATATCGGGTATCCCGTCGTCGACGCCGGGCAGGATGTGGGAGTGCCAGTCGGTGAATCCCTGCATCAGTCCACCCTTGAGGAGTGTGTCGACTTTTTTCTTAAATGGCCAAAATCCCATAAAATAAAAGAGTTGTAAAGGTTAATGCAGCTGCGCGATGTGCAACTTCCTCGCGCAGACTGCCGAATTTAGCGCCAAGACCTCCGGTGCCCGGCTCATAAGGGGGGCACGCGGAGGTCTGGCTTACTTATATATGTCTTATCTTTTTCGTAAAAAGTTTTGATGACTTTTTATTCTTCAAGCGACTGATAGTTGCCGTAAGTGTAGTATGAGCTGTGGGCTGCCTCCGTGCCGTTGAGCAGGATGCTCATGCGGCGCAGCTTCTTCTCGTTGTAGAGAGTGGTGAGGTCGGGTATCGCCTTGCGGTCGAGAAGTCCGGCGCGCACCACAAAGAGAGTGGCATCGGCATAACGGTTGAGCAGCTGGGTGTCGACCACCACATTCACCGGCGGACAGTCGACCATGATGACGTCGTACTTGTCGCGCACTGCGTCGAGCAGCTCTCCGAAGCGGTCACCCTCAAGCAGCTCGGCGGGGTTTGGCGGACGCTTGCCGATGGGGATAATGTCGAAGTCGTTGAATCCCTCTACGGGGTAGGCGATGCGGCTCACATCGTCGACCTTGCCTGTCAGATAAGCTGCCAGACCTCGGCTCGGCGAGCCCACATAGGTTGAGAGGGAGCCATGGCGCAGGTCACCGTCGATAAGCAGCACACGCTTGCGCTTGAGCGAGAAGGAGGCTCCGAGGTTGTAGGCTACAAACGACTTTCCGCTGCCGGGATTGAATGATGTCACCATCAGCACCGGATGCTTGCCATCCTTCTCCATCATGAGGTCGATATTGCTTCGCACCACGCGGAATGCCTCGTTGGGCACGTCGCGTTTCCCCTCCTGCACGATAGGCTTCGGAGTGTCGATCTCCTGCTGGCGCTTCTTGCGGCTCTGGAAGAGTCGGCGGATGCGTCGGCGACTGCCGATCTGCGGGATTTCGCCGGCGAAGGGTATCGGCAGATTCTCCATGTCGCGGCGTCCGCGCACCTTGGTGTCGCATACGACGATGAAGTAGAGCACCACTGCCGGAAGCATCAGGCCGAGCACGGCGCAGATGAAGAGTGTCACAAACTTGCGCGGGGCAATCGGTGCACGCTGGCCGTAGGGTGGAGTGATGATGCGGGTGTTGTAGGCGTTGAAGGCCTGCGATATGTCATTCTCCTCACGCTTCTGGAGCAGGAAGAGGTAGAGGGCCTCCTTGATGGCCTGGTCGCGCTTCACACTGCCGAGGTATTTGGCCTGGTTAGGTGTGGCGGCGAGCTGCGATTTATTGTTGCCCTCAGCGGCCTCGAGTCCTTTGAGATTAGTCTGCAGGGCTCCTACCTGCGCATTGACCGACTTGATGAGCGACTCGCGCATCCCCTTGAGCTGGGTGTTGTAGTCGGCCACAATCGGGTTCTCCTCACTTGAATTTGAGAGGAGATTATTGCGGGTGAGCATTAGGGTATTGTAGTCGGCAATCAGCTTCTCAAGTGCCTGGCTTCCCATGCCTGTGTTGACGGGCACTACAGAATTGGCATTCGAGGGATTGGCGATATAGTCGCGTATGTATTTGGCCATGGCGAGCTGATTGTTCATCTCCAGGAGTTCCTGGCTCACCTGAGTACTCTGGTCGATATACATCTTGGCCGTCTGCTCCAGATCTGGCATCATGTGCTCTGACTGGTAGTCGGCGATATCGGTGTCGACATCGCGGAGCTCATTGACCAGTGTGGCGAGACGGTCGTTGATAAACACCGAAGTGGCCACAGCCATACGGTTCTTGTCGCGCACCCAGAATTCGTTGTAGACCTCCACGACGGTGTTGAGGATGTTGGTGGCGCGCTCTACATTGACATCATCTATGGTGAGGTCGATTACCTGGGCGTCGGCATTGGCGAGGTCACCCTTGAGCTTGGTGACATATTTCTCTACTGCGGCAGGAATCGAACCGACGTTGATGACGATGCGCACCTCCTCTTCACGATTGTTGGTGTAAGCACCGTTCGGACGGAAGATGAATTTGCCCACCGGGGTCTTAACCTCGGCAAAGCCGAGCTTACCCTTCACCTCATAGTCATCCTTGATTTTGGTACCGTCGGGGAGCACGGTGAGGAATTTGGTGAGCACATAGCTGTCGTCGGGCTGAAGAATCATCTCAAGCTTGCAGTTGGTGGCGTCGTTAAGATCGGGGTATACAACCTCCATCGGCGAGTTCTTGCCATAGAGTGTGGTCACACGGGGGAATCCCATGCGGGTGACATTGATGTTGAGGTCAAGACGCTTGACCACCTCATACATCACAGCCGGCGACTGCAGCGAGATAAGCTCGTTGTAGACGTTGGCTCCGGCTGTGCCCATGCCGAACTCCTTGAAGGCGCTGGCCACATTGAGGCCGCCGGTGTTGTTGTTGTCCTGAATCAGGACCGACATCGTGCGGGAATATACGGGCTGCTGCCTCATCACGTAGAAGAAGCCCACGGCCACAAAGAAAATCACCGACAACACAAACCACTTCCATTGGGCAAGGCAGGAGAATATGAAGTCTTTCAGCGAGAAAGCCATCGAATCATCCTGAATGACTGCTGTCTGAGCATTCTTTTCCATCTATCTTGTAATTTCTTTTCAGTCTTTGTTATAAAGTATTTTTGATTCGGCAGCAGGTGTGCGCCAATAGGCTGGTTCTCTGCTGCGGAGGGGGTGGACGACCGGCAAGGCTTCATCAGGAAGTCCGCGCTCCGGCCGCGAGGCTTATCAACGGGTGATGTTGACAATAAGCACAGCCACCGAAGTCAGCACCGACACGACCGACATCCAGAAACTTGCCGACAGGGCGGTGTTACCGTTGACTGTGGTCTCGCGTTTGCGGTAGTCGTTGGGTTCGACATATATCACGTCGTCCTGCTGCAGATAGTAGGCCGGGCTTGAGAGGAGGCTCTTGCCATCGGTGAGGTCCACGACATAGACCTGTGTCTTGCCATCCTCCTTGCGGAGCACCTTCACATTATCACGCTGTCCCTGGATTGTGAGGTCGCCTGCCATGGATATTGCATCGAGAATCGTCACCTCATCGCGGTTCATCAGGAAGCGTCCGGGGGTCTTGACCTCGCCCAGCACACTGACGCCGGTGTTGACAAACTCTACAGTCACCGTAGGGTCCTTGATCAGATTGCGGGCCATCAGCTCACCCTTGATGAATCCGGCCACTTCGCCACGGGTCATCCCCTCGATGTGAAGCGCGCCAAGCACCGGGAAGTCGATATCGCCTTGAGCGTTGACTGTATAGAAGCTGAGTCCTTCGGATGTGGAGGGTGAGGAGTAACCGCTGTTGACACCGCCATAGTTCTGGGCATTCTGCCCCATGCGGGTTGCCACAATCGGAAGATTGAATATGCTGGCCAGCTGGGGATCCTTTGAATTGACTACAATCTGCAATTTATCGTCCGGACGCACTCGTATCGACTGGCGGGCATGATTCTCGACCATCATCGCTGTGTCGAAATCCTGGAAGTATGTGACGCCCGAGGGGGTTTTGCAGCCACCCAGTGTCATCAAAACCGCCATCATCAGGCCTGCGATCAGGGAGAGTTTATTCTTCTTCATGATTCGTTTATTCAGCAAATTTCGGCTCCGCGCCTGAATGGGCCGGAGACATGAGGTTACTTGGTTAATTTATAACGCAGTTTCCTGCGTTTTATTACTTTGGGTCATTTATGCTCCTGCCGCCGCGCCGGGTGGGGTTGACAGGGGTAAATCGTTTCGTTCGGTATGCGTGATTCAGTAGAGAGATGTCCCCTCCTGACGCTCGCGACGCCGTATGGCTTTGGTCAAGGCCATATTGCCGACTGTCCATATCGCGATATCAGTGAGTATCAGAATATTGACATTTATCAGTCTCGATAGCCACACATTCAGAGCCAGAAGCAACAGGGCGAAGCTCAATATCACTGTCAGGGCGGCCGCCGGGGTCATGCCAAGGGCCAGCAACTTATGGTGAATATGACTGCGGTCGGGCATGAAGGGATTCTTGCGCTTGCGCAGCCTGCGGAAAAAGACTCTCACCACATCGAGCAATGGCACGAGCAGCGGAGAGACAGCTATCACCATCGGGCTGATCTCGGTAGAGCGTTCGAGGTCCATCGGGTCAGATATCAGCAACAGGGCCATGAAGGCCAGCAGCATGCCGATTGTGAGCGAACCGGTGTCGCCCATGAATATCTTCTTGCGCCGGCTGGCGCTTCCGAATACGTTGTAGTACAGAAATGTCAGCAATGAGCCGAATCCGCTCCATGCCACCAATGAATAAATGTAGGCTCCGCCAAAGTAGAATACACTGCCATAGAAACATAGGGCCAGCGCCGCCAATCCGGCCGCCAGACCATCTATACCATCTATGAGATTGATGGCGTTGACCACATACACCACAGCCAGTATTGTCATCGGCCAGCCAATCCAAGCCGGGACATCACGCAGGCCTAACAGTCCGTAGAAGTCTGACATCCAGACTCCTGAGCCGATTATCAGCACCGATGCCAGTATCTGAAACATGAATTTGGCGCCATACCTCACCCCTATCATATCGTCGGCTATACCCACAAGGAAGAGCAGCATCAGCGAGCAGATAAAGAAGAGCAGCGGCACGATAGTGTTGGCCAGGGCCTCACTCATTGTGGCGTTGTAGACATTCAACCCGAAACCCACCACTGCAAGCACCGAGAAGATTATGGCCGGCACGAAGGCTATGCCGCCAAGACGCGGCACATCTCCTTTATGCACCTTGCGCGGGTCGTGACCATCAAAGAGATTCTTCCTGAATGCAATGACCAGAATCTGCGGTATCAGCATCCCGGTCAGCGCAAATGCCAACCCGAATGCAAGGAGATTATTTAGTAGCCATTCATTCATAATGTCTGCGGTGAGTTTGCGGCACTCTCCCCGAAGACACATAGATATGCAGCCGGGGATTATGTCAGCTCATGGTTTATGCATCTGCAAAGTTACAATTTATTTTTGAATTTTCAGCGATTCAACTCGGCTATTCGCATCCTGACCCTACCTTTTAAACCATTTTTGACTTTTATTCGGATATTTGAAATATTATATGGGTGACTCGGGCATCGACGGGAATGTTGTGGCTCAACGCGGTCGCTGCAGCAGAGCGATGTAGGCTCCGGCCACAGCTGCGGCGCTAAACTTGCGGCTTACAGACTCATACATCCGCTCGCGCATGGCCTCACCTTCGAGTTCAATTAGGCCCACGGCCTGCGCTATCGATGCGGCGATATTGGCGCCGGCTTGCGACTGATCATCGCTCCATTCGGCAAGATATCCGGTGGTGCCGTCATCGATGATGTCGGGTTGGCCGCCGCGGGCGAAACTGACGGGCACGCAGCCATATGCCTGCCCCTCGACAAGGGTGCCCGGCAAGGTTTCGAAGTGCGAGGTAGAGAGCACTATGTCAGAGCGCAGATAGAGCCGGCTGATATTCTCCATTCCATGTTGCACGCCTACATATTCGACCTCTATGGGGATGCGCTCTATGAGCGAGGCGTCGCGTATGGCACCGTAGAGCAACAACCGCGTGCGTGAGGCGAGTTCGGGATAGGTTGATTTCAGCGCTTTCATGGCCTCTATGAGTATGGGGAATCCCTTGACGGTGTCGTCCAGACGCGCGGCGCCGAAAATAAGACGCACCGCTCCATCTGAGGCCACACGCTTCAGGCTCTCACGGGGAGGGAGTTGAAAGGCATTCGGAATCACTGTGACGCTGCGCCCATGGAGCAGCGTGGATTCCTCACTCTTCCGGCGCAGCCAACTGCTGACGGCCACAAAGTCAATCGGCACTTCGTCATAGAGTCGCTCTTTGCGCCGGGCCACAACCTCTGAGAAATCATGCGGCCCGGCCTGGCTGCCAAGCAGTGGGCATTGGCCGCATAGTCCGGGGGTGGTGTAGCGGCGGCAGGAGCCGGCATGATGACAGAGTCCGGTGAGATTCCACATGTCGTGCATCGTCCAGACTATCTTTTTGCCGCTCTGTCCGAGCCTACGGATGTCGGCCAGTGAGAGGAGCCCCTGGTTGATCCAGTTAATCAGAATGGCATCAGCGCTCTTTACCCACGGGTGATTGATGATGTCTATACCATAGGCGGCGGCATCGAGTTTGAAGAGGGTCTGGCGGTCGAAGCCGTTGGCCATGGCAATCCGCAACCTGTCGGCTATGAATGAGGCTTTTAGTCGCAATCGTCCGGCGGCGGGAGCCACATATTGCGAGTCAGAGAGTTTCTCTGCCACAAGCATTCTTGCATCGACTCCGGCGCTGCGCAATGCCTCCATAAGGCGGAATGACACTACGGCGGCTCCTCCGGTGGTGTCAGATTTATTGACAATGACTACACGCATGTTCAGGATTTGCGCTGATAGGTGTTGAAGCGGTAAGAGAGCCCGGCGTCGTCGCCCATGTGCGATGATGTGAGTTCCCACTCGGCGCGGTCTATGGCGGGGAAGTAGGTGTCGCAGTCTGGGGCGGTGGCATCTATCTCGGTAAGTTCAAGGCGGTCGGCCAGGGGCATGGCCTGAGTGTAAATCTGGCCCCCTCCAATGATGTAGATATCTTCGTAGCCTTTGGCGGCTGCCGCTTGAGCGGCGCTGGCTAGTGTGTCTGTCACCACTGCCCCATCGGCTTGATAGCCGGGGTTGCGGCTCACCACGATGTTAAGACGTCCGGGAAGCGGGCGACGCGGGAGGGACTCCCACGTGCGTCGCCCCATCACCACGGCTGAGCCTGTGGTGAGGGTCTTGAAGTGCTTGAGGTCGGCCGAGATGTGCCATAGTAAGTCGCCTGCACGACCTATGCCTCGGTCGGCTGCTACGGCGGCGATTATTATTATCATTGGGAGTTGGGTGTTTGGAGTGGGTAGTTAGGAGTGAGGAGTTAGGAGTGAGGAGTTAGGAGTGAGGAGTGAGGAGTGAGGGGGATTTATATTTGGGCTTTTACACTGAGACTGTGCCCTTTATGGCGGGATAGGGGTCGTAGCCTTCGAGGCGGAAATCTTCGTAGCGGAAGCTGAAGATATCTTTGACTTCCGGATTGAGGTGCATACGCGGCAGCTGACGCGGGGTGCGGCTGAGCTGCTCGTTGACCTGGTCGAGATGGTTGAGGTAGATGTGTACGTCGCCGAAGGTGTGGATGAATTCGCCGGGCTGCAGTCCGCACACCTGGGCCATCATCATGCAGAGAAGTGCGTAGGATGCGATATTGAAGGGTACCCCGAGAAAACTGTCGGCGCTGCGCTGGTAAAGTTGCAGCGAGAGTTTGCCGTCGGCCACATAGAATTGGAATAGGGCGTGGCAGGGGGGCAGATTCATATTGTCGAGGTCGGCCACATTCCATGCGCTGACGATTATGCGGCGCGAGTCGGGGTTGTGGCGTATAGTGTCGACTACTTGGCTTATCTGGTCGATAAAACCGCCGTCGGGAGTGGGCCAGCTGCGCCATTGATAGCCGTAGATATGGCCGAGGTTGCCGTCGGGATCGGCCCATTCGTTCCAGATGCGCACACCGTTGTCCTGAAGGTATTTCACATTGGTGTCGCCGGCCAGAAACCATAGCAGTTCATGGATGATGCTCTTCAGATGCACTCTCTTGGTGGTGAGCAACGGGAAGCCCTCGGAGAGGTCGAAGCGCATCTGATAGCCGAAGGTTGAGATGGTGCCGGTGCCGGTGCGGTCAGATTTCTTATGTCCGTGAGAGAGGATATGTCGCAGAAGGTCTTGATATTGTTTCATCTGATTGAGGCATGGGGGGTAATTTAACATAGCTGGCGGCAACTGCAGGGTGAAGCAGAGGAGCGCCAACTGCGTCCGGTGAGGGTCAGAGGGATGAGGAGAATGGGGAGGCAGGTCAGGATTTGCGGGTAACCGGCGCTCAGGTCTTGTCCATCAGCGGCGTCACCCGGCGGTTGCGGGTGCTCTGGAAGCGGATGGCGTCGTCGGCACACACCTTGAGGCAGTCGAAGCATCTCACACAGCGTGAGTTGTCGACAATGCGATCCTTGACACTTATCCCCTGCACCTTGCAGACGGCCTCGCAACGCATGCAGTTGGTGCAACGGTCGGGGTCGATCTCGATATGATAGAGGGTGCGTGTCGACAGATACCCGAGAGTCGTGCCGATCGGGCACACTTCGGTGCAGAAGGGGCGTCCCTTGAGCAGTGCTCCGACCCAGATGGCAACCACTGCCAGCAGAGCCAGCAGGGCACCGAGTCCGGCATCTGCGGCCAACATCAACCATGGTGCGTCGGCCTCACGATTTGTGAGGCGGGCGGCACTGCGCAGTAGATTCCAGGGTTCAAGGATTGTGGCTATGGAGAGGAGGCCGAGCAGGAGGCAGACCACATAAGCCAGCAACACCAGCGTGCGCCAGCGTCCGGCCTGCGGTTGCCATGAATAGGGAGTGATCTGTCTGCGCCGACGGGGGTTGAGGCTCCCTCCGGCCCGGCGCGAGCGCAGGATGCGGCGACGCAGCCAGTCGGCCGAATCCTGCAGCGCGCCCAGCGGGCATACGCTTGAGCAATAGATACGTCCGAATACGAAGGTCGCCACAAGCCAGAAGCCTGTGGCGCCAATCGTCGTGGCGAGCGCCGAAGGGATTATCTGCATCCGTCCTGCTATCGCAGCCATAGGGGTGACGCCGCTGCCAATAAACAGTGTGGCCACCGAAGCTGCCAGAAACAGCACGGAGAGAAAAATCCGTATAGTCCGGAGATCGCGCATATGTCTTGATTAATCAGCGCTTGCCTTTGCGCTGCTTCTCTTGCTCCTTGAGCATCTGCTGCTGCTGACGCTGCATCTCTTCGAGCTTGGCCATCCAGCTGCTCTTCTTCTTGGGGTTGGCGGCATTCTTGGCCATTGTGGCACGCACCTTCTCTTCGGTGATGAAGTAGCGGAAGGCATAGGTCTGGGCTATGGTGATAAGGAGCGAGAGGAAGTAGTAGTAGCTCAGGCCTGCGGCGTAGTTGTTGAAGAATACGAGGAAGAACACCGGCATCAGATACATCATCCACTTCATGCCGGGCATACCGTTGTTGCCCTGGCTCTGCATGGTGAGATGGGTGTAGAGGATGTTGGTGACTGTCATCAACAGACAGAAGAGTGAGATATGATTGCCGAAGTACTGGGTCACGAGCGGTATATTGCCGCTCCATGAGATGATGGCATCAGGAGCCGAAAGGTCGTGGGCCCAGAGGAAGCTCTGGCCGCGAAGTTCGATTGCCGAGGGGAAGAAGGTGAACATCGCGAAGAGTATCGGCATCTGCAACAGCATGGGCACACATCCCGACATCGGGTTGGCACCGGCTTTGCTGTAGAGGGCCATCGTCTTCTGCTGACGCACCACGGCATTCGCTGTGCCGGGATATTTCTCGTTGATTTTCTGAATGTCGGGGGCGAGCACACGCATCTTGGCGCTGCTGACAAGGCTCTTGTAGGTGAGGGGGAAGAGGATGAGCTTGATGAAGATTGTCAGCAGCAGGATGATGATGCCATAGTTGGAGATATATTTGCCAAGGAAGGTGAAGACAGGAATCACTATGCCGATGTTGATCCAGCGGAAGAGGGTCCATCCGAGGGGCACGAGGCGCGTGAGGCTGAGGTCATCTTCGGGCTGGAGTTCCTTGTCGAGGTGACGCAGCAGCGGATAGAGGTTCGGACCGATATAGAGTTCGAAACCGGCGGGATGCTCCTCGGCCCAGCTGTAGTCGTTGACTGTGGCGCTGGCGCTGACATCCTTGAGATAGTCGCTGTTCTTGAGCACACGCGATTCGAAGTCGACACTGTTGAAGTTTTTGTCGGCTATCATCACCGATGAGAAGAACTGATTCTTGAATCCGATCCACTTCACCTTTGCCTGACGCTCTTCAGAGTCGTTCTTGTTTTCAGAGAGGGTCTCTACGGAGCCTCCGGCAAATTTATAGTATATGCCTGAGTTGCGCTCCTCAAACATGCGTCCCTTCTCCTGGCGCTTTATCTGCTGGGTCCAGTCGAAGCCGAGGATGCGGTTGTTGCTCTCCACGACCTGGGTCATGTTTTTCTGTTCGATATCTACCTTCACCACATAGCTGTCGCCCTTGGGGAGAGTGTAGCGTATGCCCCAGTATGCGCCGGGAGCCACCTCGAGGCTCATGAGCACAGTCGAGTCATTGACCTGCTTCGGGGTG
Organism: uncultured Muribaculaceae bacterium; assembly: GCA_910577585.1. Lineage (GTDB taxonomy): Bacteria > Bacteroidota > Bacteroidia > Bacteroidales > Muribaculaceae > Lepagella. The sequence continues at coordinate 38,683 of CAJTNN010000016.1, read as the reverse complement.
AAGTAGAGGTCGCGGCTCTCGACAGTCTGGGCGAGAGGGAGTGTGAAGTTGAAGGCATTTGACGCGCCCTCGAATATCACGACTTTATTCTTCACCTGCTTCGACTCGTCGGCCGAGTATTCGGTGTCGTATTTCTTGAGTTCGGCGCGGGTGATTGAGCCCGATTTACTGCTCAGCTGCAGGGCGATGACATCGTTCTCAAGAGTGACGGTGCTGTCGGTGCCGCTGAGGAATTTTGAGAATTTGCCGAATCGGCCCATCGAGGTTGATGTGCTTCTTACAATCTCGATGGCCTTGCGCTGGGTGGCCACGGGGATATCGGCTTTGGCGGCGAGCACATCAGCGAGGGGGTAGCTCACGCCGTCGGCGATGACACTGCCATAGATGCTGTCGCCGGCGAGAGTGAGGTCGAGCGCAGCATCCTTATGAGTATAGATGCGGGTGCCCTCGGCATCCACACTTGCTTCGCCATTGGCGGCTACGTTGCGTTTGAGCCATTCCATCTCGTTGGCGCTCAACGCATCGGGGGTAGTGGCGGATGCGGCTTCCGAGGTCTGCTCGGTGCTCTCCGCGGTGGAATCAGCGGTGGTCTCGTTCTTGGGCGAAAGCCACATGAATCCCAGGAAGATCAGGGCCATCAGGATAAGGCCGTAGACGGTGTTTTTGTCCATTCTCTGTGCAGGGTATGCTTGATCTTTATGGGGTTAATGATTAGGCAAGTAGTTGATTTGAAAAAGAATCATGATTCTTAACAACCACTTAGGTTCAGCATGATTGGCGTCAGAATCATCCGTGGGTTTCTCATGTCGGGATTTCATCTGGCGTGTCACATTCTGCAAAATTACTCAAAAAATCCAATACTTTAGATATACTGCCCTAAAAAATAGAGCTTTCACCCCGGCAAAGGTGACGAAGCTTTTGATGGGCAAGGTTGGCTGCGCGGGTCTATTGAGCGCTCCGGAGGAGGTGCAGCGGGGGGCTACAGCTCATAGACCGTAGCGCGCAATGCAGCGGCGATTGCGGCAGGTGATTCGCCCAGCGCCCGCATGGCGCCCACATCGACGGGGGCGCCAAAGCGTATCTCGTAGCGCGCACCTTGCGCCCGGCAGAGTTCAGCGGGGAGCATGGCCTGCTCGAGATTGACTTTTATGCCGAGGCGCTTGCGCAAGCGGGCAAGGCGGTAGAAACGGGGGGTATTGAGTCCCATAAAGTGCACAGGCACCACCCGCCGTCCATATTCCAGAGCCTTGACCACACATGATTTCTGCCATTCCAGGTCGCGCACCACCCCATCGGGATGCAGGCGCGAGACCAATCCGGCGGGAAACATCAGAATCTGTTTACCCGCTTCGAATGCGGCGGCTATCTGCCGGGCAGAGTCGCGCCCCTGCGAGCCATATTTGTTGACGGGCAGGAACACATCTTTGAGCGGGGCTACATTCATGAGCATGTCGTTGACGAGCACCCTTATATTCTCATCGCCGTAGTGCGCTCCGAGCACCCCCACAAGAGCTATGCCGTCGAGGCCGCCGAGCGGATGATTGCTCACAAATTCAAATGCCTCCCCCTGCGGCAGCTGCGAAAGCCCTTCGACCTTGACAGTGATGCCGAGTTCGGCCAATATGCGGGCTGAGAAGCCACTCCCCTCCTCGGGCCATGCGGCCTCAAGAAGCTGGTTGAGGCGGTCCTGGCGTATCAGATGCTCGAGCGGACGGAATAAAAAAGGGGGCAACCACTTCGAGCGGTTGCCAAGCCTTTGTCGTATGATTTCTGTAAGATTGATTTTCAGCGGTGCTGACATGATGTCGGTCTGTGGGTTTTGGTTAGGATTCATCAGCCGTTGACACTATCCTCCTCATCCCAGAATTCGTCGTTCCATTCCTCGTCGGTCTGGGGCATCCAGTCTTCATCCTCTTCGGTGTCGTCCTGGGCGAAGATGAATTCATCCTCCTCTTCCACACGGTGGCGGCGGTCGAGCGGACGATGGGTGATGGTGGTGGCAAGATTCTCTTCTGAGTTTATCTCACGCCAAAGGAGGTCCTTGAGCTCGGTGAGTCCCTGACCACTTACGGCCGATATGAACACTGTGGGGACACCCTCGGGCAATTCCTTGGCTATCTCCTCGCGCAGTTCGTCGTCGAGCATGTCGCATTTCGATATAGCGAGCACCCGGCTCTTGTCGGCGAGCTCAGGATTGAATTCGCGCACCTCTTTGAGCAGTATCTCGTAGTCGCGCTTGATGTCGTCGCTGTCGGCGGGTACCATGAAGAGTAGCACGGCGTTGCGTTCGATATGCCGCAAGAATCTGAGGCCTAACCCTTTACCCTCGCTGGCCCCCTCGATAATACCGGGTATGTCGGCCATGACAAATGATTTGTCGCCGCGATAGCTCACGATGCCGAGCTGGGGCTCCATGGTGGTGAAGGGGTAGTCGGCGATTTTGGGTTTGGCGGCGCTCAGCGCTGAGAGAAGGGTTGACTTTCCTGCATTGGGGAAGCCCACAAGTCCGACGTCGCCGAGCAGTTTAAGCTCGAGCACGACTGCCTTTTCGATAGCGGGCTGGCCGGGCTGGGCATAGCGGGGGGCGCGGTTGGTGGAGGTGGCGAAGTGGCAGTTGCCGAGTCCACCTTTGCCGCCGCGCAGCAGCTTGATTTCTTCGCCATCGCGGGTGACTTCGCAGAGGAATTCGCCGGTCTCGGCATCGAAGACGGTTGTGCCGATAGGCACTTCGATGATGCGGTCTTCGCCATCTTTGCCGAATGAGCGCCCGGCGCCACCCGACTGGCCGTCGGTGGCGAAGATGTGACGCTGATAGCGCAGGTGGAGCAGTGTCCACATATTGCGGTTGCCGCGCAGGATGATGTGGCCGCCACGACCGCCGTCGCCGCCGTCGGGTCCACCTTTGGGTACATATTTAGCTCTATGATAGTGGCGGCTTCCCGCCCCACCCTTGCCTGAGCGGCAAAGGATTTTCACGTAGTCTATGAAGTTTGAGTCTGCCATCGTAATTTCTGTTTTTTCTTGATTTTGAGGCCGCACCGGGGGAATATACATACCCCCGGATTCAGGAGTGCGCCATGACACTATTTGCGCCGCAGCGCGCTACCCATCAGCTCATTGGCATAGCGGTAATCATCAGGCGAGCCTATGTCGACCCATATGCCGTCGATAGGATAATACTCCACTTTGTCGCCGCGCGCTATGAGCTGCTCGATAAGGTCGGGGGCATCGAGATATTCGCCGCGCGGTATCATGCTGACCACCTCGCGCCGCATCATATAAACGCCGGCGTTGGCGAAATAGTTGTAGGTGGGTTTCTCGGTCAGGCCGGTCACCCGGTGCCCTTCGTGGCGCATGATGGCGAAGGGCACCGACACCGTGTATGGTATTGCCGCCACCGTGAGCATCGCCCCCGAAGAGGCATGCTGGATAAACATCTCCTCAAAGTCGAGCGTGGTGAGTAGGTCGGAGTTCATGACAATCAGATTGTCGGCCTGCAATCCGTCGACAAGGGCGAGGCTTCCCATCGTGCCGAGGCGGCGGGGTTCTTCCACGCATGTCACCCCACATTCCGGATCGGCGAAGTGGGCCTGGAGCTGCTCTTTGAGGTAGTTGACAGTGACATGAATGTTGCGTATGCCGTTGGAATGCAGTTCGTCGATGTTGTAGTCGATGATGGGTTTGCCCCCCACTTTAAGGAGTGGTTTAGGGCAATCGAGTGTCAGCGGGCGCAGGCGCTCACCCTTGCCGCCGGCCATGAGCACGGCATCGAGCGGCAGCGATGTGCGCAGTTTGCGCAGGTCGAGAAGTTCGACGATGTGTCCGGCGGCATCCACGACCGGAAGCAGCTCCACACCGCGCTTGCGGGCTTCGCGCACGCGGGCGTAACGCTCCTCATCGTCGCGCAGGCTGAGACAGGGCTTGTGGCATATCTGGCCCACGGGGTGCCCGAGATCGGCCGAGGCTATGACGGCGCGCCGAAGGTCGCCATCAGTGAGCGAACCCTCCAGCTCACCTCCGGGGCCGACCACGAAGAGGGTCATATTCTCGCCCGAAAGGGCGTTGAGGCGACTGAATGCCTCGCGCAATGTGGCGTCGGAGGCTATCGTATGTCTCTGTATATCTGTGGATGCTGATGACATGGCTGCTTGCTGCTTGATTGATATGCAAGTATCTCTCTGAAAAAGATGCTCGTGCTGAGGATTATTCATACATTGACTCTATCTCGCGGGCATAGCGGCGTGCCACTACCGGACGTCGCACCTTCATGGTGTTGGTGACCTCGCCGTGCATGATGGCGAAGTGATGCGGCAACAGATAGATCTTCTTTATCTTCTCGTATTCGGCGATATCGGATTGCACGGAGTTGACCTGCTCCATCATCATGGCATTGACGCGGGGGTCGCGGAGCATACGCTCGGTGTCGTCGGTGTCAATCCCTTTTGTGCGGCACCATGCGCGGAGCTGCGAGAAGTTGGGCACCACGAGGGCGGTGACATATTTGCGCTGGTCGCCGATGACGGCTGTCTCGTCGATAAACTTATTCTCGGCCAGACGGCTCTCGAGCATCTGTGGGGCGATGTATTTGCCGTTGGAGGTCTTGAAGAGGTCTTTGACACGCTCGGTGAGCACAATCGAGCCTTCGGGCGTGAGATAGCCGGCATCGCCGGTGCGGAAGTAGCCATCTTCGGTGAATGCCTGGGCGTTGGCCTCTGGATTGTTGTAGTAGCCGGGGGTGACAGTGGGTCCCTTGACGAGTATCTCGCCCTCGTCAGAGATTCTTACGGATATGCCGGGCAGGGGTTCGCCGACAGTGCCTATCTGATAGCCTGTGGGGCGGAAGCAGCTCACTGTGGCGGTTGTCTCGGAGAGTCCGTAGCCGATTATGACGTCGATTCCGACTGAGCGCATGAATTCGCAGATGCGGTCGGAAAGGGGGGCGCCGGCTGTGGGGAAGAAGTTGGGGTCGGGTATGCCGATGGTGCTTTTGAGGCGCGAGAAGATACGGCGGTCCCAGAAGCGGTATTCGGCTTCGAGCATTTTCGGGGGTCGGGCTCCGAGGCGCACATAGTCTATGTTGCGCCGCTTGCCGACTTTCAGCGCCCGGGCCACCATCATGCGCTGCAGGCGCCCCATACCGGCAATCTTCTCTTTGACTCCGGCATATACTTTCTCCCAGAATCTGGGCACACAGCACATCAGATTTGGTTCGACCTCCTTGATGGTGTCCTGGATTACGCGCGGGTCGTAGTTGACGGCAATCGGTATGCCGCGGTAGAGGCAGAAGAAGCACCAGGCCTTCTCGAGGATATGGCTCATGGGGAGGAAGGCCATGCTGATGTCGGTGTCGCGTATAGCGGTGAGCAGGCGCAGGTGGGTCTCCATGGCTGCGTCGTAGTTGGCGTGGGTGATGCACACACCCTTGGGCTCGCCGGTGGTGCCGGAGGTGTAGATAAGGGTGGCCATATCGTCGGGGAGTGCACGCGCGGTGCGGGCCTCGATCTCGGCATCGGCTTTGAGGTCATCGGCCTCGCTCTGCATGCCGAGGCGCACGAAGTCGTCCCAGTTGATCGACACCGTGTCGTCGGGCTGAAGCTCAATGCCATCGTTTTTGAATATCACGATGCGCTGCAGCTGCGGATGCGTCTTCCAGTAGTTGTAGGCAAGCGGATACTGATGTTTGTCGCCCACAAACACTACTTTGGCGCCGCCGTCGGCCATGATGAAGTCAAACTGCTGCTGCGAGCTTGAGCTGTAGAGGGGTATCACTGAGAGGCGGTTGCGGAATGCACCTAACTCGGTGATAAGTATCTGGGGGGTGTTGGGTGAGCAGATCGCTATCGTGTCCTTCTCAAGCAGTCCGAGGCGCAAGAGGGCTCTTGCAGCCACATGGGTCTGTGTCACAAAATCACGGCGCGTGGTCGAAAGCCATTCGCCATCCTTGCGCCAGCAAAAACGGTAGGCCTCATGTTCGGGTGCCTCCTGCGCACGGCGCTCTATGGTAGATATCAATCTGTTCATCTGTTGTAGTTTATGTTTGCTGAGCCGGTAAGCCTAAGTGACTTCAATCACATCGGCCGGCCTCGGCTCTTAGGCGCTCGAAGTAGAAGTCGAGCACATCTTTGGCAGCGGTGAATGAGGATTGCTCGTTGTTGAGCACCCTCAGCTCTTTCTGCTCAAGAAGGGCTGCCACCTCGGGGGTGTTGTAGAACTTCGAACGCAGCTGTTCGTTGATGGTCTCGATCATCCAGTATTTCTCCTGCTCCTGGCGCTTGCGCTCAAAGTAGCCTGTGCGCTCCACATATTCAAAGTACCGGTCAATCATATCCCAGACCTTGTCGATGTCGTATTCGTAGTATCCGCTGTAGGTCACCACCTCCGGGCGCCACTTCGAGGGTGTGGGGGGAAAGAGGTGCAGGGCATTGCGGAACTGTGCGGCAGCGAGCTTGGCACGGTCGACATTGTCGCCATCGCATTTGTTGATGGCGATGCCGTCGGCCATCTCCATGATGCCGCGCTTGATGCCTTGAAGTTCGTCGCCCGTGCCGGCAAGCTGGATGAGTAGGAAGAAGTCCACCATCGAATGCACGGCGGTCTCACTCTGCCCCACCCCGACGGTCTCGACAAAGATGCGGTCGTAGCCTGCGGCTTCACAGAGCACTATCGTCTCGCGGGTCTTGCGCGCCACGCCACCAAGCGATCCTGCCGAGGGTGAAGGGCGGATGAAGGCATCGGGCTGCACGGAGAGTTTCTCCATGCGTGTCTTGTCACCAAGAATCGAACCATGCGTACGCTCCGAACTGGGGTCGATGGCCAGCACCGCCAGCTTGTGACCCTGACGCAGCACATGCAGACCGAAGACGTCGATCGAAGTCGATTTGCCTGCTCCGGGCACACCCGTGATGCCGATGCGGCGGCTGTGGCCCGAATGCGGCAGGCATTTCTCGATTACCTCCTGGGCCACCGACTGATGAGCCTCGGCCGTTGACTCCACAAGCGTCACAGCGCGCCCGAGCACACTGACGTCCCCTTTGAGTATACCCTCTACATAATCATTGACCGACAACTGGCGGCGACGACGCAACTGACGATATGGATTGACTGTCGGTTGGCTACTCACGCCGCTGTTGACGGCGAGCCCTTTATAGGCTTTGTCATTTTCAGGGTGTTGCATGATTCGTTGTTCTATGGTAGGTTTAGATTTATCGTGGTCAGAGAATTAGGGGGAGAGAGAGGGAGGCGGTCGCCCGAAGGGCGCCTATTTTTTTGATAGGCAGGCGATTTTTATGATGGAGGTGCGATGCCCCGCGACGCCTCAGAATCTTGCCTGCAGATTATTCTGCAGCAGGGCCAGCGAGTCTGTCTCACTGACGATGCGCGCGCGGATGCTGACTTCTGTGCGCACAGTGTCGCCATCGGCCCAGATCGGCACCCGATAGTCGACATTGCCGAGCGTATCGGTAAACTTGGTGTTGAGATATATGCCGAGCGTACCGAGGTCGCCGGGGAGCAGGCGCTCGGGAGTGACATCTATGCTCAGCGCCTTGCTAGTGTTGCTGAACTTCGGAGCAATCGTGTCGGTCGTGAGATTGACGATGCGCAGAAATGCGTGGCGCCCCGAGTTTTCACGGATTTGCCCGAGGTCCACCACTGAATCCGACAATGCCATCCAGCCGCAATCCACCGGATACTTCCAGCGCAATGTCTCGCGGCTCCCCACAACTCGACCCGTAAGTTTGACAATATGGCGCTCATCACTGTCGCCGATATATATCTTTACAGTCTTGCTTATCGTGCCGGGGCGCCCCACGGGATTATAAGTGAAGCTGATCTCGGTGGTGTCGCCCGGAGCGATAGGGTCCTGGAAATATTGCGCACCCGTGCAGCCACAACTCGGACGCACGTCACGCACATAAGTCGTGTCGGGCCCGTCATTGACCACATGCGCATGACCGGTGACGCTGCCGTCAAGCTCGCGCACCACACCAAAGTCGTAGGTAGGGTCGATCAGACGCGTCTTGCCTCCGGCAATGCCGCAGGCAAGCAGCAGCGTCATCACCGCGATACCCTGATATTTTCTGCACATCTTTCTCATACTTCTCTTTCTCTCAGCAGTTATTTGAGAGATTCTGGATTTACTGGCTTACAGTGCCGCGTATCTTAAGGCGCACCTTGCGGGGATTGCCATTGGTGGTGACGGTCACAATCTTCTCGAAACCACCCGGCCGACCGAGCGGATTGTAGGTGACCTTCAGTTTGCCTGTCTTGCCTGGAGCCACCGGTTTCTCAGTGAAGCTGGGGCGGGTGCAGCCGCATTCGGCCGTAGCCTTCAGAATCACCAGGTTGCCATCGCCCTTGTTGATAAACTCAAACTCATGGCTTACCTGGCCACCCTTCTCCTGAATCACACCGAAGTCATACACCTTCTCAAGAAATTCAATCTTGGCGGTGCCCTCTTTATTCGACTTCTTCTTAGCCTCCACAGTACCGGCAGCCACAAGAGCCACGACAACTGCAATCAACAAAATGGTAAATTTCTTCATACTTATCTTCAATAGAGGTATAGATGTTAAGTAGCCGGTCACAAAAGTTGCCATCTCCCCCACCGCATCGCCGCTACCCCCGTCGACACCCACCTTGGGGCGCCCAGTGAAGGCACAATCAGCAGGCAGAGATGAGGGGCACTCAAGTCCGGCTACACAAAGTCATCTGCAAATATAACGCAAAAAATCCAAATGAGGTTAACACCACAGCGCAAAACTACGTCAAAACCCCTCCCACAGCTAATAATTCTTAAAATTCTTGCACATACCAAAAAAAAGCACTAACTTTGCCTCATAATCGGGGCGTAGCGCAGTCCGGTTAGCGCACCTGCTTTGGGAGCAGGGGGTCGAAGGTTCGAATCCTTTCACCCCGACAGAAGATAATCAACTCATTTTCAAGGAGTTACCTTGGAGATGGGCTGATTTTCGTGCACCCATACCCCTCAAAAGCTCTAAAAATCATCGGCTCAAAGCCACATTTTATCACAAAAAATCACATTTTAACACAAAAAACCGTGAGCAAATCGTGAGCAAATCGTGAGCACATATACATTCACATGGCAACTTCAAGTATATATTTAGACTCCAGACGAAATGGAGCAAATAATCTCGCTCCACTCAAATTGGTCATAAGAAATGGCCAAACTGCAACACATGTATGCATAGGAATATCCTTGCATCCGAATCAATGGGATAAGACATCTGCGATGGTTTTAAATACCCATCCCATGTCGAAAGCATTGAATGCGAGAATCGCCAGAATTAAAGGGGAGGTAGATGTTCAACTGCTGGATATTTCAGAAAGAGGTGGAATAAAAAGACTGTCTGCATCTAAACTAAAGGATAAGATATTTTCTATCATTCGCCCGGAAGAATATTCTGAGAATAGAGTCGACTTCATAAAAGGCTTCCGCAAATTCATCGAGACCAAACAAGGCAGCACTAAAGATATCTATTCTTTAACATTAAAGAAAATCCTATCCTATACAAATAAGGAGATGGTCGACTTTAATGAAATTACCAACGATTGGCTGCATCGATTCGATAATTATATGATGCGAACCTCTCCTGCTCGTAATGCAAGGAATATTCATCTTCGCAATATCAGAGCCGTATTCAACTTTGCAATCGATAACGACTATACCTCATGGTATCCTTTCCGCAGATTCAAAATCCATGCGGAAGAAACTCGTAAGCGGTCGCTTACAGTAGATGAGCTGCGCAGAATTTTCAACTATCCGGTTGAGGAGTATGCAACTATATACCGTGACTTGTTTAAGCTGATGTTCATGCTGATTGGTATCAATACTGTAGATTTGCATCGACTAAAACAAATAAAAAGAGGTCGAATCGAGTACCGCCGAGCTAAAACGGGCCGCATATATTCTATTAAGGTGGAACCGGAAGCAATGGAGATAATTGATAAATATAAAGGAGTAAATGGCTTGCTTGTCATTGCAGATAGATGGTCAAACCATAAAAACTTCCGACATCAGATTAATAATGCGTTACAGCGTATCGGAGATGTGCAACGAGACGGGAAAGGTGGGAAGAAAATCATATCTTCCGAATGGCCGGAATTGACTACCTACTGGGCAAGACATACTTGGGCTACCATAGCAGCAGACCTTGATATTCCTGATGCTATTATAGCTCAAGCCTTAGGTCATGCAGGAGAAAATACCACTACCAATATCTATATAAAACGCAATCAGAAGAAAGTCGATGAAGCTAATCGCCGTGTTCTTGATTGGGTTCTATACGGTAAGAAATAAAAAAAGTATGCCGCTGGACAACCAGAAGCATACCGTATTATAACGCATATGAAATTTCTTAGACAAAGCTTTATTCTAAGAATTCATTATACTGCAAAATTAATCATTATTCCCGAATTAACGAAATCATTCACTAAATTTTCAAAATATAGGGTTTTCTCATCACCCACGCCACCACTTCCACACCCGCCAGACGGCCACGCCGACCGCCGCAATCGCCACGGCGGCGAGCCACGGGAAGAGCCGCAGCCGTGTGCGCTGCCACCACGTCAGCGGCGCCTCGACTTCCACGGGGTAGGGTGTCGGTACGCCCACCTCCTTCACGCGGTCGGTGTAGATCGTGTCGACCGTCAGCGGGGCGAGCGCCGGAGCTGGGCGGGCCTTGTTGGCGAGCGTGTGGGTCAGTATGCCGTCGGCGCTGATGCGCGCATCGCTTACGGCGTAGTCGGTCTCGAGGTGCGATACTGTATCACGGAAGGCAAGTGCGGAAGTACGGAAGCCCGGAAGTCCGGAAGTACGTAGGTCGAGTGTCCGCTCTGCCGTCTGTGCCGGAAGCGTGAGCCACACGGTGTCGAGCCGCGTCACTGTCACGTGCCGTTGGCTCACGGTGTCATGCAGCGTCACGGTGGGCGCCATCGTTGTAGTCGCCGACTTCGCCGCGCGGCACCCCGTCAGCGCCATGCCGAGGATGATCGTCAGCACTCCGGCCATAAGCAGCGCATAGCCCAGACGCAGCCCCATGTGCGCGCGTCCGGCTCTCATAAATCTCTTATCTCCCATAGCGACAAATATAATCAATGATACCGTCTACATGCAGCTGCGCGATGCGGTCGCGCCCTGCCGGGGATAGCAGGTAGGCTACATCCTCGCGGTTATCCTGGAATAGGTTCTCGGTCAGCACGGCGGCGCAGCGCGTGCGTTGCAGGATGGTGAAGGCCGACTCTTTGTCGCTGTCGCCGTCGGTGGTGTCGGTGCGTATCGGCGTCCCTGCCGGAAGGTCGCGCCGTGCGGCGGCGTAGAGGCATTCGGCGAGTCGGTCACCTGCCGTCTGGCCGGGCGAGGTCCACGCCTCCCAGCCGCGCGCGTTCATCCATTGCGCACCGCTTCCGGCGGCGTTGCAGTGGATCGACACGAGGCAGACGTTGGAGGCGCCGTAGATGTCGCACACGGCGTTCACGCGGGCCGCGCGCTGACCCAGCGCCACATCGGCATCCTCGGGCACAATCTGGCGTGCGTCATATCCGCGCGCCTTTAGTCGTTTCACCACCTCTGCCGCGATTTCGCGTGCATATTTGTATTCTCTGAGCGCTCCACCCTCGGGCGAGCGTTTGCCGGGCGTGTTGACGCCGTGGCCGTTGTCGATAAGTACTATCATTTCGTCTCTTCTGTTTTAAGTAATTCAATCTGTAAGCCGGATGCAATCTCACTGCGGCGCGGCGGTCCGGTATACACCAGCGTCGCAAGTGACGCGTTCGGCGGCATGCGTCCGCGCGGGTCGCCGCAGTCGCTTCGCTCGCAGCGCCACATCCGGTAATACTCCTTCTGTCGGCTCTCCTCGTCACGCTCTTCGGTGAGCCGGATGATGCGCGCGTTGGCCTCGTTCAGAAGGTCCTGCACGCGGTTAATCTCCGTTTCCGAGCGGTAGAGTCGGTCGGATAGCTCACGGTTGCGGTCGGTGCGGTCGTCAATCACCTTGTTGAGCTCGCCGATGCGCACGGCGTGCCCCTTCTCGGCGTCGTTGAGCTTCTCCACCGTCTCATGCAGGGCGGCGATGCGGTACTCATACCCCTCGGCCATCACCTTGTAGGCGTCTGAGCGCGATTTCACGCGTCCGCTCTTCGTCAGCCAGCCGATTCCGCCGCCTGCCAGCAGCCCGCACAGTTGCATGATTATTGTCTGCCAGTCCATTCTTTTCTGTCTTTCTCTTTGGTTAATTCGGTTATGTCGATGGCCAGATTATCGGGCCCCATCCGGAGCCGGGCAGCAGGGGTGTGCCACCCTCTCCGGCGTTGTTTGAGGTGTTGCTGGTGAGGTCGTGGTCCACTTCGCTGCTCTGTAGGGGCGATTCTGTGGTTGTGCCCGTGCTTACCACCGTGGCATCTGCATAAGCGGTCAGCATCGCACGCTTGTAACTCTTAAGGTTGCCCACGTCAAGCGTCCCGGTGAGCACCACATCTTCCACCTCCGATATCCCGACTGTCTTATATGTCAGTGTAGTGATCGTCTTCTCGATCTTAGGCAGCGGGCTCTCGGTGAGGTCTCCCAGACTCGTGCCCGTAATCGTCAGATTTACGCGGATATTCGACACGCGTATATCTGGCGTCCCCACAATAGAGCGGGCCTTTATTCTCACCGTCACCGACACCTTGCCGCTGGTGGTGTCGATGCTCGCGCTCTGAATGTATATGTCCGGCCAATATCGCGAAATGCTCTTCTCTATCTCCGGCACATACGTCTCATGCACCTTGAAGCTGAATATCCTCGCTCCGGCGTTGGCCACGGCCTTGCCGTCACCGTCATAGTAGAAGGGCATCTTTATCTGCGTGGTGGTCGTCTGGTCCATCTCGATTATCCACGGTATGATGCGGTAGGTGGCGGGCACCTCCGGACTCGCAAGTAATTGCAGACCCACACCCACGTTGGCCTTGTCGGCGGTCATCGGGCTTGTGTGAGCCTTGTTGGCCTTCATCTCCCATTTCTCGCCGTTCTTCTTGTAGAGCGCAGCACCAACATAGCGCACACACTTCTCGTCACTCATTCCAAGGATTGCGGCAGGAGACACGGCGCCGCCGGGGTTGCCGGGGTACTGTGTGGCGCTCGGGTCTTTCAGCTTGATAGGGTCAGTGTATTCGGTAAACCCGAGGTTCACCGATATAGCCCGTTCCGGCGCGACTATCGCACTCTGCACCGGATTGATAGGCACGGCGTCATGCAGGTAGCCGTCAAACATCGTGAGATGCGCCCATGAGGCCACGCCGCCATTCTTGGCCGTGTCTGCCTTCTCGCAGCCCACATGCACCCACGGCACATCACACATGTCGATAAAATTATCAAAGGTTCCGCAATACGGCGCATAGTATCCAAATCGGCACTGCTTCCACGTATAAGCCCCCACGCCGATTCCATGCCCCGTCTTGACCTTCACATCGAGGTCCGGCCACGAATCCCCGGCAAGATTCTCCGGTCCTTTACCCACATGCACGAAGTCGGCAGCCTCCACATAGGTAGGCTTGATAAGCGAATAGGGGTTGATGTTGGGCGATGAGCAAAGTGTGAAGGCGTCAGCGCGCGCCTCACCCAATAGCTTCGCCAGCACATGCAGCTGGATGGGCGCCTTCATCGTGCGGCGCCCTCCTCGGCGGTATCCGGTGCCGACTCGGCACCCAGCGCATCAGCCAGCATCATCAGCTGCCCTGCCGTCCAGCCATCGTTGGCAGCCGCGAGTCCGGTCAGCTCCTCCTCGGTCAGCCCCTCGAAGCTGAGCTCATTGCCACGCTTCAGCTCGGTCGACACGCATGCCTCCACATCGCGCGAATACTTCTCAGCCGCCGCACGCTCCGCGTCGGTCAGCGCCTCACCGCGCTCCTGCTTCATCGCTATGGCCTCGGCGCCAGCGGGGCGCAGACGCTCGGACGCATCCTTGAGGAAGTCGTCGTAGGCAGCCGCCAGAGGCTTGAGCACGCGCAGGATGCGGATCACCTTGAACTTGGCGCCATCGGCCATCTTGCCCAACTTCGCGGCGCCCAGCGCGCGATAGATTACCACTGCCTCTTCGGTTGTGAGATTCTTCTTTGTCTCCATGATTTTTTTCTGTGTTTTAAGTTTTTGATTATTGATTGTTCTGTAATTCGTTCTTGACCGCTGCCAGCTCGCGCTCGAGCTCACGTTTGCAGCGCTCGAGGCGCTTGATGCGCTCCTCATGGCGCTCGACCTTGCGCGCCACCACGATGGCCGAAAGCAGGGCCGCAGCGCCGTAGTTGAGCGCCAGATTCCGACCGTTGTCATACACCGTCAGCGGCAGCACCCTCTGCCAGTACTGAGCCAGCGAACCGACCGCCATTTTGCCCGTGTCCCTCCAGCTGAACTCCACCGCCGGAGCCTTGGCCACATCATGCACCGTCAGCCGTACCGGACCCGCCACACGCTTCATCCGCGCATCGGAGTCGCTTATGGCCATACGCGAGGCGATGAAGCTGTAGGCGTAGATGCCGTAGTTGGTGAAGAGCGCTTTTACGCTGGTGTCCCAGCCCCATGTGGCGCCGTTCTTGCCGCCGATGAGGATGCTTTTGTCGAAGGTCGCGTAGTCGGTGATGTGCACCGTTCCCTTCACATGCAGCGTGGCGTCGATGTTGGCCGAGCTCACCCCGAGGCCGATTTTGCCGTCATGGTTAATCTGCACCGCCAGCCCCTCATAGGCCTTGTCGGAGTTGTAGATGTTCACCGCCATGCCGCCCGTAGAGCCTCCGGTGATATACATGCCGGAGCCGTCCCACGCCGTATCCTTGTTGACCATCCATATCTGGGTCGCCTCGATGCGGCTCATGCCGAAGAGCTTGCCCGATATGCGCATGTCGCATCCGGCGAATAGCGCCGAGTTGTCGGAGTCCCACACCATGGCGCCGCTCGCCGTGCCGCTGCCGATGTCGATGCGCGGCGTAATCACGCGCGTGGTCGTGGCAATGTCGCCGGCCACCTCCAGCGCATGTGTCGGCGTCTTCGTGCCGATGCCCACCTTGCCGTCAGCCAGCACCACAAAGTGAGGCGTATTGTAGTCGCCGCCCATGAAGTTGAAGGTGAGCTTGTCTGCCGTGCCGAATGCGCCGACCACATAGCCGATGCGCGCGTTCTGACTGTTGTTGGTCGACAATCCCCACGCCCAGCCACCGGTAGCGGCACGGAAAATGAAGCTCCCCTCCTTTGTGATTTGGAGCTGACGGTTAGAGGTGCCGACCGCAAAGGTCATATTTCCGTTAACCTCTGCCGTGCCGTTGAAGTCATTCCCCCAAAGCTTCCGCGCCGTCTGCAACTTCGTGGCTGACTCCACATTGCCGTCAGTGAATGCCAGACGGTGCCACGCCTTCGACTTGCCCCCCGACACCATGCGGTACCACAGACCCTCAGCGTTAGGCGATGCGGCGATGTCGCACCAGATGCGGCTATCCCAATTCAAGCGGAAGTTCATCACATTGGCGTAGGTGTCGGTAGCATAACCCTCCTCCGGTATGGCCCACACCGATTGCACGTCACTCGTGCCCTTCACCGCCGTGCCTCCGGCGCTCACCAGCTTGGGCTGCCCTGCATAGTAGCTCATGCCCATCGCGGTGATAGGCGTGGCGTTCTGCACGCGCAGCGCGTAGGTGGCCGTGTTGGCCGTTCCTGCCGTTGTGGCCGAGGCAGCGGTTGTGGCTGATGTCGCATTGTCAGCCTTGGCCGCCGTGGCTATCTTCTTCGAGTTAATCCACGTCCATAGGGCGCTCATCGGTCGGCGGTGGTACGTGGTCGTGGTCGTGCCTCCTCCGGCGTATTGGCAGATGTAATAGTCAGCATCCTGCGGCGCCGATGCGCCCGTGCCTAACTTATTGAGCAGCGCCGACACTCCGGTTGCCGTGCCGTTGGTTCCGGCCACAAGCAGATAGCTCCCCGCGGGCTGATACTTGGCCGCCGCATCCGTCTTGGTGAGGAACGTATCAGCCACCGTAGACTGATAAGCCGTCAGCGACCCCGAAAGCGCACTCAGCTGCGACCGCAAGTCATTGCCCAGATAAGCCGACAATGCCGTGCTCTTCGCCGTGGCGTCAGCGTAGGCCGACCACTCCTGCAAGAGCCCGAATGCCGTGCCGCCGCTGCCGCCGGACGTTGCCGAATCATCCTGCCCACGCGCGCTCACATACTCCAGCGAATACACACCCTTGCTCACCTTAAGCGCACCGTTCTCATAGCTCAGAATCACATGGTCAGAGTATGTGCCGATGCGCACCGTGGTGGCCATCATCTCGCCCCCCACATGCAGCCGGAAGCGCGGATTAGACTCATTGATACCCACGCGCCCCTCCTGCTCCGCCGTAGGATGCACCACCTTAAGCGTACTGTTGCCGAAGTGGATGTTGCCCGTAGCGTTGTTGATGGTCAGCGGACGCAGCGAGTTGTAGCCGGTAGCCGTGGCCGTGTCAATCGGGTCGCTGAGCATCCAATAGATATTAGCGCCGTCATTGCGCAGGAAAGTACCGTAATACTTGCCACCGTTAGCGCCGCCAATCAGATACAGACCGCTCGCATTCGTGGCCACAAGCGAAGTCGCTGCCATGCCATCCACAAGCGGAATCTCCTTCGTATCATACCCCGATGGCACCGCTCCGGCCACATACGAGGCCGCAGGCGTATAGGCCAGCGCATTCGATACAAGGATATTCAGCGGATTCGACCCGGCCAAAGCGCCCACATAGACCTCCACATAGAAGGGGTCGTTCGAAGCCGTAGGATATACCACGCGCGCCCTCTGGCACAAGGTCGGATAGCCACCAATCTGCGAGATGCTCACATGCGCCTTGGTGCGGTAGCCGCCATGCACGGCGATGGTCACACCTCCGGTAGTGCAATTATGATAGTTGTTGACAAGCGTGATGATAGCCCCCGACACATAGCTTGTAGCCGTGGCCACCCTCACCCACTTGGCAGCTCCGGCAGGTATGGTGATTTGCGATTGGCCACCACGCGCAAACGATGAGGCGTGCAACCCATCAAGCAAATCAGCATCAAGCCCGCTCCCCGAGCCGTCATTATTCTCATCCCAAATCTTATATACAGAGCTGAAATCAGAATTGACGCGGTAAAGATAGCCATCATCACCTCCGGCCACGCCGCATTTATCCACCCCTTTGATTTGGAATCGCACCGCGGCGTATTTGCTGCTCTGCGTGGCTTGCGTATTGTTGAGCCGAAGCATCGACGCCATATCCACATTCATCTGCACCACACCGGTCAGCGTGCCGCCCGAAAGTTTCAGATAAGTAGACGCCGCATCCGTCTTGCTCAGATAAGTGTTCTTGGCGTCCGTCTTGCTCAGATAAGTAGACGATGCGTCAGTCTTAGCGAGGTACGTGTCAGCCGCCGAAGTAGTAGTCAGATAGCTGCCCTTAGGCTGATAAGTGTTAGCCGCTGCCGTCTGCGTCAGATAAGTCGCCGCCGCATCCGTGCGGAACGCCGCCAGCGCCGCATCCACATCCGCAACCGACTGCCTCAGCGCCGCACCCAGCCCCGCCGACAACCCATAGCCGTCAGCCATCTCAGCCTTGTAGCTCTCCCACTTCGTCAGCAGCGGAAAGCCGCCACCGCTGCCACCGGTCGCCGTGTCGTCCTGCCCCCTCGCGCTCACGTAATCCGTAGAGTAGACCCCCTTGTCAATCTTAAGCCCACCATTCTCAAACGTCAGTGTAACATGCGCCGAAGCCGTGCCAATCTGCAAAGAAGTCACACGCGCCACACCGCTCACATCCAGCTTCGCCGCCGGAGCAGTAGTACCGATTCCCACATTGCCGGAGCCGAGGATGGTCAGCGCATGGTCACGACTGAATAAGCCGATAGTGACAAAATTATTTGGCGAGCCATCCGCGATGTGTTTATATCCGATATAGCCCTCATTGTAGGAAGATTCAGCCTTGCCAAATCGAATCTGCGCAACATCGTTGGCCACCATGTCGGAAAGAGTTATTCTCAATCCCGTGGCCCACGCAGAACGTGCAAGTGTGGCGCGGAATGCTCCGGATTTAAGGATTCCAGAACTCGGGTTATAAGTCAGCCCCTTATGCTCATCCGCATTATAGAGCCGGAAAACCTCAGCAAAATCACCTGCTCCGGTAAAAGGAATGTAGCGGTCCACATTCGACCACGATGTATCAGTCTGCAACCGGAAGCCACCCGAGAAAGTCTTTATCCCCGTGATGGTCTGCTCCCCGCCGATGGTCACATAATCGCCTTTTGGCTGATAGGTAGACGCCGCCGAAGTCTTAGTAAGATAAGTATCAGCAGCCGCCGTCTTGGTCAGATAATCCGCCAGACTCTGATGCTGAGTCAGCGGCTTGATAGAGTTAGCCCCCAGCGAGATAACCCCATCCTTACTAATCGAAGCATCAGTAATCCCATACCCCGCCAGAGTCGTAGGCTTGGCAGTCAGCGAGGCAAACGAATGAGTATGCCCCGAGTCAGCCTTATTGGCCAGACCCGAAGCCAAATCAGACGTCACGCCCGACAAGCGCCCCGAAAGCGCCTCAAGCTCCTCCTTAAGCCCCCAGCCCAGCGTGGCCGACAGACCGTAAGCGCCCCCCGTCTCAGCCGAATACTTCGCCCAATCCTGGAGCAGCCCGAAGCCGCCGCCCGAGCCCGACCCCGCCGCCGAATCATCCGCGCCGCGCGCACTCACGAACTCCTGCGAGTATAGACCGGGAACGACACAGATTGCCTTCGCATTGGCCGCCGTGGCACGCTTCCACGTGATACGGTTGCCCGATTCATCCACCGGATAAATCAGATTCGAAAGCGAGTTGAGCGCCTCCACAAGACTGCCGAGCGTGTCAAGCCCCTCCGAGCCTCCCGATCCTATCGAGATACCCGAATTAAGCGTCAGCGTCCCCGTCGCATCCCAAGTGATACCGTTCTGCGAACCGAGCCAGCCGCCGCCATCAGCCTTGAAGCCCACATTTCCACCCGAGAAGTAAGCGCTGCCATCCATGCGCACAAGCGCCTTGGCCGCATTCTTCGGTGCAGGAGAAAGCAGTTTGTCAGCCCCGTCAAAAAGGTCAGCCATCTCGCCGCCCCACCAGCTCGCAATCGTCCGCCCGCTGCCGTACACACCGTTCATGCCGGCCCATACGGAGCTGAGAGTCGTCGGATTCCCCTGCGCATCCTTAGCCCATAAGCCGAGCTGAATGAGTGATGAGAGGAGCAGACCGCCGTTGGCTACCGTGGCACCATCCCGCATGGCCGCCTTCACATAATCGAATGTATCGACTTCATTTTTGAGATTCACGAGGTCAGCGCCATCGGCCACTACCGGGACACGCTCGCGGTCGAGCAGAGTCTTGCCGTCGGTGTCATACAGTTCGAGGATTATGGCCGTGGTCTCAGCCGTAATGTCGATGCCCGCTGATGGATAGGTCTGCGGTACGGAATCCTTGCCGGTGCGCTGATACTTGATGATGCGCGCCGAACCTACGGCCTCCTTGCGCGGTTGGCTTCCGGTAATCTCATAAACTTTTACAGTCAGTTTGCCGGAAGGCGAGATTGAGCCATCCGTCTTGCGGTTGATGGAGGATGCCGAGGGTTCGAGCTGATAGACCACCGCAGCAGCGCCAGTTGCGCCCTGCTTGCCGGGACGCACTTTATAGAGCGTCATCGAGGTCGTGAGCGCAGGGCATCCGGTCTTTGTGGCCGTGACAGTGACAGTAGCCGAGTCGGCGCTTATTGCCGTCACGCTCACTTTGGAGCCGCTTACAGAAGCAGTGCAGCCCGAAGCCGTGGCCTTGAAAGTCCAGCCGCTATCGATGCTCTGTCCCTTGAATACAGTCACATCAGAGCTGACAGGCAACTGACCTGCCACGACCACACCATCAGCATCACACACCACACCAGCCATCTCATTGCCAAGGTCAAGCAAATAGACAGAATCACCATCAGCACCACGGTCGCCAGTGAGGCGTATGGCATTGGTGTAGGCCGCAGGAGATGTACCAGGAGGTGTGACAGTGCCCGAGCGCATCCATACATATTGGCCGGGCTTCACGTCAGCCGGAGGCGTATCTGTCCAACCAGCCGCAGGGGCATTATCGGCATCATTCCCCACGGCCCACTGATAGACCACATAGCTGCCATCCTTGCCCGGATTGCCCGGAGCACCCTGCTGGCCGACAATGCGAATGGCATCTGTCCATGTGGCGCCATTATCCTTGGAGGTGCGCATCCACACATCGCCGCTGTGGAAATCATCATGCCATGCCACGGCATCAGCCGAATACTGCGCGAGGACACTCGTCAGCACATCGCCCAGCGTAGACTGATTGCCATCGGCATCCGTGACGGGAGAAGTAAGCGACAATACGAGCTTGGCATCCATCGCTTTCTTTCCGGCATCATAATTGATGTAGGTAGTGCGCTCACGGTCGCCCGAATAGAAATCGCCGTAGTTGCGCAGGAAAGGGCGTCCGGTGGACTTATCGAAGCCCATGTGGATGATGTCGCGGTTATCGAGCGAATAACTGTCGACACCTTGATAGAAGATGATTGACGGAGCATCAGAGCCCACAGTGTCTATCAGTATTACATTCTGACGGTCGGTGCGCATGGTCTTGCCATCGCTCTCAGTGGCACGCGAACCGAACTGGCAGAGCGTATCGCCCTCCTGCGGCACATCGCTACCGTTCTCACAATCCGTCTTGCTTACCTCGATATAGCCGTAATGGTTTCCGGTGGCCGGGTCGGTCATGGCATCATTGCTGACCGAGGTGACCAGACGCCACCATCGGCGATTGCCCGACTGCGAGGACGTGCCCTCCCCGATGTTGAAATCCTCGGATATGACTTGGTCACCGGCCACGATTTTGGTATGGCGCTTCTCGCCATCCTGCTCCGAGAGATACCAGCATCTGTAGCAGTTCCCCTTATCCTCGACCTTCACGCACTTCACCGCGCTGCCCGGGGTGATATACTGACGTCCGGCAAGAGTCTCGGCCTCAATCACGGTCAGACTCTCGAAATATGCACGCAGACGCACATAGAGTCGGTCGACCTCGGCATAGCTGCGGCCGTCGGAGGCATCGACCCCGAAGAATCCCCCCGAGGTATTCGAAGAGAAATTACCCACCTCGAAGCCAGTGTCAGAGCTGAGCCGATAGGGGGTGCGGTCGGCATGGCGCTTGCTCAGGAAATCGAGTGCATTGGCGACATTCATCTTCTCACCACTCTTGGCGATGCCGTCAATCTGGCGCTGCATGGAGTTAAGGCGCGACAGAGTCACATTTTCACCGCAGGTGTAGGTATATGCCGTATAAGGCGCATCTATCGGATACTGATACCCGATGATGCGCGAAGCCCTACCCTGCTTGCCGAACATGAGGATATCGTGCACATTAACCTTATCGCCCGGCTTGGGTTGAGAATTGGCAGAGATACGGCTTTTCATCCAATCCCACGCCATCGGGCAGCTGACAGATGATGTATCCTCCCGATATTCAGCCAAGGCCTTCAATCCCTCCTCCTTCAGCAGACTCTCGGCGGCCTGAATAAGCCCGAGCTCAGCAACCTTTGTGGCATCCCATCCATAAAGGATGAACGTGTCGCCCTTCTGAGGCTTCAGAATATCGTCGGGGAGAGTGCGCCCGTAATCCTCATTCGCCACAATCTCAAACATCTGCGAGTCGGGGTTGACAGTATCATCCGACATCTTTTCAGCCACCCCGAGAGGGTTGAAGCGCACGCCGAAATCCATGCCATTGAGCAGGCCGGAGGTGAATATGACATGCAATTCCTCATCTGGCAATATATAAGAGGTGTAGAATCTGAATGCAGTGTAGTCGTAACGTATGCGGAAATATCGCTGGCGTGTGACTGTGCCGTCATTATTCGGGACTTCCGATTCATACGATTCCGGCTCGACCGACACCGTAAGGTCAGTCTTGGGATATACGTCATCAAACACCGCCACACCCTCGACAACCGCATCCTCGGGCAGCTCCGGATCGGTCTGAAGATACGGCGTGCCCTCGGGCAGCATGAGGCGCGAGGCAACGACTCCGGGCAGCGTGTCTGCCGCATCCGTCTGACGATAGCCGGACGGAAGATTGCGAGTTGACCCGAATACATATAATCTGTTAGGCACCTCCGACTGTGATGTCTGAGTGCTGAAAGTGCTGACGTTGACACCTGCCTCAAAATCCACGGCATAGCGAAGATTATTGACAAGCTTGCCGAAGTGAATCGATTTATCGCTGACATCCACCCACCATTCGCAATCCCACGCCTTAGCTACAGCCTCGATGCCTGCAAGGATTGAGATATTGTTGTACTGAACGAGTTTAGCCTCCGAAGCATCTATCGTGTCGTCGCACTCCACACGGAATCCATCATAACCGATACCGGCGATTGCACGCAGAAGCATGCTGCCATGTGTGGCAAGATTAGATGTAAGCGTGAATGAGGTCTCGGCAGGCGTGGTGGCGCCGGGAATTACATAACGCAGCATCTTCATGCCCCATGCCCGATAATAGAGGTCGAAGCGCACAGTATATTCCCATACTCCGGTCGAGGCGTTCCACTTGCCGGGCTGCCGCTGAGTCAGAATGAATCTCTTACCCTCATACTCCACATAACTGCCTACCGGAATATCGAATGCCGACTGCGATATGAAGTAAAGCGTGAGAGAGTCCTCACTCATCAGTAAGAACTTGCGCAGACATTTCTCATTGGGGATGACACTCACAAGAGGAGTCTGCGAGAATGGACTGTATATCTTCAGAGAAGTCATTATAAGCGAGGTTAAGTGTCAGAGGATGTAGTTGATATGGGTGCCCTTTGGGATGGGTCTGGTTCGACGCATTTCAAACTCAGAGTGGCTATGCCACGACAAAATTGAGTGAAGGTCTGGCAGCTCTGATAAATCAGGTTATACACCACATCGGGGCGGTCGTCGGTGTATAGCTCAAACTTCGGATTATTCACCAGCGTGCGCACAAATGATGAGAGCCGTGCATAGAATGTGGCCACATCGGGCGCAGTGAGCTGGAGCTCCAGATTGAGCTGCCGCGCATCCATCCTTGGCGACGATGTGTCATATCGCACACCATGCTCCAGACGCACCTCAAATGTGGGCATGCTCTTCATCGAGGGTGGTGCCAGCAGGGCGCCGAGGGTATTGGAGGTAGTCACTATCCCCCACTCTTTTCTCGCATCCTTGCCGTTGATTATCAGTGAGGGTGATTCAGCCATTTCTGTCAGACATTTCAAGGGTTACACTACCGGTGCCATCATTGGTGATGTCGATATGCGCCCCCGAGAAGGCGCACGCCGTCACGACTGCATGATTGCGCACATCAAGGCGCACTCTCGCCCCATTGCACGCCACGACATGCCGCAATCTGTCAGCCCCGCTTGCAAGTACTGTCACATCAGAAGCTCCCGAGGCCAATACATCAATCGTGCCTGTCATTGCACGTCCGGACTCGATGAATATGCCCGGCTCATTCTCCAGCTCCCGAGCCATTGAAGCGAACTCAGCACGCGAGGGCCACTGATGCTTCATGCAGAACTCGCGCCCCTGCGCCGTGAAGAGCAGACGCACGGCATCGCGCGGACTATCCATCTGCCCGGCCAGACGGCAAGCTCCCATCTCCATGGCCGTGCGGCGTATGCGTTGTAAAGAATCGTTCATAACCTTTGATTGATTAATGTGTTAAGTTCGGCTATACCGGCCTGTATCTGTATCAGATAGCGTGTGTAGCGTGATATATCTTCGAGATAGCCAGTAGAAAGAAACATCATGTCCTTGATTGAGAGCAGGGTCGGGTCAGTAGTAGCCGCCACCGAGAAGCCTTGTAGACTGCGAAGTGTGGCGAGTATGTCGAGCGCTATGCGATTGGACTCCGCTAAATGCTCATTGCCTATGACACTCAGTTCAGTCAGAGCCGTGAAGCGACCGTTGAGTTCCTCGGCTGTATCCTGCCCCATTGTGCCCCATCCTCCGGCAGTGGCCGACTGCGAATATGCGCCGCCACCTACAATCTCATTTATTGCATTCCTGTCAGCTATGCCTTGGCTGACAATCGCATCATATTGCTGACGCAGCTCCTCACGCTCTTCATCGCTCAGAGTCATATCCTCCATGGCAGTAGCGAAGGCGGCATACCAATCTTTGAGCAATGCCTCATACTTCGAATCCATGAGACCATCGATAAGTGCGTTGCGCAGCATGTCGGTGAAGGATTCTGTAAAGTCAGCGGTCGATGATTCCATATCGGAGAGCAACGACTTGAAGTTATCACGCACCGAATCAAAGCTGATGTCGGTAAGCTCCTCACGCAGCTCATCAAGGTCCTTGTAGCGGTCAAGGATGGTCTTGTAACGGCTCTCCTCGGCTGCTGCAATCTTATCCATCTCCACCTTCAGTTTATCAAGGGCCTTCATCTCATCCTCTGTGAGAATACCGTCAGCCATAGCCGCGGCGAGCTGGTCATAGAAAGCCGTGGTGGATGATTTCAGTTTCTGTTTGAGCGATTCCGTGAGAGCTGATGTTATGAGAGCTTTCACAGTTGCCACCGACTTCTGCGCCGCATCTGTGCCGTCCTCCCATGCCGAGGCATAGGCATCAGCAAAATCGCTGATAGCCGACTTTATATCTGAGCCGATGAGAGCCTCTTTGGCAGATTCCTTATTGGCCTTTATCTGCTCATCAATCTCAGCGAGCGCCTCATCATATTCTTTCAGCTTATCCTCATCGGTCTTCTTCTTCGCCTCCTCTTCCTGCCGCTGCTGCCGGATGAGTTGTTTTTGCTGCATAAGATTCTGATTCTGCTGCTCTATTATATTGGCGGCACTTGCAGAGTAAGCATTATCAGCTGCCTCGCCAAGTTTGTCGTAGGAGTCCGCGAGGTCGTCAATCCTTTCCTGCAAAGCCTCGATATTCTTCTGGTGTCTCTCATCACCTGCCATTATGAGCTTTGTAGCCCAGTTCATCACCTCTCCGGCTGCCGCAGCGATGCCTCCGATGAGTCCACCCTGCGCGAAGCCCGATGCGATGTTGCCCACACTGTTCATGGCCTCACCCACATATTCCATTGCCTCGCCCAAGCCCTCGGCTCCGAGAGCGTCAGCAAGTTCAGCACCGCTCGATGCAAGGTCGCCTACCATATCAGCGGCCGTGCCGACGGCCTCGCATATAGCCTTGAATTTCTCTTCACCTTCAAGATCGGCAAGAGTCTCCTTCAAGGTAGACAAATTGCCATTCCATGATTTGGAGACCTTCTCCAGCTCAGCCGCCTCACCATTGAGTTCGAGAAGATTTTCAAGAGCCTTCTGAAGTGCTGCAGCAAGCTTGTCGCCATTGGATGCCGCAGTGCCCATCTTGGTTGCCAGAGTCTGCATCTTGGAGGAATCTGCCATATCCTCTTTAGAGAGGTTATAGCCCTTGGACTTGGCAAGAGCACTCACTACGGTGCGCTGAATGTCGGTGCGTTGCGTGAGGTCGTTCTGCTTCCGGGTCAGTTCAAGCCCAATCTGCGTCTGCTCATTGATTTGCTTTTGCAGCGAGAGGCGCTTTGTGAAATATTCCGGCACCATGCTGCTGAAAGCACCGAATGAGTTCTCGACATCAGCGGCATGGAGATTGGCCAGGGCTTCCTCATACTTTTGAATCTTCTCTGGGTCAAACGTCTCGACAATCTTGCTGCGATACTTCTCCATGTCGGCTATCAGACGCGACACCGTCTGCTTCGACAGATTGGATATGTCGCCGAAAGCAAGAGCCACATCGCCCGAATTGAGCCATTGGTCATAATCCAGCTGAGCCAGCGCCGCATCCTTCTGCGCATTGAGCATAAGGCGCTCACCGGTATCGGAGGCCTCTGAAATCTTCTGATTATACTCCTCCTCGATTGCAAGGCGCTGCTGCTCATAACTGCCATATTCCTTAAAGTAGGCATTGAATGATTCCTTGGCAGCCGAAAGTCGGTCTTGCTGCGCCTTTTCCTGCTTCTGGAGCAGTTGTGCCTGCAGAGAGTCGTAGCGCTCTGTTATGGACTTTATTTCATCTTGCTTGACATCTGTCTGGGGGTCGAATACCTGTTTGGCATACTTCTTGTTGTCAGCCGCAAGTTCATCCTGCCGGGCGTCAAACAGAGCCTTCTGACGCGCGATTTCAGCCTTGACCGCCGACTGCTTCTGCTCTTCAAGCGAGGCAAGTTCCTTGGCATCGTTGAGCTGCTGCTGGGCTAAGACCTTTGCCTCCCCCTCATCCATGAGGTCGATGCGGTTCTGCCACTCCTCATACACATACTGCTGCTGGAGCTTAAGGCGCTCCTCGGCTTGCTGCTTCATGAGGTCGAGCAACTTCTGATGTGCTGACTCCTGCTTCGATTCTATCTGCGCAGGGGTCGAGCCGGTGGATTTCTTGGATTTCGTAACTCCTCCTAAGTCTTCAAATGTCTTTTTAGCATCTTTTAGACTCGATTTTGCATCTTCATACTGTTTCTGAGTATAAGAGCTGCGATTCTCCTCCATCTTCTTTACGAGTGCTTTAGCATCGTTATATTCCTTTTCAGCATCTTTATAAGCCTTTTGAAGATTTTGAGAATTATCTTTATTTGAAGAACTGGGTAGTGAAAATACTTCTGCTTCAGTGGTGCCAAATTTTTCATAAATTTTCCCTTCAGCTTCCTTATTTTCAATATGTTTTTCACGCAATTTTCTACCAAATCCAGCTGAGTAAACAGAACTGAATGTGGCATCACTGCTAAAGAATCCTATTTGATTTAAATAGGCTTTCTCTTTCTCAGTAAACTCAACATCTTTGCCAGTTACATACTCATAAGCTTTTTGTTGAATCTCTCTTTTTAAATTCCCAGCAACCTTTGTTTTTGTAGAATTTCCTCTATCATCAATGATAAGTCGACCTTGATTATCAACTTTTTTAACGTTATCTAATTTATCTGAAAGCTTACCTAAGGTTTTCTCTATGTCTTTCTGTAAATCCGTATCTTTGCGAAATGCATCAACCGCCCGCGCAGCTGCTGAAAGACGTATAGCCGTAGTTAATTTCTGATAACTTAATGTTAAATCTCCAGTTTTCTCAATTTCTGCATCAAGTCCGGAATGATACTTTCCGAATTGTGATACAATCTGGTCCTTTGTATTTTTCCATTCATCAGTACCTTTTTTCGCGGATTCCAGCTTCTTTTTTAGCTCATCAAGTTCAGATTGCTCTTTACTCATAGATGCATTCTCTTTCTCGATTGCTTTATTTGCTGATTCCATCGACTTTTCAAGGTGAGTCTGATATGTAGCCAGCTCATAGATAGCATAACCCAAAGCGATTACTGCACCCAAAACAAGGGCGAACTGATTAGCTTTTAACATCATATTAACCTTAGCTATTGCCAATGCTAATTTCTCTTTAGCGATTGTCAATACTCCGGTAGCTGCTGTATTTCCGGTAGTCTGGGCAGTGTTTACAGTAGTTGATGCTGATTCTAAAGTCTGTTGAGCCGTAACATGTGCCGACGATGCAGCTTTTGCTTCTTTAGACGCCGCCGACACTGTATCAGCAGCTTCTGAAGCGAGAGCCTGCGCAGTTTCCAACTCTTCCGCAGCTAATTCTTCAGCTATTGCATCTGCTGAATCATAAGCCGCCTCCCATTTTTCTTTAGCAGCTGCCACAAACTCTTCTGCAATACTTTGTTCCTGAAGCGCGGTGGTAAGATTGGCTTGGGCTGTTATTTCGGCTTGTTTCGCATCTTCAGCTTTAAGTGCAAGAGATTCAAGATACATTTCAGCTTCCTCGCGCATTGCGAGTATCTGAGCTGCCTTGGCCTCCGTCAACTTTCCGCTAGCAACTGCTTCTTGAAGCGTAGTCTGAACGGCTTCTTCTTTAGGAGGAAGCAATGCTTGTAACTGAGCGATTTCAGCATCATAACTATAATTGACTTTTGCTGTATCAAAAGCTGAATCGAGCATAAGATAGGCTTTCTGTGCTCCGTATGCTGCCGCAACATCTCCGAGGATAAAAACTACCTGCTGCCAATTTTCGACCAATGCCGACACGCCTGCTAATCCAGCTTCAATAACACCTTGGGATTTCTCACCAATCTCATTGAACATCTGAGATATTGCATCCTCGATATTCGACCATTGCCCGATAATTGAAGCTGATTGCTTCTCCATAAGTCCGCCAAATTTACTTCCTTCAGCGGTCATATTTATGATAGCTTGCTCGAATTCCTTAGCTCCAACTTTACCTGCTGTTACAGCATCTCCGATTTTATCTTTAGCAATGCCCAGCACTTTTGCCAATTCATCGGCAATCGGGATGCCACGACCTTGGAACTGACGCAAATCCTGAGTGAACATACGCCCTTGCACCATAGTCGTGCCATACAGATAAGTCAAGTCATTTAATGGTATAGATAAGCCAGCTGCAATATCACCAAGGCGAATAAGTGTATCATTTACCTTATCCGCTTCAATTCCGTATGCCAGCAATGATTTAGCACCATTCGTAACATCGTCCATCTCAAATGGCGTGATAGCAGCAGTCTTTTTCAACTGACTCATGAGAGCCTCAGATTCTGCCGCACTGCCAAGCATTGTTTCAAATGCTATTTCCAGCTGCTGAAACTCTCCTCTTGTAGATGCGACCTGGCTTACAAGTTCTTTTAGTCCGGTTGCAATTCCAAGAGTAGCAGCCCCATATTTTATCTTGTTAAAGATAGATTCGATATTACCCCCTTCCGCTTCAATCTGCCGCGTGGCGCTTTGCACGCCAGCCGTGACTTCGTTGAGGGCCCGCATGAAGTTGGAATTGTCGCCTGTGAATGCAAAGTTCAGTCCTGCCATATAATGGAGTATTTGGAATTAGATGATTTATCGCCGAGATTGCGCGTGAGAGCCGCGAGATTACCGGGGTGGCCGCAGAGGTGAAAAGGAGTATTGAAAAGATATGTGCGCCGGCAGAAGCGGCTTATGTCCAGTCCATCGCCTTGAGCTTGGCAATATCCTCCTCGGTCATGCCGTAGACCTCACGCCTGCCGCCACGCAATCCGAGTGCTTTTATATCGTCGTCGCTCAGATAGACTGTATTGACCGAATCGGCTAACATGAGCTTAAGGCTTGTGAGGTCGATGCCCCAGACCACATACTCCTTCGTCCAGCCATAGCGCTGGCACGCCGCATCAATCAGTTGCCCGAAGATGCTCTTGCCGCCGAACGAAAGCGTATGCCCATCGCGATTCTTATGCCGGGCAATCCGCGCCTGCTCCTGCTGGTCTTTGACAATACCTGCGGCTTCAAGCAAAGACTCCACTTTGGGTTCGCGAAGCATTACCAGCAATATCTTCGCAAGCTCATCGGCATCCAGCTCATGTTCAAACAGAGTCGCCCTACACTTGAGCGTCTGCGAATTGCAAAGTTCCGAAAAGGCATTGAATGAGGCTATGGCTATGATGTAGCACACTTCAGAGCGCTTATTGGCTACGATGCGCATCACTTCGAGCGAGGCATTGCGCGAAAGCATGCCGTAGTCAATATCGAGTGCATCGAGATGGCGCTGCAACATCAGCGATTTGCCAAGCGTCAGTGGCCACAGACAATATCGCCGCTGTCCAATAAAAAACTCTCGCGGCCGAGCCATGACCGCGTCCGCGAGAGTTTCATTCAATTCAGTTTCTGAAAGCATTTTTATGTGTCAAGTTTGACAACTGTCAATCATTCGGTCTTCGCTGCATCTGCGGTCGGGTCGGTGATAACCTCCCACTTCACGGTGTTGCCCTCGGAGGGTTTGAGAGCATCGATGGTATACTTCCAGCGACCACCGTCCGACATATTCAGAGAGTCCTCGCACGACACGATGCAACGGTCGACGCGGATACCCTCGACCTTGGCATTCTCGGGCTGGCAGAGATACTGATACTCGCCCTCGATGACACCATCGTTATCCTCGATAGGTTTCTTGCGCGGAGTGCCATCCTCGTTACCCTGTCGGACTTCGAAGACTACCTGGTGCTTGTTTTTCTTGTACTTCACGGCCTCGGTCTCGCCACCCTCGATGAGAGCCTCCTGCTTATCACCCTTTGTCGGGGTGAGCTGAAGAGTGCCGTCAACCGGAGTATAGAGCGCGATAGCCTTTGTCTTATCCGGCTTGCCGTTGACGAGAGGCAGGAGCCAATGCTTGTTTTTACCCCATGCTAATTCCATAGTTCTATCTATTTGTTTTTAGAGATGATTATTCGTTACAGTATTGATACAATACCTTATTGTTTATCATATGCTCATTGAGTCCGGCCACATCATACGTCTTCTGCTCAGCCAGCGTGATTCTGAATCCATCGACATTCCCTGCATTGAGCACTTCATATGCCAGTCGGCTCAACTCGGCAAGCCGCAGGCTATTCTCCTCGTAGGCCTCGCCACGCATCACATCCGACACGTAGATATTGACATTGACGTAGACTTCCTGCGATTGACCAATCATGACCGACGACAACACCGACACCACCACATCCTCCAACCTTGACCCTGCATGTCGTCCGGTCTTGGAGACGGTGCCGCTTATTGTCTTGGCCAACGCCGATGATTTGAGCAGACGCCAAATGTCGGTCTTTATCTCATGTTCTGTCTTCATAGTGCAGCTATGCGGGTCTGTGCGCGGTTCTTTGCCATACGCAGATATTCATCAATCTTGGATTTCGCCCAAAGCTCGGTCGATGCGAGCACATCCTTGTTGTCACGCGCCTCGACATAATCAGCATAATCCATTCCGGCCACCACTACAAGGGCGTAGGTCTCTGAGAACTTCGAAGCAAGCCTGTCAATCATCTGCTGGCCGGCCTGTGTACCGAGCGCACCATTCATGACAGGCTCAAAAGCCGACTGGATAACCTTGCGGCCCTCGCCGAATATGGCATATCCTATCGAAGAGCGGAGATTGTCCGTCTGGTCAAACCAGCTGGCGAGGCCATCGCGATCGCGCACCATCCTCACACACTGCTCACCCAAATAGGCAAGCGACCTGAAGATTTCCTCTTCAAGAATCCGCGCGGCATTGTTGAGATATGCCGTCAATTCGGCTGCCGAAGATGTGCACTCTATACCCAAATCTTGCTCTGTAACTGCCAGCGGTGAAACCCCTTGACTTGAAACTCACGCACCATGCCGTCGGCATTGAGCCTCACACGCTCGCCGACCTTAAACTCACGGCAATCCGGCGCGAGCCGACCGACGGTGAATGAATAAGTAGCCGTGCTGCCATCATCATATGTAATGACGTTGGCCTGCCCTGCCGGGACTGCATGACACTTCATCGGAGCACTCCATTCATCCGAGCCCTCATGCCAATCGCCATTCTCATCCTCATATCCGTCAGATACAGAAATGAGATAGCTCAGCTCATGCGGTGTGAAATCAATAACTGACATATGGTGACTCAGAAAGGATTATCATTACCAACCACCGAAGCATACGGATGCCTCACCATACAGCTGTTCATCTTCGCCTATCGCACGATAGTATGAATTTGCTCGTTTGATAAGCAAATTTGGATCAGCTCGGCTCACAGATATATCTGATTCTGAAAATGACGTAGGCGCAGTAGTAGCCAGCGATATCAGACAATCAGCTAAAGCACCTTTGAATCCATTGCTAATAGACACCTCAGATGTGTAGGGTTCATCGCTATCGAGTCCTCGTGCGATAAGTTTATTTTCTACCAATCCTTTATCTATCGGATAGCCTATTTCATCTATAAGTGCTTTAGCGATTGTCTTTGCCATTGGTTACTCAGTTACAGTTGTCGTCTTTTTCGCAGCAGCTCGAGATGCCGCAGCAGGCGCCGCAGCAACAGTCGCGACTTCTGCATTTTCATCAGCACGCATTGCCGCATCATCTTCAATAGTGGTATCCTGATAGTAGATACTATCTACATTCTCGATGACTGTCAATGCGAGCATCTGCCCGGCAGTGGTCTCTGTCAAGGGGTCAGTTGTGCGGAAAGTCGAGATGAGCTTCATCTCATCAACAGTGGAATAAACCACACCACTTACAGGAGCTGTTTTCTCTGCGAGATTGCCCCATACAAGGCTTCCAACCATATCAGTGGTCAGATAAATCACGCGATTCTCACTCCAAGGTTTATACGGAACTCTCTTGCCGTTTTTCTCAGAGTAAACAGTGCGATTGACACGCTCAATCTTGACGCCTCCATACTGGTCAGCAAAAGCTTCATCAAATCGCGAAGCGGTAGGCACCGGGAGTGAGGTGCTATCATTAAAGACCTGACCATTATAGTTAGCGACCAATTCTTTAGCGCCTTTGGTCTGTCGGAGCTTGCGATACTTGATATCCGACATCATGATTTTAGTGATTGTATCACCCTGCTGTGAAGCATAGTCAATCACCTTCTCGATATCATCAAGTGTCAGCTCATCCTTTGTAGCGACTCCGAATCCGTTTTTCTTCAGATAGCCGAAGTTGATACGCAGAGCCGTACCTACATTATTCTTATCTTCGACCGCTACCACGCCTTCTGAAAGACCGGAAAGGAAGCATGCCTCATTGGATTCATCAAGACCAACTGCACATGCAACAGGAGCATTTGCGAGTTTAGTCGCAATCTGAGTCCATTCAGTGCCATTAGCCTTCATGATATTGATAGTGTTGATGTCGCTCTCCTCCATCTCCTTTTTCATGCCATGTTTAGGAAGCGTGCCGGACGCTACGGCAATTGAATCTCTTCGCTTGATAGGAAGAGGAGAATTAAGAGATACGATGTCAGCTTTTACATAAGTAGTATCCACCGATGCGGAAGTCCACTTCTGGTCAGCTGAGTATACTTTGCGAAGCATGGTCTTGTGGAGATATGTGCGCTGTTTCCCTCCATTTACTGAGCCACGCTCCTTTTCTACGATATTTTGCAGCTTTGGAAAGATACGTTCCGAAAGGTCTGCGAATTGCGATGCAATCATGTCTTTAGGATGAGATTAGTCGTGCATGAAATAGAGTGACGGAAGAGCCGCTTTAAGAGCTGCCTTAATTGGCTCGATAGAATACGGCAGTGCTTTGTCGTTGATTTCCCCATCATACTGAATTGATGCACAGGGATTCTTCTTAACGACTGTACGCACAAGGCATCCAGCATACTCGTAACCATCGGGCAAAGCGGCGAAATTCCCATCTTCTACGGGATTAGGCTTATACTCTGTGACTCCATCTGTCTCTTTCTTGATGATAATGTGGCCACCTTTAACCACATTCTCAGCCCAGTCGGAAAGGTCGAGAACAGCACCACCTATGATACGCCCTCCCTTTCTACGAATCAAGATAGAATCAAGCCCGGACGAAAACTCTTCGATTTCATTTGCAAGATTGGCATTTGCCATAATTTCTCTTGATTAAATGATGAATGATTTAGAGGTTAGCTACAATCGCGTCAATTTCAGCATCTGTAACCTCCTCCATTTTACTCTCTTGCTTACCATCAGTCTTGCCTCCGGGAGGATTGCCCGCTTTAGACAATCCAGCATCAGCTCGCTCTTGATTGTAAGCTTTTAAATCATCTTCGACACCTGAATAGAAATCTTCGAAATCATCGTCATTATCAAATTTTGCTTTAGCAAAACTTCTCATGGCAGCTTTCCCGAATGAGCCTGTATCTTTCAACAGTTTTTCCATTTTAGAGCGGCGGGTATCAGCAATCTTTTCACCTTTCAAAGCTTCAAATTTTGCTTCCTGCTCTTCACGGAATTTTTTGAACCATGCAGGCTCTTCATCTTTTTTCGATGCCCGAGATGATTTAACCGGACGGTTGCGATGAACCGATGAATCGTCGTCATCATTTGATGCTTCGTCATCCTCATCTTCATCACCATCCTTTTGGAGACCTTTCTTCCATTCGCTATGCAATTCATTTGCTTGCGACTGGATAAGGGCGAGGTACGGCAGGGAATCCTCGATAGCTTCATCTACCTTGGCATTAATATCGTCCTCTGAAGCATTCTCATCTATATCGTCAAGTTTGCCGGCTATCTTGGCTGCGACACTCTTAAACACTTTTCTGGTGAACCCGAACTGCTTCACTTTCGGTTTCAGCCTACTCTGAACTCGTTCCTTGATATTCATAGTTTAGATTATATACCATCGCGCTATTCAACGATGTCGCCACAAAGATAATAGCATTTTTATTACAATCACTATTTTTGGCAATAAAATATTAAAAATTTTCTCTATGATTAATAAACAGTTAGCGCAAAATCCTTGATTTTACAGAAATTTTTCTTGTGTAAAATTTTGCTATTTCAAAATAATCCATTAAATTTGCAATGTGATTTTAAAACAAACACATATAACGCATATGAACTTTAACAAAAATATAGACGGATTTAAAAGCGGCGACCTTTTCGCAATATGCTGCGAATTTGAAGCTACAATCGAATACCTCAAGCCTACCGAAGAACTGAAGAGCATGACATTTGACGATATGGTCAGATATATGCTCTCTGAAGAAATGTATCAGGAGTATGTTGAAGAAACAGGGTCAGAAGAGACATACGAGAATTACAAAGCTATTCGCCAATACGTCGCAAATGACAAGAGCGATTATTTCAAAAAATTAATCCAACGCTGAAACGCCATGACACAGCTGACACTTACTCCGGCACAAGATTATGCAATCCGCATGATAAATGCTCTTGATGAGCTCATCGACAATCCGACTGATACCGGCTGGAGCGATGAAGTACTGATGTTTATCCTCGAACGCCCCAAGACGCTGCGCAGTGCACTATCAGCGTATCTCAATAAATCAATGAACGACCAACGCAATAGAGCAATCATGCGTCAAAGAAACATCCCTGTATATAAACCTATATAACACCTCGCGAAAATGAACGAATCTTACAACCTCGCCAGAGCTATTTTTGGCAATAAAATCGAGTCACTGAGAGACGATGTCGAAGCAGCATATATGGAAGCATCCGAAGCCGTAGAAGAGTTGTCAACGGCAATATACTACTGCGATGCTTTCTCATATTTGGATAGCATAAAAGCTGCTGAACTGGCAGAACTAATAATAACCGAATAACTGCCTCACGGCATCTCTCTCCTCAGAAATCAAAAGTATCATCCAAACAATTAGAAGCTATGAAACGTGAACAAATCATCAACAAGATAAAAGAAGTAACGGCACGTCTGACCGCCGCCGAAATCGAGGTCTGCACATGTCACGACATATACCCCAAATGTTGGGCGGAATCAACCCACGGCAGCTTTAGGACTCCGGCAATGCGCCCCACTGAGCTATTAGCCTACGTTAACGGCATGGCGGCAGCCCTCAACAAATATGTATCAACCGAATAAAACAAACGCGAAAATGAACGAATACACGCCGAATCTATTTGAAAACCGAGTAAAGGCATTACGCAACATCGCCGCCAACTTCTTAGACGCTTATAAGCGACAAATAACCGCTCCGGAAACTTTGCCACCCGGCGAAGTGGAGCGTCAGGCGAAAATGCTTAAAAGCTCGCTTGAAGTGGTTTATAAGCATTTGGATGAAATAATATAATAACCGCCCCACGGCACAAAGAGAATGAAGATGAAATACATGGCAACAACACAAGCACCTCTCATAACCCAATATGAAGAAATGAAAAAGAAGCATCCGGATGCAATCCTGCTTTTCCGCGTAGGCGATTTCTATGAGACTTTCTGCGATGATGCAGTGGCAGTAAGCGAGATTCTCGGCGTCACTCTTACACGACGCAGTTACGACAAAGCGAAATCAATGGAGCTTACCGTATTTCCTCACCATGCACTCGACACTTACTTGCCGAAGCTTGTGAGAGCCGGCAAACGTGTTGCTATATGCGAGCAGCTGGAAAACCCTAAGATTGCAAAGAATACCCCCCAATTGCCAAGCGGACAAGAAAAGCGTCCAAACGGACTGATTATCGGAAGAAAAGAACGTCTGGACAGCCTTGAAATAAATACTACTGACGGTCGATTTATGATTCATAAGGACCGTGTTGGAATCTTCATCCAAGGCATCAATACCGGAGACTGGTTCTTTGCTCCACTCATTTTGTCTCCCGAAGATGAGGCAAGATATAAGCTCTATACTCAATTGAGCTGGAAATATTCAGAATGGATTTGGGTAGACGAATATGGCGAAGATGAAGATTTGGTACAGTACTACAAAGAGCTCAAGGAACTCTATTCTAAATTCGTAACTAAATACGGCTATCTCAACTCACCGCTAAATGCTGCTTTCATTCAGAAGGACGCTTACTCAGATAACCTCGAAATCTTGGAAAGAGAGATTCTGGACACAAACGGAGATAAAACCTATACCCGTGGCAGAGGCTTCGATGAAATTGAAAAGCGAGTAAAGGAGATAATCAATCCGCAAATTGACTTCTCCTCGCTATTCTCACTTCTAACACTGATGCAAGTTGCAATCGGGCAACTGTATAAACTTGCAGAAATTCGTCAGAAGACCGCCGAAATACGCGCATTGGCGCATGACTTAAGGATTTCTCCACGCATAGCATTCAAAGCCTGCTATGACGAGATAGTAAAAATTCCAATGAAATCATTATTTGACACCATCTAAAATAACACTATTATGGAAACTACTCTTGAAAACAAGTTTCTGTCGTTTGATACTGCCAAGGTTCAAACGCTGACGCTCGACCAACTCGAGCGAACGCAGCTGGAAAAAGATGTCTACGGCAAACCTCTTCGAGGCATCTATCACTTCATGCTCATCAATGAGATAATCAATCTATGTCGCGAAGCTAACTATGACGTGGAACTATATGACCTCTTCGCGGCTCAGAATAAGGAGCGTCAGACTCCCGGAGTGGTCATTATCCCCGAAATAGAGGCTCGCTATGGCGAACGCGCAGTGGAAGCACACCTCCTGCGCAGGGTGTTCGCAAACATCCGACTCACGGACTTCGATGATGACGCCCATACTACCAATCTTGCCGTAGCTTTTCATCAGAAAGGAATACAGGTAGGATTCGGCAATATGGTCAAAGTATGCCACAATCAGTGTATGCTGGGCGCCAACCAATATATCGCTACATATAGCGATAAAGGGAATGGTCGACGAGCTAAAGAGGATAAAATCGAGATACCTCAGATTCTTGATGCTGTAAAATCATGGCTCTTCGATGCTCGACATATCATCGTTACCGAGCGTGAGAAAATTACAAAGATGCAGGAACTCGAAGTATCAGCTGACCAGATGTTCCGACTTATCGGGCTGCTAACTGCCCTCCGCATCAAAAGCGACACTAATATCAAAGCGCTTCGTGAGAACCGGACATATCCCCTCAATCAAGCCCAGATATGCCAGCTGACTGAAGCTATGATGCTGCGCTACCATGAGAATCATCGCATCAGCGTATGGGATATCTATAACGGAGCGACCGAACTCTATAAAGCGACCACGATGGATATGCCCTCTATAATGCCCCAGAATCTGGCTATGGCAGAGTTCTTAAATGAACAGTTCAACCTCTAAAAAACTTCAACCTCTTATTCCTCGGCTCAATAGTGGCCTAACAGCTATTCTATTGAGCCGAGG
This sequence comes from uncultured Muribaculaceae bacterium, assembly GCA_910577585.1. GTDB lineage: Bacteria > Bacteroidota > Bacteroidia > Bacteroidales > Muribaculaceae > Lepagella. The sequence continues at coordinate 1,031 of CAJTNN010000016.1, read as the reverse complement.
AATAAATAATCCGCTAAATATAGCAATGGAACAGAAGGTAATCAAAGTGCAATTCTTTAAACCGATAGATGGACAAGTCGAATACTTCTTCGGCTCTATTTCTGCTATCTTCGAAAGATTTTCAGCAGAACAGATTGGCTGCACAAAGGAATCTCTATGGAACGCCAAGATAACCCCCGACAAACCTAAAGCTACGACCAGATGCCTAATCTCCAAACATCCCATCACCCGTAAGCCGCAATCGAGGAAATAAATCTAAAGGTATAAGCAAAACAAACAAATGCTTTAATTGCTAAGCATAATAAGCAAATGCTAAATTTGCTTAGCAAAAAAATATTTGGCAGAATCATATAAATCTCGAGTAAGGGCTACTGCTCCTTATTCGAGATTTTCTTTTATCTTGAACGCCACACTGTTAAGGGTTTTATTATAGCTGATGATTTTTGTATGGCACATGTCGGCTAACATGCTCCTTACATCATTCATAATTCGACTCTTCAGCTCCATCATTTCTACATAATCCGGATATTGACCTCGCTCTTTGCGAGCGCTCATCATCTCATGCAGCACTTTGAGGATGTACTCTTGTAAATTATTCATTCAGATAAAACTTGATATGCACCGTATCGCCCACAGACCCCTTATATCCCTCATATCATAAATTGTGATTTGAGTTATTTTTCGGATTTATCTCAGAATCCTACTGCCAACATAGCACTTCCGCTCCCTCGTTCCTTTCGGCTATTTTGCGCTTGGGTTCTAACTTAAGTTGGCCCATATAGGGCATGAGGTCAGATGTTGCCGGGGTAAGCATTGCATCCACTTGCTACCTTTCGTTAGTCCATCTATGTTGACTTGCTTCTTTTCATCGCTGAGGCAATGCTGACTGAGTATGCAATCTAAAACTCCATGAGCCGTTTAGCCAGTTCCAAGCTCGTTATGTTGCATCCTTATTATATTCAACTCGCAAGGTGGAATCATTAGTGTCCACTAAAAAATCATAAGAGTGCTTTGAAATTATTGATATTCAA
>CAJTNN010000015.1:41372-63605 GCA_910577585.1 uncultured Muribaculaceae bacterium | reverse complement strand
TCTTGCATCACACTATGCAAGAGGGCCGCTGTGGTATTTATCTGTGGGGAGCTTAGCCGAGCATTGCGGCTACGCGTTTTACGCCGGCTATGAAGGCATCGGCCTCCTGGCGGGTGTTGTAGGCGGCGAAGCTGGCACGCACAGTGCCGGGTATGCCGAGTCGCTCCATCAGGGGCTGCGCGCAATGATGTCCGGTGCGCACGGCTATGCCGAGGCCGTCGAGCAACATCCCTACATCATACGGGTGCTCATTGCCGATGAGGAATGAGATGACCGCACTCTTGGCCGCGGCATCGCCGAAGATGCGTATGCCGGGCACCTCCTCGCGCAGACGCGCGGTGGTGTATCTAAGCAAATCCTCTTCATGCGCCTCCATGGCGGCAAGCCCTGTGCGGCCTATGAAGTCGATGGCCTCGCAATAGGCTGCTATACCTACGAAGTCGGGGGTGCCGGCCTCAAATTTGAAGGGGAGTTCGGCGAAGGTGGTGCCGGAGAATGACACATGGTCAATCATCTCGCCTCCACCCTGATATGGGGGCATGCGCTCAAGCAGCTCCTCCTTGCCATATAGCACACCGATGCCGGTGGGACCATACATCTTATGCGATGAGAAGGTATAGAATTCGCAATCCAGGTCCTGCATGTCGAGTTTGAGATGCGGGGCCGCCTGACAACCGTCGATCAGCACCGGCACTCCGTGGGAGTGGGCGATGCGGGTCATCTCCTTTACGGGATTGATGGTGCCGAGCACATTGCTGACATGGGCGAAGGTCGCCATCACCGTCTTGTCGTTGAAGAGAGAGCGGTATTGGTCGAGGTCGAGTTCGCCGCGTTCATTTATATCCACCACCCGCAGCTTCAGATTCTTGCGCGATTGAAGCAGCTGCCAGGGCACGATATTGGCATGATGCTCCATGACGGTGAGTATGATTTCGCCGCCATCGGGGAATCCGCTGCCGAATGATGAAGCCACAAGGTTGATGGCCTCGGTGGCGCCACGGGTGAAGATTACCTCACGCTCCGAACGCGCGTTGATATAATCACGCAGGCTGCGGCGTGTGGCCTCCTGAAGATCGGTGGCCTCTTGCGAGAGTGTATGCACCCCGCGATGCACATTCGCTTTATGGCGGATATACATATCCTCTATCGCACGCCACACACAGCGCGGGGTCTGCGATGTGGCTGCGTTGTCGAGATACACCAGCCTGTGGCCATGCACCTCACGCTCAAGCGAGGGAAATTCCCCACGCAACTTATCTACATCCAATTCCTGCATAATTTCTTAATTTTCAGCTAAGACTGAGTCCGGCATGAAGCGAGGGGCATTCTGAGGTGCAGTCATGGCATCCGGCTGATTCTCCGGCAAAGCGCCGCTCTACCATATGGGTGAGTCTCTCTTTGAGTCCGGGCACTGCCACACGCTCGATGACATCGGCCATGAAGGCCTGTTTGAGCAGAAGGCGCGCTGTGGCCTCATCGAGGCCGCGGGTGCGCATATAGAATAGCTGCATCTCGTCGAGCCGGCCGATGGCTGAACCGTGAGAGCATTTCACATCGTCGTTGTATATCTCAAGCTGAGGCTTCGAGTGCATGCGGGCCTCGTCAGAGCTTATGAGATTGCGGTTGGTCTGATAGGCTTCTGTCTTCTCTGCCCCGGGGGCCACCACCACCAGTCCGGTAAAGCCGCAGCGGGCCTCATCATCGACTGAGTATTTGAAGAGCTCATCGGTGTGGCAATACCCCTCGGCATGATTCACACGCGAATAGGTGTCGATGCGGCGGGTGCGGTCGGCTATACCCATGCCGCAGAGGTTTAGGGTGCTGTCGCGGTCGGCAAAGGTGGTGTGATATTCGTTGCGGGTAATGCCGTTGTAGATAGTCATGCCGTTGACCACCACATGCGAGTCGCGCTCCTGACGCAGCCATAGTGTCGAGAGGCGGCGTGTGGATTCAGATGATTCCTCGAGGTCATACACCTCAAAGCGACTGTGGGGGGCGGCAAAAATCTCGATTGTCTGCAGGGCCAGCATGTCGTTGACCCCGGCGGCCGTGTGGTCGCACACGAGCAGGCGCCCCTCGGCGTGCTCCTCGACCACAATGACAATGCGGCGTACGGTCATCAGATTCGACACCCCTCCGAGTATATTCACCAGCTGCAGTGTCTTCTCGAGTTTGACTCCACGCGGTATGCGGATCCAGAGTCCATCCTGAGCCAGCAGCGTGGAGAGGGCCACGAGCGGGTTCTCGATTGAAGCGAGGCGGCCATAGTAGTCGGCCACGAGTTCCGGCTGACGCCGGGCCATCTCGGCCAGACTCTCCACCTCGACACCTTCGGGGAGTCCCTGAAGGCTTTCGGGTGTGCGCGAGAAGCGGTCGTTGACCAGCATGAAGAGAGCCGTGCTCATGCGCGGCACCCCGCAGCGGAAGCTCTCGGCCGGATCCACGCCAAGCTGCACCCTGCGTATATTCAGCCCGTAGTCATGACCGAGAATCGAGCGCAGGTCGGTCACCTCATAGTTTTCGCTCCCCTCGGCGGGAAGTGTGAGACGGCTGAGGGTGGCGCAGGCCTCGCCGCGGAGGGCGTTGAGCACCGGGGCCGAATGCGCGTCGATCTCATCGCCATGGCCGCGATATAGTTCGATATATTGTCTTAATGCATTGTCCATGTCTTATCACTTTTCGCCCAGTTCCTCTTTTATCCAGTCGTAGCCGCGCTCTTCGAGCTCGAGGGCAAGTTCAGGGCCGGCAGTCTTCACGATGCGTCCTTTGTAGAGGATATGCACTATGTCGGGCTTTATGTAGTCGAGCAGACGCTGATAGTGGGTGATGACGATGGTGGCGTTGTCGGCTGTCTTGAGCTTATTCACACCCTCGGCCACTATGCGCAGCGCGTCGATGTCGAGGCCGGAGTCTGTCTCGTCGAGTATCGAGAGGCGCGGTTCGAGCACTGCCATCTGGAAGATTTCATTGCGCTTCTTCTCACCGCCTGAGAATCCTTCGTTGACACTGCGTGAGGCGAGCTTGGTGTCGAGTTCCACCACCGCACGCTTCTCGCGCATGAGCTTGAGGAAGTCGGCGGCACTCATCGGGGGCTGACCGAAGTAGTCGCGTTTGGCATTGACGGCTGCGCGCATGAAATTCATCATCGACACACCGGGAATCTCCACCGGATACTGAAACCCGAGAAACACACCCTCGTGGCTTCTCACCTCGGGGGCCATCTCAAGAAGATCCTTGCCGTAGAACTCCACACTGCCGCCGGTCACCTTATATGCCGGGTTGCCGGCCAGCACCATTGACAGTGTTGACTTTCCGCTACCGTTCGGACCCATTATGGCGTGCACTTCGCCGGGACGCACCTCAAGATTGATTCCCTTGAGTATCTCTTTTCCATTGATTTCTGCATGCAGATCACTGACCTTTAGCATCTTTATCTATGTTTTATATTATTGTCGGTATGATTTTGTATGATTCTTCAATCCATGTGGGTTGGCAGCCCTTGCCTCTCTCAAGGCCCGGGCTTGACCTAAGATATGTCACACTTGTTATAACGCCCCGCGGCGGTGAAGTGTTGAGGCGGGCGCCGGGTGGCGCACCTCTGTGGCTCAGCATCCTGAGCGTCACCGCGCTGCAGATGCGATATCTTGCGGGCCTGACGCAGCTGCTCTTCGTGGGCGAATTCGCCGAAGCTCTCGCTGCCGAGCATCGCGGGGGCTATCCACATCACAGCCTCGATGATATTGCCGTCGTCGGCGCGGCCATAGCGCATCAGCTGGCTCGAGGGGTTGATGCCTACGCCGATGTTGTAAGCCACCGAGAGCATCAGCAGGTAATTGACCACGCAGAAGAAGGCCCCCATCAGCGAATTGAGCAGGGCCACATTCTCGCTCTGCAGTGCCTGGCGTATCACCTTGGTGATGCGGCTGAAAATCCAGTAGACTATGAAGTAGATGGCTCCGCCACCCACGTTGCTGGCCAGGTAGTAGCCACCCCGGTCTATCCAGGAGGCGGGGAGCACGCCGATGGCCACATCGGCGGCAGCGTCGCAGAAGATATGGGCGCACACTACGCCGAAGGCAAGGCCGAAGAGCGAGGTCACCATACCGGTCAATCCGTGGCGATACCCCCTGACCACTCCAAGTATGGCCACAGCAATAGCAATGATATGAAAGAGGGCATCACTCATGATGATTCTGACCGGATTCGGCGCGCATGTCGGCTGCCATAGCCAATCCGACTACAAATTTACACTTTTCCCCTCATTTATCAAAATATCCCATTTTTTAACGCGGGGGATTTGATGGTGTGGGGCTTTTTTTGTAAGTTTGCATTGATGAAATCTTTGCCCACGCTCTCTATATTGTCGAAAATTGCCACCAAACTGGCCGACCTTCGGGTCAGTCTGGGGTTCCTGCTGGTGGTGGTGGTGCTGGCCTACACATGTGTGTGGGCCTATCGGCAGTTCATGAGTTCGCCACCATATGTCGATCCTGAGCGTTACCCTGTGCGTGGCATAGATGTGTCGGCTCACAACGGCATGATGAATCTCGATGCGGCGGCGGCCGATGGCATAGAGTTCATATTCATCAAGGCTTCGGAGGGGACGACCTTCCGCGATGAGAATTTCCGCATCAACTACGACAAGGCCTCAAAAGCGGGCCTGAAAATCGGCGCTTACCATTATTTCCGCTTTGATTGCGATGGTGTGGCGCAAGGGCTGAATCTGGTCAAGGCCGTAGGCCGGCGCCATCTCGATCTCGGGGTGGCAATCGATGTGGAGGAGAGCGGCAATGCTGCGGGAGTGGATTCTGTCACCATCGTGCGCCGCCTGCTGGCAATGGCCGATTACCTTTATCTCAGCGGCTATCGGGTGACGTTCTATTCCAATCGCGCGGGATATTACGAATACTTGCGTGAGTCGGTGCCGGGGGCGTCGCTATGGATATGCTCGTTTCAGCCCACACCTATAGAGGCTGAATGGACCTTCTGGCAATTCAACCACCACGGGCGTGTGGCCGGCATCCGGGGTGACGTAGATATCGATGTCTTCTGCGGCTCGCGCAGCGACTGGCAGAATTATCTCGACGGGGCGCAGTGGCCCTACGATTCACCTCCGCGCCGCAAGCATCCGTCGGTAAGAACGAGGGGGAGAAATTAACATTTCGTCACACCTCCCGACCACAATATCAACACTTTTACCACGTTATTGCAATAGGTGGATTATATCCTGCCACAGGTGGATCATATCCTTCCGAATTGGCCGGCGGCGATGGCGCGTCGACTCCTCACCTCTACAATATCATCTGAACCACATCGTGAATACATCTAAGAATTCCACATATTCTCTCGTGTCACACCTGCGGATGGCCCTGCTGGGGGTCATGACTCTGTGGGTGTGCGCTGTCATGGCCCACGACCCCTCGAAGTATGCGGCAGCCTCGGTGCTGGCCGATGGCAAGTGGGGCAAAGTGGCTGTCGGGCAGCCGGGCATTCAGTTCATCAGCGCGGCCACACTGCGCCAGCTCGGATTCAACGACCCGACCAAGGTGAATGTATATGGCTTCGGGGGCCGGCTGAGTCCGGATGCACTCCTGCTCACTGACCCTGATGACCTGCCGCTGCTCCCGTCGGTGAAGTCTGACAAGGGTGTGTGGTTTTTCGGTCATGATTATATCACATGGTCGCGCACGGGGAGCTCTTCGGGTATGCCCCTGAGCCACACGATGCACCCTTATGCCGAGGAGTCATGGTATTTCGTGAGCGACCGCGAAGTAACCCCCGCCGAGTTGCCGCAGGCATCCCTCCCCACCACTCTGCCGGCGCGTCAGTTAGCTGATTTCTGGCAACCGCTGCTGCACGAGGAGGACACCTACCATCCGTCGTCGAGCGGACGCATATACCTTGGCGAGGATTTCCGCGCCACTCCCAACCGCAAGTTTACCTTCCCGCTCACTGACCGGAGCGAGAATGAATATCGCATATCGGTGTCGCTGGCCGGAAAGGCTAATACCGCCACTGACTTCACCATCAGCATCGATGGTGGCAAATCCACCACTGCCGCAATCTCAACACTCGGCACTTCCCAAGGGGAATTCCTTGACACATATCTGAGCAGTACTTCGGTAAATATGACCGGTGTGGCAGATTCAGATAATGCCACAGTCAACATCGCATATCGATCAGCGGGAAATGTGCTCTTCGCACGCCTTGACTATATCGAGTTAGCTTACCGACGCCGCATCGCGCTGCGCGACGGCCAGATATATTTCAACACCATGGAGTCTGTGGCCACCACAGCTGTCATCTCTAACGCTTCGGCCGGAATGCGCATCTGGGATGTCACCGACCATATACGCCCCATGGAGGTGAGCTACACTCTCAGCGGCTCGACGGCTTCATTCGCCGCACCGGGCGGATATCATGAGTATGTGGCTTTCTCTCCGATGACCGGTGGATATGCTGTCAGCAACCCCACGGCCGTAGAGAATCAGAACCTGCATGCGCTCAATTCGCCTGACTTGCTGATTATCGCACCTTTCGAGTATCTGGCAGCCGCCAACACTCTGGCGGCTCATCATCGTGAGTGGGATGGTCTGACAGTGGAGGTGCTGACTCCGGAGGTAATCTATAATGAATTCACATCGGGCACTCCTGATGTGGGGGCTTTCCGCCGACTGATGAAGATGTGGTATGACCGAGCTGACTCTCCGGCATCGGATGAGGATGCGCCGCGCGGTCGAATACAGTACTGCCTGATTCTCTCGCGACCCACCTACGACAATAAGGCACGCATGGAGGCCACCCGCAACTGCGGCTACCCACGTATACCTATCTGGCAGTCGCCGAGCGGCACGTCGACCGAGACCTCCTTCCCATGTGATGACTACATCGGCATGTTGCGCGATTCGAAATCGGCTGCCGACTTCACTCTCGGGTCTGAGAAGTTACAGGTGGCTGTGGGGCGTATGCCGGTGACTTCAGTCAGCGAGGCCTCAGCCATGGTGACAAAATATCTCAACTACGTCACAACTCCCGACCCGGGGCGCTGGCGCAACCAGATGCTGCTCATTGCCGATGATGATGAGACGGCTCACCTCACTCAGACCGAGGATTGCTACTCAAGCATCATCTCGACTCCGCGCGGTGCAAATTTCGAAATCGAGAAGCTCTATCTCGACTCTTTCCAGGAGGCGCAGGGCTCTACCGGATTCACCACTCCGCAGGTGAAGGAGCGACTGCTGCGCAAATGGAACGAAGGGGTCAACTTCATCAATTATATCGGACATGCATCGACCGTGGGCTGGACCCACGAGGATCTGCTCAACTGGAATGACCTCCAGAATTTCTCTAACAAGCACCTCCCCTTCCTGTATGCCGCTACTTGTGAGTTCGCAAGATATGACCAGGACACTCAATCCGGTGCCGAAGTACTTTGGGCAAATCCTTCAGGGGGCATCATCGCCACGGTATGCCCGACACGCACTGTATTAATCAAACCTAACGGAAGTTTGAGTAAAGCCTTCAGTGAGGCTCTCTTCGACTCCATCAGCATGATGAAGCAGGGGCGCCGCATCGGCGACATCTACCGCACGGCCAAGAATAATTATCCCTCAAGCGACCAGAATAAGCTCCGCTTTGCGATTCTGGGCGACCCGGCAATGAGATTCTCTTTGCCTGAGAATGTCATCTCTATCACCGAACTCGCAGGGGTCGACTTCACCCAGCCTGACCATGACACGCCCGAACTTCCGGCGCGTGGCAAACCGGTGGTGGCCGGCGTCGTCACCGATGCCGACGGAAATGTCGACACATCTTTCAACGGCACCATCGAGATTGTGCTCTATGATGCAGAGAAGGTCTACACCACTCTCGGACAGCATTCAGGAAATATCTTGAATTATAATGATTTCAAGAATATGATTTACCGCGGAATGACGAAGGTGACCGAGGGCCGGTGGTCGACCACACTGCTCATTCCTGCTGAAATCGAGAACCTATATAATCAGGCCTCTATCGTGTTCTATGCCTATACTCCAGAGGGGCGCGAGGCTCATGGACGCAGCACCGACCTCTATGTATATGGCTATGATGACAATGCGCCTGAAGATAACCACGGGCCGGAGATTCATTATTTCGCGCTCAACCGTGAGGACTTCGCCGATGGCTCGGTGGTGCATTCTTCGCCTGTGGCGATGGCAAAGGTGTCGGATGAGTCGGGCATAAATATCTCTGATGCCGGCATCGGCCACCAGATTACCCTCACTCTCGACGGACGCACCACTTTCTCGGATGTCAACATCTACTATTCTCCTGACCCGGATGATGCCACCATGGGGACTCTGCTCTATCCGCTGCCCGAACTCTCGGCGGGCGAGCATACGCTGCGCCTGACCGTATGGGACAACGCCAACAACTCAGCCACAGCCGACCTCACGTTCAATGTGGCTGCGGCCAAGCGCCCGGAGATATATGAGCTGCGCACCGATGTCAATCCCGCACGTGAGAATGTGACCTTCACAGTCTCTACCGACCGCCCGATGGCTGATGTGGCATGCCGCATCGAGGTCTTCGACCTGAATGGCCGACGTGTATGGACCTCTGACCGCGCTACCTCGACCGATATGATGGCCTCGCTCTCTGTGTATTGGAATCTCTGCAATTCCGATGGTGTCAGAGTGCCGAGGGGCATATATCTCTATCGTGCCACAATCACCTCGCCCGACGGCACATCGGCCACATCTTCGCGCAAGCTGGCCGTGACGGCTCAATAGTGCTTCGCGCCAGGCGGCCTGAATTTATTGATTCCACATCATGAAAATCTACGCTGAATTACCCTGTGGAGACCACTCCACCAACATGATAAGCCAGAAGAGGGTCACCCTCTTCTGGCCTGATTCTTGCTGGCTACTCTCTAACCGGCCACTTTACATCCCGGATTTCAAACCTGAATTCCGTGCGCTGCCGGCGGCGGCATGGAAAATCGGTCGCCTCGGCAAATCGGTCGCGCCTCGCTTCGCCGACCGCTATCTGGGAGCTTTCACTTCGGCTCTGATTATATTGCCTGCCGATGCGTGGCAGGGGCTGCAGAATGAGATGTTGCCTGCGCCGGCTGATTATTGCTTCGATAATTCAATCGTGGTGGGTGACTGGGGCGATGCGCGCAAGTCGCGCCTCTCTTTGCGTGTGCAGGATGAGGCCGGTGACATCACTGAGACTGAGCTGACTCTACCCTCGGATGAGGATACCCGTGCAGCACTCTCGCGCATGTCGGCCCGCAACACAATCAAGATGGGGGACCTCCTGCTGATGCCTCTCGCTATCCCACCGGTGCGCCTCACCGAAAACATGCACATCTCAATCCTCGCACATCATGAGGAAGATAACGCACACCTCGAGGGAGACACCGGCCACGCAGATGATAATAATGATTCCACAATCCTTCTCTCTACAAGATTCAAATAAGCCTATGAAGATTCGATATCTACTTCTTTCTATGCTCACTGCGGCTCTCCCGGCGGGAGCCACCTCTGACATTGCTCCATCCATAATGCGGTTTGCCCCTAACTCGCGCCTCGCTGAGGGGAATTGGGTCAAAATCGGTGTCGATGAGTCGGGGGTATATGAAATCTCGCATGCCACACTACGCGCCATGGGGTTCAGTAATCCTGAAAGGGTCGGGCTCTACGGCAAGGGTGGAAAGCAAATGGAGATGAATTTTGTAGACCAGGCCGGACGCCCGCTGTATACCGACGACCTCTCGCCTGTGCCGGTGCTGCACCATGAGGGTAAACTATATTTCTACGCCCAGGGGACAACCACCTTCTCTATCAACACTGCCGCCGAACAGACCACCGACGGCTTCTTCTCCAACTCGGGGCGCAACATATACTCCGACCTCGGATATTACTTCCTGAGCGATTCGGAGCGTGTGGTGACGATGGAGCATGTGAAGGCTCCCGACCCGAACGCCGGCTATGCCTCGGAAGTGACCTACGGCTACGGGCGCGTAAGCCATGAGGTGGATCTCTACCACAACAATACTTCCTCGGGGCAAATCTTCTATGGCGAGGATATGCTGGCCCAGCCCGACGGGTTGCTCACATGGCCGGCCCATCTCAATGATGCAATCGTGGGGATGCCGGCAATGATGGAGTGCACGATGTATCTTGACTATAATTCGAAGGCCACCTGGAGCTATGGTGTGCTCGAAAGCGATGAGATCGAGGATACGAAAGTCGACACGGTACAGACCACCTCGATGCGCACCATCTCTCCGAAATTCACCAACTTCACTCTCCCGGCCGAGGATGTGAATATATTCGTGAAGCTGGTGTCGAATAAGGAGGTGCCCCCGGCCAACCTCGACCAGTGGGTGCTGACATATCCGCGCGCCATACCCTCTTTGCGCGGTGCCGAGGGTAAGCGCATCAACCAGGATATGATAGCCTTCCCCAACCTGCATCGCGGCGACCGCGCCGTGATACGCATCCCGGAGGGGGCCACATATCTCGGCATCGACATATCGCTGCCGCTGCTGCCGAGATTCATGGAGGTGGCCGCCGATGGCGCCGATGGCATGGCGGCTATCGATTACACCTATAATCTGCCGGAGCCGCCATCGGCTATCATTTTCGACCCGCTGCTGCCACAGAAGCAGATCAAGGGATTCCAGACCGGTTACTCTTGCATCCGCAACCAGAACCTGCATGCCCAGGCTGCAGAGGGAGCGGAACTGATTATCATCTGCATCCCGCAGCTCAAGGAGGTGGCGGAGCGTCTGGCTGAGATTCACCTGGCCCACGATGGCATACGCACCCTTATCGCCACCACCGATGAATGCTATAATGAGTTCTCGGCCGGTGTGCCCGACCCGATGGCCTACCGCGCGCTTGTGAAGGCCACGATGACCTCTCCGGTAAAAGCTAAGAATGTGTTGCTGCTGGGCCCGCTCTACGCTGACTTCCGCGGCATAATATCCGAGCGTCAGCAGTCGGAGGGGATCATAGCCTATCAGGCACCCACAATCTCGCAGGAGCGCGGCGCCCATAACGCCAACGACATCATCGGCATGATGGACGACTATATCTCGCTCTCAAACGTCCACACCAACCGCATGCAGGTCGGAGTGGGGATTCTCCCCGTGCGCTACCCGGCCGAAGCACAGACCCTGATAGAGAAGATCGAGAAGTATCTTGAGGCCGAGGATATCGAGTATTATCTGAATGCCTTCACCAACATCGGCGGAGTGGGCGACTCGCACACACATGCCGAGCAGGCCATACTTCTCAGCCAGCACATCGACAAAGTGGCCAATTACGGAGCTATCAACACCGACCTCCCCATTGATGCGTATGGCTATCTGGAGGCACAGCGCAAGCTTTTCAATGACCTCGACGAGGGGCGTCTGATGGTGGCGTATTACGGACATGGCTCATGCTTCAAGCTCAATCAGGAGGGTGACTTCTTCAATGCTTCTGATGTCTATCGCCTGCGCAACCGCAAGCTCCCCTTCATGGGCTTCGCGGGATGTTCGCTCACAAATTCTGACCGTGGCGCACGCGGCCTGGGCGAATCACTGGTGGTGTCGACCCCCTATGGGGCTATCGGCTCGCTGCTGGCTACACGCGAGACATGGTCGGGCGAGAATGCCATGCTGTTCGACTATTTCTATACGAGCCTCTTCCGCGAGGGTTTTGATGAGAACTCTCCCCGCCATAAAAGCAATATCACTGCCGGCGAGGCCTTGGCTCAGGCCAAGACTAAGTCGTCGAATAATAATGAGCTGGGATATCAGCTGCTGGGCGACCCGGCTATCGTGCTCCCGGTGCCTACACGTGAGGTGAAGTTCTCGCAATCCACCGCCTCGGCCATCCAGATCGGCCAGCGCAATACTGTGAGCGGATATGTGGCTAACGCCGAAGGCAACGGTGAGGTCGATCCGGAATTCAACGGCCGGGTGGTGCTGCGCATCATGCGCCCGTCGGAGACGGTCATCTCTGAAAACCTCTGCTCGGGCGATGCAAAGCAGCTGCGCCTCACAGTAAATGATTCGCAAGTGGCAATGGGTGTAGGCGAAGTGGTCAACGGCCAGTTCACCGTCAGCTTCTTCCTGCCTGCATCTATCGAGAATGCAGTAGGTAAGGTGGGCCGAATTCATGCGGCTGTCTACGACCCGAAGCAACGCACTGCCGGCGGCGGTCTGGCTTCACCGGTATATCATAAAGATGCCGAAGCCACCGAACTTGAGGCTGACATGATGCCCCCGGTGGTGGAGCATTTCGAATTCGATCAGGATGAGATGGAGCTCCAGATACGGGTGTCTGACAATCTTGCCCTCTGCTATGACCATAATCCGTTGAATCCCTCTTTCCGGATGCTGCTCGACGGCCGCGAGGATGCAACGGCCACAAATGTGAGCCCGATTCTTGATGAGGCGTGTGTGGCTTATGAACGCCGCATCCCGCTGAGCGACCTCTCGGAGGGTATGCACACTGCCAGTGTGACGGTAAGCGATGCCGCCGGCAACCGCACCACAGCCGAGACCACATTCTACTATAATCCTTATGAGGGGGCCTACGCCATACGTCTGCTCAACGGCGTCGTGGCCGACGGAGGCACCTTCGCTGCCGTAGCTGACTTCCCCTCGGAGGCTGATATCGTGATTCTCAATGCTGCCGGACTGCAGGTGCGCCGTGAGAAATTCGAGGGGGGCGCTTTCGAATGGGATGCCTGCGACCAGGATGGCTCTCGTGTCGAACCGGGTCTGTATAAGGCCTACATCATCCAGACCGGGGGCACCGGACGCAAGAGCCATTCGGCACCGATTGATGTGCCTGTGGTGTGAACGCGCGCATCGGCGCGACCGATGCCCGGCCACAGGCATAGCATCAGTGGGCGGGAAGCCGCGGCTTCTTACAGTGTCCGCCACCGCTCCTGACTCCCAAGGCAATATTCAGCACATTTATCAGTTATTATATCAGGGTCTGACATTCACTCGGGCCCTGATATTTCTTTTAATTACCTATGACGTCTATCCAACGATATCTTCTGGCGGTGATTCTCGCCTCGCTCTCCCTGCCGGTGCTGGCTGCGGGTGAGAACGACATTAAAGATAATGACTTCAACCCGGTCAACACCGGTGTGACCACACTCAGCATCACGCCCGATGCCAGAGGCTCGGCTATGGGTAACCTCGGTGCGGCTACCGACCCGGATATGAACTCGCAGTTCTGGAACCCCTCGAAGTATGCGTTCGCTTACTCTACGGGTGGCCTCTCGATATCCTACACTCCTTGGCTGCGCAAGATTGTCAACGACATCTTCCTGGCCAATCTCGCGGGCTACTGGAAACTGGGCAGCGGCGACAACCAGGCTCTCTCGGCTTCGTTCCGCTACTTCTCGCTCGGTGAGGTGTCGATGAGCGATTACGGCACCGGCGACGGCGGTGTCATGCAGACCATCAACCCCTATGAGTTCGCTATCGATGTGGGTTATTCGCGCAAACTCTCCGAGAAGTTCTCTATGGGTGTCGTGCTGCGTTATATTCTCTCTGACCTGTCGTACGAGGATGCCTATTCGGGCGAGACTAATACTGCCGCCTCGGCTTTCGGCGCCGACATCTCGGGTTATTTCGTGACTTATCCGATGGTGGGACGCAATGAGTGTCAGTTCTCATGGGGTTTCGACATCAGCAATATCGGTTCGAAGGTAAGCTACGACCATGGTGCGACTTATGCCTTCTTGCCTACTAATCTGCGACTGGGCACAAATTTCATGTTCCCTCTGGCCGACTATCATTCGCTTTCGCTCGGTCTTGACCTCAATAAGCTGCTCGTGCCCACCAAGCCGCGTCTGAAGGATTATGAGGATACTCCTGAAGGGCAGGCTGAATATGACGAAGCTCTCGAGAAGTGGGAGACAATGTCGCCTATCACCGGCATCTTCAAGAGCTTCTCTGACGCTCCGGGTGGATTTGCCGAGGAGCTGAAGGAAATCAATGTGTCGTTTGGCGCGGAGTATGCCTATAATCAGCAGTTCTTCGTGCGTGCGGGCTACAATTATGAGAATGCTTCGAAGGGTGGACGTTCTTACTTCGCTTTCGGTGCGGGTTTCTCGCTCAATGTGGTGCAGCTCGATGCCTCTTATATGCTCGCTACAGCCCAGTCGTCGCCGCTCGACCAGACGCTGCGCTTCACGCTGACTTTCGACATGGATGGCCTGCGCGACCTGCTCGGCAAACGCCGCAGATAATGCCCGGCAGTTTATGTCACCCTATGGTTGTTTAAAGCTCCTGAACCTCCAATTGAAGTCGTTAAAAAAATACTGACCGACAATGACATGCAATTTCAGAATAGGAAGTGGTTTTGATGTCCATCGCCTCGTGGCCGACCGCCCGCTATGGATCTGCGGCATTGAGATTCCGCATAGTCTGGGGCTGCTGGGCCATAGCGACGCTGATGTGGCTATCCACGCTCTGTGCGATGCCCTGCTCGGTGCGTTGGCTTTGGGCGATATCGGCAAGCTCTTCCCTGACTCTGACCCGCGCTACAAGGGGATAGATTCGAAGATTCTGCTGCGCCATGTGTGCGCGCTGATTGCCGAAAAGGGTTGGACGATAGCCAATTTCGACATCACCATCATGGCGGAGCGCCCTAAATTCCGCCCGCATATCGATGCGATGAGAATGAAGCTGGCTGAAGTGACGGGAGTGCCTGAGGACTGCGTGTCGGTTAAGGCCACCACCACCGAGCGCCTCGGCTTCACGGGCCGCGAAGAGGGTATCGCCGCACAGGCCACTGCCCTGCTCTGCAAAGCCTGATTCTACGGGTCTAAATACTTATAGTCCTCACATCAACCCCTTTATCGGGGACGATGTGAGGATTTTTGCACTTTTTTTATTAACTTTGCTATATTGAAGCTGTGGCACCTCGGCCATGCCCGGGGAGCGATGCAGCTCACAAACTGATTTTTCCCGACCAATGAACGATTCGAATCTTTTTGACTTCACTGATTCTCAACAGACTTCAGATGCGACTCCGGCCATCGAGGAGGTATACACCAATCCTGAAAATATTGAGGAGGATGATGACATCGAGACCCCGGCGCTGATAGAGACAGATTATAATGAAGATGCCATACAGACGCTTGAGTGGAATATCCACATCAGGCGCCGCCCGGGCATGTATATCGGCAAACTCGGTGATGGCTCGCATGCCGAAGATGGCATATATGTGCTGCTTAAGGAGGTGGTGGATAACTCTATCGATGAGTTCAATATGGGAGCCGGTAAGCGCATCGATATCGATGTCGATGCCGAGGGGAATGTGTCGATTCGCGACTATGGCCGTGGCATACCGCTGGGAAAAGTCAGGGAGGTGGCTTCTGAAATCAACACAGGCGGCAAATTCGACAGCAAGAATTTCCAGAAATCTGTGGGCCTGAATGGTGTGGGCCTGAAGGCGGTCAATGCTCTCTCTACGGAGTGTGAGGTAGTGTCTTTCCGCGATAAGAAGATGGTGAGATGCCACTTCGAGCGCGGCTATCTGAAGGAGCACACCGAGCAGCTCCCCACCACTGAGCCTAATGGCACGATGGTGAAGTTCCATCCCGACCCCGAACTCTTCAAGGGCTATGCGTTCAATATGGATTTCCTGGAGACGATGGTGAATAACTACACCTATCTCAACACGGGCCTGACAATATATCTGAATGGTCGACGCTATATCTCGCGCCATGGTCTGGAGGATCTGCTGAAGGACCGCCTCACATCTGAACCCCTCTACCCCATCATCCATCTGAAGGGTGACGACATCGAGGTGGTGCTCACCCACACCGACCAGTATGGCGAGGAATACTATAGCTTTGTCAACGGCCAGAACACCACGCAGGGTGGCACCCATCTGACGGCTTTCCGAGAGCATGTCACCCGCACCATCAAGGAGTTCTCGGGCAAGGGCTATGAGTTCTCCGATATCCGCAACGGTATTGTGGCGGCGGTGAGCGTAAGGGTGCAGGAACCGGTGTTTGAATCGCAGACCAAGACCAAGCTCGGCTCGACAAAGATATCTCCCGAGGAGGATGCTCCGACGGTGAATAAGTTCATAGGCGATTTCATCAAGAAGGCGCTCGACGACTATCTGCATAAACACACCGACATTGCTGAGGTGATGCTGCGCAAGATAGCTGCGTCTGAGAAGGAGCGCAAGGCTATGGCAGGGGTGGCGAAGCTGGCCCGCGAGAAGGCCAAGAAGGTGAGCCTGCACAATAAGAATCTGCGCGATTGCCGCTGGCACTACAACGACACGCTGCCGCAGAATGCCAAGGTCGACCGACGCGAGGATTCTTCAATCTTCATCACCGAGGGTCTGTCGGCCGCCGGAATCATCACTAAGGTGCGCAATGCCGAGACTCAGGCGGTGTTCTCTCTGCGAGGCAAACCGCTGAATTCGTTTGGCATGACCAAGGAGGTGGTCTATAAGAATGATGAGTTCAATCTGCTGCAGGCCGCGCTGAATATCGAGGATGGCATCGAGGGGCTGCGATACAATAAGGTGATTATCGCCACCGATGCCGATGTCGACGGTATGCACATACGCCTGCTGCTGATCACTTTCTTCCTGATGTTCTATCCTGACCTGGTGAAGAAGGGGCACGTATATATTCTGCAGACACCCCTGTTCCGTGTGCGCAACAAGAAGACTTCGCGACGCCCCACCGGAAAGTCGAAGAAGCGGAAGGAGCCGGACGCCGAGGGGGAGAAGGATACATATTACTGCTATAACGATGAGGAGCGACTGGCGGCAATCGAGAAGTTCGGGGCCAATGCCGAGCTGACTCGATTCAAGGGTCTGGGTGAGATTAATGATGTGGAGTTCGCTGAGTTTATCGGACCCGACATGCGACTCGACACTGTCAAGCTGCATCGCGATGACACCGTAGAGCAACTCCTGGAGTTCTACATGGGCAAAAACACCATGGACCGCCAGAACTTCATCATCGACAACCTCGTGGTGGAGGATGATTCTGAAATCTGATAAGCTATGAAGGCATTCTTCCCGGGGAGCTTCAACCCCTTTACCACCGGCCACCTCGACCTGCTGGCGCGTGCGCTGACGCTCTTCCCGGAGGGTGTGGTCGTGGGCATAGGCTACAACGAACATAAGACCACCCCGGCCGATATCGCGGCAAGGGAGGCGACTCTGAAGTCGCTGCTCGACGGGGTGGCAGGTGTGGAGGTTATGAGCTATGATGGGCTCACCATCAATGCCGTGCGCCGGACAGGTGCCGGGGTTATCATTCGCGGATTCCGCAACGCCATAGATGCTGAATATGAGCGGTCGCTGGCTGACGCCAACCGCATGATTTCGGGCATTGACACCATTCTGCTCCCGGCATCGCCTGAGTTGGCGGCGGTATCATCATCGATGGTGCGCGAGTTGCAACATAATCATTTCGACACCTCGCGATGGGTGCCTGACGCGAGTGAGTGCCGCAGGCGTCTGGCCACGGCCGAGTCTACACATTAGTCGCGGTTAAGAAAATCATAAATTTTAAATCTGATGAACAACAAGCATAAATTCAATATACTGCTCCCTCTTGCCATAGCTGCGCTGCTCGCATCAGGCATGGTGGCCGCCGGACAGGCATTCCGGCCCGACACGCCCGAACAGAAGCTGCTTATGGCTGAGAAGGCTATCGCGCAATTATATGTTGACACTGTCGATGAGGGGCGCCTCGTGGAGGATGCCATAAAGGGGATGCTCGAGAAGCTCGACCCGCATTCGGCTTACTCGACCCCTGAGGAGACCCGCGAACTTAATGAGCCGCTGCAGGGTAATTTCTCGGGCATCGGCATAACCTTCAACATGCCCTCCGACACTCTATATGTAATCCAGACCATCAATGGCGGACCCTCGGAGCGCGTGGGGATTCTGGCCGGCGACCGTATCATTGCGGTCAACGACACAGTCATCGCCGGCATGAAGATGAAGAATTCCGACATCATGAAGCGTCTGCGCGGCCCGAAGGGTACAGTGGTGGATGTGACGGTCCTGCGCCATGAGCCGGGGGCTCCGGCCGACACCATCGGCTTCAGCATCACACGCGATGACATACCTATCTATAGTGTGGATGCGGCTTATCTGGTGGATGCCTCTACGGGATATATCAGAATCAGCCGCTTCTCGGCTGAGACGGCCAATGAGGTGCGCGAGGCGGTGCGCCGCTTGTCGAAGGAGGGTATGCAGCAACTGATTCTGGACCTCACCGACAATGGGGGTGGCTATCTGCAGGCGGCCGTGGAGCTCCTTGGCGAACTGCTCAATCCGGGTGAGTTGGCTGTGTATACCCAGGGATTGCAGTCGCCGCGCTTCGATGCTTTCGCAAGCCCCAAGAGCCGCAAGCCGCTCTTTGCCGACGGCCGGCTGGTGGTGATGGTGAATCAGTATTCGGCTTCGGCCTCTGAAATCACTGCGGGTGCGCTGCAGGACCATGACCGGGCTGTGGTCGTGGGTCGACGTTCATTCGGCAAGGGGCTCGTCCAGCGCCCCATTCCGCTACCGGATGGATCTATGATACGCCTCACTGTGGCACATTACTACACACCCACCGGGCGCGACATACAGAAGCCTTACGCCAAGGGTGAGCGCGATGCCTACCGCAAGGATATCGAGGAGCGCTTCAATCATGGCGAGCTTATGCATGAGGATAGCATCAAGCGAAATGACTCCACCATCTACCGCACTCTGCGGCTGCAGCGTCCTGTATATGGCGGGGGTGGAATCACTCCGGACAGCTTCGTGCCGCTCGACACTACGGAGTTTACCAAATATTACCGCAATGTGATGGCCAAGGGGCTCATCAACCGTTGCGCGATATCATATGTCGATGCCCACCGCAAGGAGATCAAGAAGCTCTACAAGTCGGACGATGCGTTCGTCAAGTCGTTTGAGGTGCCGGAATCTCTGCTTGATGAGCTGAAGGAGATGGCGGCTAAGGAGGGGATAGAGTATGATGATGAGCAGTTCAAGACTTCGCTGCCGCTCTTCACCATGTCGCTAAAGGGGCTGATCGGCCGCGACCTCTATGACCAGTCTACATATTTCAAGGTCTACAACCGTCATGACCCCATCTTCCGCAGGGCCTACGACATAATCAATTCGCAAGATTACACCACCATTCTTTCACCTTCAGAGTAATGAGAGTCTCACATCTTCTGCTGCCTGCCTCTCTGATGGCAGCCATGGCTATACACAGTGCGGATGCATGCGGTGCGGAGTCAGCAAGATTGATTTGGAACCGTCCGCAGCCGGCCACTTCAACCTCGCCCGACCCTGAGGAGATTGAGGAACCTGAACAGGAGTCCGGTCGCCGGGAGCTGCTGCGTTGGCTTCTGGAGCAGGAGGGCGAGGATATCTCTATCTCTGAGATAGAGCGATTCATGACGCGGCGCGATTCTGCTCGGCTGGCCTCTTCGATGGCGGAGGTGAGCCGAGATGAGGTGGTGGAGCGTTATTATGGCCACACCTATCCGGCCACGGGGAGTCCGCTGGTGTTCAAGGGTCTGCGTTATCTCCCCCTGCGGGTGGTGGAGCTGCCGGAATATAAGTTCAGGATGAATGCCAAGGCGGGCGCTTACGATACTGACCGCTTCGCGGGTATACTCTATTCCGAACCGCTCGACGCCACTCTCCTCGAGGAGGGTGATGAGCTGCTGAGCATTTCGCCGGCTGACACGATTGCGGAAGCGGCTCTGGCACATCGGAGTGCCGTGCGCCCGGATGAGGAGATGGCTGAGCCGCCGGCATTCAACGTCAAGCCCGGATGGCTGCGTGTGATGCAGGAGGATTACCGCATGAGGGGTGATATGGAGTATCGCTACATGATGCAGTATCCGGAGCGCATCAGCTATGCCTATTGGCAGTTGCCGGTGCCTCCGAAGCTGGCTGATGATGACATGAGCCTGCAGGCAATGCTGATGCGGCAGAATCTGCCTATGATCAAGGCCGATGAGGCTATGCTGCCCGACACTGAGCAGCGCCGGGTGCATTGGCTGCATACCTTCAACACCGGTCTGCAGTTCTCGCAGGCCTATATCAGCCATAACTGGTATCAGGGGGGAAATGATTATCTGGCGCTGCTCTTCAATTTCAATTGGGATGTGGCGCTCAACACTGTCTTTCACCCTGACCTGCTCTTCACCAGCAATCTGGTCTATAAACTCGCCGTCAACTCCAACAGCAGCGACGCGCTGCATAAATATTCCATCTCGCAAGATCAGCTGCAGTATAACCTGAAGATGGGTGTGAAGGCGTTCAAGAAGTGGTTCTATTCTTTTACGCTTCAGTTCAAGACGCAGTTCTTCAACGCCTTCCCGGCTGATTCGTATGTGATGAGTTCGTCGTTTCTGTCGCCGGCCGACCTCAACATGGGTCTCGGTATGACCTATAATCTGAGCAAGCGCCACGACACTCTGAAGTTCTCGGCATCAATCGCGCCTATATCATATAATCTGAAGGCTTGCATGAATACCCGGCGTGTCGACCCGACTCAATTCAACATCGAGGCCGGACGCCACACCCGCAGCGAGTTCGGTTCGAATGCGGAGCTGACCCTTAACTGGGACATCACATCGAATATCTCGTGGAAGTCGCGCGTGTTCCTCTTCACTGATTATCATTATTTTCAGGCTGACTGGGAGAATACGTTCAATTTCAATATCACCCGATTCCTGTCGACCCAGCTCTATCTGCATCCGAGATATGATTCGTCGGGCGATTTTGCCGCCTCGAAGTGGCATTACTGGATGCTGAAAGAGATTCTTAGCTTCGGTCTGAGCTATACGTTCTCTACGAAGCCTTGATTCTCGAGCCGGCTATCCTCAACATGACTTATATCCTTTACAACTGCTCACATGTCAAAACTGCTCCCCACTCTACTGACGCTACTACTCGCTGTCATAGCGATGCTGCCCGCTGCGGGGGCTGAGTCGGACTTTGCCGATGCCGGCTTCCCGGCTGAGGCATGCACTGATATGGGAGCTTTGAGGGAGTGGCTGGCTGAGAGGCCGCTCGACCCTGTAGAGGGTGTATGGGAGTATCCGGCTGATGAGGTGGCGCTGCTGGTGATAGCCGACCCGCTGAGGAAGGGACATAAGCTGGTGTTTGTGGCTGAGGCTACTGATTGCCGCCTTTGGCCGGGCATGAAGATCGGTGAACTGGAGGAGTCGGCTGATTCGCGACGCTTCAAAATCACTCTCTGCTCGCACATAGCTGATGGGCTCCCGGCAATGCCGCGCACGGGGTTGGCCACGCTTGCTGATTCGGGGAATGCTCTCTATATCGAGATGCCGAAACTGAAGCTCAACTTCTCGCCGGGGCTGATTCTGCCGGTTCTGTGGAATAAGCTGCGCATCAATGTGCGCATGCGCAATTCTGACCCGCTCGACAAGCTGCCCGAAGGGTGGATCCGGAAGTATCCTGAATATGACGGCAATCTTGATTCGTCGCCCCGCAGGCCACGATATCTTTGACCAGTTCTTCCTCTAAGTATCTCTTTATCCTCACTGTCATGATGCATATCACACAAATTGTCCGACCTCTGCTGCTCGCAATCTCTGCGGCGGCGATGCTATCCGCAATACCTGCAGCTGAGTGCGCGGCACGCAAGGTGAAGCTTAAGGTGCGCACTGAGAAGAGTACGGCAGCTGACTCTAAATCGTCACGCAAGAGAGCCGATGCCAAGTCGTCGGCCTCCTCTGCAGGTGGCCTATCTGACAATGGTGTTGACCCTAACTCGATGTCGGGAGCGTTGCAGCTCGATTCGATAGGGCTTGAGGCGATGAGAGATGTTATATCTTTTGCGGGGTTTGATAAGCCGGCTTCGTCGCGGCGCGAGACCTTCCACGTGGTCAATGGTTCTGACCTTCACATCACCGCCCTGCGCCTGCGCATCACATATTCCGATCTGCAGGGGCGCATGCTGCACCGCCGCGAACTGACGCTCCCCATCGATATTCCGCAGGGTGAGACCCGCATGGCCGACATCGCTACTTTCGACCGTCAGAACACACTCTACTACCATAAAAGCCGACCACCCCGAAAGGGTGGAATGCCTTTCGGGGTGGAGATATCTTTGTTGGGAGTCTGGGCGGAATAGCCGGGCAAGTCAACTTAGAAGCCTATAAGTATCTCTCAAAAATTAGCTATGCATTATTTTTGAGGATTTTTTGAGTGA
>CAJTNN010000015.1:0-41310 GCA_910577585.1 uncultured Muribaculaceae bacterium | reverse complement strand
CCAAAAAGACCAAAAAGAATCATAGCTCAAAAATTAGTTAATTATTAACTAATTTTTGAGAGATACTTAAAATGAGATTTCTATACGCTCTCGTGGAAGCGGGCCATATGGTAGGCTTTGTATGAGAATCGCTCTTCGAGAAGCTTACGGGTCTGACGCCGGCGAACGCGACGGAAGATGTTGCGGCGCATCACTGAGTCACATGATAGGCGCCCCGGGCCAATCAGCGCTAAGAGCAGAGCCAATCCCACCACTGCAGGCAACAAATAGGGTATCATCATACTGCCGGCATAATCACCGGTAGCGACCACCCAGTATCCGGCCACTGCGGCGAAGCCCAGCATCATGATGCGGGTCAGGAAACCCATGGCCACCACTACGGCGGCCGCAATCATTCCGGCTGCTCCCCAGAGCATATCCATCGCATAAAGCGCCACTGCGGCCATCACCATCAGTGCAGAGAGTCCGAATCTCACAAGCAGCATCACCAGACTCCCTGCCACACCGAGGCCGGTGTGACCGAACACACAGCGCAACGTCGCGCCACTCTTCTGGCGAGCCATGCTGCGCCCGAGAGCGAAAATCTTCGCTCTGCGGCTGAGAAGTCCAAGATTCGGAATCAACGCTCCGGCCGGTATTGCACCCGGATTCACATTTATGACGCTAAAGGATTTCATGCGCTGGGGGATTTAAGGTTATGAAGTCGTTTATACTTTTCCAAAAATTATTTATTTCATTTTTTTCGTAAGTAGATAAACACCTTCTTACTGCTCATTTTAACTCTCTTATGTATTCTAAACAAAATTTTAATCATTTTGTTGCGCCGACACCCTGCCTTATTAAGCCCTCGCCTCCTAGCAGCGGTGCCCTCACTCAATGCCGTTAGGTTAGGCAACCCGCCCTGGAGTCAATCGGGGAATTTGGCGGGGCATCGCTTATTCGGGGGTGGCGGGCTTGAATTTCCGGAGAATTTGTTGTAACTTTGATGTCGGGTTTGGCGCCTCGGCGAGATTGACCTGTGGGTCGCGTCTGACTGCATGGCGCCTGGAAATCCTCAACTATCATGAATCGAAGCTCAAAACTATATTTCCGATATGGCACAATGGGTTCGGCCAAAACCGCTCTGCTGCTTACGACTGCCTACAATTTTGAGGAGCGCGGTCTGAAGTATCTCTGCATGAAGCCTGTGGTCGACACCCGCGACCGACGTAATGTGATCCGCAGCCGCATCGGCATCGAACGCGAATGCAAATGGATCTACGCAGAGACTAATCTCTACACTCTGATCCGTAATATCATTAAATCTGACTGCGACAATGCCCCGGCATGGATTCTGGTCGATGAGGCGCAGTTTCTGTCGGCACAGCAGGTCGACCAGCTGGCGGCTGTGGTAGATGACTTCGGTTCGAATGTCATTTGCTATGGATTGCGCACCGATTTCAAGGGGAATCTCTTCGAGGGGTCGAAGCGGCTCTTTGAGATGGCCGACACTATCGATGAGGTGAAGTCTACGTGCTCCTGCGGCCGAAAGACTATCATGAATGCCCGCATCGACTCTAACGGCGAAATCATTACCGAGGGGGAGCAGGTAGAAATCGGTGGCAACGACCGATATGTGGCCTGCTGCCGAAAGTGCTGGCGTAACAAGCGACTGGAGAGAATGAGCCGCAACCGAAGTCTATTCCCTGACCTACTGGCCTCTGACGACGGCTTGCACGATTGATTATCTGACCAACTTAAGAATATATCAGACACGAATCCAACACACATAGAAGTTGTTTGAACTTCTTTCTATTGCTTTTCCGGGGAAAAGTTTGAACAGCTACTTATACTCACAACCTAATATCATGATACAGAAAGAGAAACGACAGTCAATCATCGACCTCATACATCGTGAGGTGGTGCCGGCGGTGGGTTGCACCGAGCCGGCTGCTGTCTCGCTATGCGTGGCTAAGGCCACCGAACTCCTGGGCTGCACCCCGAGCGAAATCCGCGTCAGACTCAGCACCAATATCCTTAAGAATGCAATGGGTGTCGGAATTCCGGGCACCGGCATGATAGGCCTGCCGATAGCCATAGCGCTGGGCGCGCTTATCGGCAAATCAGAGTATGGTCTGGAGGTGCTGAAGGATGTGGATGATGAGGCCGTGGCCCGCGGCAAGGAGTATATCGCGTCGCATCCGATCGATATCAAACTCTTTGAGAATGCCCCCTCAAACCTGCATATCGATGTGGAGGTTGCTCACGACACCGACCGTGTGCGCGCCACCATCTCGCGCGAGCACACCAACTTCATATATCTCGAGAAGAACCGCTCGGTCATCTTCAATGAGGAGCCGCAATCGAGTGTGGCTGACACTCCGGTCGACACCACTGCCGATGTACAGCTCGACCTGCACACTGTCTGGGAGTTCGCCACTGAGACTCCGCTCGAAGAGATCGATTTCATTCTGCAGGCACGTGCCCTCAACAGTGCGGCGGCCGACCTGGCCCTCAACCAGCCCTACGGCCATTCGCTGGGCAGCACGATGCGCAACTGCGGAAAACCTCTCTTCGGCGACACGCCGCTGGCCCACATGATCTCGCTGACCTCGGCTGCTTGCGATGCCCGTATGGGTGGAGCGCCGGTGCCGGTGATGTCTAACAGCGGCTCGGGCAACCAGGGAATCTGCGCCACAATGCCTGTCGTGTCGTATGCCACTGATATCGAGGCCTCAGATGAGCAATTGACCCGCGCGCTGATTCTGAGCCATCTCACCAGCATTTATATCAAGCAGAGCCTCGGACGCCTCTCGGCTCTCTGCGGATGCGTGGTGGCCTCTACCGGGGCTGCCAGCGGTCTGGTATATCTCATGGGGGGCGGCTACGAGCAGGTGGTGGCGGCTGTCAAGAATATGGTGGCCAACCTTACCGGCATGATCTGCGACGGCGCCAAACCTTCGTGCGCCATGAAAATCTCTTCAGGTGTGTCGACGGCTATGATGTCGGCCATGATGGCTATGAACGGCCACTGTGTATCGGCTGCCGAGGGGATTATCGACGAGGATGTGGACCGCACCATACGCAATCTCACCTCTATCGGCCGCGATGCCATGAGAGCCACCGACCTCTACGTGCTCGACATCATGACCTGCAAGTGACCCTCCCCCCGCAGCCACACGGCTTCGGATACAATAGAATTATAACCACTATATTATGAAACTGAAAACTTTACTTCTCTGCATGATGGCAGCAGGCACGTCGCTCTACGCGGCTGCTGAGTCTGACTATCTGCACATCCACACCCAGTCGGGGTGGGAAATCCTGAGTCTCGACCAGGTGGACCGCCTCACTTTCAGCAATGGCGTGATGACGGCCTCCGACAAGGATGCCAACACGCTGGGCACCTATCGCCAGGCTGACCTGCAGGAAATGTATATTGATGAGACATCGGGCGTAGAGAGCGTAATGGCTGACGCTGCCGAGGCTACTCTTGAATTTGATGCCGCATCGCGCTCGCTGCGTGTGCTGGCCGATGGTCAGGTGGATATCTATTCCGTAGCCGGCGAACTGCTGGCGTCTGTGCCTGAGGCCAAGAAGGGTGAGTCTATCATGCTGGGCTCAATCCGCCAGGGCATCGTGATATGCAAATCGGGTAATCATTCTATAAAGGCTATACTGAAATGAAGAAAATCGCTCTGACCCTCTCGGCGCTGCTGGCTACTTCGGCCTGCGCCTTCGCTTTCCCGAAAGCTTTGTATGTGAAGCAGGGTGATTCTTACGCCAAGTATAATTTCGGCGTGGCAAGAGACCTGCAGTTCCTCAACGATGGCCACGCTCTCCTGATCAAGGGCTACGGCGAGACAATCGACCTCGATAAGATTGACTATATCTCTTTCTCTGCCCCCACCGGGGCTGCCGCCCTCACTCCCGCTGCCCAGAAGGAGAAGCTTGTCAAAATCGGACATGAGGCCTTCGACATGGTCGACCTGCACCAGAATGCAGAACTGGCGATAATGTGGAGTGTGTTCAACGGATACTATGGTGATGGTGACTGTGATGGAGTTATAGAGTACGAAGTGCCGCAGGAATACTGGGATGTGCATAATATCGCACGCGAGACCATCAGCAGCGCGATGAAGCTCGCCCAGGGTGATGTGGCAGCGGCCCGCGTGCTGAAAGCCAAGGCGGTCGACCTCTATCGCGCCCAAGACTATTTCGGCATCTACAAGCCCGACTATGATAAGGAGGAGTGGGTGAAGGTATCCGATGCCGACTATCTGCAGTTCAGCTTCCGTGCCCCGAAGGGCGATGATTATATCGTGCGTCTTGACACTTCAAAGGAGTTCTCTACATGGGAGACCGTGGATTTCAAAGGTGAGCTTCCCTCGAAGATGACTGTGAGCTTGATGAAGGGGAACGTCCTGCTGGGCAAAGCCGAAATCAAGTCGAATCTGGTACAGGACAAGAGCATCGACCTGACTCTCGATTTCGAGGCCAACGGATATGTGGTGAAGAATACAATGGCTGTCAGCAATACCCGCCTCGACGACCGTGTGCGCGTCGACATCGATGGCAAGGAGTTCTGCGATGTCACCACTACACTGTGGGGCAAGAATCTGGTGAATTATGATTCGATGTATGCCGATATCCGCGATGCCCTCCACCACCATGACGCCGACGACAATTGCATCGATGGCGACCCGACCAAGCTTATCGCCCACTTCATCCGTGCAAACTCTGATGCCGACCTCATCGGCCAGCTGCAGGTGAAGGGGAAGGCCTATGGATTCTCGACTCTCTACGACGAGATTTCTGTGGATGAGGATCTCTACCGCTATTTCGATTGCGGCGACGGCTATAGTGTGGGCACCTACATGAAGCTGACCGACCACAACGAGGATTATTCTATCCTCGATGTCACCGGCACCGACACTGATGCTCTCGAACGCAAGATCCGCTTCCTCAACAACTATTCCGATCTCTATTTCTGCTATGACGGCAATCCGCAGCCGCAGGGTTATCTGACCTGGGAGATGGGTGAGACGGATGATGACTATGTCGTATGGGACCCGGCGTTTACACGCACAGGCTATCTGCTGCGCGACGGATTCCTGATTCCGGTGCATTCTTACCTCGAAGAGGTGGGCTGGGATGATGAGAAGAGGGAGCCCATCCGCGAATGGTCGTCATGGTACTACCATGCCTACAATGAGAATTATGAAAGTAAAATCATCGTGGTCAATGAGAAGGAGCTGATTATCCCCGTGACCCTCCGCCAGACGGATTATGAGGCTACTCCGCTGCTGACATTCCCTGACCTGACCACATTCCGTAGTGAGGATTTCTTCGATGAGGGTTCTTTCACCAAACTGATTGATGACTACTGGGATATCCTCAACACCTACCTCTCCATCACCGGACAGGATTGAGGATAAGGAGGATAGATATTGATAAGTAGTTGCAAAGAATTAATGAACAAATAATTCTTTGGAAAAGAATTACTTATGATGTTTAATTCTTCGCAACTACTTAACTCAATGATGCAGGGTCTTACTACTCTTCTGACGATTGCGGTCGGCGGGACGTGTGCTTACGCGTCCTTGCCGACCGATTCTGTTGTGGGGGTCGCTGATGTGGAGTTCTATGATAATCTGCAGGAAATCACTGTCACTGCCTCGGGGCCGCGCAAGGTAATCAGCTTCAATGCCGATGGCTCTTTGGCAATCGATGCGTCGATGCTCGATGAGCTGCCGTCGCTGATGGGGAGCCGCGACCCGCTGGCGCTGGTGAGGTCGATGCCCGATGTGGCCACGGCTAATGAGCTGGATGCGTCGGTGACGGTGCGCGGCAGTTCGGCGGGAAGCAATCTCTTCGCCACTGATGGCGCCCGCATATTCAATCCGATGCATATGCTGGGGCTATACAGCGCGTATAACCCGTCGTATTACTCAGGGTTTGAGTTCAGCGCGGGGCGTATGCCGGCCACATGGCAGAACAGCACCGGGGGGGCTTTCAGGGCCTTCAGTCTGGGCGAGATGCCGGATTCCGTGCTGTCGGTGGATGCGTCGGTGGGGCTTATCGAGAGCCATGGGGCCATTCGCATTCCTCTCGCCGCAGGAAGGGCTTCGCTGCAGCTCGGAGCACGCCGCACTTATCTCAGCCTTCTATTTCCGGATATTCTTCAGCTGGGAGAATCGCACATAGATTATGGATTCACCGACTTGAATGCTGCTCTCAACTGGCGCATAGATGATGCGAATTCTCTGCGCGCATCCTTCTTCGGCAATCATGATGCGATGGGTCTCAACAACGACATCAACGGGGCTAAGGATGGCAATTTCGGCTGGCGCAACATGAGCGTGGCGCTCGAATGGGTGTCGCACCGGGTGAGTGTAATGGCTTCGGCCTCTACTTTCTCCAATCAGTTCATACTCACCGAAGGGGGCACTGAGTTGAATCTCCCCTCGGCAGTGGGGCAGTATACCCTGACGGCTCTCTCTGCAATCGGCGATGTCAGCATGGAGGCCGACCTGTCGTGGCGCCATTCCACAGGCCAGGAGGGTGGCAGCGTCAGGCATCCGTCGGATGCGTTTGAGGCCAACATCGCCGCCGATTGGCGCCGCCCCCTGAAGTGGGGGCTGAGTCTGGATGCCGGTCTGAGGCTCACGCTTTATCATTGCGGTGCGCTGACCCGGCTATATCCACAGCCTCGGGTGCAGATAGCATATGCACCGCGTAGCTGGATTGGAGCTTTCATAGCTTATGGCGAGTATGTGAAGACAGATCTGCTCGTCAAGGAGTCGTCAAGCGGGCTGCCGGCCGATTTCTTTATCAATGCCGACCGCATGATCCGCCCGGAAAGCATCGGGGCTATTTCAGGGGGCGTGACAGGCAGAATACCGGTGGCGGGGATAGATTATAGCGTCGAGGGCTATTTCAAGATGCTCAGGCATCAGATCGAGTATGCCGGCAATCTGATGCTGCTGGTGAATCAGAATTATAATCCGCTTGATGATGTGATAGCCGGCCATGGTTATGCGGCCGGCTTATCGGTAAGCCTGATGAGGCAGTGGGGACGCTGGCGCGGCCGAGTGGGCTACGCATATGGCGTGGCGCGGCTGCGGTTTGCTGAATATGGCGATGAGATGTTTCCGGCATCAAGCTCGCGCCCGCATGACCTGAATGCGTCGGTGAGCTTCGACATTCTGCGCGGTCTGACACTGTCGGCTGCATTCACCCACGCCACAGGCACCCCCTACACCCGCGCACGCTACGGATATATGATCGGTGAGAACCTGATTTGCGATTATTTCCCCCACAATTCATCGAGGCTCCCGGCCTACAATCGCCTCGACCTCTCGCTCAACTGGGTATTCAGCCGGAGCCGGGGTATAAAACAATCGCTGAATTTATCCGTTTATAATGCACTGGCTTCAAGGAATATCCTTTTTCTCTACACATCCTATTCAGCCGAGAAGGGGCTGGAGCAGAGGGAGTCGGTGATGAAGTCGGTGATTCCGTCGCTATCCTATTCCATAGAATTCTGACCTGACATGATGATATCTGACATCTATCTTTTCGCCCGCATACGTCGCTTGATTCGCAGTGCGGCTCTCTTATTGCCGGCGCTCCTGACAGCCGCCTGCGATGAGGTGGCTGAGCCTGCGATGCCGGAGGAGACTCCCATAGTGGCCGAGGGTTGGATTGAGAATGGTGCCACACCGGTGGTGATTGTCACCCGGGCCGTAGATCTCACTCAGGATGCCCCGTCGATGGATAACTTTGTCGAAAAGTGGTGCAGGGTGTCAATCTTCGATAATGATGTGCAGTATCTGCTCACCGGCACCATCAATAACGCCTATACCCCACCCTTCATCTACACGTCCAGCCGACTGAAGGGCCGTGCCGGACATACCTACCGGCTTATGATAGAGACTGACACCGACACAATCATGTCGCAGCCTCTCACCCTCCCCGACCCTCCCGCCATAGCATCGCTGACAGCCGAAATAGCCGATTCTATCCCTGAACCATCTTATACGCTACGCCTCAAGCTGAAGAATCCGGACCCCGAGGGGTATTACAAAATCTATGGCCAATCGCTGGGTATTGACTCTCGCTATTACCCCACCTTCATGGGCACTTTCGCCGGACGCGACTACGATCCGGAGAAAGGACTGATGGTGAGCCGCGGCATACATTCGGGCTACGCCGCCGACTCAATCTCGCATTTCTATGCCGGCGGCGAACGGGTGATGATAAAAGTTGCACGTATCGAGCTGGATGTATTCGACTTCTGGCAGGCCTACGATGCCAACGTGAGTCTGTCGGGCAATCTACTCTTCCCCGCCACCGTCAATTGTCCCTCAAATCTGAGCAATCTCAACCCCCATCTTCCCTCACCCCTGGGCTACTGGAGTCCGCAGGCCATAAGCGAGTCAGCTATCCGGATACCGTGACCCATCGCACCCAAGCCGATTTATTTCAACCGGGTATGGTCGTTGCCCAGCTGCGCACAGGTACTTACCGCCGTGGAGGGATGCATGATTAACGCCTATTCCCGGAAACTCCGATTGACGCATCGCGATTTGAGATTTTATATATAGCTTGTCCATGTTATCCTAAATTTTAGGACAACAATAGCATTTTTTATCCTAAAATCAAGGACACCTCGGAATTATTTACCTTTAAGGATAAAAAATAGGCAGTTAAGTCGCACGAAAAAAAAGCTGAAAAACCTCACCCAAAGTTGTGAGTATCAAAAAAAATCATTAATTTTGTGCGATTATTCCTAAAAGGCTCTGAAAGAGCGACGCTCAGGCGACGCCGCCTCACGGACCAACATTAATTTTTTAAGTTAATTCTTCCGATGTACGCAATCGTAGAAATCAAAGGACAGCAGTTCAAGGCCGAAGCAGGCAAATATCTGTATGTTCACTATCTCGGCGAAGAAGCTAAGCAGGGCGACGAGGTCGTTTTCGACAAAGTGCTTCTCATTGATGCCGACGGCGACGTGAAAGTTGGTGCACCTGCCGTAGAAGGTGCTAAAGTCACTGGCGAAGTCCTCGAAAACCTCGTCAAGGGTGAGAAAGTAATCGTCTTCAAGAAGAAACGCCGCAAAGGTTACCGCCGCAAAAACGGCCACCGTCAGTTCTTCACAAAGGTGATGATCAAAAATATTAACGCTTAATCATTATTCATCTAAGATATGGCACATAAAAAAGGTGTCGGTAGTTCGAAGAACGGCCGCGAATCAGAAAGCAAACGCCTCGGCGTGAAAATCTTCGGTGGATCTAAATGCAAAGCCGGCAATATCATCAAGCGTCAGCGTGGCACTCAGCACCACCCGGGCCTCAACGTGGGCATGGGTAAGGACCACACGCTCTTCGCTCTCATTGACGGCGTAGTCGTGTTCACCACAGGCAAAGAGGGCCGCAAGTTCATCAACGTGCAGCCCCACTCTGCTAACTGATAACTCATCAGGGCCCGGCGCCCGGAATGAGTCTATAGCTACAAAATTCGCGCATCCCGCATTCATCTGCAGATGAATGCGGGATGTGACTTTTTATCCACCTCCCTAAATCTCTTGCTCGCCGGGGAGCCGCCTCATTCATATCTTCTTACGGGATGAATGGTGATTATATCACCGTTGTTTCGTGAAGATATTTAGTACTAAGTATTGCATAGTACTAACTTTTTAATTAACTTTGCAATCCCAAATGAAAGACTTCAACTGCTTCTAACGAAAAAATTATGAAAAGCATCTCAACTATCTTATTGACGGCTGCTGTATTCTCAACCGCCGCAAAGGCCCGGAATAATACGCCTGAGGCAGTCGGTTCTGCCTCGCCCGACCAACTGACAGAGGCGCAGATTGACTCACTCGAACGCGCTGCGTATGGCGATGATGTACGCTCGCTCCAGGAACTGGTGGTCACAGCCGACGCGCCGATGATCAAGGTCGAAGGTAATCAGATCAGCTATGATGTGACCCAGGATCCGGCCGCAGCTTCGCAGTCGGCGCTCGATATGCTGCGCAGAGTGCCGATGGTGAGCGTAGACGGACAGGACAACATCTCGCTGAAGGGGAACAGCGATATCAAGATTTATGTCAACGGCCGACCCGACCCTATGCTCTCGTCAAATGCTTCGACTGTGCTCAAGGCTATGCCGGCGGCGGCTATCGCAAAGGTCGAGGTTATACCTGATCCGGGGGCGAAGTTCGACGCAGAGGGCACCGCCGGAATCATCAATCTCGTCACCGAGACCAAACGCAGCGACAACGGCTACAACGGCTCACTGAACGCGGGCGTATCAAACCGCGATTTCATGCTCGGCGGCTTCGGCGCGGCTAAACTCAATAAGCTGACACTGAATGCGAATATCACTTACATGAACCAGCGGTTTGCCGAACAACCCGGCAATATGGCCTCCTCTACCATCTACAACAACTCCACTACCGACCACCGCCTCGAGGTGACAGCCCGCACGCCCCGCAAATTCGAATATCTCGGTGCAGGACTCTCCTCCTCTTGGGAACCCTCTGCAGCCGACCTTTTCAATTTCAGCCTCAACTACACTGATATGTCGGGCTACATGAAGACGGTCGATGAGTTCACTCAGATGTACGATGCCGCCGGCGACCTGTCGTGGAGCTACCTGCGGCAGGCGCAAATAGACATCCGCATCCATCAACTCACCGCCAACGCTGCATGGCAGCATTCATTCGGCAGACCTGATAATTACCTGGCCCTGAACTATCAGTTTGACTATTCGAAAAATTCCACGCCGTTGGCCGAGTCATTCAGCGAATGCATCAACTACGCTCTCCCCTATTCGACCCATACGCTGCAGAATGTCAACCACGGGCGCACCCACACCGCACAGGCCGACTACTCAAATACTCTTTCAGAGCACGCCACCATCGAAGCCGGCCTGAAGGGTATATTCCGACACAATTCTGCAATCGGACGGGGTGAGGCCGATATCGACCTCAATCAGCCGGCCCCGCTGGAGAGTGAATACTCTTCAATTTCGCAGTTGCAGGATATTCTGGCGGCATATGCCCTCTATAAGGCCAACTACGGGCAGTGGCATGCCGAAGCGGGCTTGAGATATGAGTATACCCGCATGGGGATACGTTACCACTATGGCAATCTGAGCGACTTCACAAATTCATTCAACGACCTCGTGCCGAATGCGGGAATCACCTACAGTTTCTCGCCTATGCACGCTCTCGGACTGACCTACGGCATGAGAATCGCCCGCCCTACAATCGAACAGGTAAACCCCTTCCTATACAAGTATTCCGAAACACAGGCCACACAGGGCAACCCGGAACTGCGCTCGGAACGCATCAACAAGATAAGCCTGTCTTACCGCAATTTCGGACGCATTTTCGGCTTCAACCTCAGCCTGGATTTCGCCCACACCGGCAATGCCATCTCTCCATACTCCTTCCTAAGCGGCTCGACGCTCGTAAGTTCGCAAGCCAATATAGGCCGCAAGGAATCGCTGGCACTGAATGCCTTCGTCATGATTACCCCTTCAAGCAAACTACGCTTGAATTTCAGCGGTATGGCCGGATACACCGACCTATCGGCCAACATCACCACCGGCACGACCCTGCACATGCTGCATGCCTCAAATCATGGCATGAGCGGCAACATCAATCATAACGGCCAATTCTCATTGCCGGCTGACCTCGAACTATCGTGGTATGGAGGCTATCGATGGGGTGAAGTAGGCTTGCAGACCAAAGGAGGAGATTTCTTCTATTATGGACTGGCACTATCGCGCGACTTCCTGCCCAACCGGAATCTCCGGCTGGCCCTCAACGCCGGAAATTTCGCCCAGGCATACCTCAAATTCACCAACACCACCACTACCCCCGACTTCACCTCCCGATCCACCTATCGTGTGGCCGCATGGAGAGTGGGCCTGACCGCCACCTGGACCTTCGGCAAGACCAACTCACGAGTAAAGACTCTCAACTCCACAATCGAGAACACCGACCTCTCCACCTCCTCCACCGGCGCCCCCTCAGCCTCCACCCCCAACATGTAGCCCCACCCCTTTTAATATGCCCCAAATTGTTTAATAACGGCTTTTACGGGAGAACATTTTACGGGAGAACGGGGTGACTGAAGCACAGCTTTTACGTTCTCGTAAGCCCCCGTTCTCCCGTTACCAGCGCACCACCGAGAAAAAACATACCACAATAAAAATCAACAGATTACCTCACCCCAACTAAAAAAAAGAAAAAAAATAAAACAAAAAATTTGCACAACTAAAAAAAAAGTTATAACTTTGCACTCGCAAACGGGACAGAGCCCGATGCAACACAAAAAATCCGCTTCGGTAGCTCAGTTGGTTAGAGCACCTGACTGTTAATCCCAGAAAGGTTAATCGTTGTTGGTTCAAACCCATCCTGAAGCGTAAAAACAAAAATACACCAAATTGCTTCAGTAGCTCAGTTGGTTAGAGCACCTGACTGTTAATCAGGGGGTCGTTGGTTCAAGCCCATCCTGAAGCGCCAAAATTTACAAGCACGTATCTATCATGATACTCATATGTTTGTAAATTTAAACAAAAATACACCGAATTGCTTCAGTAGCTCAGTTGGTTAGAACACCTGACTGTTAATCCCAGAAAGGTTAATCGTCGTTGGTTCAAGCCCATCCTGAAGCATAAAAACAAAAATACACCAAAATGCTTCAGTAGCTCAGTTGGTTAGAGCACCTGACTGTTAATCAGGGGGTCGTTGGTTCAAGCCCATCCTGAAGCGCCAAGTCTTTGAGGACTTATCGGTTAAAACCCGACGCAGAGTTCCAAAGCAGTGTAGATTCGCTAGCTCAGCTGGTAGAGCACAACACTTTTAATGTTGGGGTCCTGGGTTCGAGCCCCAGGCGGATCACTACGGCATCCGAACTTTCGGAGCAAAACGCTGAAACACTGGTTGTTTCAGCGTTTTTCGTTGTGAGTCCATCCGGCAGAATACGGCACTTTTCGGCACTCTACCGTGAGTTTTGCGTGAGTCGTCGAAATGTGAGTCGAAAAACTCACGATTGTGAGTCCATCGTGAGTCGCGCCACTCACATTGCCGTGAATTCTCTGAGAATGTGCATTTTGCGCCATTCTGCACAGATACCACTTGGATACGAGGGTTCACGTTGCCAACGCTGGATACCACTATACAGCTGAAGCTGCCAATAGAGCGGTGGCAAAAGTGCCTTATTCCAATCCGTCATCAACCGTCCATCTGCTGACGAATGAGATACTGAAAAATGTGAGGGAGCAATAAATTCGGAAAAACGTAGAAATAAATAGGCTTAATTAACAGTCTTAATTGCCGAAAATCAGCGGATTATTGTTATCTTTGCGGAGTAATCGACGAAGAACATTGAAATATCGGGGTGTGCAAAAAGGGAACATCCTTGATTTTTCAGAGAGCTAAGTCATTGATAACCACGATATATACCGCCTAATTCACAGAACCCAGGCGGATCACGAAAGGGTTCGGAAGAACACCGCAAAGCACTGAAATCAGTTGATTTTCAGTGCTTTTTCTTTTTTGGTGAAAGTGCAGGATAACGCAGAATATTACCTACAATCCTCAGACCGTGATGAACGTCTATCAAGGGCGCATAGAGCAACCCAAGATGTTGCGCGAGGTATTCCGGCAAGAGAACGCCAAATATCACCAGTTGCTTGAAATTGGCGATGTGGTGATGGGTGCTGTGCTGCGCTATGAACGCACCGACCGTTATCTCGGCTAATACATGAAGAAAAATTACGATGTAATGTCATATTCCACTTTGAAATATAGGGAGAAAATTGTAATTTTGTCCCTATGAAATCAGAATTAGAGAAATTAGTAGGGAGATTCCGTGAACTTGGCATTGACCGGCAATTGGACTATGAAAAGTTTTACCTGTATTCCATCATCACGCACTCCACAGCGATTGAAGGCTCTACCATTACGGAGCTTGAAAATCAGATAATGTTTGACAATGGCATTGCTTTGAAAGGCAAGAGCCTTGTCGAGCAGAACATGAACCTTGACCTTAAAGCAGCATACGAGCGGGCGTTAGTTTTTGCCCGAGAACATGCTGATGTTACTATTGAACGTCTGAAAGAGTTGTCGGCGTTGACAATGAAAAATACAGGTTCGGAATATCATACTGCACTGGGTGATTTTTCATCTGCCAATGGTGATATACGCCTTGTGAATGTCACAGCGGGAGTTGGTGGTCGTTCCTACATGGCGTTTAATAAAGTGCCGCAGAAGTTGAAAGAGTTCTGCGATACGCTCAATGCTTTACGACGCAAGCACAGCTCAATGTCAATGCAGGAGCTGTATGAAATGAGTTTTGACGCGCATTATAACCTTGTCACAATCCACCCGTGGGCAGATGGCAACGGCCGCATGGCCCGTCTGCTGATGAACTGGCTGCAATTTGAATTCGGACTTATCCCGTCACGAATATTCAGCGATGACAAGGAGGAATATATCAAGGCATTAGTTGCCACCCGTGAAAGCGAGGACTTGGGCTTATTCCGCCGGTTCATGACCGACACGATGATTACGCACCTCAACCGCGATATTTCTTCCTATCTGGAATCAATCGGAGAAGATGCTCCGGTTGAGCAACCAAAGGAAAAGGTCAAGACCCGCGATAGAATAATCGAATTGCTCCGCGAAAATCCGAAGCACACCACCCGCACACTCGCGGAAGAAATCGGCATTACGCCAAAAGGTGTGGAGCGACACCTCGCCATCCTCAAATCCGAAGGTGTACTCAACCGCATCGGCCCCGACAAAGGCGGCGAATGGCAAGTTGTTGAGGTTTCTTAACTGAAAACTTGAAGATTACCTCAAAATAAAAGTGGATATAGTTCCTTTCGGTGCGGTGGCGAAAGCCGATGATAATATCTATTGGCCGCCAGAAGAAACGATAGCGATGTCAGTCAAAGGTTTCGACGAAGTATTGAGCGAGGCGATTACGGTCAGCATAGATAATGAATTTGAGATAAGGAATCACAACCTATTGACTATTGGATTTACGGACATTCACACCGCAATATTGACAGGGAGATTGGAAGCGTGAAAGGCGTCAACACCCAACTCGGCTATGTCTTCTCAAACGAGCATGTAGATTTCAAGAGAGACAAGATAATTGAGATTTGACAGCAGCATAAGGGCTAATATGCTGATTCGGAATTCAGAAACTTTAACATTTAGGATAGCGTGTACATCGCGGGAAATGATTAAATTTGGGTTGAAATATAATTAACCATCCATATAAATGAACATTAAATCTCTGATTTTAAGCCTTTTAATAGGGGGGGGGCGCTCATTGGAGTGACATCCTGCAGCAGTGATGAACCTCTTGACCCGGAGCAAACCAAGGCACACATAGAGAACGCTCTTACTTCTCTCAACATTCGTAACGCTCAGGCTATTTACTACAAAGGCAGTAACTCAAGAGCCGGGGAAGATGATAACGGATATTATAAGTTAGACACGTCCGGCAATGAAGTGAAGCTGGAAATAAGCGACGATCAAGGAAAAGTCCAAAATATCAGAATCGACAAGATGGTTAAACTATCTGACCGATATCTTCTTTTGCAGCCCAATTTCTATGACTTAAGGGCGGTTATCGAAAAATCACACGATAATTGGCAAGATGGTGAATATGAAATAATGGTTGAGGCGTGTTCCATAACATGCATTGTTGACAACCAAACCGGCACACTATATAAAATCCCACGAATCGGGATTGGCGAAAATGCCGGTTATGACAATACGACTGTCTCGACCGTAAACGGGATTAGCTACTTTAATGGATATTATTATTCAGAAGACTACATGGCTGACGGTATGTCAATGCAGATATTCAAGTTCAATCCCAATGAGCTTACCATCACAGCTCTTCTTCCGGAATATCAGACGTTTTCCAAATTTACGGTCAATGACCTTGGATTTGTTGGATATTACGAATATCAAGAGTCAGCTTCTGCAAAGGTTAAATGCCCCGGAGGCAGCATCGTTCAACTTGGCACTGACGACATCCTTACCATCAGCAACAACTTTTATACGATTGAAAATAACATCATTAAAAGGTGGACTGCAAATGGCAGCAATGGTCTGACGTCTGCCGATGTATGCGCCATGCCCGACAATGCCTCCACTCTTAAACTTGCGAATCATTTACAAGATGTCTATCTTTTTTACGGCTATACAGAAGCAGGCAAGGAAGCTACCTATCAGTTCAACGGCAAGGAGTTTACCCTGCTGGACGTTGCGATTCCTCAAGAGCTTTACACTGTAGGTTTCGAAACAAGAGATGCGTGGTACAATGCTGAAAATAATATGAAGCTACAAAAACTCAGCAAGGTTGACTATTCCATTTCCTCAATAGATATTTCCGGCTACCAGATTGTTGAGTTTGTAGCCTCGCCAGAGAGCCCTGATGTTTCATTCACAGGTATTCGTTATTCCGACTCCAAAAAGGTCATAGGCAAGATAGATGCTGATAACAACATAGAAATAGAATCAGCATTTACCTCGGGATCATCTATCTATGACCTCATTCCAATTAACTGAGTCATGAAGGAATTCTAAAATGGGAATGAACTTTAAGGGTGTGAAGAAACTTGTTTTTATTTTTGTTAACGCAGAATACAGCATGGTTGCACGCTAGCAGTAAACCAAGATGTCAACCGTATCCGTCCGAAAAAAGCCGGTTTGATTTTTAGAAAAATCCGATTATTCTCCGTAATTTTGCATCATTCTCCGCATGTTGGAGAATGATGCAAAATTACGGAGAACGAACATGAAAGAGGTTAACAATCGCCGGACAGCGGATTATGCTTAAACAGCGGATTATGCTTAAAGAGCTATCCATTCAAGTCAAAGAGTCCGCGCCATTAAATTCCTTTCCCATCTTCAAAACTATGCCATTTTCAGAGACTTAAATCGTGCCATCGTGTCTCTCCGGAGTTTTAACTTTAAATAATCTGTTAGGCGATATTGTAAGTAGTTGCGAAGAATTAAACATCATAAGTGATTCTTTTTCAAAGAATGATTTGTTCATTAATTCTTCGCAACTACTTAAGATTTTGTTGTCTTATGTTTTTTATATAACTTTGCAACAGCGGTTACAGTAACAGCCGTTGCAGTAATATGAAATTCTACGATAAAGAATTTCCTCAACTTCTGGTTCCGGTTCATCTATAAATACCGCAGTGCTGTGGAAATCGGCAACCTGAATTATGTACGCGAGAAAGTTGGTGATGACTACGCCACATTCTCCGGTTGGATACTTGAACGCTACTTCCGTCAGTTCTACCGCGAAACCGGACTCTACAACATCGTGACGAACTATTGGGAAAAAGATGGTCGCAACGAGATTGACCTGATTGCCGTAAATGAGCCAGACAGAGAAATCATCATCGGCGAGATCAAACGGAACAAGAGCCGGATAGACCTCCACAAACTTGAAGCGAAGTCCGAAACCATCTGCCGGAAACAGAAAGGATGGAAAGTCGGCTATGTCGGTCTGTCACTTGATGATATGGAATCGTAATCCACCAGACGGTAACGGACGTATCGCCCGCTTGATGCTGAACGTCTATCAAGGGCGCACGGAGCAACCCAAGATGTTGAGCGAGGTATTCCGGCAAGAGGAAAGGCTCTTTCTATTTTTTCTTTTGTGCTCGCTTAGATAACCAGTATTGTATTGGTAGATAGATAAGTAGTTGCGAAGAATTAAACAGCATAAGTGATTCTTTTTCAAAGAATGATTTGAACAATAATTTCACTTTCTCTTCGGCGCTTTTTGCCGTCATCGTCAGTCGCTTAGCTCGCTAAGCTCCTTCCTCCCCCGGCAAAAATCACTCGAAGATAAAGCAAAATTATTTGTTCATTAATTCTTCGCAACTACTTAATTGAAAATACAACTCCTTGAACAATAGTCCTCGGATCAAAATTTGAAGTGCCGTCAAAAATCCAATTAAGAATCCATAGCACTAATACAAAGCAGAAAGTAAGGGCTATAAAACTTTTTTCAAAGATTCTGATATAGCGGCAGCTTCGCAGAATATCGCATACCCATCCTCAGCTCAGTCAAGATGACTGAACGTGACACCATAGACATGAAGGCAAGTTGAACTTGCGAAAATTAAATAAACTATTTCAATATGCCGGAATTGACACCTGACTGCTGCGTGGCCTCATCTCCACGATTAACTTTCTTGCCAAATCCGAAGGTATATGTTACCGCCAAACGCGCCAGGGCATGGGCGTTGATTGAATATGTCTGTTCTGTCTTGTCATAATACCTGCTGTGCATCTCGCTTTTGTTGTAACCCCAATTCCAACGTGCGAAATTTGCAAGTTGCAACTGGAGATTCCAAGTGGAGTTTGACCACCCGGCCTGAATCCGGTAAAAAGCTTTTGTGTGCATCCAGGTGCCCACCATGCAACCGTCGGGATACCCCTGTGCTGAGTAATACAAGCCGGAGAAAGACCAACTTCCCAGATAGTAGTTTGCCTGAATAGCGTAGCCCAAACTGGTTTTGTTCAGATTATACGGTTCGCCGTTGCGTACAGATGCGGCATTTATCTGTGCGCTCAGTTGCAGTCTATTATCCAACAGACGCAGGGTGCCATATACCCCGTAATTCCATTGCGAGTAAGAGCCGCCCGGTTGCTTGATAGTCCGTAATATACCTGTCTCCGACGGAATATAATCATATACATACCTGTTATCGACAATCCATGTCGAAGCAAAAGCCGAAAGACTCAATCGGTTGTCAGGCACAAATGAATAATCGATTCCGGCATGATAGCTTCCAAATGATTCCAAGTTGGGATTGCCCGTATAACTCATCAGCGGATTGCTCTGTATGACTGCGGCAGAGCGGAAACTTGACGAGGGCATGGTTTCATCATGATGAAAATTTCCACGTATCGAATGACGGTCATTTGGAGAGTATTGCAATGAAAAGTCAATCCACGGAGATGCTGAGTTATCCTTGTAGTCCATATACTCCTGGCGGTCAAAGTTATAACCGAACCCCACCATGCCGTATATCTTCCCTTTGGAAATACTGTATTGCACACCGGGGCCGATGCGGTATATATGGGCGTTGTCGCTTGTATTGGAGGTTCCGGAATAGATGGTGCTGTTAGTGGTGATTTCCGTCTTTAACATTGCATTAAGAGTGCCCCACTTGCCGAATGAGTGGGTATAGGTCAGATTAGCTTGGATTTGATGGGAATCATCTTTAGCTGCATTATTATATTCTCCTATCCCATCCTCTACATACAGACTACTCGTATTCGTGTGCGAATACGCATAAGCAGGCGAAAAGGTTATGGAGTTCTTATCAGTGAGTATGAAATTCCAATACCCGTTATAGGAAAAAGAGTTCACGCGTCTGGCAGAGTTATTGTAATAATCCGCTTGTGGCGATATCTCCGGGGAATATTGGATAGATCCGGATTGTTCGTTTACCGGCGACTGGTTGAAATCAGCACCGATCAAATTCAGAACAGTTATTCTGTCGGATGAATAGAGAGCCTTGAATGTAGGCCAATAAGTATGGTCTTTACTTTTTGATGACTTCTGAATAGAATTTCGTTCAAAGACTTCCAGCGAGCCATCGGCCTGCGGCATCC
This sequence comes from uncultured Muribaculaceae bacterium, assembly GCA_910577585.1. Classification (GTDB taxonomy): domain Bacteria; phylum Bacteroidota; class Bacteroidia; order Bacteroidales; family Muribaculaceae; genus Lepagella. The sequence continues at coordinate 21,641 of CAJTNN010000015.1, read as the reverse complement.
GGAAAGTTTCGTAAATATCGCTTCCCGAGTGTTTCTCATTGACATAGAATCCTCCGCCGGCTATGTCAAACGTCATTCGCTTGTATTGCAGCTTGCCATACACACTGGCTTGTCCGGCATTGGCCGTATTCTCCCACCCATAGACTTTCACATATCCGCCATATTCATATTTCTGCATTACGAAATTCACAACGTGCGCTTTGCCAAGAAAACGCGGGTCGGTGGGGTAATCATAGTATTCCACTTTCTTGACATCCTGCATACGCATACCATCCATGTCCTGCGTCGAAGCCGGGAGAAAATCTATGAAAACATCTACGCTTTTACCTGCCAGACTCTCTATCTTGTCATTGGGTGATATCCTCAGCTGAGGGATCGCCATCCGGTTGAGAAGGTCAGCGGCAGTCTGTGCGGCATTCTTCTGTTTTGCTGTCGGGATATAGGTTGATACTTCCGCTCCAAGTCGCTGGTTGCGTGCATCAACCACAACCTCTTTCAGTTCCCGGGCCTTTATCGTATCGGTATCCTCCTGAGAATAGGCAGGAATTGCAACCATAGCCGACAACATGATTGCTAACCATGTCGAGACTCTCCTCATTGAATTATATTTTATCACCCGCATATACATAAATCACTTTTTGTAGGTTTTTACCATTAATTTGCTGTCAATATTTCCTAAATGACTCAGATATATTGGAGTGATATTGAGGAATTTGACCCGATTACTTAATTATCACGGAAAGAAGATTACCGACAGAGTGACGACAATCACAAGAAGCACTATCCACAGAATGGAAGTATAGAATCCCTGTTTCTCACCCGCTGTGACATATTTCGACACATATTTCTTAATTCGAGGAATGCCGAAATATGAGATTGCAGAAAAGGCTATCAGTAGCCAAATCGGAGTGGCGTCGGGGTTCTGACTAAACATTCTTAGCAACTACTTGACATTCAACAAAACAAGAAAACAATTGTCTACAAGCTACTTCGGTAGAAATTCGCTATATTATGGAAATTCGCTATATTAGAGCTACTACACTATAATTTATCGAACCAATGCCGAAAGATACTTCACTTGACAAAGATACTATAAATTTTGTGAATATATCCTAAGTTTTGTGTTTTTAACAATTATGATGATGGAGAATAGGGTGAAAAGAGCTATCTTTGCATAAAATATGGCCTTGCTGAGAGTTTGGCCACCTCTGAAATACAGAATCATGTTTATAGCCACCAAAAATATCAATCATCGTAATGTGCAGGCAGAAGAGCGCCTGTGCAGGGTGGTTCATGTGCATTGGTTCAGCGGATTCATTTAAGTTACATACCCTCCCTTGCCTGCCGAAGGTGACTGCATGGAAGTCATTTAAACTTTTTATGGGAAAATATAAATTGAAAGATAGTTTTCCCAAAAAGTTCAAGAATTGCGTCCCTACGGCTCCCCTATTTTCAATAATTGAAGTTGTTTAAACTTCATTTTCTCATCATGTCTGGCCACCACAAAATGGTCAGACCCAATCCTGTTATGTAACTTATGTTCAAGATACTTATCCTCCTGCTCGCATCAGCAGGCGCTGGCTATCTGCTGCGCCGCAACTCGGGTCTGCGCAACGTCCTTGCACGCAGCACATCCGTCACTATATTCATCTTGTTGTTTATCTTCGGATTGAGCATTGGGTCCAACGAATCAATCCTGTCGAATATTCCGAAAGATGGCCTGAAGGCCGGCGCAATCGCCCTACTGGGGGTGGCCGGAAGCATAGCGGCCACTACCGTTTGTGTCAGACTCACACGCCGGAAAGGGGGTGCGAAATGAAGCATCTGCTGTTTCCACTTATGGTGTTTGCCGGCATATTTGTCGGTTGGTGCGGTCTGATGCCCGATGTGGTCAGCGACTCCTCCCTCCCGCAACTTTGCCTCTATGCCCTGATAATACAGGTCGGCTTGGGTCTCGGGATGCGACCGGATCTTAAATCGATTCTCAAGAGTTTCCGTCCACGGCTATTGCTGCTGCCGGCGTGCACAATCTTCGGCACGTTAGCCTTCACCTACATCGCCACGATAATCTTCGCGGATACCTCATCTGCCGATGTGATGGCCATCGGCAGCGGGTTTGGATACTACACGCTTTCGTCGGTGCTGATTGCGCAATTCAAGGAAGCCTCGGTGGGAGCCGAGGCGGCCGCTTCAGTCGCGGCAATAGCACTTCTGGCCAACGTAGTGCGTGAAATGATAGCACTGCTGACGTGTCAGTACCTTTCGAGACGCGGACGGGGCGAAGCTGCAATCTCAGTAGCCGGAATCAACTCGATGGATGTCTGCCTGCCAATGATTGTGGGGACTGAGAAGTCATCCGATGCCCAACTCGTGTCAGCCGCCTTGGTGCATGGCCTCATACTCGAAATCAGCGTACCCATCCTGATCTCAATCTTTTGCGCATAAACGCAAACTACAACTTCGCAAAAATTGGGACGGTATTTTTCTCTGCCCGACCGAACTATCAAAATTAAGTAGTTGCTAAGAATCACACATGATGTTAAATTCTTAGCAACTATTTCTGCATTATTTTTAAGTGATTTTACGCCACTCGTCCAGAATAGCTATCGGGCTTTGACTTCTCATGCAGTCTTACCCACAAGCAAACGCCGTGGTATCAAGTTTCTGTACGTCAGGCCAGTGCTTTGCCGCCGACTTCCTTCACACCCAATGTCGCCATTGGCAGCTTGTCTTTAGTTGTACGCTTGCCGCTATTAGGCCGCGTTAGGGACTTGCAACCGTTAGATTATGCCAATGTCGGGCGAACTGAAGAAAGCTCCAACTGATTAGGCTGGAGCTTTTGTTTTGGATGTGGTCAGTATTGGAATATTGGGCTGCCTTCAATTCTATCAAACGCATAAAAGGAAGATTCTCCATCAAATGTATAGTATTTGTATTTACTCTGAAGTACCTTCATTTCATCTACCAATCCTTTTATTTCAGAATATGGATATTTGCTCCAATCGGTATTATCATTAACCACGATATTTAGTGGTTCATCCACATAAATATCATAATTGTATAATAACGCTTGCTTTATATCTTTATACAGATTGGTCGTGTTTAGTGTTTTGATACGAGAATCTGGATAAGGTCTAAGTTCCCCATCCTCTTCTTGATTAGATACCATAATCACTTTATCGGCAGAAAGATAGAAATACGTATCTTCTGTATTTCCATCCCAATACACTTCAACACCTCTACCATTGGCTTTATAGGTCGCTTCTGGTTCATCCTTATCATCCCCACAGCTAGTAAAGGCGATAGCTGTAAAGATAAGCAGAATGGAGTGTAGGATAAACTTACTCATTGTGGGTTAGATTAATGCAGGAGATAATGCTTTATGTAAGAACTATCCCCTGCAAGTTATCATTTTGTGTAGCGTTCCCAAGTCCACAGTTCATAGTAACCGAAAGCATCTTTATCATAGCCTTCGCCACTACCAGCTTCTTTATCGTATCTACGCCATACTATTTTGTTCTTAGATACTGATTCTGCTCTCATTTCCTCGATTTGGGTTTCACCGTAGAAATTGATGTTGATATTAACCCAACCATCTTTAGATGTCCAAGTAAATGAATATCCTTCACTGTTGTTTTGATAATCAGTAGGATTTTCATATCCTATTCCAGTTCCATTGGCATTTACGGTTAGAATGTCGTTATCTCCATCCTGCGCCCAAGTTCCTACAATGATTGTAGTTAGTTCATCTCCTGCTGGTTCATCATCATCGCTACAGCTAGTGAAAGCCATTGCCATAATGACACACAGAGCTACAGTAACCAGCGACTGTAGGTGAAAGAGTTTGTGTTTCATTGTAAAACAATGTTTTGTGCTTCACAATCCCGATAAAGCGGTTACTTGTTGGATATAGAAAAGGTGTGGGATTGTACCTGATTTATCCGGTGATAGGCTTCTAGCATTGCCTTAGATAGTGATAAAACAGCAAACCCACACCGATAAAGCTATGCAGATACCCCTAGAGGGGTAGGTACAAGCTACCGATGCAGATGCTATTTGTGCTTATCTTACTATCTATGAGGAAATTTTGCTAGAATTTATCACAGAAGATAACTCAAATAACACCCTTTCAGATGTATGAGCCTACTCTAAGGCTCTATTTTCGGATGCAAATATACTAAATAAATCTGATATAAGGGTGCTGATATGAAGAGAAATAGCTTATTTTGTAGATAAATTTGAGATTATGGGGGATCTTTGACCTATTTAGAAAGAAGCCTACTAAGGCTACTCCCATAGAATCCACCCCTATGGACGTAGAACGGATTCCTATAACCACTTCTAAACCTACAGTCCCTCAATCTTACTTATCTGAAATGGATAATGTAAGAGCCTACTTTGGGAAACTCAATAAGAAAAGTATGTGTGATATATGTAAGCTCAATATCCTTCACGTAAAAGCCAATAGGAGTATATTGTGGTTACACTAAGTACAACGGAGAAACTAATAGGAATGGAGTTTAAGGTGTGGGTCTTTATCTTATAGATTATTCTCTGCTAGTGGATGTGGATAGATAGCAATGGAAGTATTATGAAAAAGATGCTGAGAAGAAGGATTAAAGTGGGTAGGTTATAGTGATGGTGATGGCGAAAGTGTAAGAATCACTATCTATAAAGGGAAGCCACTAGAATCACAAGTAGAATCCCTCTTAACTAATGTAGGTAATGTATAGGTACAGTAGCCCTTACCAATACTATAGACAAAGAGCGGAGAAGATCTTACCGACAAGACACTCTGCGATCTCTTCGACAAAAAGAATATCAAAGATGTCAATATTCTCTATGGTTAAAGTGAACCGAATTTGTTTAATTATTTATCCCATTAGTGTCCTCCAAATTTTTAGTGGACACTAATGAGTGTTTTTAAGCAGTAATTCTATTGAGATTGCAAAATTTCTCAGTAAAATCAGTTTACACTTAAATGAATTACGGCTTATCTTACCTAAACTACGGAAAATTAGCCCATCACTTTAATCACTTTTGATTTGCCCGACTTATTCAGCCTATCAATCACAGGTTGGCTCATCCCGGCAAATTCTTGTGGCTAATAATATCCTGGTTGAGCACGCCATTTTTCTCAATCCTGCTCTTAAATTTCCGTGGAAATAGGCACTGTGATTTGGGTGCGATCAAAAAATAAATCGCTATATTTGCAAAATAATTCCAAATACCACACTAAAAATGATATTGGAAATCACTCTTACCAATTTCTTCTCTCTGAATGAGAAGGTGACTCTGGATTTGCAGGCTGCAAATCTCCAGACAAAAGAAGCCCGGGCTCTTGCCGACAACACATTCTCTGTCGGCAACGAACGCCTGTTGAAAACAGTGGCCATTTACGGAGCCAACGCCTCCGGCAAAAGCAATATTATCAAAGCTATAAAGGCTTCGGTAGATATGATTTTGCAGTCGCATAACTTCAACGAAGGTGATTCATTCGGGTTCAAACCTTTCAAGTTCGGCTCAGCTGATGCACCGAGTGAGTTCTATATTCGTTTTCTATTGGACGGAATTGAGCACGAGTATTCGTTTTCCTGTACCCGGAGTGAAATCATTACTGAGAGCCTTTATCATTATCCCAAAGGGCGCAAGGCTTTGATTTTCTCACGCGACGAGCGTAAGGAAGGTGGGAAAAAAGATAAATATGAATTTACAACCGTTATCCGTCGTCCGCTCGATGTTGCTAACAACACCTCACGCAAAACACTTTTCATCTCCCGCGCAAGTCAGATGGATCGAGAGAAAGCAAAAGAGGTGTACCGCTGGTTTAATGAGCAGCTTGTGTTCAGCTACCGCGGTCAAACGACTATCACCATTGACCGTTTTCTCGGAGACAACAAAGATGCCGTTCTTCGGGTATTGAAAGCAGCCGACAGTGATATTGTTGAATTTTCATTCAAAGACGGAGAATTGACTACGTTCCACCGTCGCAACCCATCGTTGCCGTTTGACTTCAACACAGAGGAGTCGGAGGGTACCAAAATTCTGTTCAAGATAATGCTGACGGTAATGGACGTGGTTCGGAATAACAAGGTGATGTTCCTTGATGAAGTTGAAACGAGCCTGCACACACGACTGGTGGAATACCTGATAAATCTATTCCATACAAGCAAATCAGCGCAGTTGGTTTTCACTACCCACAACACACATCTGCTTGACATGACGCGTTTCCGCAAGGATCAGATATTCTTTGTCAACAAACGAAATGATGGGTCGTCCGACTTATATTCGCTCTACGACTATAAAGACTTCCGGGAGAAGATGGATTTGGAGAAAGCCTATCTTCAGGGACGTTTTGACGCGGTGCCATACGTTAACGAATTTGAGAATATCTGATATGGCACGCAAGGCAAAACAACCGAGAGGAAAGAAGATGAACCCAACGTTCTTCGTATTTTGCGAAGGGAAAACAGAGGCGGCATACGTTGACCTGCTTCGGCGTAATTTCCGTGTGCCGATTGAAATTATAGCTCGTGTCAGCGACTCCAACATATCCCAGCCATATATTGACAGATGTAAAAGAGAGCGTTTCACCACAAGCGAGGATAAGACTTTTCTCATGTTCGACCTTGACGTGCCGGGGATGCTGGAACGGTTACGCAAAATCAAAGATGCAGTACTCCTGCTCTCTAATCCTTGTGTGGAATTTTGGTTTCTGCTTCATTATAAGGATGTGGCATCAGAACTGTCATCGGCCGAATGTGTTGCGCGGTTAAGGAAACTTGATACAGAATATGCCAAGGGCACTTTCTCTACTCCGATGAAAAAGATGTTGATTGAGAATATTGCTTACGCCGCTAATAGAGCGATTGCAAAAGCACCTTATTCCAATCCGTCATCAACCGTCCATTTGTTGACTAATGAGATACTTAAAAATGTGAGGCAGCAATAAATACGGGAAAAATCCAAATAAAAAGTTTAAACAACTTCAATATGTCGTTGAAGTTGCAGCCAGAGAGGGCACCGGCTTTGCGGCTTTGTCGCTGAAAGTGGCTTTTTTATCTCAGAATAGTGCGGGGATGAGTTAATATTTGTAATTTTGCATCACCAAACTGAATGATGCAAAATGCTTATGGTCAATCGCAAGAAATACTCACCCTGGGGCGCTATCACGATTAGGAGCGCCGTGAGATATCTCTTGCTGACTCTGGCATTCGTCTTCATATCGTCGGGAGCCCTCGTGGCCGGATTCCTCGACACGTATGACGCAGTGGGCTTCGGCATCTTCTGGCTTCTGCTGCCCATGACGGCAATCTTCATCGCCGCCGTGGTGGTGAATGACCGGATTCTGATTCCATTCCTGTTGCTCAAAAGACGTCTGGGGGGATACTGCGCGGCTTTGTTCGCCATGGTCTACACACTGACGCTGATCTCGATAGGGATGGAATACCTCTCCCGACGTCTGCTGGATCTGCCGATGCGCATCAGCGATTATTCGAGTCCCTGGATTCTGGCCGACGCCTCTGGCAACAGTATGCTTCTGGCATTGATATTGCTCGGATTGGCCATGCTGCATCTCTTCAGGCGATGGCGACATGAGGTGGCTGCCGAAAGAGAGCTATCTGACCGTCTGCAGTCATATATCGCCACTGTCAGAGAGCGACTGAACCCGGTGTTGATATTCCAGAAACTTGAGGAAATACGTATAGCCTCGCAAGCTTCAACAGACGAGATTGTGGGGATGATCAGACAACTCTCAGACTATCTTCGCGGTCAACTGTATGAATTGCCGGCGCCACCGTCGGCAGCCTGCCGCCAACCGTATGAAGCCGCTGATTCACGATTGGCCACATTGCTTGTGGCCAGGCGATTCAGAGCCGGGCGGCACATCATTTTTCTGGCGATTCTGATGTACATCTCATGCGGAGCCCTCTTTATCGCTCCGGATAAGCCGGAGTTCTCGGTCAACGCACTGATGGGGGTGCTGGCGATGTTCGGCATATTGGCCACTATCTCATATGCCAATATACTGTGGCTCTACCCGCGCTTCATGAAGCGTGGCAATATGAGCCGGTATGCGATGGCTATAGGGGTGATGCTTGTGGTGCTGTTGGTGCCGATAACAATAATGCAGATTCTGACCTATGAGCCCAATGTCTATACAAAGCCATTGCCTATGACTGTCGTCATCATATCCACAATAGGGAGTCTGATGACCCTCTTCCTCTTTATCGGCGGCACCAGTGCCCTGCTTCTGCTGCAGAACTGGATATGCACCCAGCGCAGACTCTCCATGCTGCATGCCGAGACCATCCGCCAGGAATATGCCTATCTGCGCAAGCAGATTAATCCTCACTTCCTCTTCAATGTGCTCAACAACATCGGCATCACCGTCTATGATGCTCCCGACTACGCCCGCAGTCTGATTTCCGACCTCATCCAGCTGCTCAGATACCAGCTCGGCGAGATGGGGCGCGAATCTACCACCCTATCACGCGAAGTGAGCTTCATCCGTAGCTATTTCGCCCTCGAGGCCACCCGGCGTGAGAGTTTCGAGTATCTGATCGATATCGACTCAGCCGACATGGATGCGAGGATTCCGACCCTGCTATTCATCCCATTCATCGAGAATGCGGTGAAATATTCGGGGGCCGACGACGGGGTGCCCGAAGTCGAGGTGCGGTTCTCTTCCGCCAATAGCCGGCTCACCTTCACGTGCGCCAATCCCTATGCTTCCGGCAATCGGGGGGCTCGCCGCAGCAGCGGCATAGGACTCGCCAACACCCGCCGCCGTCTTGACCTGCTCTATGATGACGCCTACTCGCTGCATTGCGGCCATGACGGCAATATCTATTGTGTAAAATTAGAAATACCGATACAATGAGATGCATAATAATCGATGATGAACCCATAGCCCGCAAGGGTATGCGGCGACTGGTGGAGAAACGCGGCGAACTTGAGCTGTCCGGCACCTTCGAAAGCGCATCAAAAGCTCTCGAATGGTTAGCCGCCAATGAGACCGAGCTGATTTTTCTCGACATCGAAATGCCCGGACTCAACGGCATTGAGTTTGCCCGCCGCCTTCCGAAAGAGTGCATGGTGATATTCACCACGGCATATTCCGAGTATGCGCTCGACGGCTTCGATGTCGATGCACTCGACTATCTGGTCAAACCCATTGACCCTGCCCGCTTCGACAAGGCCATTGACCGGGCTATGGCTTATCATCAGCTTGCCACGCAGGCCAAGGCTGAGGAGGCTGCACCACCGCTTGAGTTCATCATCGTCAAGGCCGACCGCAAATATGTGCGCGTGCGCCTGGAGGATATTCTCTACGTGGAGGGGCTGAAAGATTATCTGATAATACATCTCGCCGACCGACGCATCATCACCCGCATGACGATGAAAGCGATGGAGGAATCTCTGCCTCCTGCGAGTTTCATGCGTGTGAGCAAGTCCAACATTGTCAACCTGTCGAAAATCGACTCGTTTGACAACAATGATGTCTGCATCGGCACCACCGAAATCGCCATCGGTCTGTCATATCGTGAGAGCGTGTTAAATGCGCTGCTGAAATAGGGATTCTCCCCCCTCTCCCCACCTCTCCTACTTCCTACTTTGAGATAATGACTTCAATGGTTGCCGGCCGGAAGTTGGCCTGCACCATCCGATTCCACATTCCCGCCGACTTCCGGGAATATAATACAGAAAATACAGGTAATAAAGGTAAAAGAAGTATGATTTTTAGGTTTGTTTATGCAATCGGTGTCCTTGCCGGCACGTCATTGCCGGCCATGTCGCAGACGGATGCCGATATCGCGGCAACCGACTCGCTTGAGAGCCGGATGCTGAATGAGGTTGTCGTCACCGGCAACAACTCGGCGCAGCGCGTGGAGAACGTGCAGCTCGGCGCCGAGAAACTTGAGATGAAGGTGCTTGAGAAGACCCCGGTGCTGTTCGGCGAGGTCGATATCATCAAGTCTATCACGCTGCTGCCCGGTGTGCGCCAGGAGAGCGAGGGCTCGGGTGGATATATGGTGCGTGGCGGCACTGCCTCACAAAATCTTGTGCAGCTCGACGGCGCCACCCTCTACAATCCAAGCCATGTGATGGGCATATTCTCTACATTCAACGAGGATGCACTCGGCGGCGCCACCCTCTACAAGGGGCTTATGCCGGCATGTTATGGCGGCGCCACCTCATCGGTGCTCGACATACAGCTCGCTCCGGGCAACATGCAGCGCTGGCACGCAAGCGGCACAATCGGTCTGCTCGCTGCCAAGCTCAATGCCAACGGCCCCATCGTGAAAGATAAGCTCTCGCTGGCAGTAAGCGCCCGCCGATCGTATGCCGACCTCTTCCTGAAGATGGTGCCGAAATACCGCAGCACTATCCTGCACTTCTACGACGTCAATGCCAAGCTGCGTTATCGTCCGCGCCCTGACGACTATATCGACGCTTCATTCTCGATCACCCACGACAACATGGGTATATCCGACATCATGTGGATGGACTGGGGAAATATGGCTGCATCTGTCAAGTGGATAGCCTCGCGAGGCGACCACTGGAAATTCATCACCACCGGAGCCTGGACCGACTACACCGGCGACATGTGGATGGATATCATGGCCAACCGCCAGCGCCTCGATGAATATATCCGCACCGTGTCAATCAACGAGCGTGCATCATATGCCATCAATGACAACCATGCCCTCGAAGTGGGCTTCCGCTCCGAGCTCTTCCGCGTGAAATCGGCCGAGTGGACGGTCAATGATTCGAAAGAGAGGGATATCCGCTCTGGCTGGACCAATGAGCTATGGCTGGACTATAAGGGTGACCTCACCGAATGGTTCTCGCTTGAGGCGGGTGCCCGACTGAGCATCTTCTCGGCTCTTGACGGTCATTCTTTCTCTGAACTGCTCGATTACTACAATCCGGGTCTGCAGCAGGGTGCCAACCGCATCACAAAGAGCTACATCATGCCGGAACCTCGCCTGAGCCTGCGCTTCGATGCAGCCGAACATCACGCCATCAAGGCCGGTCTGACCTCAAGCTCACAGAATCTGCATGCCATACGCACCTCAGCCAACACCTTCCCCTTCGACCGCTACGCCATCACCTCAGCCGACATAAAGCCCGAGAAGGCCTGGCAATACTCACTCGGATACACCGGCACTACCGACGACGGCATGTGGGAATGGTCGGCCGAAGGCTACTACAAGGATATGCGCAATGTCTACGACTATCGCTCGGGTGTGACCATCTTCACCGACATCAATCTCGAGAAACTGATTCTCGGGGGAAAAGGGCGCTCATACGGCATGGAGCTGATGCTGCGCAAAAACTCCGGACGCCTCACCGGATGGGTATCCTATACCCTCTCGAAGACCCAGACACAAATCGACGGCATCAACGACAACCGCTGGTATGACGCATCCAACGACCGCCGCCATGACCTCAACATAGTGGCCATGTTCGACCTCACCAGCCGCTGGAGCCTCTCTGCATCATTCCTATACGCTTCGGGGCAGGCGCTGTCGATTCCTGACGCCAAGTATCAGCTATCAGGAGGCACTGTATATTACTATAGCCAGCGCAACAATTACCGCACGCCGCCCACGCATCGACTGGACCTATCGGCCAACTACCGCCATGTGGGGAAACGCTTCACCTACGAATGGACCATTGGCATCTACAACCTCTACAATCGCTACAACCCCTACATGATATACTTTGAGGATGCACCTGAGAATGCCTCGGGCACACGCGCCGTGCAGTATTCGATGTATGGCATCGTGCCTTCAGTTTCATACACTCTAAAATTCTGACCGATTATGAAAATTTCAAGATATTTCATCCTTCCGCTCGCCATGGCGGCGGCCGCTCTGACTTCGTGCGAGAAGGAGATTGAGTTCGAGTATCACGACATTCCTGAGCAGCAGGTCATCGAGGGGGTTGTCTCACAAGAGGGCGTGAGCGTGACGCTGACTAAGACCATCCCCACCGACGAGCCCTTCACCGACCACACCGTCACCGATGCCGAGGTGCTGCTCACCGACCTCACCTCGGGTCAGGTGCATAACCTTCGCCCTGACCCCGAAGGACGCTTCACACTTCCGGGCCTCGCCGGAGTCCCGGGCCATGACTACTCGCTCACCGTCAGCATCGGCCAGGAGACCTACACCTCTTCCAGCCATATGCTCGCCCCTGTAGAGATAGTGTCGGCCGAATTCAACTGGATAAAGATGCCATATGATGATGTGGCGGTGCTCAAGGTAGAGTTTACCGAAGATGAGGATAAGCTTGCCCGCTACTGGCTCCGCGTATACCGCAACGGCGAACCCTACGAATGGCAGGCCATCGAATCGCGCAACTCTGTCGACGGCCTCGTGACAGGCATGATGCTCACCTCGCGCAAGGACACCGATGAGGAGGATGACGCCTCAGTGCTGAGAGAGGGTGATGTGATCGACCTCGAGGTGCTCCCCATATCTGAGGAGATGGCCGACTATCTCGACTCGCTTAACAACGGCGACTACAACGGCAACCGCATGTTTGAAGGCGCCTACTGCCTCGGCTACTTCCTGGCCGCACCGATAGCCCGCTCACAACTTATCTACCACCCCGCCGACATCCCCTACGCCGAATAAACCCGCCCTCTTCCCCACTACGGAGGGTATACCCGTGGACGGAAATAATAAAACAGTGAGCCGGAAAGATGCCCCATAAGCAGGGCATCTTTCCGGCATCTATTTTGCTCGCCCTCTGTCGGGGCTGAGGATTGGGGTTATTTCACGAGCACTTTCTCTGTGCGGCCATTCTGCAGCTTCACGTATACACCCGGCATGAGCTGCCCGGCAGCCACACGATTGCCACTGAGGTCATAATACTCAGCTTCGGCATCCGATGCGTCCGAGGCATCAGCTGCAATCTCTGTCACCGAGCTCCACAGTTCAATCGATGTCACACCCGGGCATCCGGCGAAAGCATCCCCCGCCATCTCCTTGTTGAAATATGCTGATGGCTGCCGAGTGCCAACGACGTCGTGTAACCTTCATTTTCAAGCGCCGCTATTGGCAGAAAGAGAATATTTGTCTAAATTTGCAGAATCTCCCGGATGATATCTTAGCCGCATGGCTGCAATCTATGGCTGCAATCTCATGGAATATCAAGAAGATTTTGCTTACGGCCGCCACGCTGGCAGCCGTGATTGCCATATTGTATCTCTACACTACCCTTGACCCTGACGATGCTGTCGTCGGGCGTTTCTTCCCGAAGTGTCCGGTCAAGTTGCTCACCGGACTGCAGTGTCCGGGCTGCGGCCTGCAGCGCGCGCTGCATTCGCTGATGCAGGGTGATGTCATAGGGGCGCTACGGCATAATTGGTTTCTGGTCTTCTCTCTATCATATCTGCTCGGGCTGCTGCTGACGCGCAATCTCGATGGCCGCACCTCGCGCCTGCGGCGTTGGCTTTGGGGCAAATGGGGATGCTCGCTATTTGTGGCGCTTTACGCCGCATGGTTTGTGGTGCGCAATCTCCTCGGCATATAATACGCCATCAAATTCAGCAGCACTCCGATTTGACCGGATACCTACAATTTGCCCCGCCACTTTAGACAATAGTCATAAATTTGCAACGTTATACCTATACGCGGCACTCTCCCCACCCGCTGGCCGCTAAAAGCGTCAAACAAAAAGCGAGTGTCAATTCCCTGACACAACATTACACCCGATGTCACCCGCATGACCGTATTCATGCCGCGGCATTGCGAAGGATTTGAATATGAAGATTACATTTCTGATACCCCCCTGTTTCGACCATAAACAGCCCGCTGAGCGATCTGCCGGCTGCACCCGGATAGTATATCCGATGATCAACATCTATGAGCTGACTGCAGCCGCTGCCCTGCGTGAGGCGGGCCATGAGGTGGCTTACCGCGATTTCGTGTACAATACCGAGGGGCTCCCTGAGTTTGAGGCGTTTCTCGAGTCAGACGACTCTGATGCATATGCCATTTGGACTGTCAATCTTTCGCTCGAAAATGATCTCGAGGCCATAGGCCACATCCGCCGCTACAAGCGCCGCAATCCGGTGGTGATGATGGGCCCGGGGCCGACTTATTACGTAAACCGCGCTCTGGTTGACCCCAACACCTATCTTGTGCGCGGCGAGCCCGAACTCACCCTGCTTGAGCTCATGGCTGCGCTGGCAAAGGGTCAGAAACCCAACGGGGTGAAGGGTGTCACATATATTGATGAAAACGGCAAACGCGTCAGCAATCCGCCGCGCCCGCTCAACGACAATCTCGACGCTCTCCCCTTCCCGGCCCGCGACCTGCTCGATGGCCGACAGTATCATAATCCGAAACTCAAGACCGGACCCTACACCACGGCCTTCACCTCGCGCAACTGCCCCTATCAGTGCATCTATTGCGTACCGTCGTCGATGACTTTCGCACGCGAGATTGAATTCGGTCGCGAACACCCGGGGCGCAAACCCACCATCGGATTCCGCTCGCTCGAAAGCGTCGAGAAGGAGATCGACCAACTGGCGGCCGAGGGCTACCGCGCCATCGGATTCATGGACGACAACTTCATCTGGAATGAGGAGCGCACCGCCGGAATCTGCCGCATCATGAAGAAGCATGGGCTCGTGTGGGGTTGCCAGGCACGCGTAGACGCCATCACCGAACCGATCGCCAAGATGCTCGGCGAGTCGGGCTGCCGATATGTGGACCTTGGCATCGAGTCGTTCGACCCCGCCATACTCGAATATGTCAAAAAGGGAATCACGCCCGAAGACATTCGCCGCTCGGTGCGTCTGCTGAAGAAGTATAATGTGCCCGTGAAGCTGAATGTGCTCATCGGCAGTTCGCCGCTCGAGACTCGCGAGACTGTGGCCTACACCCTGCGCGAGGCTAAGCGCCTCGATGTTGACCAGGTGATGTTCAACATCGTCTCACCCTTTCCAGGCACAAAATATTACGAGATATGCAAGGAGAATGGATGGATCAAGGGTGGCAAGTACCGCCCTACCGATGTGCAGCGCGAATCGATTCTCGACCTTCCGCAGATCAGCTCTGAAGAGATGGAGAAACTCCTCTTCAAGAACAACCTCTCCTACTTCCTCTCGCCACGCTTCATCTGGAAGCAGGTGCGCCGCTTCCGCTCGGCCGAGGAGTTCAAAGCCGCCGCCAAGGCTCTGAAGATTAAGCTTTTCCATTAATCGGACTGAGTTAAATTAGATATGGAGTAATCTGTTGATGCGTATCCATAAATTCTCTTTACCTCATCCCGAATACTTCATCCCTAATACCTAATACCTAATCACTAATACCTACCACATGCTCTCCATCATTATCCTGACCTGCAACCAGCGCGACTTCACGATGCGTCTGCTCGAGTCGATGCGCGATTGGCTCCTTTCGGCCGCTCCGGGCCGAAAGGGTGCCGGCGAGGACGATGATGAGCACGTGGAGGTGGTGGTGGTCGACAATGGGTCGAGCGATTCCACATGCCGCGAGGTCAAGGAATGGGTGCGACGTCATGCCATCGGCAATCTGCAACTCGTGGAGGCCGGCAGCAACCTCGGAGTGGCACGCGGCCGCAATCTCGGACTGCGCCATGCCAAGGGTGATCTGCTCATGCTGCTCGACAACGACACGATTGCCTCACCCGCGACTTTCCGCGCCATGATGCGCCACCTGCGCAGCAATCCGCAATGCGGACTCGTGGCGCCGGCCCTATACTCGCCATCCGGCGAACTACAGGCCTCGGCAAAGCCCTATCCGGGATTGTGGATAAAGCTGGCCCATGTGCTGCGTCCGGGGCGTGAACTGAAATGCGAGCGCACTGAGCTCTCAAAGCCCCACCCCTATTATGTGATAGGTGCATGCCAGATGTTTCGCCGCGAAGTACTCAATCTGGTGGGGATGCTTGATGAGTCGATATTCTTCGGCCCTGAGGACTGCGATTTCTGCATACGCATCCGCAAGGCCGGGCTGACGGTGGACTACCGCTCCGACCTGCGGCTCACCCACGACTGGCAACGCGCCACACGCCGCTTACCATTCGGCTGGCTCGGCCGCCGCCACGCCGCCGCGCTCCTGCGCTTCTATCTGCGGCATCCGTTACCCTGACAACATAATAACCGCATAACTGTAGGAGGCAGCCCCGTACGGACTGCCTCCTCTTTTGTCATTGGGCACAAATTTCAGGGTGTCCAAGGCAATAACTACATCACTGAAGGAGGCAGCCCCATGCGGGACTGCCTCCTCTTCGATTCATCTATAAGAATGGTTAACTATACGGACGGGGGCAAGCCGCGCCCGGAGTGGGACTATCAACGTACGATCTTTATCGTCTGGCCCTCGCAGACCACGATATAGATACCCTCGGCAAGCGACTCGAGTGAGTTCTCGCCTGCGGGGAGTGTAGTCATCAGCTGGCCACCCAGCGAGAATACGCGGGCCTCGGCCGGAGCTGTGAGCAGATGTGCGGCTGCATTATAGGCCAGTGCATCACCTGCCACCTCATCTACACCTACATTACCCGAAGTCACATAGGCTGAGAGGCGGATTACACCATATTCATCAGCATGCTCGCCATTGACCACATACTTCTGCGGCACCTTGGTGCGCGCGTCAGTATAGAGGCAGAACCACTGGCATACATAAGAGTCATCGGCCACATAGCACTGCAGCTCGACCTCGCTGCCCTCAAGCACCACTACCTGAGTGCCCTCGAAGCCCTGCGGAGTGATGACTGTGGTGAAGGCCACTGATGAGAGATTTGCATATTCAAGGCCATCGACATAGCACTGCTGCATGTTGATGGTGTATGATTTGTGCTCCTCATCGGCCACGAATGCACCCTGCACCATGATGTTGTCGACACCCTCGGGCACGACCAGAGTATAGGGAGCCGTCGTAGAGATGAGCTCGATTATATTCTCAGGATATGACCATGTGAAGCCATTGAACTTATAGCCGGGAGCGGCAACCGGAATGATTGTCACAGTCTCGCCAGACTTCGCACGATATGAGCTGTTACCCTCTTCGTTGATGTAGATATAGCCGATTGTAGAGTGGGTCACAGGGTCTGACACCTGATAACCTGAAATTGTGCAGAACTGCTCGATATATGTGGTCACATCGATTGTGGCATCCTCGCTGACAGTGTAGGTGGCACCCTTGTTGTCGGCATCGAGCTCTATGTCAGAGCCATTCACCTTGACTGACTTCAGACGCACATCGCCATAGCTGACAAACTTCACAGTCGAACCCTTGGCCAGCTCATTGACACCCTGCTGCAGGATTGAGTCACGCTCGCCGTTGGGGAAGTAGGTCAGGGCTGACACCTTGCTGTTGTCGCAAGAGTATGTGAGAAGAGCGTTGCCCTCGGCAGCCACCCATTCCACAACCTCGATGCTCAGCGCGCCGGCTGCATTGACATTCACCTCCCAGAGCTCAGTCTCTTCGTTGTAGTCTGCATAGAGACCAGTCCCGGCCTGGAAATCCTTGATAAGATAGCCCATGGTGGGAGCGAAGGTCAGTGTGGTGCCGGGCATGGCGGCAAGCACTGTGGTCTCGGCAGTGAGTGTAGCCTCCTTGTCGTCGTTGGTGACTTTGAGACGGGTGTAGTCGCCGATTACCGACACAGTCACAGGCACTGCTTTCTGCTTCTCTTTGGTGGTGATCACGAGTGTAGAACCGGTCTCGACAGCGGCAGTGTAAGTGCCGTCAGACTTGGCGTCGACAGGCATACCGTCGAGCACTACCGACACGATCTCATAGTCGGCGGCAGCCACGATGCTGAGCGGGTTGCTGACGGCGGTGAGTTTGTTGGTGCCGTCGGTCAGGGTGAGCACATCGCCATAGCCGTTCTTGTCGGTGATGACCACAGCCGCAGCGTTGTCGATAGTCAGAGTGATGTCAGAGATGGCGTCGCCCTGCACATATACTGTGCCCTCTTTGGTCACCATGAAGCTCTGGATGCTACCTTCCGACACAATCATATTGCCGGCCTCAGTGGCATAAAGACCTGAAAGAGCGGTACCCTTAGCACCGGCTACCGACACGATTGAACCGGCATGTATGCCTACAGTAGCATTATCCTTAGTCACGCCGAGATTCTTACCCTCGACTGTGAATACGAAATCATCAAGAGTGCGTGCGCTGCGCAGCACTGCGAAAGTCACGTCGACCTCCGGGCCTACGGCATCAATCACGAAGGTATCACCCTCATTGACGAAGGCGCGCCAGCCCACCCAGTCGCTATAGACGAGGTCCTCTGTCTTGCCATTGGCGAAGATGCGCTTGATAGAGCGGATTGTGCCACCCTGCACCGGATAGAAATCGACTGCATACACATCCTTCGGAGCCACCGTAGTGTAGGGGCCGCTGCCGTAAAGGGTGAGCACCTTGCTTGTCTCGGGCTTCTCCCAGCTGCATTCGGCATCGGTCCAGGCTATGAGCTGCACATTTGAGCCGAGATTGACATCTACACCAAACTCGATACCCTCTTCGCTGACCTCCACGGTCACGAAGCCGTAGTCTTTGGCGGGGGTGATTGTCCAGGTGCCGTCGCCATTATCGACTGCCTTGTTTTCCCAGTCAATCTCATAGTTGACGCCGGTGATCTTATAGCCGGCGAGGGGTGCGATCTTCACCTCTTTGCCGGGGAGTGTATAGTACTGCTCCTGGTCGATGATGACAGTGGCATCGTCATACGACACTGAAATCGAACCGAGCGGATTGACATTAAACCATGTCTGATAGTCGCGAATCTCGACCGGAGCATCAGCACCTGTGTCGATATCCACAGTCATGTCGGAGATGGCAGTGCGGTAGGCACCATCGCCGGCGGGATAGATTTCAGAGCCATCCACAGTCACCGATTTGATCTCGGCTCCGTTGGCGGCCGCTATTGTAAGCGGGTTGTCGGCAGATGTAAGATTGAACGTGTTAGACCCGTCGACAAGGGTCAGCTTCGCCCCGCTGTAGCCGTAGGTCACGGATACGTTGGAGGCTCTGTCAACATTGATGTTGACCGTTTCAGCCGTAGCCGTCGCCACTCCGAAGATTATGGCGAAGAGCATGAGAAGAAGATTTTTTCTCATAATGGTCCGGTTTAAGTTAATATTGTGATTTTGGAATGAAGGCTGTAGAGAAGTCGGATGCGGATTCTGCAAGCCCGCGGGCTCGGATGTGAATCTGCATGAATCATGATTCGCGTTTAATCAAAACGTCAGTTAATTTACATCTCTCTCGTCATGCCGTCGCCCGGCTGGGTCATGTCTGCCCCTACGGCCGGCGGCATGACGTGGAGATGCGGGTATATCCTGTATTGAAGAGAGGTGCAGATGCTGCATCAATGAGCGGCTCTCTTCACAAATTTCGTGGTCTCGCCCGAGTCGGTGCGACGCAGGTATATTCCGGCTTCGGCAGCGTCGATATCCACTTCGAGGCCCTGGAGGTTGAAGTAGCGCGCGGGCTGCTGGGCTGCATCGGCTGCAATCTCATCGACACCTGACTCAATCATGAAGTCAAATGTAATCACACCATCCTCGCTCTCGCGGATGTTGGTGATGGGCATCGACACCGGTTTGCCGCTCGAACGCCATACGGCGCCGGGCGCTGACTCATCAGTAAACTCGGTCTTGCCGCGGCTGCCGGGCCAGGGATCGCCGGCCTCGCCATCGGGGGTCATGTTGCGTGAGTTGTCGGCCGGGATGATATTGATGTGCTCATAGCGCGACACAGTGGGTGAGTTGGCGCTGTTCTTGACCCATGCCGAGCGGTCGTAGTGGCAGTATGATATCACAAGGCCATGGCCGGGCAGGGCTGAGTCGAAGTCGATGAGCTGACGGTTTTCGAGAGTATAATATTCGTTGGGGTTCTCGGGGTTGACGATAAAGGCGCAGTCATTGGTGTCGCCGAAGTTGCGCAGTGTCACATCCTTCTGGGGCGAATCGAGCACCATGGGCTGAATCCAGCCAAGGGTGAATTTCTCCATCGAGGTGTAGTTGCAGGGTGTGCGGCCATCGTCGTTGTAGGGGCCGTAGCACATCATGTCGAAGTGGCCCATGCCGTAGCCGCCTGTGCCCATGGCGTCGTATACGTCGGGCAGGCCGAGGATATGGCTAAACTCATGGCAGATTGTGCCCACACCGTCGAGATTGGCACCGCTGCCACCCTTGAGCTCGCAAGAGCAGGCAGCCACACCGAGATACATGCCGCCGAATGAGTCAAACACATACTCAGTGATATCCTTCATGGCGGGCCAGATGCACTCTTCAGGACCACCCTGCGCCTGGCCATGGCCGGCGAAGATGACGAAGAGGAAGTCTACAAAACGGTCGCCATTCACGTCATAGCGAGAGAAGTCTACATCAAATTCATCCTGCGCTGCATGGGCCGAGTCGCGGAAGAGTCCGTCGAGGTCCTCATACAGGCCGTAGTCGGCACGGTTCTTGGGTAGAGTCACCGGGCCGATGATGTCGAACTCCGGAGTGAATACACCCTTCGACTGGGCGGCAAAGAAGTCGTTGACACTGCCGTAGGTCTCCACGCCGCTGTATCCGGGCTGGTTGACCTTGGTGTCGAAGTACTCGCGGGTTGAGCCGGGCTGGAACTTCACATCCTGGAACTCTGCCATTATGATAAGTCCGCGCACTGTGCCGGTGGTGGGGAAATCGCGGCGTATCTCGGCAGGAGCCACACGTGCCTCGGCGTTAGACTGTCGCTGAGCCATCGCCTCAAGGGCGGCTTCGCGGCGCGCCTCAAGCTCATCGCTGCTTACGGGCTTGATGAAGCCATCGGCCATGTCGGCCATCATGAGTGTCCCTTCGGGAGTGACATACCAGTGAAAACCGGCATCACCCATGATTGTGGCGCTGAAAGTGGTGCCATCGGGCTGAGCCACCTCCACCACTCCGGGCATCGGAGGAACCGCAGCGGCAAAAAGACAGCATGCAGCCGCCGCTGTACCTAAAATAAATCTGTGTAGTTGACGTTTTGCCATAGTTAGATATTATATGGAAAGAAAAGATTGTTGTTTCTTAGATTTTTTAACTCTAATATGAAGAAATGTTAGCTCTTCACTTTGCAAAGGTATAATTTTTTTTTGGCCGAAAGTATTGAAAAGGATGTTTTTTTTATCGTTTAACAATAATTAACTAATATTTCGCCCTACTTTCTCCGAGGCCCTATTATATTCCCGAGTTTGGGAGTTATACACTATAACAATCGGACACTCAATATTTTATGAGTGTCCGATTGTGCTATCAAATATTTGTTATATTATTTTTAACATTTCTTTAACATCTTGATATACTGTCGCATTTTTCGATTCAGAACTATTTGCTTATCAATCTGTACTTTTGCCACTTCACAACATCGAGTTCTGAGTTGTGTAGCAGAGTATGCCGGCACATATCCTGTCCCTCTCACTACGTTGTAATCCATTCCTGACAGCGCTGCAATTATTTGTTCAGTGGAGTACCGCTGATCTTCGCTGAGACCATCGTTGACCTGCATTTGAAAAGCCTTGAGCAGCAGCAATGATATGAAGCATACTGCAAAATGAGCCCTTATCCGGTCTTCACGTTGAAGATAGACAGGACGCGCATCAAACTCAGT
>CAJTNN010000014.1 GCA_910577585.1 uncultured Muribaculaceae bacterium | reverse complement strand
GTTGCCACTAATCCCCCCCCCCTCAATAAAACAACACCAAGGGTGCGACATCTCATAACGCAGATGCCGCACCCTTTTTATCACTTCCACCCAAATTCTCTCCCATTAAAGTTGTTGAACCTTTTTATCAGCAAAGAGACATCGACACCCCCAAACGAGAATGCAGCGTGTACACCCATAGCCTTAAAGGCCCTAACGATTGTTCCGACAGTCAGATTGTGACCTCTTTCTATTCTTGACACCTGCGCACGCTGAACCCCCATCAGTTCACCCAGCTGCGCCTGCGTAAGGTTCTTTTCTTTTCTCGCCTGTCGGATAGCTTCGCCTATTAGATACGACTGCAATTCAGCATCCATTGCGTCGCGGCGTGGTGTCCCTTTCTCTCCGACAACACGGTCAAGCATCTCATCATGGGTATAAAGTTTCATCTTTTCCATATCTTATTTTGTTTTTCGGTTGTAATATTTTTTTCTTAATGCCTCAGCATGTGCCAATTCACTCTCAGGTGTCTTCTGGGTTTTCTTTACAAACCCGTGTGTAGCGATCACAAAATTTCCTGTGTCTTTATCCCAAAACGCAAGCAACGGTATTTGAAGCCTTGATAAATGGTTCGGAATTCCCATATATCATCGTTCAGCTTCTTGAATAGCTCCTTATCCATGAAAAAACGGCTCTTGGAAATATTGTACACAATCTTGTCTTTGACCTTATCAGGCAAGGATTCAAGAAATACAATAGCCTCTTCCATGTAGGTTACATCAAACTTCGCTTTCAGTTCCATTCTGTTTCATATTTAGGTTACAAAGATACAAATAATGCTACATATATAGAAACACTAAACCCATTATTTTGTTGCATATATTAGATGTGCTCGAAAAAAAATTGAAGAAAGTTGCGGATAATTCAAAAATTATTCGTAACTTTGCAAAGTCAAACAATTTTGACAAGGGCGAATACCAGAGTGGCCAAATGGGGCAGACTGTAAATCTGCTGGTTTATACCTTCGGTGGTTCGAATCCATCTTCGCCCACTCCATAACGACAACAATGCAACTTTTTAATAAAAGGCGACTCCGTGAGGATTCGCCTTTTATCGTTGCATACCCACCCCGCCTCCCCTTCCTGCCCGTAGCCACCGGTATCAGTTCTCCCGTAACCCCACGTTCTCCCGTAAAAGCCGATCTCCCGTCGGTGCGCACGTTATCCCGTGCCGTCGCCCCGACATTGCGACAAAGATTGCAGCAAAGAGGGGAAAATGCTTGGTTAGTGTTAACTTTAGCAGATGGTTGGTATGTTTATCTAAAGGATCAAACCGATATGGATAGCTACTTAAAAAATATAGCGTCGGACAACACTATGTAGTGAGCCGACGCTATTCTTTTTTTGATTATTCGGGGGGGGCGACACTGGGTGGCGTTGCCGCTCGATGCATCAGATGCTCAGGCGGCGAAGGGTGCCGAGAAGCTCCTGATTGATCGGTTTGTCGTTCTTGATGGCTTTGGTGAAGGGGACATACACGATTTCGTCGTTCTTGATGCCGATCATCACGTTGCGCTGGTCGTCCTGAAGCGCATCGATGGCAGCGGCACCCATGCGCGAGGCAAGGATGCGGTCGTGGGCTGTGGGACTGCCACCGCGCTGCAGATGGCCCAATATCGACACACGCACATCATAGCCCGGATACTCCTCCTCCACACGCTGGGCCAGACCCATCGCGCCACCGGTGATCGGGCTCTCAGCCACGAGCACGATAGATGAGTTTTTCGACTTGCGGAAACCGTTCTGGATAAGTTCGGCGAGCTGGTCGACCTGCGTGGATATTTCCGGAATGATGGCCGCCTCGGCACCCGAGGCAATCGCGCCGTTAAGAGCCAGGAAGCCCGCATCGCGACCCATTACCTCGATAAAGAAGAGTCGCTCGTGGGATGTGGCCGTGTCGCGGATTTTGTCGACACAATCCATGATAGTGTTCAGAGCCGTGTCGTAGCCGATGGTGGAGTCAGTGCCGTAGAGGTCATTGTCGATTGTACCGGGCAGACCGATTATCGGGAAGTTGAACTCATTGGCAAAGATTCGCGCACCCGTCAGCGAGCCGTCGCCGCCAATCACCACCAGAGCATCAATCTCATGGCGGCGCAGCACATCATAAGCGCACTGGCGCCCCTCCGGGGTCTCGAACTCCTTGCAACGGGCTGTCTTCAATATCGTGCCGCCGCGCTGGATGATGTTGCTGACATTCTGGGTCGAGAACTCCTGGATCTCATCAGTGATCAGACCGCGGTAGCCCCTGTAGATGCCAAACACGCGATAACCCGCGAAGATGGCGGCACGTGTCACCGCACGTATGGCCGCATTCATGCCCGGCGCATCGCCGCCGGAGGTAAGTATGCCTATAGATTTAATCTTTTGCATAAGAATTAATTTTAGTCCGAAAATCCGCTGTGACTCCCCGCGGCTTAAAGCTGCATCCACGGGCCGGAATTACTAAAAATTCATAATCCCATGCACTCCGGCAGGGAGTCAGATGTTACAAAGTTAATCCTTTATGATGAAATCACAAAAAAAAATGTTAATTTTGAATTTGGAAAATAGTGCTCGATTCGAGTAATTAACAATTCTGATAGTAAAATGGCTCAAAACGATACAAATATCACCCCTGAAGCGCAAAATGCCATACGCAACATCGTCTTTGACCTCGGCGGCGTTGTCATCAATCTTCACCGCGAGGGGGCCGTGGAGGCCCTGCAGGCGCTCGGACTTAAGGATGCCGACACGATGCTCGGGCTTTACCGACAGGAGGAGCCCTTCCTGGGCATTGAGACAGGACGTCTGCACACGGGTGAGTTCTTCGAACTGATCCGCATGTCGTGCCCCGGGGCTACGGATGTGCAGATCACCGAGGCCTTCAACCGTTTCCTTGTGGATATCCCGGTGGAGCGGCTGCAGCGCCTGCGCGAACTGCGCGCGAAGGGCTACCGAATATATGCGCTCTCCAACACGAATCCGGTGATGTTCAACAGCTGGATAGCCGAACATTTCCGTCAGGAGGGTCTCTCGATAAATGATTATTTCGATGGCATAGTGGCCTCTTTCCAGGAACTATGCTGCAAGCCCGACCTCAGAATATTCCAGACCGTGCTGCGCCGCTACGCCCTGCAGGGTGAGGAGACGCTGATGCTCGATGACTCGGCCGCCAACTGCCATGCAGCCCGCGAGGCGGGGATGCTGGCCATGCAGATCGGGAAGGAGTCTGACTGCGATATGCTTGCCGTGACCGATAGATTTATCCGGAAGTGATGCAGCCCACAAACCCAACTGATGCGGCGACCGATATGACAGCGCCCCCGGCAGCCGCCACGGTGGGCACCTTCGATGGTGTGCACCGCGGCCATGCGGTGGTGCTGCGCACACTTGCCGCCGAGGCCCGCCGACGCGGTCTGCAGCCGATGGTGATCACCTTCGATGCCCACCCGCTGAGCGTCATAGCTCCCGAGCGGGCGCCGCGCACCCTGATGTCGGCGTCTGAGAAGCTGGCGATGCTCACCCGCTTCGATGTCACCCCTCCCCTCGAGGTGCGCATGCTTCATTTCACCCCCGGGATGATGGGGCTCACCGCCCACGACTGGATGCGGCATCTGCGCGACACGCTGGGTGTGCGCCTGATCGTAATCGGCTACGACAATACCTTCGGTTCTGACGGCCGCGCAATGCAGCCGGAGCAATA
Source organism: uncultured Muribaculaceae bacterium (assembly GCA_910577585.1). Classification (GTDB taxonomy): domain Bacteria; phylum Bacteroidota; class Bacteroidia; order Bacteroidales; family Muribaculaceae; genus Lepagella. Next base: position 61,246 of record CAJTNN010000014.1, on the reverse strand, counting down.
TGTGGCTCTGGGGCGAGAGCTGGGTCTGGAGGTGGTGGTGGCACCGGTGGTGGAGGGCTGCTCAAGCTCGCGCGCACGCCGGGCTGTGGCCGGAGGAGATATGAAGCTGGCCGCTGAGATTCTGGGGCGACCCTTCTCGCTGGGGGGACATGTGGGGCGCGGCGACCGGATAGGACGCACACTCGGTTTCCCGACGGCCAATCTGATGCTGCCCGACCTCGACTCGCGCCTGCTGCCACCCAATGGTGTCTATCTGAGCCGCACACGCCTGCATGACGGCCGACTCTACGACAGCGTCACCAACATCGGCGTGCGCCCCACCATCGAGGGGCATCCCGAGATGCGCATCGAGACCCATCTGCTTGACTTCGATGAGGATATCTACGATACCGACATACGCGTCTGCCTGCTTGAGCGAATGCGTCCGGAGCGAAAGTTTGCCAGCCGCGATGAGCTGAGCCGCGCCATAGCCGCCGACAAGGATGAGGCGCGCCGCCGCACTTCTACGCATGAGGCTACGCAGGCCGCCGCGATGCCGCAGCCATAAGGGGGCTGCGCAAGGCAAAAGGATTACTGAAAATTCCCACCAAACTGATACCAACGATATGAAAATCATCAACTTCGCCGACACTCCCTCGCTCGTGAGCCGATACATGATGGAGCTGCGCGATATCACCATCCAGCATGACCCGATGCGCTTCCGCCGCAACCTCGACCGCATCGGCGAGATCATGGCTTATGAAATCTCACGCACTCTTGACTATAAGAATGTGGAGGTCACCACTCCCCTCGGTCCATGCATCTGCCAGACCCCGGCCGACAAAGTGGTTCTGGCCACCATACTGCGTGCTGGTCTCCCCTTCCATCACGGGTTCCTGAGCTATTTCGACAGTGCGGAGAATGCGTTTGTGAGCGCCTACCGCCGTTACCGCGAGAAGGGGGGCGACACCTTCGATGTGCTTATCGAATATCTCGCATCGCCATCTATCGAAGATAAGACCCTGCTGCTCGTCGACCCCATGCTGGCCACAGGCTCGAGCATGGAGCTCGCCTACCGGGCGCTCCTCTCGAAGGGGACTCCGGCCAAGATTCACGTCGCTTCGGTCATCGCTTCGCAACAGGGTGTGGACTACGTGGCCTCGCACTTCCCTGAGGGTACCACCCTCTGGGTCGGAGCCATCGATGCCGAGGTCAACGCACACTCCTACATCGTGCCGGGCCTGGGCGACGCAGGCGACCTGGCTTTCGGCGTGAAGGATTGACGATTATGACACTCAACAGTATAGAGATACTCGACTTCAAGAATATCCCCGACACTCATCTGGAGTTCTCGCCGGGGGTGAACTGCCTTGTGGGGCTCAACGGCATGGGCAAGAGCAATATGCTCGAGGCTATCCATATGCTCTGCATGGCCCGGGGCATGTCGTCGATACCGGAGGGTGCACTCATCCGCCACGGCGCCGAGATGCTAGCCCTGAAGGGGAAGTTTACCGATGCCGGAGGCGTGGAGGAGAGTGTGGCCGTAGGCATAGTGAAGGGGAAGGGGAAGTCGGTGAAGCGCAACGGCAAGGAGTATGACCGCATCTCGCGCCATATCGGGGCCTTCCCGATTGTGAGCGTCACGCCGGCTGACTCGGTGATTGTGAGCGGCGCGGCCGAAGAGCGGCGTCGCCTCATGGATATGGTCATCTCGCAGGCCGACGCGGCCTATCTGTCGCATCTGATACGCTACACCCGCGCCCTGGAGAGCCGCAACCGCATGCTGCGCGCCGGCGTGCGCGACGACCTGCTATATGAGTCGGTAGAGACGGCAATGACCCAGGCAGCCACTGAGATTCACCGCGCCCGCAGCCAATGGGTGGCGGATATCGCTCCGGCGCTGACACGCTATTACGCCATCATCTCGGGCGACCATGAACAGACCTCAATCGCCTACCGCAGTGTGCTCAATGATGCGCCGCTGACGCAGGTGATGGCCGAGGCCCGCGCCAAGGATATCGCGTTGGGCTACACATCGAAGGGTGTCCACCGCGACGACCTCTCGATGGCCCTCAACGACTATTCGCTGCGGCGCCTCGGCAGCCAGGGACAGATAAAGTCGTTTACACTGGCCCTGCGACTGGCAATCTTCGATTATCTGAAGGCCACACGTGGCAAGACGCCGATTCTGCTGCTCGACGATATCTTCGACAAGCTCGACGCCTCGCGTGTGGAGCATATTCTGCACATGGTCAGCACCGGCGATGACTTCGGACAGATTTTCATCACCGACACCAACCGCGGCCACATCGACTCAATCCTGGCCGACCTCGAAGGCACCCCCCGCCTATTTGAGGTGAGCGAAGGGGAATTCAAAGAGATTCAGGCCCGGCACCGATAAAGCCCCGGGACTGCAATCAACCCCGCTCAACCCCGATCAACCCCGATTAATCCCGATTAACCCCGATTAATCCCGATCACCCCCGATTAATCCCGATCACCCCCGATTAATCCCGAAAAAAAAGAAAGCGCCATGGAAAGAAAGCCGATTTGCTCAATAGGCGATGTGCTGCGCCAGACCATCGCCGAAAACAACATGCAGGGACGCCTCGACGAACTGAAGGCGGCCTCCCTCTGGCCTGCCATCATTGGCGAGCACATCGCCTCGCTGACCATGCGCCCCTATGTAAAGAATGGCCACATGACAATCCGAGTGCCCGACGCGGCTCTGCGCCAGGAGCTCTCCATGGCCCGCACGCCGCTGATAGCCGAGTTCAACAGGCTTGTGGGCTCGGAGGTAATCATCTCGCTGCGCTTCATATCATGAGCCACCTCGCTTATGGCGCCCCATTCCACACGCTGGCCATTCCACTCGCATAACACAAGCATCCACGCATAACCCATTGACCTATATGGACCAGACACTCCCCAACCTCGCAGATTTCCCGCACTCGATGCCGGTGCAACTCCGATTCAACGACATCGACATTCTGGGACATCTCAACAATATAGTCTATTTCTCGCTCTACGACCTCGCCAAGGCCAGATTCCTGCAAAGCATACGCAAGGAGAAGATCGACTGGCGGCGCGTGGAGTGTGTGATCGCCAATGTGAATTGCTCATATATCCGCCAGATCCGCTTCGGCGAGGAGATTGAGGTGAAGACCCGCTGCCTGCACATCGGCGAGCGTTCCTTCACCCTGCAGCAATGCCTCGTGGAGATTCCTACGCAGGATATCCGCTCGGTCTGCGAGACTATCATGGTCTGCTTCGACCCCGCCACCGGAAAGTCGGCGCCGATGAGCCCGGCCCTACGCGCTGCCCTCGAGCAGGCCTCGCAATCAGTCCGGTGAATGGGGCGAGAAGCAATTGACCGGCAGCCGGAGGCCGCACCGACCGATTTGTACGGCGAAAGTCTGCGCGCTGACTAAACATATAAGCCTCCGCAGACGTTAACCCTAATAATAACCCAATCCGAAATATGGCACTTGTAAAAATACCCCTCATCCTCGACGGGATTGACCCAAAGAGCCGCGATTACTCGATTCTGCGCGAGAGCGAGCATAACCGCGCCACCACAGCCACTCTCCTTGACGAGGAGAGATATATCGATGCACTTGAGCGCACTGTCAATATAATGCGCGAGCTGCGCGAATTCTCTGACTTCGACAATCAGGAATTCCGCACTATCCTCGCGGCTATCCTCTTCGATCTGGCCGAGATTCACTTCCTGCTTAAGGATTACCGCCAGAGCGAGAAGGAACTCGAGACCCTCTTCAAGGTGCTCAACCGCCTGGCAAAAGAGGACCCCGAGCGCTATGGAGAGTTCAATATCCTGGCTATGGAACTGGCCGCACGCATCGTGCGCTCGCGCAAGCGCACTATCGAGATGCTCGTCAAGCAGCAGATCCAGACCGAGGCGCTATTCGAGAAGGTCAACTCGGGTGTGGCCTCTGCCACCGAACGCCTGGCCGAGTCGCTGCGCAAGGTGGGTGAACTGACGGCGGCTTCGGGCGCATATAAGGAGGCGCTGAAGTTCTATTCCGAGGCTATAAAGTTCTCTAAGAAGAGATCCGGACGCATCGGACGCAAGGAGATAAAGTTCACTATCGAGATGGCTGAAATCATGAGCCGCGTCAAGACCATGCGCCAGCGCGCGAAGCGTCTGCTGGCCGCTGTGCTGCCTCATGCAATCGCTCTCGAGACTATCGAACTGGAGGAGGATATCATCGCACTGCTCGAGATGATTGATAAACTCGAGGAGCAACCCTCGAAGTGGAAGGCTTTCACACACGCTCTGACCCACATCGGCCGAAATGCCGAGAAGGAGGAGATGAAGTTTGAGCGCAATGCCGAGAAAGAGGCTAAAAAGGAGGCGCGACGCGCTGAGAAGGAAGCCAAGAAGGCTGAGAAGGAGAAGCGACGCGCTCTCAAAGAAGCGAAGAAGGCCAACAAGAGCCTCAATAAAGCTAAAAAGGTGACTGAGCAGGCTGACCTCTATATACAGCGTGCGCAGTCGGCCAAGGATAAGTGCGATGAGCATCTGCGCGCCGGAGCGGACGCCAAGGATAAGGCTGATGCGGCCGCTTTCAGAAAGGCCGACGCTGAGGCCTACCGCAAGGAGGCCGAGGCCAATAAGGATGCCCAGCAACCTGATACTGACCAAAATCCCAAGGAGGGGGATAAAAACTGATGTCGACCATTCTCAACACCAACGGCACCTCTCTTCAGATCCCCACACCCTATGATGCCAACGCATTCAAGTGCGATATCGTGACGGCTGAGTGGAATTCCGACATCACACATGCCCTGCGCGACGGTGCCATCAAGACCCTGCGCACAGCGGGCGTGAAGAAGGAGAATATTCGGTGCTATGATGTGCCGGGCACTGTAGAGCTTGTCAATGCGGCCGGTGTGCTCGTGAAGCGCCGCCCGGATGCGGTGATTATCATCGGATGTGTCATACGCGGTGATACCCCCCACTTCGACTACGTCTGCCAGCAGGCAGCGCAGGGAGCCGCCATAATCAATGCTCGCGGCGAGACCCCGCTCATCTTCGGCGTCATCACCGTCGATACACTCGAGCAAGCCCAGCAACGCGCCGGAGGCATTCTGGGCAACAAGGGCTCCGAAGCCGCAGCAGCCGCCATATCGATGGCTAATCTGCACGCTTCAATCTGCTGACTTCATCAGCCCCGACATTAATATAGGCATTATCTATCGGCATCGCAACAAGTAAAACGAGCCGAAAATCATACTTTTCGAGCCCCAAATATTAACATAGATTAATATTTGGGGCTCGAATTTGATTTTTTCTTCCACATGAGATTGGAATTTGGAAAATTACATGTAAATTCGCAACGTTTTTGATAGCAAAAGAAACTGTTTTATTATTTTAAATTTTACGGACATGAAAAAAGTAGTTCTCGCTCTCGCTGTAGTATTCAGCGTAGCTCTCGTATCTTGCTCTTCTAAGGAGAACAAGGCAGCTGATTCTGACTCTGTAGTTGCTGTTGAGGCAGTTGACTCTGTTGCTGCTGCTGACTCTGTAGTTGCTGACTCTGTAGCTCCCGCTGCTGACTCTGTAGCTGCTGACTCTGCAAAATAATCAGCTCTCACGAGAGATAAAAAAACCGATCGGTGCGACTCCCCAGGAGCCGCACCGATTTCTTTTTGTACATCGGTGGATTTCACCATTATAAAATGCGCAGCCATCCGCGGGCATCAAGGCGCATAGCGCCGAGATGCATCCCTCCCCATCTGCGTGCAACCCAGCGCATTACGCAAATAGGATCCGCGTTAATCCTTTCCATCCGCGGCGCAGTCGCGTAGCGACAAGCGAAAAAATCCGCGCCCTTAAATTCCTTTCCCATCTTACCGATTAGGAGATATTCAGGCCCTTCCTTAACTTAACGAGGGCGCCCCTCATCCCAGGGGCTGACGCCGAGGTGAGGATACCCTTGGCGGCTCAGTTCCGGGAAGAGGGGCGCCTTAGCCCCGAGTGGACTCGATTATGCTTCGAAAAATACCGTAATTTTCCCCATTGACGCAGAGGGGCCAATGGGGAGGGATAGGGTTTACTTCTTCATGTTGAAGGTGCGCGAGGCGAGGCGATTGCCGTCGCAGAAGATCTCTACGAGATAGTCGCCGGGGGTGAGGGTGGTGTTGGTCTGCCAGTAGATCGACACATGCTGTTCTTCGTTGTCATACTCGATATTTTTCGAGGCACTCGACCCTATCGACTTGCCATCGTAGCTGAACGACGGCCCCCCCGAGAGCAGATCACCTTCGGGCGACACGATGCGCATATATATCGTCTTCGTGCCGGCAGAGGCTGTATTGTTGGGGTTGATTGTGAAGCTTGCTCCGAGAGATTTGGCTTTGGTGACCTTCTTCTCGGTCTTACCCTTCTTGTTGTAGGCCTGGAATGATAGGCCGCTCACGCTGAGTTTCTTGGCGCGCGCCACAGTCTGCGAAAGCTGCTCATTGTCGCGCTGCACGGTGGCGGCGGTCGATGCAAGCTGTTCGTTGCGCTGGTTGACCTGCTCGATTTCGCGGCGCAGCCCTTCGTTCTCCTCGCCGAGACGCTTGATCTCCTCCAGATAATGGCGTACAATCTTCTTAAGCGAGGCTATCTCACCCTCAAGCTGCTTGATGCGGGCACGGTTCTGCGAATTTGAAGCCTTCTCGGCACTCAACTCCTTAAGCAGACCCTCCACCTTCATTCGCGCCGCATTATATTGCTGCACGAGCGAGTCATTCTGCAGATAGACCTGCTGGTCCTCATACTGCGAGAAATCGGCATTGAGCTGATTGAACTCATTGGTGAGCAAGAGGCGGTCGTTGGCCAGGGCGAGCGAGTCGACCTTGGCCATGGCATCATTGGCGGCTGACGTCTGACGCGAATTATTATATATCAATATGCCCACCATAGCAATCAAGGCGGCGAATACTACTATCCCCACATAGAGGATGATTTTCTGATTCTTGTTCATGTCGATGAGAACTTTGAATTAGACTCATAGAAGTTGTTTAAACTTTTTTCAAGTGCAAGGTTAATTAAGATTTTGAGCAGGTTTCGGTTCTCGAAGAGGGAGCGATGCGGGCATCGCGACCGATGAAGAGAGCCGAAAGATGCCAAAATATTAATTAAGATTGTGCTTGAAGAAAAAATTACTTCATTTTATGTTTTTCGTAAAAAGTTTAAACAACTTCATAATCTTCTGTGGTTGCCGAATCTGATAATGGAGCCGTTTTCCCGGAACCTCAATGTCGGCAACTTTGCTGAGAGTTATTAACGTCGTTTGGTTGATTTCTTCTTTGATTTCTTGGCAGTCGACTTCTTCGAAGTACTCTTCTTGGTCGAAGACTTGGTGCTGCTCTTGGCCGATGAGCTCTTGGCGGGCACTTTCAGAGTGGCACCGGCGCGGATAGCATCCCCCTTAAGGTTATTGGCCTTGCGCAGCTCCTCGACTGTCACACCATGTTTCTTTGCGATTGTGGTGAGCGACTCGCCATTCTTGATGGTATGCTCCACAGGCTTGGCTGCCTTGGTGGTCTTCTTGGTGGATGTCTTTGCAGAGGTGGTCTTGCTGCGGCTTGCGGCAGTAGTGGAGGCTGACGAGGCTGCCTTGGTGGTCGAGGCAGCCGATGTGGCGGCATTGCTGCGGGTAGAGCTCTTTGCGGGTTGCTGGGTGTCGGCCACAGCCATTGTGGTCTCGACACGCAGTTTCTGACCCTTGCGCACAGCGTTGCGGCGCAGTGAGTTCCAGCTGCGGATATCGCTCACGCGCACGCCGTAGCGCTCGGCAATATCATTGATGGTCTCACCGGCAGCCACAGTATGGGTCACGGTGCGTGTGGCAGCCTGCAGCGAGGCATTCTCCTGACGTGGACCTGCAGCATTTCCGGCCGAGGCTGCAGCCACATCATCATCCTCATCGGGGTCGGCATGCGATGCGAGCAGCAGTCCCTCCTCGAGTTCATCGACTGCCGGGAGGGCATCCGAGGGGAGGTCGCCGGGTTCGGCATCCGTGCGGCGGGCATACTTCGATGCGTCATAGGCCAGGATATCGGCCTCGCTCATGATATATGCCTGCACCTGCTGGGCCGGAAGAATGAGCATATACTGACGCTCAGGGCTCCCCGGGATGATATCGGCGCGGAACTGCGGGTTGAGTATACGCAATTCCTCCTTCGGGATATCAAGCACCTTCGAGATCTGGTCGAAATGCACACGTGTGGATATCCCTATCGTGTCGGTTACGAGCGGACGTGTGGGCAACACGGGCGAGATATTGTGCTCCTTATAATAATTCATCACATAGTTGGCAGCGATAAACATCGGCACATATCCGCGTGTCTCGGGCGAGAGGTATTCATAAATACTCCAGAAATCCTGTTTCTTGGGATCGCCTCCTGCTCGGCGGATAGCCTTGTTGACGGCACCCGGGCCACAGTTGTAGGCAGCTATGGCCAGACTCCAGTCGCCATATGTGTCATAGAGGTCATGCAGCATCTTGGCAGCCTTCTGCGAAGAGCGGTAGGGGTCTCGGCGCTCATCCACGAGCGACGACACCTCCAGGTCATACCCCTTGGCCGAGGCGGGCATGAATTGCCAGAGACCGCCGGCACCGGTGCGCGACACGGCATTGGGGTCGAGGGCCGACTCGATCACAGGCAGATACTTCAGCTCCAGAGGTATCTGCTCAGCCTCAAGTGCCTGCTCGAAAATCGGCATATAGTATATGCCCAGTCCGAGCATCGAGGCCACCAGCGGGCGCCCGCGCTCCATATAGCGGTCGATATACTTCCTTACTATCTGGTTGAATGGCAGGTCGATCACAGTCGGGAGGTCGGCAAGACGCTTGCGTATCACCTCATCCGATGTCGACGGGTTGCCGGAGGTGCGGTAGCGGTCGTCGGTGTCGGTATAGTTTTTCATATACCATGATTCGAGCAGCTTCTTGGTGTCGGTCTCGAAGCTCTCGGGATATATGATGGCGTCGTCGGTGATCGATTCCTTGAGGTCGAGCACGTTGTTGTTTTTCGGCGCAGCCCAGGCGGCCGCTCCGGAGAGTCCGGCCAGCAGAAGGCTGAATATGATAAGTCGGCGTTTCATAACTTGATATGTTATCTAAGGGTCTTTGCGAGAAAGAGAGAATGCGGTGGAGAGAGAGGGTATCTGCGTGGCTACGCGGCCGGGGATGCCGTAGGCTGCCTGGGTCAGAGGCTGTGGGGAACCGTCGGGCACGGTCTTCAGAAAGTCAGGGCCCATTGCAGACCCAGTGTAGGCTTCCGGCTGAGCGAGGGGTCAATCATCACGGCCGGCGCCACATCCATCGATATATCCTCAGATATGTCGAAATGTGCCAGCGAGGCATCGACATACGCATCGAGCATACATAGCAGATAGACTCCGACGCAGCATATGATGCAGAGGTCGCGGTTGCGGCGGTAGTAATCCTTGCGGCTCTTCAGGGTCTGCGAGAGCCAGGCGGTGTCGAGCGAGGATTCATCGACTGTAGGGGGGAAGAAGTCGAGATACGACTTCGTGTCGGGGTCATCATCCATGATGTCGGAGTATGCGAGCTGATAATCCTGGTACATCCGGGCATTCCAGCTCGTGCCGTAGGCCAATCCCATATATCCGGCCACTATGATGGGGAGCTTCCAGTAGCGGCGGTTATAAATCTGGCCGAGTCCGGGGAAGAGTGCGCTGAGCCACACGGCGCGCGTGGGGTCGGGGTTGAAGGCGCGCTTCCCTTCGAGGGCATAGGGGTCATAGCCGGGGGCGGTGACGACATTGAGGGGCTCGTCGGCAGCCACCGAATCAGCGGGTGCCACCGCGGCACCTCCTGACTGAGCGGCATCGGGCACCTTTACGAGCAGCTCGGCGTCAAGCACCGGTTCACCCTCGGACGTTGCCAGCGAGTCGGCCGGAGCCACAGCGCCCCCCTGCACCTCGGAATCAGCCAGTGCGTAAGCCGGAGCCATGGCCATGCCGACCATCAATATCAATAGACTGAGCAGGCGTTTCATTTCAATTTTTCGAAGAGCTGCACGAGTTGCTGCAACTGGTCGTCAGATTCGAATTTGAGGGTTATGCTGCCGCGGCCGTCGAGGGCGCGTTTGAACTTCACCGGTGTCGGAAAGTAGTTGGCCAGCTCCTTGGTGAAGAAGTCATATTCGCGCGAGTTGGGCTGCGGCGCGGCGGGCTGAACGGCTACGTCGGGAGTCTCACCCTTCTGGATGGCGATGTTGATTTCGCGGGCAAGCTCCTCGACCTTGCGCACACTCAGTCCCTCTTTGAGTATGAGGTTGTAGAGCTTTAGCTGTTGCTTGGGGTTCTCTACCGACAGCAGGGCGCGGGCATGCCCCATATCGAGTTTGCGGTCGCGCAGACCGAGCTGGATTTCGGCGGGGAGTTTGAGCAGGCGCAGGTGATTGGCGATTGTGGCGCGTTTCTTGCCCAGACGTGCCGAGAGGCGTTCCTGCGTGAGGTCGTAGGTATCGATAAGTTTGCGGAATGTCAGTGCCACCTCGATGGCGTTGAGGTCTTCGCGCTGGATATTCTCGATGAGGGCCATCTCGGTGATTTCGGAGTCGGAGGCTGTGCGCACATAAGCGGGCACAGTTGTGAGACCGGCCATGTGTGCCGCACGCCAGCGGCGTTCGCCGGCGATGATCTGATATCGGCCGTCAGACTTGAGGCGCAGCGAGAGAGGCTGGATGATGCCGAGCTCGCGTATGGATGTGGCCAGCTCCTGCAGGGTCTCTTCGTCGAAGGTGGTGCGGGGCTGGTCGGGGTTGGCGTCAATCTGTGAGAGTTCTATTTCGTTGATTGCCGAGCCCCCGTCGGTCTGTATATCCCCCATGGATATCAGCGAGTCGAGGCCTCGGCCAAGTGCGTTTCGTCGTTGCATCTGTATTATTTCACTGTTTTGTGAGTCTCCGGCCCCTGTCGGGCCGGGGATGCTTAATCATGATTCAGGTTGGGTCAGGAGGGAGTGGCGGCACGCGGCTGGCGCTTGCGGTGGCGCTGTATCAGTTCGCGGGCGAGCTGGATATAGGCTATCGAGCCGCGGCTGTCCGGGTCGTAGAGCATCACGGGGAGGCCATGGCTCGGCGACTCCGAGAGCTTGATGTTGCGCGGTATGACGGTCTTGAAGACCATGTCGCCGAAGTGCCCCTTGAGCTCCTCATAGATCTGATTTGCCAGACGCAGGCGCGCATCATACATCGTGAGCAAGAAGCCCTCGATCTCAAGCGTGGGCTTGAGGCGCGATTTGATTATGCGTATAGTGTTGAGCAACTGCGATATACCCTCAAGGGCGAAATACTCAGCCTGCACCGGTATCACCACCGAGTCGGATGCCGTGAGGGCATTGACGGTGATTACTCCCAGCGAGGGGCTGCAGTCAATCAGTATATAGTCGTATTTATCCTTTACGGGGGCGAGCACGCGCGAGAGCACACGGTCGCGGTCGGGGCGGTTCATCAGCTCGACCTCGGCGCCGACCAGGTCGATGCGCGAGGGTATGATTTCGAGCCCCTCGACACATGTGGCGGTGCAGGCGTCGGCCGATGGATAGCCATCCACGAGGCAGTCGTAGATGCTCACCTCGCAGGTGGCCGGGTCAACTCCGAGGCCGCTGGTGGCGTTGGCCTGGGGATCGGCATCCACGAGCAGCACATGCTTCCCCTCCTGGGCCAGAGAGGTGCCGAGATTGAAGGCTGTCGTGGTCTTCCCGACGCCCCCTTTCTGGTTTGCTATTGCGATAATTTTTCCCATACTGCAAATTAACAAAGATTCGGTGACTTATCAAACTGAGATTCCTTAAAATCTCTTAAAATCCACCTTAATTATGGAATTTAGTCACAATATCATCGGTTTTTTTCTCATTTTCCCTCTCCAGGCTCTCTACTGCGCGCCTGAAGAAGATAATGAGCAGGGTGGCGGCCAGCATGAGCGCCACCGAGAAACTGTAGTAGACTCCGATGTTGTGAAGGTCGAAGCCGCAGGCCATCAGCAGCACCACCGGACACCCTACTACCAGATATGATAACACGGCCACCCATAGCAGGGGCTTGACGCGGGCGGTGCCGCGCAGGGCATTGGCGTAGGTGAGCTGCACGGCATCGCCATACTGATAGAGTATCAGGGGGAGCAGCAGCGGCACCGTGGCTGCCTGCACAAGCACATCGGGGGTGAAGAGGGCCACGAGCGGATGGAAGAAGAGCGCAAAACCGATTGAGGCCAGTGTGGCCAGAATCAGCGTGAGGTGCAGCCCGGCGGTGGTGATGCGGCGCACATTGCCGAAGTCGGCGAGGCCGGTGAAGTTGGCCACTCTGATTGATGTGGCGACTCCGAAGCCCATATAGACCATGAAGCCGAGTTGGGCGATGGTGTTGACCACCTGATATGAAGCGAGTTGAATCTTGCCAAACCATCCGCTCACTATGCCGCCGAAGCTCCAGAGCAGACACTCGATGCCGCTCTGTATCATGACCGGATATGAGGTGCGCCACACTGTGCGGCAGCGCTCGCGATGCTCTTCGCCGCGGGCCTGGTGCCAGCCATTCACATAGGGGCGGCGTTTGCGGCTGAAGGCGTATATCAGCAGTATGCCCGACATGGCCACAAGGCGCGCCACAAGTGTGCTCACGCCGGCGCCGGTAAGTCCGAGGGCCGGCATACCGAGATGTCCCCCTATCAGCACCCAGTTGCCGAATATGTTCAGGGCGTTGGAGATGATGATGAGCCACATGGGGGTGGCGGTATCGGTGCAGCCGTTGGAGGTCTGCTGGAAGGCATTGAAGATGGCCATCGGCATAAGGGTGCAGAGCATCACGAGATAGTAGGGGCGCACGAGCGGCATAAGGTCGGGCGACTGCCCCATCTTGTCTACAAAGAAGTAGACGCCGCCAAGTATCGTGGTGAAAGCGGCCGACACCATCAGATTGGTCACGAATCCGGCCTTGAGCATCGCTCCGACACCGGCGCTGTCGCCACGGCTGTAGAGGCTGCCTACGAGCGGGGTCAGTCCGGCCGAGAAACCGAATTGCATCACTATCGTCACCATGAATATGGAGTTGACAAAGGCTGCCGCGGCGAGTTCCGACGTGCCGCAGCGGGCCACCATCATCGTGTCGGCAAACGACACGACAATCATGCCCAGTTGCGTGATCATCACGGGGAGGCCGAGGCGTATCAGATTCTTATACTCAGCCTTATAGGAGGCGCGCGGCCTGACAGCCGCCCACCCTCGCGCTATTCCTCGTAAAAGCATAGTCTGTGATGGAATGGAATGATTTGACTTCGGCCGGCAATCCGCTCCGAAGCTATTCTTTGAAGTTGTTTAAACTTTTTTCGTAAAAAGTTTAAACAACTTCTATGCAAAGTTCGGAATTTATAATCATTCCACCAAATCCATACCCATATTAACCCCAAATCCATACTGATATTAATCGGCGGCGGGGGTGATGCGCCGGCCTGGTGAGGTATTGATAATCAGGGGGACTGTCTCGGAGGTGACCACACTGGTGTCGAGTCCGTAGGCACGTTCGTCGCTGACTCCGAGATGACTCAGCACCCGGTGCAGGTTCATAAGCCGGGTGGTGGCGGGCGGGCAGTTGCTGGAGGGTGAGAAGACGCGGTGGATGACGATGAAGTGGAAGTCGCCGGGTATGCCGCGGCTGGCAAGCGAGGGATAGCCGCTCGTCAGGCTCAGATGGCCGCGGGCCACAAGGTCTTCGACTATCTGGCGCAGATAGACAGTCACTTTGGGATCGACGCGAAATCCGAGCCGCATCCGCACATCATAGAGTGTGCCGGGTATCACCTCATCGACATCATATTCGAGCGTGTCGGGCGAGTCGGTGGTGACCACATGCACCATCCAGTAGTGGTCGGCGCGTTTGGGCAGCTTGTTGATGATTGAGTATATTATCTTGCTCTCTACCTGGCGGGGCTCTGTGGCGTCGGAGAGATAGACGAGGTTGGAGGTGAATTTCGGTATCTCGCGGTCGGCCTTGAGGTCGGTGATGATGTCGGTGACATCGTCGAGGCTGCGGAATTCTATCATGCTCCGGCGCAGTCCCACCCCCTTGCGCCAGCCTATCATCACGAAGCATACCACTCCGGCTATGAGTATCGTAAACCATCCGCCATGGGCGAACTTAAACATATTGGCCACAAAGAAGCATCCCTCGAGCGCACCGTAGATAATCAGGAATATGGCCACCACCCATTTCGGCGCACCTTTGACGTGCAGGTATATTGCGAGCAGTATGGTGGTCATGAGCATCGTGATGGTGATGGCAAGGCCGTAGGCGGCCTCCATATGCGATGATGTGCGGAAGAGCAGCACCGTCACAAGGCATCCGGCATAAAGGGCCCAGTTGACGGCGGGCACATAGAGCTGACCGCGGTGCTCGGAGGTGTGTCTGACACTCATGCGGGGCCAGAAGCCGAGACCCATCGCTTCGTTGAAGATGGTGAAGGAGCCGCTCAGCAAGGCCTGGCTGGCTATGATGGCGGCCAGGGCCGACATGATGACGCCGGGCAGGATAAACCATCCGGGCATTATGCCGTAGAATGGATTGCGGGCCAGCGCCCCCTCACCCTGACTGATAATCCAGGCTCCCTGACCGAGATAGTTGAGGATGAGCATTATCTTGACGAATATCCAGCTGACGGCGATATTTTGCCGGCCACAATGCCCGAGGTCGGAGTAGAGGGCTTCGGCGCCGGTGGTGCATAGAAAGACAGCGCCGAGCACAAGAAACCAACCGGGATAATCCACCAGCACCTTCACCGCGTACCATGGGTTGAAGGCCTTGAGCACTGCCGGATAGAGATGTATTGCAAGCGTGCCCATCACGCCGAGCATCAAAAACCATACCAGCATATAGGGGCCGAAGAAGCGCCCGATTTTGCCGGTGCCGGCTCGCTGCATCAGGAATATGCCTGATATTATGAGTATTACGATGGCCACTATCGGCAGGCCGGGGTCTATTACCGTGAGGCCCTCGATGGCGGAGGTGACGGTGACTGCAGGTGTGATGACACCATCGGCTATCAAGGTGGCGCCCCCTATGGCGGCCACCACATATAGCCAGCGGGCGCCACGACTGCGCAGCAGCGAGAATAGCGCCAAAATACCCCCCTCGCCACGGTTGTCGGCCCGCAGGGCGATGAGCACATATTTCACAGTGGTCTGGAGGGTAAGGGTCCATATCACACATGAAATCGCACCGAGTATGTAGTCGGCATCGAAGTGCGGATTGGCTCCGGTGATGGCCTTCATCACGTAGAGGGGCGACGTGCCGATGTCGCCGAAGACGATCCCCATCGTCACCAGCAACCCCATCGCCGTGAGCCGGTGCAGCCCCGACGCTCCGCTATGTGAAGTCTGAGTTCCCATACCTCACAAAACGCCCGCGCCCGCCCCAAAGTTCTCCCCCACCCAACAATCCTCCTTCAACTAATTTTCGGCGCAATACAAGTTTCAGTGATTTTCGTGAGAGACTTAACAAATATTGAGTTATCTTTGCGACATGAAGCGCTGTATTCTTATTTTTGCATCTGTTATGGCTCTGGCCCTCTCTTTTGGGGCTGAGGCAAAGAGACTGACCCACCGCACTGACTCGCTGCTGCGGCAGCTTGACGTGGCCGTAAGGGATGAGGCTGAGGCATCGGCTGACCGACGCCGGCGCATCGCGCGTTCGATAACCAACCTCCATAATGCCGCCACCGATTCTGACCGCTACAATGTATACCGCACTCTTTATAGCCTCTACCGCTCCTATTCGGGCGATTCTGCCCGCTGGGTAGCCGAACGCCGCCTGGAGGCAGCCGAGGCCACCGGCAATCATGCGCGCATTCGCTCGGCGTCGATGAATCTGGCCGAGAGCTATTCGCTGGCAGGCGATTACAGCGAGGCACTGCATATTCTCGACACTATCCCGCGCACCGACATCCCCGACTTCCAGAAGAAATATCTCTTCACCCTCTACCGTACCATCTATGAACGGCTCTCGAAGACCGATGCCATTAAATCTAACATCATTATCTACGACCGGCTGCAGCGCGCCTACACCGATTCGGCTCTGCAGGTCACTTCGAAGTCTGACCGCGATTACAACTATCTCATGGCCTCCCGGCTCATTCTGGCCGGCAACGCTGATGAGGCGCTGAAGTATCTTGACCTCCCCGATTCGCTCTCTGCCTCAGGCCGATCAAGAGTGCTCAATAAGCGCGCGGCTGCTTTCCATATGCTTAATCAGAGGGATGATGAGATTGAGGCACTGGCCGAGGCGGCGCTGGCTGACCTGAACGATGGTCTGCGCGACTATTCGGCGCTGCCGTCGCTCGCGCAGCTGCTTGACGAGCGCGGCGAGTCGAGCCGTGCGTATTCCTACATTCGCCGTGCCCTCGAGGATGCCCGGCTTTGCAATGCCAAGTCGCGCACCACCGAGGTGCTCGAGCTCATACCCCTCATCGATGCCAGCTACGCCGAGGCCGACCGCCAGCGCATTGCCTGGCTATATGCACTGCTGGGTGTGGCCGTGGCTCTGGCCGTGGCCTTGAGCTTTTCTCTCAGAAGTCTTTCGAAAAGAAACCGCACCATCCATGAGGTGAATGAGTCGCTTAAACTCTCTAACCGACAGCTCAATGATTCTAACCTGCAACTCGAGGCCACCAACCACCGGCTGGCCGAGGCCAACCGAGAGAGAGTGCGCTACATCACCGAGGTCTTTGACGCACATAGCGGCTACATCAGCCGCATGGCCTCGCTGCGTGGCAATCTGCTGAAATTCCTGACATCGTCGCAACCGGCAAAGGCGCGACGCCTTCTCGAGGCCGAAGCGGCCGAAGAGCAGGAACTCAAGGAACTTTACACCCGTTTCGACACCATATTTCTGCGCCTGTACCCCGATTTCATTGAGGCCTACAACTCTCTGGTCCGCGAGGAGTGCCGGGTCAACCCAAAGTCGGCAAGCCTCACCTCCGAATTGCGTGTACTGGCATTGATGAAAATCGGCGTGCGCCGAAGTTCCCGGATAGCCGAACTGCTGCATTATTCGCCTCAGACGGTGTATAACTATAAGTCTACTCTGCGCGCCGCCATGACCGACCCGGCGGCTCTCGACCTATGGCTCGACAATCCGATGCCCTGAAGGCACCATGCCCCATCAGATAGGCGTAAAAAAGGGTCGCATAGGCCAAATCACACTCTAATCTATTGAAATCTGAATCTACTTATTTGGGCGCAGAGCAGAAAGCCATCTATCTATATACGTGCATTTTACAGATTTCTAAAATCTACTCTCACACTCTACTTGCTATTGCGGCACGCAGTCGGCGCATATAACTTTGCGGCATCGGAATCTTCCGACAAAGTTGTATGAACTTCGACTGAAAAACCTAAAAAATCCAATCATGGAAATGAGAAAACGTCTATCCACACTGGCATTCGGCGCCACAATGGCCATCTCGGCCATGGGGGCCACGCCCGACGGCTACCGCTTCTACTATAATGTAGGCGACCAGTCTCTGAACGAAGATCCAGAAGTGGTCTTCACTCATCTCGATTCGTTCACTGACGCGAATGGCAACACGACCGCAGTCTTCGCCGGCATCAAGGATATCCCGGCAAGTGTCAACAGTGGCTACATTTATTGGAACATCGCTCCGGTCGATGGCGAGGCCACCGGCGATATGCTCTTCGATAGCCCCAAAAATGTATCCTTCTCAAGCAAGAAGAGTAAGGAGAGCTGGCTCCGCGTGGTCGTATCTGACGCTGATGCGGCTGTCGACAGCAAGGCGGTGTCATCGGGGGGCTTCCGCGCCTACACTGCCGACGGCAATGTGACAATGACCCCCGCCTCAGGACATAAAGCCACCGCCTCGCTCACCTTCTCCGGCACCGACAAGACTTTCTGCATACACTACGGCAGCGTCAACTCCGAGTCTGACCTGGGTGTGCTGACCCACGACATCGCTGTGAGCGCTACCTGCCTGGCCGCCGACATCACCTATGACTTCCTCACCAATGGCGTCAGCATCAACGAGACCAAATGGGGCTCACCCTCAATTGATGCCGGCATCGACCCTGAGCCCGAGGATTGCGCCCGCTGCTTTGCCGAGGATACTGAGGCCAAGACCATCACTTTCATCATGGACAACCGCCTGTGGCGCCAGTCAGGTATCAACCGCATGGAGGTGCGAGGCTCATTCAATGGCTGGGGCTCTGACCCGCGTTATGCCATGAAGCATGATGAGGAGCGCGACATCTGGTATGTCACTCTCCCCACTGCCGATGTGAATGTGCCGGGCAATAGCGGCCAACCGGAGTTCAAGTTCGTGTCCAACAGCTCGAACTATCTCGGTGGCACCGGCAAATCATTCATCCCCGAGGGCTATATCTTCCTAAATGGCGACAATAATAATATCATCGTCTTCGCAGCTGATGATTTCGACCTTATCAAGGAGAACAGCCGCACTGCCAATGTGCTGAAAAGTGTAAGCGATTTCGACCTCACCACTGAGGCCGGACAGGAGGAAATCTCCAACTTCCGCCGCGTGCCGGGCACTATGAACCTCTACCGCTCCTACCACCCCTACAAAATCACCAAATTATCTAATCCCACCGAGCCTTACCGCATGAAGTATGTGGCCGAGTTAGCAGCGGAGCATGGCATCACATGCGATATCTGCCTGTCGGAGAATGAGGAGCGGAATCTCCAGTCGTTCAACATCGCCGGCACACCCTATCAGGAGGCTATACCGGCCTATTATCAGGATATCATCGACAATGGCAGAGTGCTCTATGTGGGTGCCACCTCATCTGTGCCCACCTACAATGTGGTCTACTACACCCCTGAATCTGCCACATTCGGCAATTGGGTGAAGGAGATTGTGGAATTCATCATTGATGACCGAAACCCCGGCCCATTCGAGATTCACTGCCGCATCGGCACCGACCGCACAGGTGCTTTCTCAGGAGTGCTTGCCGCGCTCTGCGGAGCCACCTGGGACCAGATTGCCACTGACTATCAGCTCACCAACCGCATGGGCATACAGGAGTTCCGCGACTATCATCTGCTGCAGTATGGCTTCCAGAAGCTCCTTGGCGTAGAGGATATCCATTCTGTGGCCGATCTCCAGTCGGCAATGCGCAACCACTTCGTGTCAAATGGATATCTGTCGGATAACCAGATTGATATGCTGAAGGCCAAACTCGCCGGCCCTCTCTCGGGTGTGGCTGAAGTGGAGGAGGCAGCCAACACTCCTGCCGTGCTCTACGACCTCCAGGGCCTCCCCACATCTTACACTCTCGACAATGCACCGGCCGGAATCTACATCGTGGTCGAGGGTGGCAAGGCGCGCAAAGTGGCGCTTTGATTGCGAAGTCGCCGAATTCTACATCAGTATCTCTCCTAATGCAACCATAAACGAGCATAAATAGGTTAATAAAGTAAGCAGGCGGTCTGCGGCGTTATCATCTTCAGAAAGACGTCGCAGACCGCTATGTATTTTGTTGAATTTCCGGCGGATATAGTGCGTATGCTCTGCTATGCAGGCTGCCTCAGCGGCTGCGCTTCCAGCGGTTGTGGCTCCAGAGCCAGTATGGGGGATTGCGACGGATGGTGCGTTCGAGCATGCGCAGGTATTCTACGGTGAAGGGATTCTCTTCGCCCTGCAGCCCGGCGGAGGGGAGGATTGGGCGGAGGGTGAGGTGGTAATAGCCGCGGCGCCGGGGCTCGACATCGACATAGATGAAGTCGGCACCCACTTTGCGGCCGATGACTTCGCCGCCGTTGACATAGGGTGTGTCGATACCCATGAAGTCTGTCCAGTGCTTGAGTTCGGGGGTGAAGGGGCGCTGGTCTGCGATGAAGCCGCAGATGAAGTTTTGTCCCTCACGCTTGAGGCCGAGCAGATAGCGCACGGTGCGGGCCATCGGGATGTTGAGGGTGCCGAAGCGGCTGCGCAGGTCGAGCATCAGGCGGTCAAACACCTTGTCGCTAAGCGGATGATACACCTCGCACATCACCGCCCCTGGCTCGATATGGCGGGCCATGGCGGTGACCCACTCCCAGTTGCCGTAGTGCCCGAGCAGGAGTATCACAGGGCGGCTGTCGCGCAAGGGGGCGTTGATGAGCTCCATCCCTTCGACTGTGACGCGTCGGGCCATCTCCCGGTCCGATACATGAGCCAGCTTGGCTGCCTCTACAAACACATCGCACAGATGTGAGTAAAACTCACGCTCCCAGGCGGCTCTCTGCCCTGCCGATGCCTCGGGGAAAGCGCGGCGCAGGTTATCGGCCACCATTCCACGCCGATACTTCACCACTCGATAGAGCATGAATGCGGCGAAGTCGCTCAGTCCGTAAAGCAGTCCGAGCGGCAAGCGGGCCACAGTGCCGAGCGCACCGCGCATCAGTCGGTAGCGCCACCTCTGGCCGGGGGTCAATGATTGCTGGATGGTGTCGGCTGCGTTCACTCCTCTACGGGTTTGAGTTGAAGTCTGCGCATTATCCACTGCGTGAATTCCTCACGCTGGGCATCGGAGGCTTTATCAAGCGAGCTTATGCAGCCGAGTTTCAGATTGGGGTCGCGGTCGGCACGTGCCAGTCGCTTGGTGAGATAATCGGGGCGCTTGGCGGTGGGCTTGAGAAAGAGGTTGATGTTGCTGCGTTCGAGCCGCAGAAGACCGGCCTGCTCGGCAAGCAGATTGCAGAGCGAATGCGGCGAGAAGTGGTAGCGGTCGCGGAATTTTGGATAGATATTGCAGCTGATATAGCACCGGTGGCACTCATAGAAGTCCTCGAAGAGATGGCGCAGCTGGGCAGTGGGGGTATGATAGTAATAGAGTATGTGGTGAGACTCGGCGATTTTTGCCGACATCAGCATCGGTGTTTTGAAGCCGAGGATGCGTTTGCCGTTCTTGAATCGGAGGTTGTCGAGCAGTTGGGCCCAGTAGCGGTTCATGCGGTGGCCATGCAGCACCATCTTGCCGCGGTCAAACCACTCTTCGGGCTGCATCGGGGCCATGACGAAGGTGTCGTCGTTGAAGTAGATATATTTCTCGCTCAGGCCGGGTATGCGCCAGAGCATTGTCTCGATTGAATTGCAGTTGAATACGGGCAGGAATGCTTCGTAGCCGCGGAAGATGACCTTGTGGTCGACCACCTCCACCGGTATCGGCGAAGGGAAGTTGCGCAGCGTCAGCTCCAGTTCGCGCGAGGGGTCCTGGCCATCGGTGACTATGTAGATGCGGCGCACCCAGGGCATGAAGCGGTTGACCGAAGCCACCGACCAAGCCAGTTCGCCGAGATTTGAATATCGTGTGTCGCCCCCCTTGTCGTCACCTTTCACATTCTCTTTGTCGTTAGAGGCATAGAGGGCGCGGCGGCGGTTGAGTTCGGGGTCGCTGCCGTCGACCCATGTGTAGACTATATCTATGTCGGATGTCATCATATTATCTCTTTGAAGCGTTCGGGTATTCTGACCACCCGGATAAGGCCGAAGGTGGTGGGTTTGTTGAGTGCGAAGATAGGGCGGCAGAGTGTCTGCATGCAGCGCATGCGCTCTACGGTAGGCTCCCAGTCGAGGGCTTCGACTCGGCTCACACGCTCTACCGCACGCTGGCGCTTTAGCTGGTGGCGGGTCCAGCCGTTGGCCACACGCGACTCATCGGCCGAAATCTGGCGCAGGCTCTCAATATCGACCCCTCCGAAGTGAAAGAGGTAGAGGCCGGGGATGATATGGTAGTTGGTGTGCTTCACGCGGTGGTAGCCCCCACCCCACACTTTGGGGCGGGTGATGACTGAGGGTTTCGTATAGCGCGAGTGGAGCCAGCCACGGCTACGCTGGCTGAGGAAGGGGCGACTGAAGTCGGCCGGGGCCTCAGCGGGCAGATGCTGCATCACATCGACACCGAGCCCTGAGTAGCAGGGATAATCCGGCAGAGAACTCAGAAATTCGCGCAGCTCCATGCCGCAGTCCGGGTCGACGACGAGAAATTCGTCGGCATCGGTGGCAATCACCATGTCGGCCCCCTCGGCGTCCATAAGCCTTGCGGCCACATCCGACATGAAGCGCGAGCGTTTGCGGTCGGTGTCGACCACATTCCCCTGCATCTTCGGCAGCACACGCACCTGTATGCCGGCGCAGAAGTCGGGCACCTCCTGGTCTTCGCCATCAAGAAAGACACGCAGATTCTCCGCGCCAAGGCGCGAGGCATAATAGTCAACCCATTTGCGTAGAAACCTGTCGTTGCGCGCCATAGTGAGCGCCATTATCTTCTTCATATCCTTCCCGAATTTATTTGCTACAACAAATTTAGTTATTTATTTAGACAATTTTCATACCTTTGCAAAAAAAAAGATATAACCCTTTTAAAATTCACCGTAGCCCCAATACGAATCTATTACGGCCATGACACAACCGAGACCCGAAATATCCATCATTGTGCCCATCTATAAGGTGGAGCGCTATCTGCGTGAATGTCTTGACTCGATTCTTGCCCAGAGCTTCACCGACTGGGAGTGCATACTCGTCGACGACGGCTCGCCCGACTCTTCACCGGCCATATGCGAAGAATACGCAGCGGCCGACAGTCGCTTCAGAGTGATTCACCGTCCCAACGGTGGACTATCGGCCGCCCGCAACACAGGTCTGCGCGAGGCGAAAGGGCGATTCATTGGGTTTATCGATTCTGATGACTGGGCGGCGCCTGACCTTTTCAGTCGCCTTCACCATCTGATTACCTCGCATGGCACTGATATGGCCCAGGTAGGTTTCATCAACGAGTATGTGGGCACCTCGCGCCGCAAACCGCTCGTGGCCCACACCATAGTACTTGACCAAAAAGGGATTATCCGCGAGCTCGCACATGACAAGATGCTGCCGAACTATATGTGGAACAAACTCTTCCGCCGTGAGTGCATCGGCCCGGATTTCCCGGAAGGGAAGGTGTTTGAGGATATCCGTACCTTCAATATCTGGCTATCCTCTATAAAGAGTGCGGTGCTTGCACCGGAACCCCTTTATCACTACCGGCGCCGCAAGGGGAGCATCGTCAACTCAAACTTCTCGTCATCGCGCCGGGAGTATCTGCAGTCATGCATCGAGCGCGAGCGGGCCATCAATGAAGTCGCGCCGGGACTCTTCTCTCCCAGCGAGCGGTCGGCATATCTATGGCAGGCGGCAATCAATGCGGCCAAGACTGTGGCGCGGTATGAGGCCGAACCCTCGCGACGCATGCAGGTGGTGAGGGAGATAAGCGAGCTCTGCCAGGGGTTCCCGCCCCCTCCGGTGGGTGAGCTGGGCCTGAAGAAGTGGTGGCGCGCAAATCTGCTGCGCATGCATCCGCAGGCGTTTATCTCGATTATGCGGGCTGTCTTCACCACTGATTTCCACACCAAGAACCGCAACGCGCATCTCTACGACTGACCCGGGCAGCCAAGTGAGATTCAAGCGAAATCCAAAAGAGATTATTGAGGGTTTGAGGAGTTTGGAAATTGATTATTAAACAATTTTTACATAATTTTGTAATTCTATTAGGTGAATCATCATAAGAAGTTGTTTAAACAACTTCTTATGATGATTCACCGGAAATTCGACAACCTTTGCCTTATCGCACTATGAGCAATATCAAAACCAGAACCCTCGCCGCAGGCTCGCTGCTATGCGCCTCGCTGCTGGCCACTGTGCCGGCAGCCGCACAGGTGAGCCTCGACTCATGCCGCAACATGGCCTTGCGCAACAACAAGACCATACGCCTGGCTGAAGAGGGTATACGTGGCGCCGGCTACGAGAAGAAGGCTGCTTTCGCGGCCTATCTGCCCGGTATCGACTTTACGGGGGGATACATGTACAATCAGAATCAGATCGAGCTCCTGGCTGAGGATGCCAAACTCCCTACGATGAGTTTCGACCCGGCCACACAGAGCTTCAAGTATAATATACTCACCACCCCCGACGGCACACCGATCAAGGACCCCTCTTCGGGTGGCTTGATACCTACCGAAGTAGCGGTAATCCCGAAGGAGGCCATGAGCTACGATATCCATAATGTGTTTGCGGGTGCATTCACGCTGACGCAGCCTATCTTCATGGGTGGCATGATCAAGGCTATGAACGACATCACGCATTATGCCGAGAATGCCGCTGTGGCGATGAAGAATTCGGCGGTGCAGGATGTGGTGTTCGGCGTCGACCAGGCGTACTGGACAGTGGTGTCGCTCTGCGAGAAGAAGCGTCTGGCCGAGAGCTTCGTAGCGCTTGTGGATTCGCTCGACCATAATGTTCAGGCTCTGCTCGATGAGGGTATGGCCACACGCTCTGACCTGCTGACTGTGGATGTGAAGCTGAATGAGGCGCGCATCGCGCAGACAAAGGTTGAGAATGGACTCTCGCTGGCCCGCATGGCGCTGGCGCAGTTGTGCGGGCTCCCCGTGCATTCGCAGATGGTGCTGGCCGATGAGAATGGGCCGTCGGCTGCATATCAGGCAGCCCCGGTGGATGTCAACATGCCTGATGTCTATGCCCGGCGTGCCGACCTGGAGGTTATCCGCCAGAGCATCAACATCCTCGGGGGCC
Organism: uncultured Muribaculaceae bacterium; assembly: GCA_910577585.1. Taxonomy (GTDB): domain Bacteria; phylum Bacteroidota; class Bacteroidia; order Bacteroidales; family Muribaculaceae; genus Lepagella. The sequence goes on along the minus strand of CAJTNN010000014.1, from coordinate 36,651 downwards.
GCGAGCGCCTGGCGCTGGGGGCTATGCTGCCGAAGGTGGCGGCTGTGGGCATGTATTCCTTCTCTAACCCGAATGTCAACCATGGCTTCGAGAAGAAGTTCGGCGGAGGCTTCAGCGTGGGGGCCACAGTCACCATCCCTCTCTGGCACTGGGGGCAGCACTACAACCACTACCGGGCCACAAAGGCCACAACCAATGCACAGCGCCTGATGCTCGAGGATCTGGAGGAGAAGGTGCAGCTGCAGGTGAGTCAGGCGCAGTATAGCTTCGATGAGGCTTACAAGACCTACGACATGACACTCTCCAATATGGAGAAGGCTGAAGAGAATCTGCGCTCGGCGCAGCTGGGATACCGCGAGGGTGTGCTCACCACCGACGATGTCATAGCGGCGCAGACGGCCTGGCTGGCGGCTAATTCCGAGAAGATCGACGCCCAGATCGGCATACGCCTCTGCGAGGTATATCTGTCGAAGGTACTCGGCACACTTTATTGAGACCTCATCAGCCCTTTCAGGCGATAAATTAATTTTTTATAGACACTTACATATTCAGGAGACTATCTTATGAACGACAACAATAATATAGCTAATGACTCGCTGCAGGTGAGCAAGAAGGATCGGATGCTGCTAATCACTATTCTGGTGATTGTGCTGATTGTGGCCGCGCTGGCCATCGTGGGCTTCCTCTGCATCAAGCAGGGGCCTGACACTGTGCAGGGCCAGGGTGAGGCGACCGAGGTGCGCATCTCGGGCAAAATGCCGGGTCGCGTGGCTGAAATCTTTGTCAAGGAGGGCGACCACGTCAAAGCGGGCGACACGCTGGTGCATATACACTCTACACTCGTGGAGGCGCGCATGAATCAGGCGAAGGCGATGGAGACCGCGGCCTCTGCGGCCAACCGCAAGGTTGACGCCGGCACACGCACCCAGATTATCTCGGCCGCGCGCGACCTCTGGACCCAGGCCCAGGCGGCTGCCGGAATCACCGAGAAGACCTATACGCGCCTGCAGAATCTCTACGCCAAGGGTGTGGTGAGCGAGCAGAAGCGCGATGAGGCCAAGGCTGCTTATGATGCGGCCAAGGCGGCCGAGGCGGCTGCCAAGAGCCAGTATGAGCTGGCTGTGGCCGGAGCGCAGAAGGAGGATAAGGAGGCCGCACAGGCTATGGTGAATGTGGCCAAGGGTTCGGTCGATGAGGTCAATGCTCTGCTCGAAGACCAGTATCTCGTGGCCCCCTGCGATGGCGACATCACGGTGGTCTATCCGCAGGTGAGCGAGCTGGTGGCTACCGGAGCCCCGATTATGACCCTGCAGAAGTCTGACCATTGGGCCACTTTCAATGTGCGCGAGAATCTGCTGAAGGATATAAAGCTGGGCTCGAAGATGAAGGCCTATATCCCGGCTCTCGACACTACGGTGAGCCTCAACGTATATTATATCAAGGACCTCGGCACTTATGCCAACTGGCAGGCCACCAAGTCTACCGGCGACTATGACGCGCGCACATTCCAGATCAAGGCGCGGCCGGAGAAGCCGATTCCCAACTTCCGTCCGGGCATGTCGGTCATATATGAAGGTATCGAGAAATGAGTGCGTTCGGCCAGATATTCAAGCGGAGTCTGCTGCAGATTGTGCGCCGCCCTATCTATTGGGTGGGCATATTCCTGCTGCCGCTATTCTGCATCCTGTTTCTGACCTCGCTGATGCAGGAGGGGCTGCCGGTGAAGGCGCCAGCCGGCATAGTCGATGCCGACGGCACCTCGATGTCGCGCCAGATCAGCCAGCAGCTGGCGGGGATGCAGATGGTGGATGTGGTGGAGACTCCGGAGTCGTACACCCAGGGGCGCCATCTTGTGCAGGAGGGGACGATCTACGGGTTCTTCCTTATCCCGGATAACTTCGAGGCCGACCTTCTGGCAGGACGCGGCCCGGCCATCACGTTCTATACCAACATGACGTATTACGTGCCGGCATCGCTGCTCTACAAGACGTTCAAGACCACGGCGCTCTATACGAAGGCCGGCGTGGCCTCGACGGTGGCCGAGAGCGTGGGTTTCTCGGGCGATGCGGCTGCTATGCTTATGCCGGTCAACATCAATGTGCGCGGCCTCGGCAACCCTGAGCTTAACTATGCCATATATCTCTGCAATAGCTTCGTGCCTTGTGTGATACAGCTGATGATTCTGCTCATCACATGCTTCAGTCTCGGACAGGAGATCAAGTATGGCAGTTCGGTGCGGCTGATGCAGACTGCGCGGGGCTCGGTGCTGCGGGCGGTGACTGCCAAACTGCTGCCGCAGACGCTGCTCTGGTGGGTGATCGTGATCTTCATGGAGTCGTGGCTCTTCGGCTGGCAGGGGTATCCGATGCACGGGTCGTGGTGGTGGCTGACTCTGTCGCAGCTGATGTTTGTGCTCGCTTCGCAAGGGTTCGGCCTGCTGATTTTCGCGGCGTTGCCTAATCTGCGTCTGTCGCTTACGCTGTGCGCTCTGTCGGGAATTCTGTCGTTCTCGATCGCGGCGTTCTCGTTTCCGGTGCAGAGCATGTATGGGGCGGTGGCGATATTCAGCTATATCCTGCCCATACGCTACAACTATCTGATCTACGTCGACCAGGCTCTGAATGGCATAGATATCTATTATTCACGTCTGTGGTATGTGGCCTACATAATCTTCATGCTGGCTCCGCTGCCGCTGCTGCCGCGTCTGCGCAAGGCGCTGCTCCGGCCGGTATATATCCCTTGACACACACCCCGGCGCTACATTTCGCCACGCCCCCGGCATAGGGCCACCCTATGCCGGGGACGGAAAAAATATCATCCAATGAAAAAATTCTTCAAAGAATATTATCATGCGTTTATCCAGGAGATGAAGCTGGTGAAGGGGAACCTCGGCATACTCATCTTCATCTTCCTCCTGCCATTGGCCTACCCTCTGGTGTATTCGCTGATCTATAATCCTGAGCTGGTGAGGGAGGTGCAGCTGGTGGTGGTCGACAACGACCGCTCGCCGCTGTCGCGCGAGCTGGTGCGCCGCATGGATGCCACGCAGGGCACATGGGTAATCGGCTACGCTGCAAATCTCTCTGAGGCCAAACGCGCCATGCATCAGCATGATGCCTACGGCATCCTGGAGATTCCCGAAGGATTCGGCCGCAAGGCGGGGAATGCCGAGCAGGCCGAGGCGGTGATGTATTGCGAGATGTCGCTGCTGCTGCGCTACCGCGGTCTGCTGGTGAGTGCCACCGATGTGATGCAGGATCTCGGGGCCACCCTCACCACCGAGCGCATCGACAACATAGCCCCGCTTGTGGAGACTATCGCCACCGGCGACCTTATGCCGATCAACAATGTGGCTTTGGGCAATATCGAGGGTGGATTCGATTCTTTTGTCATGCCCGGCATATTGATTCTGATTCTGCAGCAGGCGCTGGTGCTGGCCATAGGCATGGCGGGGGGCGCGAAGCGCGGGGCGCCCGGGAAGTCGTTCTATATCGCGGGACGCGGAGCCCGACCCGGAGTGCTGGCCTCGATGCTGGGCGAAGGGAGTCTGTACCTGATTCTGTTTATCGTGCCGGTGATGTATGTGGTGCATTATGTGCCGCTGATGTTCCGCTTCCCGATGGAGGGTAATCTGCTCGAGGAGTTCATATTCGTCATACCCTTCATCTTCTCTACCATCGGCATGGGATTCTGCTTCCAGGGGATTGTGAAGGAGCGTGAGAGTGTGTTTGTGCTCTGGGTGGTGACTTCGGTCATCTTCCTCTTCCTCTCGGGTCTGACGTGGCCCCGCTACGCCATCACGGGCGTATGGCGCGTGCTTGCCGACTGCGTTCCGGCCACATGGGGCGTCGAGGGCTTCATACGCATGAACACCAATGGCGCCGCCCTGTCGCAGGTGCGCACCGAGTTCATCAATCTCTGGATCATGGCCGGGGCCTATCTCGTGGCCGCCTACCTCGTGCAGCGCTTCATCCAGCGCCCGGCCATCCTCGCCTCATCGCACGACACCTCCTGGGACCGCACCGCCGAATAACCCCTCCCCACCATCGTCCAATCCACCATCAGTACCCACCGGGAATGTCGGAGTGAGCCGCATTTCCGGTGGGTACTGCGCGCCTATGCTTACGGTGATGAGGCTGCCCTGATCGGATTCAAATATTTAGGCTTGAGGAAAAGATGTGTTGCCATATAGACTCTCCATTGCCATATGGGAACCTGAGCTTCAATACTATAAGAATCAACCCTATGAAGATAATAAATAAAATGGAGATACCCCAGCGTATAATCGGATTAGGGACTTCACCAAGAATATTTCTAACCTTCCCGGAGCGGATTTCGATTTTGTCGTGCGATGATTTTTCAGTCATTATAGATTTGTATGATGGATTCTATTGCGGATTAGATGATTTTGATGCGGGGTCAAGATCCCAGTTCAAGCTGATTCTTCACAAGATTGAAATATACACCTTTGCATTTTATCAGATCATCATGTGTCCCCATTTCTGCTATTTCACCATTCTCCATGACGATGATGTTGTCGGCATACTTGACGGTTGATAATCTATGGGCTACAACCACGACAGTGCGTCCTTTGTAGAATTCTGTCAGGTTCTCGACAATGTCTCGTTCATTCTTTGCATCGAGCGCGTTTGTGGCCTCATCAAGAAATATGTATTGAGGACTTTTGTAGATAGCACGCGCAATAAGTATCCTCTGTTTCTGTCCCTGGCTTAACCCCATGCCATCACGGCCAATCTTGGTATTATATTTCAAGGGGAGGGATATTACGTAATCATGGATATTAGCAATGCGTGCTGCTTTCTCGAGCTTTGCAATATCAATCTCATTATCGTCAACTGCAATATTGCGGGCAATAGACTCAGAAAATATCACCCCCTCCTGCATCACAGCACCGCACCTTCCTCGCCAACATTTCAAATTATAATCATTTAAATTGATTCCACCTATCGTGATTTTACCCTCCATAACCGGAAAGTAGCCTAACAATAATTTTATCAAAGTTGTTTTTCCACTCCCAGAGGCTCCGACAATTGCTGTAACTTTTCCTTCAGGAATATCAAATGTCACATCAGAGATAGTTTTGCGTAAGGAATGCGGATTATATTTGAAGTCTACATTGCACAGGCAAATAGACTTGTCATCCGGAATACTTGTAATGCACCGGGAATCGCCGTCTTCATCACTGCGCTTATGAATCTCATTGATTCTCTCTAATGATATTTTCACATCCTGCAATGAATAGATGAAAGCCATAAGTTGTTCGACAGGTGAGTTCAGCTGGCCCACAATATACTGGATAGCAAGCATCGCACCTAACGTCAGTTCATGGTTGATGACGGCCGTGGCAGTAAAGATTGTGATGAGTATATTCTTAATCTCATTTATGAATACGCTGCCCGCCTCCTGGGTCTGCTGCAGTTTCATCGATTTCATCTGCACATTGAATAGGTCGGCCTGTGAATCCTCCCACTCCCAGCGGCGCCGCTGCTCACAATTATGCAGTTTTATTTCTTGCATAGAGGTAATCATCTGATATGTCAGGTTTTGGTTGGTGGATTGCCTGTCAAACAACTCAAAGTCCAGAATCTTTCTTTTGGAAAGAAAGGCTGCTATCCAAATACCATACATCAAGCTGCCGGCGCAGAAGATGCAGAATATAAGCCGGTTGTAGATGAAAAGCACCGCTCCAAATACAAGAAATGAGAGCATCGTAAATATTATGCCCAGCATCTGCGTTGTCAGGAATGACTGTATACGACCATGGTCGCCCATCCGCTGAAGGATATCCCCGAGCAACTTAGTCTCGAAGAATGCCATTGGGAGTTTGAAAAGCTTGATGAAGAAGTCACTGACTAATGAGATGTTGATGCGCATCAACATATGAAGCAGCAGCCACCGGCGTATGAAGTCGGTGGCCGTGCTTCCAAGTACGATTGTCAACTCGCCAAGAAGAATCAGCCAGATGAAGTTTATATCCTCATGCCGGATGCCTATATCTACTATCCACTGAGTAAGGAAGGGAAGGATAAGCTGCAACAGACATCCTAACGTAAGCCCCAGCACAATCTGCAATAGAAGCCGCCGGTATTGTATAAAGTATTTCCATAGAAATCTAAAGGAATGTATCGGCGGCTGATTAGCCTCAATTCTATTTTCAAATTCAGGGGTGGGCTCGAAAAACATGGCAATCCCTTTATCTTCAGCATTGCTTCTGGTAGATACCCAGAACTGACGCATATCCTCAACCGAGCATTGATATTTCCCCTTGGCTGGATCGGCAATCCAGAATTTTGTGGCTTGTCGGTTGACTTTATACAGCACTACAAAATGATTCTGCTTCCAATGCAACACACAGGGCAGAGGATTCTTTGCCAGACTCTCTATTGTTAGCTTTCCAGCCGCCGTATCAAGTCCGATTGTAGCGGCTGCATCATGTATTGCTTTCAGAGAGATGCCCTGTTTTGAGGCTGCACAGTAATTTTCAAGGTCAAGAATTGAAAAATTACGGTTAAAATGCCGGCAGATCATCGCTACACAAGCCACGCCACACTGCATTCCGTCATGTTGGGATATCAATCTGAATCGGGCCATGACTTAATATTTTTGCAGCAATCCTGAATCTGAATCTCCTTTATAGAATTTTGGAGCTTCATTATTGTGGTTTCTGCCAAACGAGAAATTCCAGGAGAATAGCAGAGATACACAGTTGACGCGGTCATATACTTTATTTGTCCTTGAATAGTATACGGGTGCCGAATCAATCGTGTATTCACTATCCTTGAACACCTTGCCGAATGGCATCGCCCATTCTAATCCGATTGAAAGATCTGGAATTGGGCGATAATACCCTGATATGCTCCAGAATTGTGCGCGCGGGCGTATCAATTGTCCATCGGGCACTTGCCCCGGATATTGATACGAGGCTGAAGCTGTCCATTTGTCAAGATTCAGGGAGAGCGACGACATCCACTGGAATCGATGCCCCTCCCAACTGTACTGGCTGTTCTTACCGTTGAGTTTACCATAGATTATCATGTTCCACCAAGAGAGTTTATTGTTGCCAAGCGGATTTACTGATGCCTCAAACTGTAGAAATTTATTTTCATACGTGTCGAGATTGACTATGGTCTCAAGCATGTAGTCATCAGTCAGCAGATACTGACTGCATATCATATCGGGTGAGAAGGAATAACCGAAGTGCAGTGATGCGCTGAAGTAGCGGCTGTCAAAGCTGCCTGACAATCGGGCGCTATGGCGCTTGCTCGGCTTAAGCAGCGAATTGCCGTGATACACAAGCTTGGTGTCAAGCCACTGGTTGGTCTCACTTAACTGCGAGATTTCAGGACTCGACATTGAGAATGAATATGCAGCCCAGACGCGCAGGTTCGGAAGGCATCGCCATGTCAGCTGGGCCGCTGGTTGGGGCAGTACAATATCATAGGGGGCACTGCGCATGGTGGTGCTGACCTTTGTATACTCCACTCCAATGGATGCGTAAGCCGACAGCTTATTGTTCCAGCTACGAAACCATGTGGCATTAGCGCCGAATGTCCCGATAGATTCGTAAAATGGTGTCACAGCATCCACATATTGACCCTTCTTATAGAATCCATAGGTGGCCACGTAAAGGTATCCGAGTTTACTATAGGGCAATTGATACTGAACTTCGCCGAAGACGGCATCCAACCTTGTCTTGTAAGTTGAATAATTATATACTGCATCAGGCATATCCGCCGATGTGTATTCCTTATATGAGGAGGTGTAACCAGTGTCGTAATGCTGATAATTAACGCAGGCTATCACAGAGCCATGAGCCCCCTTGTCGCCAAGATATTTCTCAAAATAATTTGATACACGATAGAGGTTATATTTGGTATTGAGGTAGTTTTCGGCGGTAAACTCATAGGAGTCCGAGAATACATTCTGATTGAAGTTTCTCTTGTATCGGTTAAACCCCGCCTGTACCTGTAGATTGTAGAGATAGTCGAGCGATTTGTTATTCTGAAAGGTAAATGTAATCTGATTATCATCTATATCTGATGGAGAGTCAAGACCCTCTTTCGATTTCTTATAATGCACACCATCAAAATCATACTCAAGCAGCTCATCCTCACGATTCTTGTCATTATGCCTGTTACTTTCAGTGTATATCAGTGAGAATCTCGACCGCTTGTAATTATAATAGAGGGCAGCTGAATTATCCCCCCTGACTGGATAAAAGGCTTGTGAGAGGTTAACACCGATGTTACCGCCAATGATGTCAGACTTAAGAATGATATCAATAACGGTCGATACGCCCTGCGCCGCAAATCTGGCCGGTGGATTTCTATAGACATCGATTTTTGAAATATCCTCTTTGGAGATGGTCTGCAGCTCAGTTTTGCTGGCCTGCACACCGTTGATAAGAAAGACGATATCACTATTCCCTTCATAGTATGCATCCCCTGACGACAAAATCCTGAGATGAGGAATCTCATTTAGCGCTTGATACAGATTGATATATCTCTCCATGTCTGCCATCGGAATTTTGTAGGTGGTCTTGTTGCCAAACTCCTCCACATTACCCGGGGTGACCACCACCTCCTGAAGGGTGGTGTGTGGACGCACCTCGATGGTGTCAGCAAGGTGGTGTGATGAAATCAGCCGGGGAGCGCATCCGTCGGCTATAATCTCGACAGCGGCATAGTCCAGCCTTGGAATTTGCAGCACCCCCTTTGCCGATATTTTCGCATATCCCACAGAATCATTCGCAGCGTTATAGAACTTGGCCGCTCCCCCCGCAACGGGGCTCCCCGGAGGGTTACTGATTATAACTATATCCCGGGCATTGACGCATATTGCACCAATCACAGTCAATAATAAAAGTAATAATCTCATAACGGTTCCTTTTAGAAAATTAGATTGTAGTCCTCCGCCATAGGACAGCGGGGGTCAGGACATGACAGCGATTTCCCGGTTTTACGTATATCAACATAGCATACTCGCTTGCCATAAGCGTTGCGACATTGCTCAAATACCGTACAGGATGCGCACGCTGAGTCTTTATCAATCGCCGCCTGCTTGAGATGATATAAGCCGAGAGCTTTATTAGAGTTCCAGATGTCGCGTACTGATGATTTTCTCACATCTCCCAGGATATATTCGTCTGCTTCGTAAAGCATCTCACATAGGCTGCATCTGCCGTTGGCCAAAATGGATAAGGCTGTGGTATTGGCCATACAGATTTGATTTGCGACAACGTAATCCTCCACACTTTCAGTAGATTTGAGTCGGTAACCCTTATCTGATATTTTGTTCAACAGTATTGGAAACTTAAGGTCATCGCGTTTGGAGAAGGCGTAAATGTCCTTTAAGTCATCGTTGTTGACTTGCAGATTTTTGTAATGGTCTGCTTTGTAGGGAGAAAAGAACGCAGGCGTAATTGCCCACTCCTTGACCGCATCGAATGCTGAGAGGAAATTGTAGAATCCGGTTATTTGATTTATGTCGGCATTCTGTTTGGTAACTACGCTGCGAATCAATATCTTAAAATTATTTTCTCCAGCCGCACGTAGAAAATCCACTACCTTTTGCAGGTAGTTTTCCGGAGCATTGACCATTCCTTTAAGTATGGTCTCTGAATGGGAATCTAATGAGAATTGAATTTCATTGTATCCCAATGATTTAAGAAACAGTATGTCATCCGGGCTGACAGGTGTCTTTGTAGAGATATAAGGAAAATATTCCAAATCGCGCATTGATTTCAATATGGTTTTCCAGTCCTTACGTGCAAAGACGTCGCCACCTGTTAAGGTGATATTTACCACACCTTCATCGTGCAGTTCAGATATCAGCTCCAGTACTTTGCTGGTCTCCATTACAGGATGCAGTGATCTGTCAGCATAGCAATAGATGCAGTCAGTAGTGCACTGTGTGGTGGCCATGAGATTCACCGATATCGGCATCTCCGGGCGTTTTAATGTGAAGTCAGTTTCAAAATTCAAGTCATCGGCTTCCCATATTTTTACATCAACTTTGTCAGAGGATTTGCATAATAATGCAGGGGGAAGATTGATAGAAAGATGGTCGTTGATTACAAAATTCTTACATTCAAGATTATCAGTCAATTGATTGACAAAATGCCGCACAGCTTGAATGCTGACTCCTAATCTTGAGGATATATCCGCAATGGATTGTTCGTAAGGCGCATCTCCGATATGTGCCAGTATGTAGCCCATAAACGGAGGCATACAAAGTGTCTCGAAACCATTCGTGGTTTGATTGAGAATTCCTACTCGGTGTATTAGATAAGAGCATCCCTTCTCATTTCGCACAGTGTAATGTAGTGAAAGGTGTATGTACATGAGTTGGTGATTAGCTGAGTGAATTTAAGGCGGAATAGCCAAGTGATTTGGCTTTAGCTCGCCTAAACCATTCATTTCAAAATAAGCGAATTTTGAGTGTTAATATATAGATTGTAATTTATTGTATTAAAGTATGAGTTAAAGAATGGACTGCATCATACCGTAATAAAAAAAATCCTACAAAAATATAAAATTAACAGGTGAAAAGTTTAGGCGAGCTTGATTGGGGGAGTGAGTGGATTCGAACTGAGTACATTAGTTGTACTCAGTTGCGATTACATTTTCACGTGCCGGTGAGTTGCGCAGCCGATGATTTGCAGGAACAGGTAGGCGGTTTAAGACCGGTATCCACCAGCTTCTGCTCTGCTACACTTTCGCAAACGCACTGTCCTGTGCCGGAAGATTGGTGGGCTGCAGACACACACTCGCACACTCCAGCTGTCCCGCCGACTACATCTTCCATCTCCTGGAGGAGAAGATCTTCAATCTGTTGTAGTTGCATATCCGATTGGTTTAGGGGTTAATAATGTGGTTAATTCAGGTGTAAACTTAAAAGCTATAAAGTTTCACGCCGCTAATTTAATCAAAAAAGTTAAAATTGCAAAAGAATATCAAAAAAAAATAAATAAGAAAAAAACACGACTCGTCGGTTGAACACGCTTACGCCTCTGTAATAACAGATTTATAAGTGGCAGCGTTGTGTTGCACAGCGAAGTCATGCCGAATGATTTATGACACCCTCATACCTTCGTCAGCACATCCATCCCAGGGGCATAGATTTCCGGCTGACGCCCGGGAGGAGGTGCAAGACATCTGCGACTACAAATTTATATAGCCTTAATATGTAAAAATAAATAATTGGTGTACCAATATGGTGCACTTTTGTTATATTTGCAGAAACATTAAACAACACTGACATGAGAGTAGTCACAGCAAGAGAATTTCGCGCCAATCAGTCAAAGATACTGACGGCGCCGAGAGATGGGCAATCAGTAATGCTGACATCACGGGTAGGAAACTTCAAAATTGTGCCTATCGACAGTGAGGATGCGATTATAGAACACCATTTGAAAACTGCTTTGGAAGAAGTCAAGGCACATAAGGAAGGGCACACAACACTCTCCAATGCAAGAGATGTAGTATTCTGATGGAGATAATCACAACTGAAGAGTTTAAACGTTGCGCCAAACCCTTGGCTAAACGTTACAAAAGTTTCAATCAAGACTATCAAGACTTATTGGACGAATTGGAGCGAAATCCACACTTAGGAATTGATTTGGGAATGGGGTATCGCAAGGTACGCATGGCGATAAAGTCTAAGGGGAATGGGAAATCTGGTGGAGCACGGGGTATTACCCTTGATACGTTGGAGTATGACGGTTGCCTTTATCTGCTCTTTATTTATGACAAATCAGATGTGGATAGCGTCAATCTTGAAATGATAAAGAAAATTGTCTCCGGCATGAACTTATAACGCTGTTTCGGCGCGCAGTTCGGGCTGATTTATTTGAGATTGAGCGAATTTTTCACTAAATTTGCATTTCAATGGCTTGGTGTGCGCATGGCATTTTGAGTGTCTGGCTGATGCTGACCTGCGGCGAGTGACTGATTACTCTGGCGCAGCAGGGCTTCGGACTGCACTCGGGGCATACGTGCATCGCCGGCCATACTTCTCAATCAGAGACGGTCGCACGCCGCTTGCTGCGACTGCACTCACAACTGCGCCAAGCTTCATGAAAGACCTGTTGATGTTCATACGCCGTTTCGCATGGCCCTACAAGGGTACACTCGCTCTGAGTGTGCTCTTCAACATCCTCACAGCCTTCCTCACCATATTCTCTTTCGCTTTCCTGATTCCGATCCTGCAAATGCTTTTCGGTCTCAGCACGGAGCATTATGAGTTTATCCCCTGGGGGGCCGGAAATATCAAGGATGTGGTGATCAATAATTTCTATTACTTCACCGACCGGATGATTGCCTCGCGAGGCCAATCATTCACCCTCGGTGCGCTGGCGGGGGTGCTCATCATCATGACTATCCTCAAGACCGGCACCTACTTCCTCTCTGACTTCTTCATCATCCCGCTACGCAACGGCGTGGTGCGCGACATCCGCAATGAGATGTATGCCAAGATTCTCTCGCTGCCGATAGGATTCTTCACCATGGAGCGCAAGGGCGACATCATGGCGCGCTTGTCAGGCGATGTGAGCGAGGTGGAATATTCGGTGCTGGCATCGATTCTATCTATCATCCGCTACCCTATCATGATTCTGCTCTGCCTCGGAGTGATGATATACATCTCGTGGCAGCTCACAATCTTTGTGCTCGTGCTGCTGCCGGTGGTGGGGAGCGTGATGGGATATGCGGGCAAAAAGCTGAAGGTCAGCTCGCGCCGCGCACAAGACCTCTGGGGCATGATTCTATCTACGGCCGAAGAGACAATCGGCGGACTACGCGTGGTGAAGGCCTTTAATGCCGAGCCCGACATGCGCCGGCGTTTCGGCCGCGAGACGGCAGAGTATCTGCGCATCAACAACTCCATACAACGCCGTGTATCGCTGGCCCACCCCATGAGTGAGACTCTCGGCACAATCGCCATCGCGGCGGTGCTGTGGTTCGGCGGCAGTCTGATACTTTCGGGGCATTCGTCGATTGATGCGGCTGAATTCATCTACTATATGGTGATCTTCTACAGCATCATCAATCCGGCCAAGGAGCTTTCGCGCAGCGGCTACACTATCCAGAAGGGTATGGCAGCTCTGCAGCGCATCGATGTGATATTAGGGGCTTCAAACCCGATTCAGGATCCCTCCGACCCCAAGCCACTCCCCGCCTCGGCCGGACAGCGCGGCGACATACGCTTTCGCGATGTGAGCTTCAGCTATGATGGTGAGCGCAAGGTGCTCGACCATATCAATCTCGATGTGCGCCCGGGTGAGACTGTGGCTATCGTAGGCCAGTCGGGGTCAGGCAAGTCAACGCTTGTGGACCTCGTGCCGCGCTTCTGGGATGTGCAGGAGGGTGAGATTCTGGTGGATGGCATCGACGTGCGCCATCTCAAGGTCCACGACCTGCGCTCGCTGATGGGTAATGTCAATCAGGAGGCGATTCTATTCAACGACACTTTCTTCAACAACATAGCCTTCGGTTCACCCTCGGCCACTCGCGAGGATGTGGAGCGCGCGGCCCGAATAGCCAATGCCCACGACTTCATCATGGCCACTCCCGACGGCTATGACACAATGGTGGGAGACCGCGGCTCACGCCTATCGGGTGGTCAGCGCCAGCGTGTGAGCATTGCCAGGGCAATACTGAAGAATCCGCCGGTGCTGATTCTCGACGAGGCTACCTCGGCGCTCGACACCGAGAGCGAACGCCTCGTGCAGGAGGCGCTCGAACGCCTGATGAAGGACCGCACAACCATCGTCATTGCCCATCGTCTCAGCACCATCACCAATGCCGACAAGATTTGCGTCATGCAGGATGGCCGCATCATCGAACAGGGCACCCACGCCGACCTCATGGCCCGCAAGGGGCATTACCACCGCCTGGTAATGCTTCAGTCTACGGATTAAGCGCCGATACCTCCCCCTCTCATTACTATTTTTGATAATTCAAATCTCCTTATATCCTCCTCCCGACAAGTTATGAAAAAGATTGCAATCTTAGCCTCCGGCGCAGGCACCAACGCCGAAAACATATATGATTTCTTCGCCAACGGCAACCGCGTGAAGATTGAACTCGCCATCTACGACCGCCGCAACGCCGGCGTGGCCGAAAAGATGCGCTCCCGCGATGTCGAGACGCTCTATCTGCCGGCTGAGGTGTGGCTGGAGCGCCCGGATGAGGTAGTGACACTGCTCGAGGAACGTGGCATTGACCTGGTGGTGCTGGCAGGATTCCTGCGCAAGGTGCCGCAGACTCTCACCCGCGCCTTCACGGGCAGAATCATCAATATCCACCCGTCGCTGCTGCCGGCATACGGGGGCCCGGGGATGTACGGACGCCGCGTGCATGAGGCGGTGATCGCTGCTGGCGAGACCCGTTCGGGGGCTACGGTGCATTATGTCACTGATGATATCGATGCAGGCGAGATTCTGATGCAAGAGGTAGTGGAGATTGCTCCCGGCGAGACGCCTGAGTCGCTCGATGCAAAGGTGCGCAGGGCTGAGTTCAGCCTCTATCCGCGTGCCATAATCGCAGCTTTAGGCAAACTTGACTCACAGCATGCCGACACACCTGCCGCAGCGCAAGCGGCACCCTCGCAGGCCCCGAATCCGGCTCCAAATCCGGCCCCGAGTCCAGCTCCGGCTCAACCGGCTCCGGCTCAACCCGCCGCCACTGCCGAGCCGGGCCGCGAATGGGCCGAGTCGCTGGGTGTGGCCTATGACCCCACGAAGCTCCCGCCGAGCTACCCCGGGGCCACCGCTCCGCAGCGTCCGCCACAGCAGCCCGCTGCCCCGCAGCATATGCAGGGGGGCGGCTACGGCCCCGACGGCAACCATATCCCCGCATCGTCAGATGCCGACTATCGACGCACACGCACCGGAGCGCCCGCCGCACCCCAGACTCAGGGTGATGAGAAGATGCCCCCGGCTTATCTGGTGTGGTCGGTGGTGATGACGGTGCTCTGTTGCCTGCCGGCCGGTGTGGTGGCAATCATCTTCTCTTCGCAGGTGAGTTCTAAGTTCTATGCGGGCGACTTCGAGGGGGCTAAGCGAGCCTCTGAGCGCGCCCAGATATGGATTATCGTCAGCTTCGTGCTCGGCGTGCTGGGCAATACGCTCTATCTGCCGCTGATGCTGCTCTTCGATTGAGGCAGCCGCAATACGTAGTAGGGTTAGATGACTTCGAAGTTGGCATGACCATTCTCTCTGAAGTCGTTGAAACTTTCAAATCAAACTATGCCAAACGATATAACTGAACCAAATATACCCCGCGAGGTGCTGCAGGCCAAACAGCGCTTCTCGATTATCGGCAATTCGCCGGCGCTGAATGATGCGATTCTGCGCGCCATCAAGGTGGCGCCGATCGACCTCTCGGTGCTCGTGATCGGCGAGAGCGGATCGGGCAAGGAGTTCTTTCCGCAGATCATCCACACCTCCGGGGCTCGCAAACATAAGAAATATATCGCCGTCAACTGCGGCGCCATACCCGAAGGCACCATCGACTCCGAACTGTTCGGCCATGAAAAGGGGGCCTTCACCGGCGCCGTGGCCACCCGCAAGGGATACTTCGAGGAAGCCGACGGGGGCACCATATTCCTTGATGAGGTGGCCGAACTGCCGCTCACCACGCAGGCGCGCCTGCTGCGCGTGCTGGAGACGGGTGAGTTCATGAAGGTGGGCTCCTCGGTGGTGCAGCGCACCAATGTGCGCATCGTGGCGGCCACGAATGTCGACCTGCTGCAGGCGGTGCGCAAGGGGAAGTTCCGCGAGGACCTCTATTATCGTCTGTCGACGGTGCTGATCAATGTGCCGCCGCTGCATGAGCGCGGCGAGGATGTACTGCTGCTTACCCGTAAGTTCGCCTCGGCGTTTGCCGAGAAGTATCTCACGCCGCCGATCACATTCTCTGACGAGGCCCGCCGGGCGCTGATGCTCTACAACTGGCCCGGCAATGTGCGCCAGCTGAAGAATGTGGTCGAGCAGCTGGCTCTCTTCAACGCCGGCGAGGAGATTTCGCGGCGAACGCTCCTTGAGACTCTCCCCCCTACCGAGGCCGGAGGGGCCGAGGGGCAGCATGTGCCTATGGCCGACATGCACTCTTATGAGCAGGAGCGCGAGCTGCTGTGGCAGACTCTCTTCGCGCTTAAAAGTGAGATTGCCCAGCTCAAGGAGGCTCTCGCACCGCATTCCGAGACCGACGGGCGGGGGGCATGTGCGCTGATTCCGCAGCTGCCGCCACGCACCGACAATCCATCACCTACCCCCACCCTCGAGGAGGCTGAGCGTGAGGTGGTGGCCGAGGCTTTGCGACGCAACAACGGCGATAAGAAGCGCGCCGCCGAACAACTCGACATCTCACAACGCACCCTCTACAGGAAAATCCACGAATATGGCCTTTCGGATATCTTATAAATCGGCTCATCTGCGTCAGCTGCTGCTCTGCATGCTGATGCTATGCCCGCTGCTGACGGCCCTCACCGGATGCACAATCAGCTATAAATTCAATGGCACGGCCATCAACTATGATGTGTATAAGACCATCAATATCACGGAATTCCCCATCCGCGCGGCTCTCGTATACCCGCCGCTGCAGCAGGAATTCCAGAATCAGCTGATGGATGCCGTCACCCGACAGACACGCCTGCAGATCGTGGACGGCAATGCCGATGCCGAGATGACCGGCGAAATCACCGGCTATAACCTCTCGCCACAGGCTGTAGGGGAGGATGCCTACGCCACCGAGACACGCCTCACCATCACGGTGCATATAAAATACACCGATAATGTCAACCCCTCGAACTCTATCGACCAGAGCTTCTCGGCCTACCGCCAGTTCTCGTCGTCGCTGCTGCTGATCGATGTGCAGGATGACCTCTGCAAGGAGATCTCTGAAGAGCTCGTAGACCTGATATTCAACGCCACCCTCGGCAACTGGTAGGCACCGCACGCCTGACGCGGCAGTCCCTCTCCGTGGCCGCTACCTCCAGGGCTCTCCCCCTATCTGCTTATCCGCCCCTCTCCACCCCTCTTCTCCTCTTCTCCCCCTCACCCTATCTACCTGACATCCTGACAATGATATTCAATAATTTTGAGGAGGCTGAGGCCGCCCTCGAGAAATATCCGTTCTTCGCCTACGCCGCTCTCCGCGCTGCCGAAATGGCCCCCAACCAGGCCACTCGCCAGCGCATGGAGGCATTTGCCGACGCCAACCGTGCCTCGGCACCCACAATCGCGCGCGAAGCGGAGGCGCAGCGTCACACCGGCGCCCCGGCCACACCGGCATCTCCCGGCACCGACGCCACCATCGAGACCTTCCTGCAACACTTCGACCCCGCCGGGGGCGAGGCTCCTCTCCCCTACATCCCCGCCTCGCAAAGCGATGCCGACCCAGTGGCTCCGCCACCCCCCGCTAAGCCCGAAAAGCCCGCTCTGACAGAGAGTTTTGCCCGGATTCTCATAAAAAATCGAAATTATAGCAAGGCCCTCGCAATTATTGAGGAATTAAATTTGAAAAATCCCGAAAAAAGTATTTACTTTGCAGACCAAATACGCTTTCTTAAAAAGTTAATCATCAATCAGGCCAAGACGCGCGCCCGGCAACAGCCCTGATCGCTTCCACTCGCCTGCTGACTTGATATTTATCTATAATTACTGAAATATGTATATTTTTCTCAGCATTCTAATCGTTCTGGCTTGCGTGCTGCTCATCTGCGTGGTGCTCATCCAGAAATCTAAAGGTGGAGGTCTGGCCTCCGACTATTCAAGCGGCAACCAGTATCTGGGCTACCGCAAGACTACAGATTTTATCGAAAAGGCTACATGGGGTCTCGGTATCTTCATCTGTGTGGTGAGCATCCTCGCTTCGTTTGCAGTGAAGTCGCCTGTAACCCGCTCGGCAATCGAGACAAAGGCTCCGGCCACCACTCCGGCTCCCGCGCCTGCATCGACACCCGCTCAGCAAGTGCCGGCTTCAAAATAAGAGTGTGCACCACACACATCCTGAATAAGACGCTTCCGGCATTCAGCCGATTATCCACGCATAAAGGCGCGCGACCCTGACGGTCGTGGCGCCTTTATGCGTAGATAGCCGTTCTGACCACCACCCCGCGGGAGCAAAGATGAAGCCGGCTCTCGCCTCAACGATTTTATCCACTGACAATTACCCCGGGGCTCCCCGCAAGGCGAAGCTCCACTTCATGCTCCCATCGGCATGAAGACTTTTCTTTCACTCTATATTCAACCTGACTCATTATGAAGCTAAATCTACATCTTCTGACAGCTTCGGCAATGCTGCTCACCACTTCGGCCCTGACATGCGCCGCCTCCTCGTGGAGCCGCGGCCAGGCTCAGTCAGAGCCCGCGCCACAGCAGCAACGCCTGTCAACAACTCCGCAAGCCGACTACCTGCGCGCCAGAGGTATCTCATCACCGGGGCGCGCCATCCGCAACGGCGCCACCGGGCAGCTCCCCACCCCACGCACCAACCGCCTGCGGGCCAACATCATGAAGTCGCCGCAGAATCCACGCGGCACTCTCTATGGGGTCGTCAACCGCTTCAGCGGCATCGAATCAGTCAACCAGGCCTACATCGGCAGCCTCGACCTGGCCTCGGGCCGAATGACACCCCTCCACACCGGGCGCCTCTACTGCCCATATGCCGACGATGACTATATGCTCCAGACCAACAGCTACCGGCAGGGTGAGGTCATCTGCCCGCATGTTGAGCTTGGCCAGACTTATCAGGTGAGCTGGGATTTCATCGACCTGGAATCAGGCTCGCTTACACGCACCATCGATTTCGGCAACAATATGTTTGCCAATCCCTACTCGATGACCTACGACCCCACCGACGACCTCCTCTATCTCGTCTGCATCGATGGCGAGACAGATGGTCAGTTCTCTACCGTCGACCCCAAGAATGACTATGCCGTAAATTATATCGGCAATCTGCGCCAGAAGGGTGGATTCATCGCGGCTATCGCTTATAATGAGAAGGATGGCCAGATCTATGCCTTCAACAACTACAACACTGTCTATACGCTCGACAAGCGCAACGGAACTCTGGTCGAGGCAGGATATCTGGAACTCCCCACCGATGAGCTCCTCTTCACCGAGGGTATTTCGGGCCAGGTGGTCTATAGCCCGGCCGATGAAATGTTTGTGGCTATCTTCCGCGACAATGCCATCGAGGAGACCCGGATACTCTATATCCATCCCGACACTTTCGAGGTGTTTGAGGGTGAGATTGTGAAGGCTCCGGCCACTCCCTACATCACCGCGCTGCTCTGCACCGATGACTATGCGCTCCCCGATGCACCTGAACTGGCTCCGGCTCCGGTCATCGATTTCGACGGGGCGGCTCTCGCGGGTCACGTGACCGTTACAGCCCCGAGCTACACCTACGCCGGTGTCGAACTGGGTTCGACCGATGTCACCGCCGTGCTGCTCGTGGATGGCGAGGAGTATATGAACCACACCATGCACCCCGGCGAGTCGGTGGCTGTCGACCTCAACCTCCGCGAGGGTGAGCACCAGCTCACTTTCTACACCATGATCGGCGACAACCGCAGTCCCCAGAACCGTATGGCATTCTATGTGGGCAACGATACTCCACTCAGCCCCTCCGCACTGCGCCTCGATGGCAACCTCCTCTCCTGGAAGGCTCCGGGTGCAAGCGGTGTCCACAAGGGATACGTCGAGACAGCGGCTCTGACCTATGATGTATATCTGGCCGGGGTGAAGCAGAACTCCGCGCCGATCGCCGACTTGAGCTATCAGCTCACCATGCCCGGCGAAATCAATCTGTATGACATCTCTGTGGTGGCCTCAGCCAACGGTCATGCATCCGAGCCCGCCACAATTCAGGCTGTCTACGGCGCCGCCATGCCCCTCCCCTTCCATCAGCTGCCGAGTCTGGCCGAGAGCCGCCTCTATACCACAGAGAACAGCAACGGCGACGACCGCGAATGGGAATTCACCTATCCTGTGGATGAACCGGAGTCAACTCCCGGCGATGCCATGGGGGGCGAAGAGGTGGAGGAGGTAGACCTCTACGGATGGTACTTCCTCACCGGCTACACCCGTAGCGCCGACGACTGGCTCTTCCTGCCCGATGTGGAGATCACCGACCCCTCGACGCTCTACACCATCGCCTACACGCTGACCGGCCTTTACTCTTTCGAAACTTCCGAGAGCTACGAGATATGGATCGGACGCCAGCACACCTCGAAATCAATGCGCGAGGGTACCTGCATCTTCTCCACATCCGACTGCCGCGCATCGCTCACACCCGCATCGCTGACGCATGAATTCGCGGTGAGTGAGGCGGGGAGCTATGTCATCGGATTCCATTTCACCGGCTCGACGGCGCAGGAGTCGCAGGGCATCGTAATCTGCGATTTCGATATCCGCGAGCTCGACGGCACCACCTCTGCCATACCGGCCGACCCGACTGATGTGAGCATCACCGCGGCTCCGCAGGGAGCCAACCGGGCAATCGCCACTCTGACTCTCCCGACTCTCGACATGGCAGGAAAGACTCTCCCGGTTTCCGAGAGCATAACCGTCACTCTCTCTGACCAGGATGACCCGTCGGCCACCGCCTCTGCAAGCGGACTGCCGGGTGGCACGCTCACTATCGAGCTCGACCTGGCAAAGGGTGGATTCCATTATCTTAACCTCACACCCTCGAATGCTAACGGCAAGGGGTATCAGCGCACTTACCGCGCCTATATCGGTATCGACCGACCGATGGCTCCGACCGGCCTGAAGTCAGTCACATCTGCCGATAACCTCTCTATCCACCTCGAATGGGAGGCTCCCGGCACAACGGGCCTCAACGGCGGATACGTCAATCCGGATGCACTCACATATAATGTCTATGCCCGCGCTGACTCGAATAATGCCATGCGCGTGGGGCAGACTGCCGACAATGAGTATGACTATTCTCCCTTCTCGGTGGCCAATCCGGCCATGGTCTCTTACGGTCTGGGAGTGTCGGCCCTGAGTGAGGGTGGCGAGTCGACCGACACTTACTTCACTGTCGAGACTCTCGGCACACCCTCAGAGCTGCCGGTGCTCGAGGAGTGGGGCACAGTCAACTTCACCTACGGCCCCTATGTGGCGATGACCACCGGAAGCTATGCCGCTTCGGCATGGCAGAGCACCGGCTCGATGACCGGCATGGCTATCGGCGACCCGCTCTTCGTGCAGGGTGGCCTCGTGGCATTCGCTACAGCCGAGGGTCGCGTGCCTGCTAAAGTGGTGCTCCCGAAAGTCACCACCACCGGCATAGCCAAAGCCAACTTCATACTCCGCTATTGGGATTATGCCAACGCTCCGGAGGCAATCAGCGTCTATGGCCGCCGATTCGGTCAGGATGATGAGAAGCTTTTAAGCGAGTTCCGCCCCGAACGCGGCGCTGCAAAATGGGTAGATGCCTCAATGCCTCTGCCGGACGACTATATGAATGCTCCGTGGGTTGAAATCCGCCTTGGTTGCGAGTTTGAGGGTAAGGCTACTAATGAATACCTCGTGCTCGACAGCTATCAGTTCTTCCCCGATGCCGACTACGACCTGAAGGTGACTGCCCTGTCGGGTAATACTCAGATTTGCCTCGGCCAGCTGGCCACATATCATGCGGTGGTGGCCAATTCGGGACGCGAACGCATCTCAGGCACCCTGACAATGAGTCTGCGTGATACCGACGGCAATGAATATGGCTGCGTCACCGAAGAGATTCCGATGCTCAACTCCAACCAGGTCTTTGAGATGGATGCCGACTTCGACATCAATGGCGCACTACGCGACAAGAAGGAGCTTAATGTAGTGGCCGAAGTGACCTGCGACCGCGATGAGAACATGGCCAACAACCGCCGCACTCTCCCCCTCACCCTGCTTGGCTCACAACTCCCCGTGGTGAATGACCTGCGTGGCGAGATCGCTGATGGCGGCGTGCAGCTGGCATGGAGCGTGCCCCCGACGGAGTATGGCGATTTCGAGTCGTTTGAGACACTGAAGCCCTTTGAGGTGACTGAGTCTCTGGGCATGTGGCAGAATTACGACTTCGATGGTCTGAATCCTTATCCAATCATCAACAATGCCACCGGCGAACCTCTGGCTTGGGAGGGCTCTGACCAGCCGCAGGGTTGGACTGTGGTCGATGTGCAGAAGATTGGCTATATGAACGATGAGCGTATGGCACCCCATTCGGGCACTCGTGTGCTCATGGCCCGCGCCGGAGATTATCCGGATGCTGAGAATCCCATCCAGTCTGACAAGTGGCTCGTGTCGCCCGAAATCGTAGGTGGCACCGAACTCTCCTTCTGGCTGAGCACGCTGGCTTCTGACTGCGCGGAGTATCTCGAGGTGTGGTATTCGGAGACCGACACCACGCTCGACCCGGCGAATGCCACCTCTACCCGCAACGGCAGCTTCCGCCGCGCCCGCACCTTCTCGAAGGAGGGCGCCGATGCTTGGGAGCTCATCAAGTGCACACTCCCGGCTTCGGCCCGCTATTTCGCGATTCGCTACACATCCTACGATGGCATTGCCGTGGTAATCGACGACCTGAGCTTCACTCCGGCTCATATGCTCGACCACACCATCAGCAACTACGCTCTCTATCGCAGCGACAATGGCGGCAGCTATAAGCTCGTGGCCGACGATATCACTTCGAATTCATACACCGACTCGAAATGGGCCGACTCAAAGGCTTGGTATTATCTGCTGACCTATGTCGACATCGACGGCGAGAAGATGGCCGGTCCGCGCTCCAACGGCACCTACATCGCCGGCTCCGGAGTAGCCGAAGTAGCAGCCGACGCGGCAATCAGCGCCGAGGGCACCACTGTCATCCTGCACGGTCTGATGGGTCAGGACTACTCAATCGTAGCCACCGACGGCAAGACGATAGCCTCAGGCCGCGTCAGCGCCTCCAACTTCGCAGTGAGCCTTGCCCCCGGCATCTACACCGTAGTAGCCGGCCCGCTCACCCTCAAGCTCATCCTGCACTGATCCCCCCGCTTCCCCTCCCCCGGGGAATCCCGAAATAATAACGGGGACTCTGAAAATCCCATTCAGAGTCCTCGCTCATTTTACCCCAAAATCTACCGCAAACTCACCTGGGAGGAGGGGCGCCGCAATCCCAATCACCGCGGATTTCCCAGTCACCGCGGGTGTGCAACCCGCGGCAAAACAAACCACCAATAATCATACTCTGCTGTATAACATACCGATAGATTGCCATCTCTAATAAATTTTCGCTAAATTTGCGACCAGTCCAAATGCCTGCGGCACCGCGCACCGCTCCTCCGGAGCGACTTGCGCTTTTGGCTGGCACGCGAATTTTTGTAAATTTGCGACCAGTCCAAATGCCTGCGGCACCGCGCACCGCTCCTCCGGAGCGACTTGCGCTTTTGGCTGGCACGCGAATTTTTAGTAAAAATTTGCCTACGAATCATGTAGCCGCCACTACTGATTCATCACCCCTAACCTACTGTCTAAGCAACCCACAAGACTTAGCAACCCCAAAAGCATCTAACCAACTAACCTTAAAACCAACTAACAGTTTACAACATGAAAAAACTTACCGCCTTGCTCTCCTGCATGCTGATTGGAAGCATCGCCACGACCGCGCTTGCCGATGATTACTACATCATCGGGCAAATGGTCAATGAGACATCATGGATTCTCGGCGCAGCCGACGCCAAATTCTCTCCCACCTCCAAAGCGGGTGTCTACGAATGGAAGGGCACGAAGCTCGCCTCAGGGTTCAAAATCAACAATGGCACCTGGGATGACTATGAATACAACATCGGGGGCACCGGCGACGACGGCATAAGTCTTGACCGTCCGTTCACCTACACTGTAGGACGCGATGCCATGGACCTCTACTTCGAAGATGTGACCGAAGTAATCAATCCCGTCGTAACCCTCAACACCAATAACGGCACTATCACCGTGACAGGCGATGGAGTCGATGCCGGCGAGACTGAATACTATATCATTGGCGACAATGTCAATGGTCTGACATGGGAGCTGAAGAATGAAGACTGCAAGTTCTCGCAAGTGGCTCCGGGTGTCTACGAATGGAGCGGCACTGAACTCGGCTCAACTTTCAAAATCAACGATGGAACTTGGGGCAGAATCAATATCGGTGCGCCCGACGGATCAATGTTGTTTCTGTATGAATCTTTCACCTATCAGAACCAGGGTTCGAATATCATAATCGCTGATGCCGATGTGGTGAAGAATCCGCACGTGACACTCAACCTTTCGCTGGGCACTATCATCGTGACCGGCGACGGAGAGTTTGTAACCCCCGTAGAGGAACAGGAAATATATATCGTCGGCACAGATGTAGATGGTAAGGTATGGCAGATGGCCGACGAGGAGTCCCGACTCACTTACCTCGGCGAAGGACTCTATGAATGGCGAGGCACAACTCTGGGCACCGGATTCAAACTCAGCGGACCCACATTCAATGACCTCGACCTCGGAGCCGCCGGCAATGACGACACTCTCACTCCGGGTGTGGCGTTCACTCTCACCGAGGGTGCAAGCAGCAAAAATATCTCCTTTGCCGATGGCATACAGACTCTCACCAACCCGGTGGTGAAACTTGACTGGAACTCGATGACCCTCACAATCACCGGAGATGCCGAAGGCACCGCCGAATGGTATCTGGTGGGCACTTTCAATGATTTCGGCTTCACATCACAATTCATTACCGATGAGAATGGCCAGACAGTATGCCGAGAGATTCCTATCCGCGGCATTGGCGAAATGTATGTCACAGCCACCGGCTACTCAAAATACTATGGCAGCTATGAGGCCATATCGGATGAGAACATGTCGGTAGAACTGACTGAAGATGTGACTCATATCCTCTATAATCTCGATGGTGACTACACAGCCACATGGGACCGCGAGAATATGACACTCACCTTTACCCGCACCGGCGACTACTCGGGCAAACCTGTTGACCCGATCACTCCCTCAGGTACTTACATGAAGCTTACCACCGTCAATGGTCCGACAGTCGTGATGGGCGTCAAGGAGGGCGAGTCATCCTCAATCGGATTCAATCTTGATGAATATTGGGAGGTGAGCTCAATAACTTTCAATGGCGAGGCTCTGACGCTTGACGAAGATGCAACTTTCTACACTGTAGGCGAATTCATCGAGGGTGAGAATACCGTTGAGGCTGAAATCAGCTTCAAGGGTGAGCTCGAGATTGTAAGCTCTGATAGCGGCGTAGTGGAGATTGCCGGCACAGAGCTGAAGATCAGCGTCTCTTACGGTCGTATCATCGTGAGCGGCACAGCTGAGGGTGATGAAATCACTTTATACTCTGCTGCAGGTCTCAAACTGGGTCAGTACGTCAGCGATTCTGACCAGGCAATCATCTATGTCGCTCCCGGCATCTATGTGGTGCGCGTAGGCGATGTGGCTGCCAAAGTGATACTCTGACCCGGTCACCGCGGATTTGCAACCCGCGGCACAATAAATGACTCAATATATCCCCGGTCGGCTCCAGGTGAGCCGGCCGGGGATCGCATTTCCATACCAAATCTCGTGCGCATATTTATATGCGGAATGAACTGATTTATGCCATATACTTGGACAGACTTCAGATTTTTTTGCTAATTTTGCATATTCAGGGCAAATGCTGCCCTGCCGCCGGGCGCCGCTTCACGGAGGGCTTTGACGGGGAATCTCATAACGCTACTGAAAAATGTTCGCTGATAATGTATATTACACCATATTGATCGGGATGTCGGTGCTGGCCTGCATCGTATTTATCGCCCTGCAGCGCATCACCCCGGGATATGGAATGACTTTCGATAAAAAATGGGGGCCCTCGGTCAACAACCGTATCGGCTGGGTCATCATGGAGGCTCCGGTATTCATAGCCATGGTGCTGCTCTGGGCCTTGTGCCCCGACCCGGCGCGCAGAGAGAATCCGGCGGTGTGCGTCATGACCTCTCTATTCCTGCTGCATTACTTCCAGCGATCGTTCATCTTCCCCTGTCTCATCAAGGGTAAGAGCCGTATGCCACTCTCTATAATCCTTTCGGGGGTGATATTCAATCTGCTGAATTCTTATATGATCGGGGGATGGTTCTTCTATCTCTCGCCGATGCCTGACTATGGCGCAAATCCGGGCTACCCGGTGTCGTGGCTATGGTCGCCCCTCTTCATTCTCGGCACTATCATCTTCTTTGCCGGGATGGCCATTAACCTCCACTCCGACCATATCATCCGCTCGCTGCGCCGACCGGGCGACACGGGGCATTATATACCGCGCGGCGGCCTCTTCAGATATGTCACTTCGGCCAACTACTTCGGCGAACTGACCGAATGGATCGGGTTTGCCATACTGACATGGTCGTGGCCGGGGGCAGTGTTCGCGCTATGGACCTTCGCAAATCTGGCTCCGCGCGCACGTGCCACCCACCGCCGCTATATCGACCGGTTTGGCGATGAATACACCTCGCTGCGCCGACGCTATATCATACCTTTCATCTACTGATCTGCTTCCACACACAC
The DNA here is from genome assembly GCA_910577585.1 of uncultured Muribaculaceae bacterium. GTDB lineage: Bacteria > Bacteroidota > Bacteroidia > Bacteroidales > Muribaculaceae > Lepagella. The sequence continues at coordinate 10,067 of CAJTNN010000014.1, read as the reverse complement.
ATAGAGATATATGTCTGACATTCTTTTCACCCCTGCTAAAATAGGACCCGTAGAACTCCGCAACCGCACAATTCGCTCGGCTGCATTCGAGGGGATGGGGCGCGACAACAACCCCACACCGATGCTGCGCGACTACCACTGGAGTGTGGCCGAGGGTGGAGTGGGCATGACCACTCTGGCCTATGCCGGAATCTGCCGCTCGGCTCTGAGCTTCGACACTCAGCTCTGGCTGCGACCGGAGATCGTGACCTCGCTGCGCGAAATCACTGATGGCATACACGCACGCGGTGCCAAAGCATCAATACAGATCGGCCACTGCGGCAACATGACCCACATCCGCACTGCCGGAGGCATCCCTGTGGCTCCAAATACCGGCTTCAACCTCTACTCCCCCACCATCTGCCGCGGCCTGCGCCCCGATGAACTCACCACACTGGCACGCGAGTTCGGCGAAGCTGTCAATACTGCCCGCGATGCCGGATTCGATTGCGTGGAGGTGCATGCCGGACACGGCTATCTCATATCACAGTTCCTCTCTCCCTTCACCAATCACCGCCGCGATGCATTCGGAGGCTCGCTCGACAACCGCATGCGCTTCATGGACATGTGTCTCGACGAGGTGATGAAGGCCGCCGGATCCGACATGGGGGTCATAGTCAAGACAAACATGCGCGATGGCTTCAAGGGGGGCCTGGATATCGACGACTGTCTGACTGTGGCCCGTCGCATCGAGAGCCACGGAGTGCATGCGATGGTGCTCTCGGGGGGATTCGTCAGCAAGGCGCCCATGTATGTGATGCGCGGCGAGATGCCCATCTTCACCATGACCCACTACATGAAGCAGCTCTGGCTGAAATATGGCGTGCGCATGGCCGGACGCTTCATGATCAAGCCCGAGCATTTCGAACCGCTTTACTTTCTGGAGGATGCACGCCGATTCCGCGCCGAGCTCTCTATGCCGCTCATCTACGTGGGGGGTGTAATCGACCGCAGAGGGGCCGACAAGGTGATGGATGAGGGTTTCGAGTTCGTGCAGATGGGACGCGCGCTGCTCAACGAGCCCGACTTCGTCAATCGCATGAAGGCCGACACTTCCCACCGATGCGGTTGCGACCATGTCAACTATTGCATCGCCCGCATGTACTCGAAAGAGATGGCTTGCCATAAGCACCTCGACGAGAAACTCCCCGACGCTGTGATGCGCGAAATCGAAAAAATCAAGCGACGCAACATATGAGCAGTCTGAAGGGAAAACTCGCCGTGGTCACCGGCGCTTCGGGTGGGATAGGTCTGGAGTTCTGCAAGGCGCTCGCTGAGATGGGGGCCTCGCTGATGATGATCTCTATCGATGATGAGCCACTGCATGAGGCGGCGGCTGCCATTGAGGAGACCTATGCTGTGCCGGTATATCCGATGACACTCAACCTGTGCGATCCCGATGCAGCCGACCGCATATGGTCATATTTAGGCAACCTGAATCTTGACCCGTATATACTCATCAATAACGCCGGCATATTCTCGTTTGCTCCGGCCACCGACACGGCGCCTGAAAAAATCGAGGCCTTCATGGACCTTCATGTCAAGGCGGCCACCCGGCTTAGCCTGCGTTTTGCCCGATATTTCCGCAACCGCGGCTCGGGCTACATCCTCAACATGAGCAGCATGTCGTGCTGGATGCCGATGCCGGGGCTGGCCATGTATTCATCTACAAAGGCATATATCCGAGCCTTCTCTCGCGCGCTGCATTATGAGATGCGCGACTACGGGGTGAAGGTGATGGTGGCATGCCCGGGGGGTATCGCTACCGACCTCTTCGGATTGCCCGACAATCTGAAACGCCTGGCTCTGCGCCTGGGGGCTATCGAACGCCCGGAGCGATTCGCCCGCAAGGCTCTGCGGCGCATGCTGAAGGGGCGTCAGCAGTACATCAACGGCCTGACCAACCGCCTGGCGATACTCTTCATCGGCACTCTCCCCACCTGGGCCCGCATGCAGGTGAAGCGTCGACTTCTCGACAAGGGTATCTCGCGCCCCTGAATCCTACAAAAAACTACACGCCGCCCATGACTCCTTCCGGAATCATGGGCGGCGATATCTTTATCATAGCATCAACGGCCATAGCCTGGCCGCTGCTGCGCGGTCTCACTGGAATCAGCGTCCGAGGCGGGTGACAAGGCGGGCGTAGGCGCGGTCAGCCTTGGCGCGGGCCTCCTCTACGGTGTCGGCTGTGGCAAGGATGACTGCCATGCGGCGATGTCCGTGCACCTCAGGTTTGCCGAAGATGCGCATGTCGGTGCCGGGTTCCTGAAGCACCTCTTCGAGGTTGTCGAATTCCACGCAGTCGGTGTCACCCTCCACTACCACCGCACGCGATGCCGAGGGGCCATAGAAGCGTATCTCAGGCACCGGCAGACCAAGCAGTGCGCGGGCATGCAGGCCGAATTCGCTGCGGTCCTGCGAGATCATGGTCACCATGCCGGTGTCGTGCGGACGCGGCGATACTTCGCTGAATATCACCTCATCGCCCTTGATGAAGAGTTCCACGCCGAATATGCCGTAGCCACCGAGAGCATCCGTAATCTTGCGGGCTATCTCGCGCGCATTCTCGAGCGCCTTGGCCGACATAGGCTGGGGTTGCCATGAGTAGCGATAGTCGCCATTCTCCTGAATGTGCCCTACGGGCTCGCAATAGCAGGTGCCGCTGACACTGCGCAGCGTGAGCAGAGTAATCTCATAATCGAAATCTACAAAACCCTCTACAATCACGCGTCCCGCACCGGCGCGGCCACCCTCCTGGGCCTCGCGCCATGCGGCGTCAATCTCTTCAGGACGGCGCACAAGGCTCTGACCATGACCCGATGAACTCATCACAGGCTTCACCACGCAGGGGAGCCCTATCTCCTTGACTGCCTCATCAAACTCCTCGCGGGTCGAGGCAAAGCGATAGCGCGATGTGGGCAGACCAAGCTCTTCGGCTGCCAGACGGCGTATACCCTCACGGTTCATCGTCAGCCATGCGGCATTGGCAGTGGGGGTAACATGATACCCCTCCTTCTCAAGCTCCACAAGCACCGGCGTGGCGATGGCCTCGATTTCAGGGATGATATGGTCAGGTTTCTCAAGTTCTATCACACGGCGCAGTTCGGCCGCATCGAGCATATTGAGCACATGGCTGCGGTGAGCCACCTGCATGGCAGGTGCGTTGGCATAACGGTCGCAGGCTATCACCTCGACGCCCAGACGCATCAGTTCGAGAGCTACCTCCTTGCCCAGTTCGCCGCTGCCAAGAAGCAGGGCACGGCGGGCCTTCGGAGTGAATACAGATCCAATCTTTGTCATTATATAAATGATAATTATGTATAAGCGCTGACCGCATAGGGGGCGATATGCCACCCCCTGCGCGGCCAGCGGTCAGAGTCAGAATCAGATAATCAGAGATAAGAGAGGTTATAGCCGGCAAACTCCAGGTCTTTCTTGGCCTTGGCCAGAAGGGTGCGGTCGAGCTTCACAGCCTGACGCAGATTGCTCATCACCATATTCTCGTTGTGGGTGCGTGCACCGAGCACTGCAGTGAGATAGTAGGTGGTGGCGTCGGGCACCGGTATGGCAGCCAGCGTCTGGCGTGCGGCATTGTAGTCTTTCGAAAGTATCTGGGCCAGGGCGGCATTGTTGGTCTTGGTGTCGCCGAAGGCTGTGCGGGCCTTCATCACATCACCCTGCATGAGGTAGTAGACTCCCAGAGCATCTGCATTCTCAGGCACTCCGGCAGCCGAACCGAGCTGTTCGTTGGCACGCGCGTAGTCTTTGTTGACCATCGATATAAGGCCCTTGTTCATCTCCACCTCTTTTGAAGTAGGGTTGAGGCGCCCGGCACGCTCGAAACTTGCGGCGGCAGCCTTGTAGTCGCCGGCCTCATACTGCGTCAGGCCCAGATTGTTGACGGCACGGTAGTCGTTGGGATGCAGCTCGGCAGCCTTGCTGTAGATCTCCATCTTCTTGGTGTTGTCGTCGGTGAGGGTGGCCACGTAGAGAATCTCATCTTCGCTGAGCTTCGAGGGGTCGGTGTTGAAGATGTCGATAAGCTCCTGATCGCTCTTGCCGATTACATTGATTGTGGCCATCACACGCGAGTAGCGCAGCTGAGGCAGCACCTGGTCGGCAAGCTCATTGAATACTGTCGACATATTGCGGATCTCGCGCTCACGTTCTTCGGGGTCCTTATAGAGTGAGAGCACACTGAGTATAAGATCCTTGTCCTGGATATTGCTCTTCTCCACGAGGCTGCGGAAACCCTCCCAGTCCTCGGGGGTGAATGAAGAGGTGAGCTCGCCAAACTCTGTGATCTTATCCTTCTTGAACTGTCCCTCAACGAAGTTCTGCGTGTTCTGCTCGCGCTTCTCGGCAAGAGAGGTGTTGAAGGCCAGTGTGCCTTCGGGCGATGCATACGAGTTGATGCTTACGCCTGCAATCTCCATATTGGGGGCGGCATTGGCCTCCATGAGCTTGCGGTTGAGGTCGATATAGTCGGTCTTCGAGGTCTCTGAGGCGCGTACATTGGCCTGGTTGACGAGGAAGTGGATATCGGCGCTATATTTCTCTGAAATCACACGCTGGAAACCATCCTTGGCCACAGCCGGAGTGACAGTCTCGGCGCTGGCAAGAGTAGATGTGGCCACAACGCCATTCCCTACCTTCACGCGCGGAAGCGTATACTGCTTGCCGTTCTGGTCGACCTGAAAATCAAGATAGAGGTCAGACTGGGCCATCTCGGGCTGATAGGGCATCGTGAAGGGGATTGTGACTGTGCCGCCATCGGCATAGCTCACCACCTGACCATTATCGCGCACCTGCTCACCCTGGAAAAGCACCGGAGTGGCCATGGCCTCACCCAATACGGCATTGCCATCCTCCCACTGCAGCACCGGAGTGGCGCTCACCTTGGCATTCTTGAGCATGAACTTCGGGGGAAACTTGGCAGTCACCGTGCCCGGCACACTCTCACCCACCGTCTCAAGCGGAGTGGGATTCGTAGAGAAAAAGTCGCTCTGAAATTGCCCAAGCTTTTTTGAGCATCCTCCGGCCATCAGAAGCATTCCTGCACCAAGCGAGAGGCAAATTGCGTTTGATTTAGTCATATATCGTTGTTTTACAATTATTTATCTATTGAAATCCGCCTCATTCCGAGGCTTTTCCCCTTACTGCAGCGGGTCGGCAAAGACCCTTCTGACCCATTTCGAATGTAAAATTAAGAAAAAAAGTTGGAAAAAATTTGCACAACTCAAAAAAACTTTATAACTTTGCACTCGCAAACGGGAAACAACGGAACACCTCCCCAACGAAGCCTCCCCTTCCCGCCACCAACAAATGACTCCGTAGCTCAGTTGGTAGAGCAAATGACTCTTAATCATTGGGTCGTGAGTTCGAGCCTCACCGGGGTCACAGCAAAGAACGGCAGAATGCCGAAAAGCACTGAAATCAGTTGATTTTCAGTGCTTTTTCTTTTTGCCCAAATTGCAGAATACTGCACAATATTACCTACAGACGTGTGCGTAACGTGTACACTGTATTTCGTGTACATTTTTGTACACGGTTACACGGAAGGTGTCGTAAGGCTCTGACAAAAGGCTTTTTGCGGGAATTTCACCTCGCAAAAGTGGGGTTCTGAAGCGTAGGCTCGAACCCTCGGCCCAAAAATCAGGGCGAATCGGCGACATTTTAACAAGATTTAAGATATAATCATTATCTCCGGTGTACAGTCCGGCGATGCAATCGCCATCTACACTACCGGCGGTCTGAAAGTTGCTGACCTTCCCACAGTGCCCCAGAACATGGACCGAGTAGCAGTAAGTCTTCCCACAGGTCAGGCCTACATCATCCTGATCAATGGCAAGTCACTGAAATTCCTCCATCAGTAATCCCAAACCGTAACAAACCCTCGCGTTTAAATTCAAACAGAGATTAGTTAATAAAAAGGTTGATCCTGTCGGGGATGCGGCTCGTCCGCGTCCCCGACTTGTTTCATCTCCCACTTCTTTTTTTACGGCCATCACCGGCATCATCACCAAAAGATGTTCAAGAACATCTTTAAGAATAGTGTTAAAAGCTTCGCCAAGTTTGTGTGTATCAATATTTTGTTGTAATTTTACAGTGCTTGAAGGAGCAATTATAGACCTATCGTAACGCAACAAAGTGAGAATTAGAGCGTTATAATAATAGGCATGTCGATTGAGCAAAATAGGATGAATTCTGTTTTATCACAGATTACATTCTATCTTGCTTGTTTTCGTATATCGGGGAATCCGATATATGGATATGAAATGAAAAATTATGAACGAAAAAGAAATCGCTGCTTTGAAGAGAATCTACAACAGCGGCAGAGGCTATCTTGAAGAGCTTCGTGACAGTATCGGCAATGACTTGCTATCTGAATTCATTTCAGTCGGATTCATTGTTTGTGGCTATTCGCGTACTTCAAGAACATGGCGTATATCTAATCTTGGTCGTTGTTATGTTCGGGAGTTAAGATTAGCTTGAAGAAACCAGTCACTTCTTTTACCACTTTATTTTCATAGAATCATGTAAAATGAAATATGGCAGACCCAAAAGAACAAAATAATAGAGTCCATTGCTTTGTCATTCCGCTTATGCACGCATTTCTGTGGTTTGTGGCATTGCTGATAAGTTGTTATAGCGGATGGATGTCTTCTATAGATGATAGTTATAAGACTATTTGTGTCTTCCTCATAATTTATGGAACTTTCATGTTTGAAGGCGGACTCATATGGTGGGATGCAATGGCGACAAACTTCAATAAGGCCGTACAGATTAATGATTTTGGCTTTATAAAAAGCCTTTTCTTTAATATGTCGCTTACTTTAGTTTTAGTGGTTTTATTTTTTACATTTAAGATTAGCTGGCTCATAATAATAATTGGGCTGACAGCTGCATGGCTAAAGTTCATCGTATCCCGGATTAACCCAATGATTGAAAATTCGGCAATAACATATGTCGCGGCTGAATATGAATACCGAGAGATTTAACTATGAATGATTTTATATTTTGGGCAGGAATAATTCTTGCCATTATATTTTTATTGATTTACATTTTTGGGGAACGTAAGACCCGAAGGAATGTAAGAAGTATCCACGAGGAACTCTCAAAGGAGGTTTTACCAACAGTTTCTGCCGGATCTCATTATAAAGATATTCCGGCAAAAAAAGAATCTGTTTCCACGACGTTCAATGCGTTTAGAAATAGTGCCGGACTTAGATTGGATACAGATGAATATAATGCTTATCTGGTTCAAGGCAATTCCATGCAGTATTGTGATATACATACCGGAGATATTGTATTTTCCCCAAAAGGATTCCGTGTTGATGATTTGAACAAATTCCCTTCAATCATTATCCTAAAGAATAATGAAGCCACATCTGAGCAATGTCAGTATAAAATCAGACGTGCTTGGAAAATCTGTCAGGATAATCTGAGTGAACCGAAATATGATGACATCCTGAAGGAAATCATGGAATCCTCTGAATACATAATTCTTAAAGAGAAGGCGCGTGATATTTATGAAAGCGATGATGAAATGCTTAAGGAGTTCAAGCGCAAACTTGATATTTATATCAACGAACGTAAAACCTCGGATACAACTGAAAATATAGTTATTTCATCCACATATAATGTTGATGATAAAAAGATTAAGTTTTCAATCCATAGAATATCATCAATCATGGGTATGGTAAAATATGTTGCTTCTGTCACGCATCCCCAAAATAAGAAATAATTAGAGGGAATAATGCCCCTCGCCGCCGTAGGCGGCCAAAATTTTCAGCAAAACGGGCGGTGTAACCCTTTTTAACAGGGTTGCACCGCCCGACAATTACGACTATTGGCAGTTTATCTTCTTTTTCTTTTGGCGAGCCATTCATCCCGCTTCTCTCTACATTCTTCAAGTGATTGCGCCACTGTTGAGAAGAGTTCTCCGTCGGGGGTTCTGTAATCATACATCACCCGCTGAACATTGCGACCTCTAAGAGAGGATAGGAATGTCTCGTATTGTTCTTGTCCGGCTTGCGTGGTGCTGATGCCAATGGGTGTCAGGCGCAGCCCGTCACCTTTTGACGGCACTCAACCCAACACAGCCAAGCGTTGCATCTCCACCTCGTTTCGCAGAGAGAAAAAGATAGAGCCATCGAACACTTAGTTTATCTAAATGTTTCTCAAATAAGAAACTTTTATTATATTTGCACCATGAATACAAATTTCAAAAAAATAGGAGAGTTGCTTTATCTGCGGCGTAAAAGCAAGGGACTAACCCAAGATGAGGTAGGAGCCATGATTGGTGTGCAGAAAGCTATGGTGTCGAAGGTTGAAAACGGATCATGTGTGAACTTCAATACAATCAGCCGGATTGCCAATGCTTTGGAAGTTGAGCCTGTCGTTGAGCTGAAACCTATAAAAAAAGTCGATAAGAATGTCATAGATTATATAATGACAGCCATAATCGAGTTTTCAAAAAGACACCGCCTGACAATCCGTGAGGCAAGCAATTACCTTAATCGCTTCAAAGGTATTGCTTTTCTGACCGAATTTTATGATGTGGAACATACACTGTCGTTTAATGACTGTGTTGACGACCTTACAGTCGTCTGTCAAAACAATGGAGGCGCTATCAGATGATACTGCACCACGGCTCAAACATGGCAATAGACCGGATTGACCTCGGAAAGTGTCGCCCTTACAAGGATTTCGGAAAAGGTTTCTATCTTACCGACATTCGGCATCAAGCAGAAAGGATGGCGGCAAGAACAGTAAAAATGTTCAAAGGTGTACCTACTTTGACAGCCTTTGAGTTTGATCTGGAAAAAGCTGTCACAATAGGGTTGAAGATAAAGATCTTCAATGCGCTTGACGAGGAGTGGGCGAGGTTTGTGATGTCCAACCGCGATATAAATGTTTCGCAGCCATGCCATGATTACGACATTGTGATAGGTCCGGTTGCTGATGATACGATTGCCCGTCTGCTCCGTATGTTTACTGAAAATTTCATCTCAGAGGAACAGCTTGTAAAGGAACTCACATTCTCGCAAGTAACCTCACAATACTTTTTCCACACGGAGGCAGCGATCAAAATGCTGAAGAAATTATGAAAGACCGCAACGCACGTTTTTTATTTGAGGGCATATCTGCCGATGTTGTCCGTTATCTTGTAGAACGGGAAGGATTGGACTTGACAGACGCAATCTCGACTTTCCACAATTCAGAGACATTTTCCAAATTGGAGGACTTTTCCACAGGATTGTATATCGAAAGTCCGGCATACGTCTATGACTTACTGCTGTCGGAACTGAAGAATGGCCGCCTTGTGCCATAACCGGTATTATTATACAAAATCAAATGAAATTCCGGGAGCCATTTTGTTGTTTGAAATAAAAGCATTAAATTTGCAGCAACATACTTACCACGCTTCCCGTAAGAACAGCGCGCTCAGGGTAAGTTTTTCTTTTTTATGACACTTCCAACTTATAATCAACCTCAGATTTCAGTATCTGAACAAATACGGCTCCTTAAATCGGAAGGTCTTGAATTTTCCGATGAAAACAGGGCGCAACACATTCTTGAAAACATCAGTCTTTTCAGAATGAAGAGTTACCTGATGCCATTTTGGATATGTAGAATAAAGAAAGCCCTTTTGCTACCAATTTTGAGACGGTACACATTATTAAGGCTCTCGATCTTTCGGCAATTGCTTATATCATCAAGGGTTTGAGCATCAATCACATTATTGCATGAGATTATCGCCAATGTCCTTTACCTCACCGGCACTACCGAGCATTTATTACACTGGGCTAAATTCCTAAAAAAAGGAGTAAGTAGGATATAAGTAGGTCATAGATTAGGCGCCAAGCTCCCTGTACGGGAGAAAGCCCGGTTTCCCGTGTCAGGAGATACGCTGACGTCCACCGCTGTATGCGGTAATCATGTTCAACTTTATTGATTTTTGAGGTATTGTTTCGGGGTCATTCCGGTTTGTTTCTTGAACATTCGCGTGAAATGCTGGGGAT
>CAJTNN010000013.1 GCA_910577585.1 uncultured Muribaculaceae bacterium | reverse complement strand
AATTTAGGCATTTTTCTGCATATTCGCAAATCTAAATGCAGCCCGACCGCCGACAGGGCTGCCTTGCGGCGTCCATGCGGCGGTCGGGGAAATATTTGGTGAGGTTATAAGTCGTATAACCTGGCGGATCAGAGTGATATCAGATTACTTGTTGACCTGATATTTGTTCCAGCCATCCTTCAGATAGGCGATAACCTGCTCAGCGGCGGCAACACCTGCGTTGAAGTTAGCCTCGGCGGTCTGTGCGCCCATCTTCTTGGGAGTGAAGAATACGCGAGAAGCGAACTTCTTCTCAAACTCCTCAGCGGCAGCCGGACGGATGTCAGACACATAGCGCAGGTCGGGGCGCTCCTCAAGAGCCTTCATGAGGCCGGCCTCATCGATGACTTCCTTACGGGCAGTGTTGATGAGCACGCCACCCTTCGGCATGAGCATAGCCAGGTCATAGCCTATGGAGTTCTTTGTCTCTGGAGTAGCGGGGATGTGGAGCGACACGAAATGATTGTTGGCGAAGAGATCCTTCACGTCATGCACCGGCTTCACGCCCTCAGCCTCCATGACTGCATCGGGCACGAATTTGTCGAGAGCCTCGATCTTCATGTCGAAGCCCTTGGCGATGCGGGCCACGTTGCGGCCTACCTGACCGAAGGCATAGATGCCGAGAGATTTACCCTTCAGCTCGCTGCCCGAAGTGCCGTTGTAGAGATTGCGGCACATCATCACCACCATGCCGAACACGAGCTCAGCCACAGCGTTGGAGTTCTGACCGGGAGTGTTCATCACGCAGATGCCGCGCTCTTTGGCTGCTGCGAGGTCGATATTGTCGTAGCCGGCGCCTGCACGCACGATGACCTTCAGTTTCGGAGCATGCTCCATAACCTCAGCGTCGATCACGTCGCTGCGCACGATCAGACCCTCTGCATCCTTCACAGCCTCGAGCAGGTCGGCGCGGGTGCCGCGCTCCACGAGTTCCAGGTCGTTGCCAGAAGCGTTGACAGTGTTCTCAATAGCCTTCACTGCATTTGCAGCAAAAGGTTTCTCGGTGAAAACAAGAATTTTCATAGCTTCAAATAAATGATTAGACCTCCGGATTAATGTTTAGCCTCAAACTCCTTCATAGCGTTGACGAGCACCTCTACGCTCTCCTTGGGCAGAGCATTGTAGAGAGAAGCGCGGAAACCACCCACTGAGCGGTGACCCTTGATGCCCACGATGCCCTTTGACACAGCGAAGTCGTAGAACTCCTTCTCGAGCTCGGCATAGTCGGGATTCATCACGAAGCAGACATTCATGATAGAGCGGTCCTCTTCAGCCACAGTGCCGCGGAAGAGTTTGTTGCGGTCGATCTCATCATAGAGGATAGCAGCCTTCTCGAGGTCGAGCTTCTCCATGGCAGCCACGCCACCCTGCTCCTTGTAGTACTTCAGAGTCTGGAGAGCAGAGTAGATGGGGAGCACCGGGGGAGTGTTGAACATAGTGTCCTTCTTGATGTGGGTGCGATAGTCGAGCATAGTCGGGATTTCGCGGTCGACATGGCCGAGCAGCGACTCCTTGACAATGACGATAGTCACGCCTGAGGGAGCGAGGTTCTTCTGAGCGCCGGCATAGATGATGCCATACTTAGTGGGGTCGAACACGCGTGAGAAGATGTCAGACGACATGTCGCACACCACCGGCACGGGGCTGTCATAGTCCTTGCGCACCTCGGTGCCATAGATAGTATTGTTGGAAGTGAAGTGGAAGTAATCCACGTCAGAGGGGATAGTGAAGTCTTTGGGGATATAGATGTAGTTTTCATCCTTAGAGCTGCCGAGCACCTCAACCTCACCAAAGATTTTAGCCTCTTTGATGGCATTGTGGGCCCATGTGCCTGTGTCGGTATAGGCAGCCTTCTTCTTCATAAGGTTGAAGGGCACCATGCAGAACTGCATGCTTGCGCCGCCACCGAGGAAGAGCACTTTGTAGTCTTCGGGGAGCTGGAGGAGTTCAGCCACGAGTGCGCGGGCCTCTTCGCATACAGCCACGAATTCCTTGCTGCGGTGGGATACTTCAAGGAGTGAGAGGCCGGTGTCGGCAAAGTTGATCACAGCGTCGGCTGTGTTCTTGATGGTGTAAGGAGTCAAGATGCTCGGTCCGGCATAGAAATTGTGTTTCTTCATGATTAGAAGGTAGTCTAAAAAAGTTAGTATACAGGTTTACAAATTGTCGTGATTCCGTTGTCGTGCAGTAGTCATTTGGGTCTGCGGCTGACAATTGGAGAGTAGCCTTGCCCACGGAGCTTCCTGCGCGACGGCTCCATATCTGTCTGACTCATTGATGATTGGGTTCAGTGAATGGAACTTTGGTCGGTTTCCGATGGCAAATATAGCTGATAATAATATCATGGCAAAATTTTTTTCCTGATTTTTTCCTCGCGCGGATATGTTATAAAGCAGGTTTGGGTGTAGCGTGTATGAAATCAAGCAGATTATCAATACCCTGTCCAGATTATCTATACCCTATCAAAGAGTTCGCGCGGGCATCAGCACAGGGTGTGTGTGATGTCCGCGCGAGGGGGTATATATTGTCGGGCCGCGGCCCGTGGGGTCAGAAGTTATATCCGAGCGTGAGCTGGAAGAGATTGTTCTTCATGTCGTAGGCCCCGTTGTTGGCATGCTTGATCTGGTTGACCATGCCAAGGTCGCCGCTGATGCCCACATAATAGTGCTGGCAGAAATTGGTGCCTACGCTGATGCGCCATGCGCAGTCCACACGGTTGTAGGCATTCGATGGGCCGGCGCCGGTAAATGCATTATCCTTATACATCGATCCCGAATAGTGGTTGCGGAATGCGATGCGTGCAGCATCGCTGACCTGAGTCTCGGTGGTGAGATAATAATCGTCAGAGAACCCGACCTTCAGCACAGGACCGGTGGCCACGAGGAGGCTGAAATTCTTCGAGAAATCGAAGTGGTAGCCAAGCATGACGGGCACTCTCATGCCAAACGAACGTGTAGAGCGGCTCTTCCACTGGGCAGCCTGCAGGATAGGATCTTCGGTATTGAACTTAGTAGTGTTGTAGTAGAGTTCCAAGCCCGGTTCAACAGTGAAGTTAGCCACAATCGGGATATTGTAGACGGCTCCCACACTGACGCCCGCACCCGGGTCGAAATTATTGGTCTTCACATTCGAGTAGCTCAGATTGCCCGGAATAGAAGCCTCAGCCGAGACACGCACACCAAGATAAGGCTTGTTGTCGGGATTATTCACCACCGGAGAGGCGGCCGATAGGGATGTTGCGCCGGCAAGAAGTGCCAATGCGAGTAAAATAGTCTTTTTCATAGCAGTAGTATTTAGAGTCGAGATTAAAGCGGGAGCAGGATGCATCCTGCAAATCCACTTGCTGATTAAGATTAAAATGGTCAGCCGATTAGCTCAGGCTACCCTTTGTCATTACAACATCTGGCGGCCAAGCCCGGTTTACTCAATGAGCCAAAAAAATGTTAAGAATGCAAATCGAAAATTATCGGAGATACGATGTGTAACTATAGTGGCTCAGCAGATATAGAATTTTCGAAGATTGCTGATGCGGCATGATCAAGGATTGCTTTTGCAGCATTATCAAGAATTGCGGATGTAATGATTGGTTCGATCACTCAAAAATCCTCAAAATAAGGCATGGCAATTGTTGAGGGATACATATAGAGACACATATAACATGAAAATAAGGTGAAAAATGATTATCTTTGCAATTTGCAGTGAAAAATAGAAGATAACCTCACTTATCGCATAACTACAACAATGCAGATTATGGATAGAAATAACGGCAGCGAGCGCTGGGGTGTACTATTCGACCTCGATGGCGTGCTCGTGGATAGCGAGCGCGAGTACACCCGCATCTGGAACCGTATAAACGACGAATTCCCTACGGATGTGCCCAACTTTGCCGAGCGCATAAAGGGGACTACTCTCGACAACATACTCACCCTTCATTATCCTGATGAGCAGATTCGCCGCAGAGTGGAGGCACGACTGTATGAAGAGGAGGAGAAGATGGTGTATGACTATTGCCCCGGAGCGCATGAACTTCTCGATGACCTCAAGCGTAACAATATACCGATGGCCCTCTTCACAAGCAGCAACGACCTGAAGATGGCACATCTCTACCGCGACCTCCCCGGCATAAAAGACTACTTCGCCACCATCATCACCGGCGACCAGGTCAGTCACTCCAAGCCTGACCCCGAAGGTTATCTTGAGGCCGCACGCCGGCTCAATCTCCCCGCCGGACGCTGGATAGTGGTAGAGGATTCGCTGCAGGGGGTAATCGCAGGTGAACGCTCAGGGGGAAGTGTGCTCGGAGTGGCCGGCACCATCAAGAGCGAGCTTCTCGCTCCCCACTGTTCGAAAGTGGTCGACACGCTCGAAGGTGTCGACACTGACTTTTTGCATAAACTTCTAAAATAAGGCTGACTCAAGTGGCAGGCAACATACCTTTGGCAGAGCGCATGCGGCCGCAGACGCTCGACAACTACATCGGACAGGCGCATCTTGTGGGTCAAGGTGGCGTGATACGCAACATGATTGACACTGGGCGCATCAACTCATTCATACTCTGGGGACCCCCCGGAGTGGGGAAGACCACGCTCGCCCGCATCATAGCCAATGCCACAGAGGCAGATTTCTATACCCTAAGCGCTGTCACCTCAGGTGTGAAAGATGTCAGAGAGGTCATAGACCGTTGTGAGAAAGCGAGCCGCAGCATGTTTGCCAAAGCCCGCCCGATTCTATTCATCGACGAGATACACCGCTTCAACAAATCGCAGCAGGACTCCCTGCTCGGTGCGGTAGAGAAGGGTGTGCTTACACTTATCGGAGCCACGACAGAGAATCCATCGTTTGAGGTGATACGTCCGCTTCTGTCGCGAGCGCAGGTCTACACCCTCAAGCCGCTCGACGCCACCGATCTCAAGCGTCTTCTCGACAATGCCCTCGCCACCGACCCTATTCTCATGGCCCGTAAGGTGAGGGTAGATGAGACAGCCGCGCTCTTCCGCTTCGCCGGAGGCGACGCGCGCAAGTTGCTGAATATAATAGACTTGATTGAGCAATCCACGCCCGATGGCGAAGAGATGGTGATCAACGACAACATCGTCATCGACCGCCTCCAGGAGAATCCCGCAGCCTATGACCGCAACGGCGAGATGCACTACGACATCATCTCAGCCTTCATCAAGTCAGTCAGGGGGAGTGACCCCGATGCAGCAGTCTACTGGCTTGCACGCATGGTGGCCGGTGGCGAAGACCCGGCCTTTATCGCGCGGCGCCTCGTGATACTCGCCGCCGAAGATATCGGCCTGGCCAATCCCAATGCCCTGCTTCTCGCCAACGCCACATTTGATGCGCTGCAGAAAATTGGTTGGCCCGAGGGGCGGATAATACTTTCGGAATGCACCATCTACCTCGCCACATCACCCAAGAGCAACACCGCCTATGCCGCCATTGGCAGCGCACTCGAAGAGGTGAGCGCATCGGGCAATCTGCCGGTGCCGCTGCATCTGCGCAACGCCCCGACCAAACTCATGAAAGAGCTGGGATATCACGAAGGTTATAAATATGCCCACGACTATGCCAACAACTTCGCTGACCAGCAATACCTGCCCACAGAGCTCACCGGCAAACGCTTCTGGCAGGCAGGCGCCAATCCCTCAGAAGCCAAGATGCAGCAGCGCATGGATGAAATAAGAAAGAAATGAAAGAGAACGTAGCACTCCGGCTCACCCCCTGCGAGGCAGCCGACATGAGCGTCATAACATCGCAGGCCGCCCGCGCACTTGGTCTGAAGCCCGACAAAGTGCGCGACCTACGCATCATACGCAAATCTATCGATGCCCGCAAGCGCGATATCGTAGTGAATCTCACCATATGTGTGGCATGGGGTGATGATGACTCGGCTTTGCCGCAGCGCGAGGTGGTGGAGTTCAAGCATGTGGCGGCCGATGCGCCTCAGGTGGTGATTGTCGGCGCCGGTCCGGCAGGCCTCTTCGCCGCCCTGCGCGCACTCCAACATGGCATGCGTCCCATACTCCTTGAGCGAGGCCGCGACGTCGACACCCGTCGCGTCGACATCGCCCAGCTCAGTCGCACAGGCAACGTTGACCCCGAATCAAACTATTGCTTCGGCGAAGGGGGCGCGGGCACCTTCTCAGATGGCAAACTCTATACACGCTCAAAGAAGCGTGGCGACAACGACGCAGTGATGCAGCTCCTCGTGCAGTTTGGCGCAAAAGAGGAGATTCTCAGCGATTCGCATCCGCACATCGGCAGCGACCGCCTCCCCAAAATCATAAAAGCCATACGCGAGAAAATCATCGAATGCGGCGGCGAAGTCAGATTCTCGACACGTGCCGATGAATTGATTCTCACCACAGACGCCGACGGCCAGCGGCGCGCCATCGGCGTTGTCACATCATCCGGCGAGACCATCAAGGGAGATGTCATACTTGCCACCGGACATTCCGCACGCGACACAATCCGACGTCTGCACGCACAGGGGGTAGAGATGGAAGCAAAAGGGTTCGCCATGGGTGTGCGCC
Organism: uncultured Muribaculaceae bacterium; assembly: GCA_910577585.1. GTDB lineage: Bacteria > Bacteroidota > Bacteroidia > Bacteroidales > Muribaculaceae > Lepagella. The sequence goes on along the minus strand of CAJTNN010000013.1, from coordinate 61,347 downwards.
TCGAGCACCCCTCTGAATTGATTGACCGCCTTCAATATCATTCGCCGGAGGGGAGAGGAGAATATCTGCCCGCCGCCGAATACAACTATGTAACTCAGGTGGATGGACGCGGCGTGTACAGCTTCTGCATGTGTCCCGGTGGAGTGGTGGTGCCGGCTATGTCGGCGCCCGGCGAGGGGGTGGTCAACGGCATGTCGTCATCGGCGCGCAACGGCCGATGGAGCAACTCCGGAATGGTGGTGGAGATACGTCCCGGCGACTATCCCGAATATGCCTCACACGGAGTCTTCGAACTCATGGCATTGCAAGAGGATGTAGAGAAGAGATTCTTCGAAGCAGCCGGACGCACCCTCAAGGCGCCCGCTCAGCGGATGACCGACTTTGTGCGTGGCCGCGACTCATCATCACTGCCACCATCGTCATATCCCCCCGGCCTGCTCGCAGCGCGAGTCGACCGTCTGCTCCCCCCTGCAATAGCCCGACGTCTTCAGGAGGGATTCCGCGATTTTGGCCGCAAATCGGTAGGATTCCTCACCGATGCAGCCACCGTAATCGGTCTGGAGAGCCGCACATCCTCCCCCGTCAGATTGCCTCGCGACCGCGAGACATTATGCCATGTCGGCATACGCGGACTCTATCCCGCAGGCGAAGGAGCCGGATATGCCGGCGGCATAGTCTCAGCCGCCATCGATGGGCGCCGTTGTGCAGATGCAATTGCAAATGTGCGAAAAAAATAGTAAATTTGCTTGATTTGTATCTCCCGGTCAATTCCGGGACCTCACAGGCAGCCCGCCAAGGAGCAGTCTGGCGCCGTATGCGCCGGCTGAAGGGAGCCGGCCGCCAAAACTTAACAACAAGAGAGAGAATAACCCACACCGATGAGTGTAATATTGAATATAGAGACCAGTTCGCGGATATGCTCCGTGGCGGTCAGTGTCGACGGAATGATCGACTTCCATATAGAGTCTGACAAAGAGATGCAGCATGCGGCATGTCTGGCTCCCTATGTAGAGAAATGCCTTGACCACATCGCGCGTCGAGAACTGACGCTCGACGCAGTGGCAGTAAGCATCGGCCCGGGCAGCTACACCGGCCTGCGCATAGGTATGTCGCTCGCCAAGGGACTTTGCTTTGCCCGCAATCTCCCGCTTATAGGTGTGCCCACATTGCAATTGCTGGCCGTAAAGGGGATGTTCGGCTATAAAGATGCCCAGGGGGATGAGATAATCGTGCCTATGATAGACGCCCGCCGCATGGAGGTGTACACGGCCGCCTATGACTTCGCTCTCGAAGAGGTCATGACGCCGCAGCCGCTGATACTTGACAGCGAGTCATACGCCTCATTGCCCGCCGACCGCCGCATCCTCTTCATCGGTGGCGGAGTGACCAAAGCCCGCGATGTGGTGCAGCATCCTGGTGCCCTCTTCCTCACCAACGCCATGCCCGTGGCCATGGACATGACCGCTCTCTCGGAGCGTGCATTCAGGCGTGGCGACTTCCTCGACACCGCCTATGCAGTGCCCTACTATATGAAAGAATATCAGGCCACAACCCCTAAAAACAAAGTTCTCACGACTAACGACACCCAAGAAAAATGAGCGAAGAGATATTAGCAGGCAATAAATTCAAATTCATACCCTACAATACAGGGATGCCGCAGATGCCGCTGCCGGAATATGGACGCAACATCCAGAATATGGTCGACTACTGCGTGGAGATCACCGACCCCGAAGAGCGCCGCATCTGCGCACATGCCATAGTGGGGGTGATGCGTACGCTTTTCCCCCAGAATGTAGGTGAGAAGGGTGATATGAAGAAATTCTGGGACCATCTCAACATCATGGCCCGATTCGAGCTTGACATCGACTTCCCCTGCGAGGTCATCACCGCCGAGAATGTCAATCCCAAGCCTGAGCGTGTGCCATATGGCAAAGGCCCGATACGCAACCGTCAGTATGGACGCAGCCTTGAGAATATAGTCAAGATTGTGGCCGATATGCCCGAAGGGGAGGAGCGCGACCGGCTCATCTCAATGATCGCGCATCAGATGAAGAAACTTCTCCTCACCCACAATCCTGAGGGTGTCGACAATGCCCGGATACTGCGCGACCTCTATGAATACTCCGGCGGCAAAATCAAGCTCGACCCGCGCACATATGTGCTGCACGACTTCAAAGATGTCACTCCGGTGCAGCAGAAGGGTAAAAAGAATAAAAAGAAAAACAAGCAGTAAGGCAGACGACGATGGGAACATTTATCGTAGAGGGCGGGCATAAGCTAAGTGGCACAATACGTCCGCAGGGGGCCAAGAATGAGGCCCTGCAGGTGATATGCGCCACATTGCTGACCTCAGAGAAGGTGGTGATTTCGAATATTCCCGACATACTCGATGTCAGGAATCTGATAAGTCTGCTCGCCAACATGGGAGTGAAAATCAGATACATCGACGAGCATACCTGCGAGTTTCAAGCCGATGAGGTGAATCTCGAATATATCGACACACCCGAATACCGCCGCACAGCCTCCTCGCTGCGAGGCTCAGTGATGATTATCGGTCCGCTGCTGACCCGCTTCGGCATGGCCGTGCTCCCCAAGCCCGGCGGCGACAAAATCGGACGCCGGCGCCTCGACACCCATTTCCAGGGGATGATGCAGCTCGGCGCACTCTTCGAGTATGACTCCGACAACCGCCTCTACAAAATCACCGCCCCCTCAGGACTGCACGGACGCTATCTGCTTCTCGACGAAGCCTCAGTGACCGGCACCGCCAATCTCATCATGGCTGCTGTCATGGCCGAAGGTGAGACCACCATCTACAACGCCGCATGCGAGCCCTATGTGCAGCAGCTCTGCCGCATGCTCACATCGATGGGTGCCGATATCAGCGGTATCGGCTCTAACCTGCTGCATATCAAGGGCGCACCTCATCTTGGCGGCGCCAGTCACCGCTGCCTGCCCGACATGATTGAGGTGGGGAGCTTCATCGGCATGGCCGCCATGACAGGCAGCGACATACTGCTCGAAGATGTGAGTGTCAGCGACCTCGGCATTATGCCCGAGATGTTCCGTAGGCTCGGCGTGGACCTCCGCATCGAAGGCGACAATATCCGCGTGCGCCAGGATGAGATTTACGAAATCGACACCTTTATCGACGGCAGTATCATGACCTTCGCCGATGCTCCCTGGCCCGGTCTCTCCCCCGATTTGCTCAGTATTTTCCTCGTCGTCGCAACCCAAGCGCGTGGAAGTGTGTTGATACATCAGAAGATGTTTGAATCGCGCCTCTTCTTTGTCGACAAACTTATCGACATGGGGGCACGCATAATCCTGTGTGACCCGCATCGCGCCGCCGTAATCGGCAGCGGACGCTTCCAGTCGATGCACGGCACCACGATGGTGTCGCCCGACATACGCGCCGGCATCGCCCTGCTCATCGCCGCACTCGGATCAAAAGGCACGAGCCGCATCCAGAACATCGACCAGATTGACCGAGGTTATGAAAACATCGAGGTGCGACTGCGCAGCCTCGGTGCCAACATCATCCGAGTCGATGAATGACAATCAAACATCGAATAGTGACAACTAAACGCACTGAAGATGATAGAAGAGAAAGATATAATAATGGCCGGAAAATTCCTCAAGCCCCACGGACTGCAGGGAGAGCTCAACGCTGTCACTGAATATCCGGCGGAGATACTTGAGGAGGGTTTCCCGCTCATTGTGGATATGGATGGCATTTATGTGCCATTCTATGTGGCTTCGTTCCGTCCGAAGAATACCTTCGGTTCGCTGATACGCATTGATGGCGTGGACACAGCCGAGGATGCGAGAAAATTCGTCAACAAAGAATTCTTCCTGCGTCGCACCGATGTGGCCGCATTCCTTCAGATGGAGGTCGACGAAATCGAGACAGAGGAGGATTTCACCGGCTATAAGCTCTATGACCAGAACAATGACTATGTAGGCCGGATAGAATATGTGGATTACACCACCGCCAACATCCTGCTCCACGTCAAACCCGACGGCGCCGAGGATGACTCGGAGATTATCTATGTGCCGATCGACGACTCGCTGATTCTGGCTGAGTACATAGATGAAGAGAATCCCGAAGAGAATGCGTTGCAGGTGGAGATCCCACACGGTGTGATTGACCTTAACAGGAAAAAATAGTCTCGCCGCCACCGTCAAACAATTGATTAAAGAAGATACATATGAGCGACAATTTGCAATATGATGAGGATGCGGCCGTAGGGTTCATCCGCAACTATGTTGGCCAGGAGGTCAGCGACCAGTATTCTGATGATGAGATACTGTATGTGATTGATGTGATCTGGGATTACTACGAACGCAAAGGCTTCACCGGACTGTCATCGAAACTCACCTCTGAAGAGATGCTCGACGAGGCTGATCTCATTGCCTATGTCAAGAAAGAGATAGCCCGCGACAAAGAGTTGCTTATGGATCCGGCCGACCTTGACAAAATAGTGAAAGGAGAACTTGAATATGAGGAATCTTTGGAGGACGCTTAGCCGCCGCATCGCCCTGATTGCCTTTGGCATAGCCGCTGTGGCGCCGCAGGCCTTCGCCCAGAAGAGCGATGTGCCGCTCGAGGAGATGAGCTTCGCAGAGATTGTGAACTCTGTCGACCTCGGCAAACAGGCCGACCTCGTGCGCACCTTCCAGGAGCGCGAGGCCAGCAATGTGCTGCTTAAGAACCGCACCCTCACCGAAGCCAACGGCTGCACAGTCGACGCCATCCGCAACCGCGAGGTGCTGGTGGTGACAATACCTGCACAGAAACTTTTCGGCCCCAACCAGATAGAGCTCCTTGATCAGGCCGACAAATTTCTCGACCCCTTCCGACGCTACCTCAAGGAACCCGATATGTACCGCGTGCTCCTCGTGATGCATACTGACAACACAGGCTCTGAGGCATATCGCGAAGATATCACCGTGCAGCGTGCCGAAGCCCTGGCCGACTGGTTTGACAAGAGCGGTATCGACACCGAATATCTCTTCCCCTTCGCCATGAGCGACGATATTCCACTGGTGGCCAACGACTCATTCGAGAACCGAGCCCGCAACCGCCGTCTGGAAATCTACCTCGTGCCCGGCGAGAAGATGCTCGAGAAAGCCAAGAAAGGGCGCATCGCATTATAATGAATATGAAGTAGGTAATAAGTCAGAGTTAAGAGTTGATTAATTAACTGAAAAGTACATAGATATCAACTCTACGCTCACTTATCCAACAACTATGAACACCCCCAATACTCCGCAAACTCCATACTATATAGTATATGAAGATCGCCTGCGCCGCAATATGCTCAAGCTCAAGGATGCCGAGGAGCGCTCAGGCGTGAAGATTATAATGGCCTTCAAAGCCAATGCCCTCTGGAAGACATTCCCGATAATTGCCGAATACTTCACCTCATCTACCGCCTCCTCGCTCAATGAGATGAAGCTATCGCTCGATTATCTCGGGCATGACGTGCATGCCTATTGTCCGGTATACACGGAGGCTACCTTCCCGCAATTTCTCGAAGGATGCTCGCACATCACTTTCAATAGTGTGGCCCAGTTCAATAAGTTCTATCCGCGCATCAAGGCCTTCAATGAGGCACATGCTGCCGAGGGACGCCGAGTGTCGGCCGGATTGCGTGTCAATCCCCATTGCAGTGTGATTGAGACAGACATCTACAATCCCTGCCTGCCGGGTAGCCGATTCGGTGTGGACGCAGCCGACCTGCGCGAGTTGCCCGAAGGGGTTGAGGGGCTACACTTCCATGCCCTTTGCGAATCGTCGAGCGTGGAACTCGAAAAGGTCGTAGATTCACTCGAAGAGCAGTTCGGCCAATATCTCGACAAGGTGAAATGGCTAAACATGGGTGGCGGACATCTGATCACTCGCGAAGGTTATGACGTAGACCACTTCGTAGAGATTGCCCGCCGCTTGCGCGAGCGGCACCCCGGACTCCAGCTCATCATCGAACCCGGCAGCGCCTTCACCTGGCAGACCGGCGACCTCAAGACAAGTGTGCTCGATGTGGTGGAGAATGCCGGAGTCAAGACCGCCATAATCGATGCATCATTCGCCTGCCATATGCCTGACTGCCTTGAGATGCCATATAAGCCAGCTATCGAAGAGGCTATGCCCGACGATGCACCCGTAGACCACCCCGACCATGTGTATCGCCTCGGAGGCAACTCCTGCCTCAGCGGCGACTATGTGGGCGACTGGCGATTCGACCGTGAACTAAAAGCCGGTGATGAGCTCACGCTCAAGGATATGAATCACTACACCACCGTCAAGACCAATATGTTCAACGGTATCCAGCACCCCTCGATATGGTTGCAGCATTCCGACGGTTCGATGCGGCCGCTGCGCGAATACACGTATGAAGACTACCGCGACCGGATGGACTGATTCAACGGATGCCGCCGAAAAATCATGCACAAGAGATAACAACAACATAAACACAGTATGAAACTTAAATTCTTCTTCCTTTCATCAGCACTTGTAGCAGCCACGCTACCCTCATTCGGCTGGGGACAGAAGGGGCACGACCTCACTGCCCATATCGCCGAGCGTCATCTTACACCCGCCACCCAGCGCGCCGTGGATGAGATTCTCGACGGACAGTCGATGGTCTACTTCGCCAACTGGCCCGACAACGCATGTCATACCCCCGAGTATGACTACACCAAGACCTGGCACTACAAGAACATTGACCCCGAACAGACTTATGAGACCGCACCCCTCAATGAGGATGGCGACATAGTGACCGCCCTCAACGAGCAGTATGCCGTGCTCACTAACCCCGAATCGACCAAAGACCAGAAATGGCTCGCATTGGTGCTGACAGTCCACTTCCTGGGCGATATACATCAGCCCCTGCATATGGGACGCGCCAACGACCGTGGCGGCAACAGTCATAAAATCAAATACTTCAACGGCGACACCAACTTGCACTCCACATGGGATAGCAAACTCGTGGAGTCAGCCCACAAATGGAGCTATACCGAATGGGCCGACAACATCGACCGTGTCTCACCCCAGACTGAGGCAGAGATTCTGAATGGTGGCAGCCCCAGAGAGTGGGGCAAGGAGACTTATGAAATCTCAAAAAAAGTCTACGACTCCACCCCCGAAGGCACCAACGTCAGCTATGACTATATCGCCGAATGGAGCCCGGTCATCGAGCGCCAGCTTCTCAGCGCAGGTCTGCGTCTGGCCGACCTGCTAAACGGCATATTCGACCCCACCTACGCCCCGCGTCATGGTGAAATAAAATAAAATCAATCTGTCAATGAACCAGGAGAACGATAACACCCAAGGTTTTCCTCCGCTTAATCTCCCTCCCGCCGATCTGAAGATCCGGCGGGAGGGTGAACTCATAAAGGTATTCGACGCATTGCGCGACAAATATGTCAATCTCACCCCCGAGGAATATGTGCGCCAGCACTTCGTGGCCTATCTCCGCAAGGAATTGGGCTATCCAGCCTCAATAATGGCCAATGAGATTGCCATCGAACTCAATGGCACCCGCAAACGCTGCGACACAGTAATCTTCGACCGCGACGCAGCCCCATATATGATTGTGGAGTATAAGGCTCCGGGAGTCGCCATCACTCAGACGGTGTTTGACCAGATTGTGCGCTACAATCTCAAGCTGCATGCAAAGTATCTGGTGGTCAGCAATGGCCTGCGACACTATTGCTGCGTGATGGACTACGCAGTCGACAGCTATCACTTCATACCCCGCATCCCGGCCTATGCCGGACCTGCGGCCCTATTTTCCGACAACTGACGCTCCCCGCCGTCACTCTACGACAAGGGACGATTATATAAATCGAAAGCCGGACTGACGCTATTGACGCCGGCCTTCACTGATTATCGAATGGAAGCAGAATTCAACTATCTCGATTTGCTTAATCCGCAGCAGCGTGATGCCGTGGTCTATAAAGATGGCCCGGCTCTGGTGATAGCCGGAGCCGGATCGGGCAAGACACGTGTGCTGACTTATAAGATTGTAGACCTTATCCGCAACGGTTTCCAACCCTACCGCATCCTCGCGCTGACCTTCACCAACAAGGCCGCCAACGAGATGAAAGAGCGTATACGCGCAATTGTGGGTGAGAAGACCGCCTCGCAATTGTGGATGGGCACTTTCCACTCAATATTTCTGCGGATACTGCGCCGGCATGCCGAGCTTATCGGCTTCAAGCCCGGCTTCACCATCTACGACACCACCGACTCCCGCTCGCTGATAAAATCAATTGTCAAGGACCTCGGGCTCGATGAGAAAATATATAAGCCGAATGTAGTGGCCTCGCAGATATCCAATGCGAAGAATGCCCTCATTTCGGCCGAACTCTATCTTGCCGACCCCGACAATCTCGCCGCCGACAAGCGCGCGAAGCGCCCCATGACCGGCCGGATATTCCAGATATATTCCGATCGCTGCCGCATCTCCGGAGCGATGGACTTCGACGACATACTCTACTATATGAATGTCCTGCTGCGCGATCATCCCGATATTCTGCGCCACTACCAGGACTTCTTCCAGTATATCCTCGTCGATGAGTATCAAGACACCAACTTCGCCCAGCACCTTATCATCTCGCAACTCTCGGGTGAACGCCGCGGACTATGCGTGGTGGGTGATGACGCCCAGAGCATCTACTCATTCCGAGGCGCCAACATCTCGAATATCCTCTCGATGGAGCAACGCATCCCCGGTCTGCGCGTATTCAAGCTCGAACGGAATTACCGCTCCACCCAGAATATCATCAATGCCGCCGGGTCGCTCATCGAGAAGAATACCCGCCAGATGAAGAAGCATGTGTACAGCGAGAATGAGGTAGGTGAGCCGGTAAGGGTGCTCAGCACATATTCCGACATCGAAGAGGCCTATCTTGTGGCCAATCTCATATCGCAGTCAAAATATACTGTCCACGACTCATACGACGAATATGCCATCCTCTACCGCACCAACTCCCAGAGCCGTGTGCTTGAGGAATCGCTGCGCAAGCGCAACATCCCTTACCGCATCTACGGCGGCCTCTCGTTCTATCAGCGCAAGGAGGTGAAGGATGCCATCAGCTACTTCCGCCTATCCATCAACCCCGATGATGACGAGGCTCTGCGCCGAGTCATCAATTACCCGGCACGAGGCATAGGCGACACGACGATGAAGAAGCTTCAGTCCACCGCCAACGAGGCCGGTGTAAGCATCTGGCGCGTAATCAATGAGCCGGAGAGATACCCCGCCGGACTCAACAGCGGCACACTCCGCAAACTCGACGGCTTCAAGGCGATGATCGCAGAATTTCTCGACGATGTAGCCTCGGGTGCCACGGCTTATGAAGTGGCTCAGCTCATCTACAACCGCTCAGGAATTCTGGCCACCCTCGCCCACGACACCACACCCGAAAGCATATCGAAGCAGGAGAACCTTCAGGAGCTTCTCTCAGGACTGAAAGATTTCGTGGTCACCCGCGAAGAGTCAGGCGAGACCGACCTCTCGATGAGCGCATTCCTTAGCGAGGTACAGCTCTCTACCGACCAGGATGAGAATCAAGACGCCGATGAACCGAAAGTGACCCTCATGACCGTGCATGCCGCCAAGGGGCTGGAATTCAAACATGTATATATCGTAGGTGTCGAAGAGGAACTCTTCCCCTCGGCCATGGCCATGGATTCGATGGCGCAGGTTGAGGAGGAGCGACGCCTGCTCTATGTGGCCATAACCCGCGCCAAGGGTACATGTGTGATGACCTATGCCACATCGCGCTTCCGCAATGGCCAGACTGTCATGACGCGCCCCTCGCGCTTCCTCGGGGATATCGACACCAGATACCTCAAGGTGCAGACCTCATCCGACATCAGTGGCGCCGATGCAAGCTCAGTTTTCGGTAATCCGGCAGCCAATTACCGCAACTCATTCTCCTCGGGCGGTTACTCAGGGGGAGGTGGCGGCTATGGGCGTGGCTCATATTCTTCACAAACCACAGGCTACGGCGCATCGGGTGATTTTACATCCGGTGGCGGTTTCTCGCGCGGCCGGGGCAAATCACGCTCCACATTTTCGGCCGGCTCCACCGGCGGCGGCAAGCGTGTGCGACTCAGCCAGCCTATCGAGAAGGCCGAGTCAAGAGCCTCGCTCGACACATCGGCCGGTACTGTCAACGTCGGCGCTCGCATAGAACATGAGCGCTTCGGCCGCGGCATAGTCAAGAGCATAGAGCATCTTACCGATAATGACATGATAATCGTAGACTTCGGCGTCGTGGGCGTCAAGAAGCTGCTCATAGGCTTTGCCAAATTCAGAATCCTCTGATAATTATATGGCTCTCAGCTTTATTTCGAATGATATGTTGAGAGCTGCCAAACCTTAAATAATCTGACATCATGAATACAGAGAACGTAAAACCCGATTTCCGCCGCAAACCCGACTGGCTGAAGATAAAGCTCCCCCGTGGCTTCAAGACGAGCCAGGTGGTAGGGTTGCTCAATGAGAAGCATCTTCACACCATATGCTCAAGCGGCATGTGTCCGAACCGTGGCGAATGCTGGGGCAATGGCACAGCCACCTTCATGATCGGCGGCAATATCTGCACCCGCAACTGCCGCTTCTGCAACGTGGTCACCGGTCGCCCCGAACCTCTTGATGAACGCGAGATAGAGGATATCGTCAATTCAGTGCGTCAGCTCAAGCTGAAACATGTGGTCATCACCTCGGTCGACCGCGATGACCTGCCCGACCTCGGCGCATCGCATTGGGCCCGCATGATACGACGCCTGAAGGAGGAGTGCCCCGGAGTGACGATGGAGGTGCTCATTCCAGACTTCAAAGGACGCATGGACCTCGTGGATATGGTCATAGCCGAGGGTCCCGATGTAATCTCGCATAATCTTGAGACCGTGCGCCGTCTCACCCCCGAGGTGCGCACATTCGCCACCTACGACATGTCGCTCGATGTAATCCGGCATATCGCCCAAAGCGGCATCCGCAGCAAGAGTGGCATCATGCTTGGCCTCGGCGAACGTGAAGATGAGATAATACAGACCATGGACGACTTGCGCGAGGCCGGATGCGAGGTCATGACAATCGGACAATACCTCCAGCCCACCAAATCGCATTATCCGCTGCAGGCCTATATTACACCCGAGAAGTTTGCCGAATATGGCGAGATAGGGCGAGGCAAAGGTTTCCGACATGTAGAGTCGGCTCCGATGGTGAGATCAAGTTATCATGCAGAGAAACATGTGCACTGACCATATCACCCCCTCAGAACCCATGGCGGATAATCGCGAGATTCTGGTCATGGAGTTTGATGAGCCGCAGCCCTACCGCACGCTCTGGGAGTTGCAGCACGCCTGCTTTGATGCGCAGGTAGAGCGCAAACGCTCCGGGCTGCCATCGTCGGCTGAATATCTGCTTCTTCTCGAACACCAGCCGGTGCTCACACTCGGCAAGCATGGTCATGCTGAGAATCTCCTGCTCCCGTCTGATATGCTCGCTGCCCGCGGCATAGAGTGCATCCGCATCGAGCGCGGTGGCGACATCACCTATCATGGCCCGGGCCAGATTGTTGCGTATCCCATCATCGACCTTGAGCGTCATCACCTCGGAGTCAAAGCCTATGTCGATATTCTCGAGGAGGCTGTGATACGCACAATTGCCGAATATGGCGTCATAGGTCAACGAGTTGAGGGGGCCAGTGGAGTCTGGATAGGGAAGGGCACTCCCGATGAGCGCAAGATATGCGCGTTAGGTGTGAAATGCACCCGCTTTATCACCATGCACGGTCTCGCTCTCAACGTAAGCACCGACCTCTCGGCCTTCACCCTCATCAACCCCTGTGGCTTCACCGACCGCGGCGTGACGTCGCTGCACCGCGAATGCGCCGCTGCCGGACGCGAGCTCCCCTCAATATCCGAAGTGCGCGGCAAACTCAAGCATCATCTCCTCACACTGCTCCACGCCACCGCAAAGGATATCCCCGCATCGAGCAAATTGCCATAGAAGTAGCAGCTGGCGGAATAAGTATCTCTCAATAATGTATTGCTATTATTTGTGAGATACTTATGGAATCAAATAGAATGCAGTGACACGAAAAAATGCAGGGTCCGGTCGTAGATTTATTGACCGGACCCTGCGCTGCGTTTTGATATCAGGGTTAAGATTAGAGTGTTATTTACCTTGTGCTTCGCGCAGCAGGCGCTTGTATTCGGGAGTGGAGACTTTCAGGAACTGCGGCACATATGCCTCCCAGTCGGCCAGCATGCGGGCTGCCAGAGGGCTGCCGGTGTGGCGGTGGTGGCGCTCGATGATCTCGCGCAGTTCGGCGATTTCATCCTCATCGTGCAGTAGGGTGAGCTCTACCATATCCATGTTGATATAGTAGTCCACATTCCCCTTGATGTTCCATATATACGCTATGCCGCCACTCATGCCGGCGGCGAAGTTACGGCCGATTTTGCCGAGCACCACCACGCGTCCGCCTGTCATATACTCGCAGGCATGGTCGCCCACACCCTCCACGACGGCTGTCGCGCCACTGTTGCGCACGGCGAAGCGCTCGCCTACGCGACCGTTGGCAAAGAATTCGCCCGAAGTGGCGCCATATAGCAGGGTGTTGCCGGCGATGACATTCTGCTCGGGCACGAACGTGCTGCCTTGCGGTGGCACAATCACAATGCGCCCCCCCGACAGACCTTTGCCGACATAATCGTTGGCCTCACCCTCGAGGCGCAGCGTCACGCCATGGCAGAGGAAAGCTCCGAAACTTTGTCCGGCCGAACCGTTGAAGGTCAGCTTGATAGTGTCGTCGGGCAGCCCCGCCGCGCCATATCGCCGGGCGATGTAGCCGCTGAGCATGGCGCCGACAGAGCGGTCAGTGTTGACAATGGGCATTCCGAGAGAGATGGGGAGAGCGTTGTCGATAGATGACGACATCACCTGCAGCAGCGCGCGGTCCTTGACGCTATCAAGTTTATGGTCCTGTTCGGCCACACGATGCAGCGGATAGTTGCTCCAGTCTTCAGGCAGGTAGAAGAGGCGCGAGAAGTCGATGCGCGAAGCCTTCGACTCGGGGATGGTGTCGCTCTTGCGCAGCAGGTCGGCGCGTCCGGTAATCTCATCAATCGATGCATATCCCATATCGGCCAGACGCTGGCGCACCCCGCGCGCCATCATGCGGAAATAATTGACCAGATATTCCGAACGCCCGATGAATTTCTTGCGAAGTTCAGGATTCTGAGTGGCCACACCCTTGGGGCAGGTGTTGGTGTGGCATGCGCGTATCATGCAGCAACCGAGCACCACCAGCACCGCTGTGCCGAAACCGAACTCCTCGGCGCCAAGCAGTGCTCCTACAATCACATCGTGCGGACTCTTCAGCTGCCCATCCATCTGCAGTGTCACTTTGCCGCGCAGGTGGTTGGCAACGAGGGTCTGTTGAATCTCGGCCAGTCCGATCTCGACCGGTATGCCGGCATGCTTCATCGAACTTGCCGGGCTTGCGCCGGTGCCACCGTCGGCACCGCTGATCAGAATCTTGTCGGCTTTGGCCTTGGCCACACCGGCGGCGATTGTGCCCACGCCGCTCTCGGCCACAAGCTTCACACTTATCTGGGCTGTGGGGTTGAGATTCTTAAGATCGAATATCAACTGGGCAAGGTCCTCGATTGAATAGATGTCGTGATGGGGCGGGGGAGAGATAAGTGTTATGCCCGGCATCGAGCGGCGCATACGTGCGATTACCTCATCAACCTTGAAGCCGGGCAGCTGACCACCCTCACCAGGTTTGGCCCCTTGTGCCACCTTGATCTGAATCTCATCGGCGTTGACAAGGTATTCGGCATCCACGCCGAATCGGCCTGAAGCCACCTGACGCACACGGCTGCGTGAAGATGTGCCGTCGGGTGCCACGGCATTACGGTAGGCCTCTTCGCCACCCTCGCCGCAGTTGCTCATGCCTCCGATGGCATTCATGGCTATCGCAATCGCCTCATGCGCCTCCTTGCTGATGGCGCCATACGACATAGCCTCGGCGCAGAAGCGTCGCATAAGCGACTCCTCACTCTCCACATCATCGATGCTTATCGGCGCACGGTCGCTCTGCACGCGCATAAGGTCGCGTAGCAGTATGGGTTGCTCCTTCTCTTCAACCAGAGCCACGAAATTATCAAACACCTCGAAGTCGCCATTCTTTGTGGCTGTCTGCAGAGCCTTCACCACCTGCGGATTCCATGCGTGCAGCTCGCCATCGCGGCGGAACCGGTAGTTGCCGAAATCGCGCGGTTCGGGTTCGTCGGCCGAGGCGAATGCCTGCGCGTGGCGCGCGAGAGCTTCGGCTGCGATATCCTCAATCTCTATTCCTTCGATGGCTGAATGGCCGCCACCCATGTATCGGCTCAAGACACGCGAGCTTACCCCTAAGGCCTCAAAAAGAGCACAGCCGCGATAGCTGCGGATGGTGGATATGCCCATCTTCGACATAATCTTCAGAATCCCCTTGTTGATGGCCTTGATATAGTGCTGTTCGGCCCCCTCATAGTCGAGCTGAAGTCTCTTCTGATTGACGAGGTCCTTCAGTATGGCGAATGCCATGTAGGGATTTACGGCACTCGCGCCGAAGCCCATGAGCAGAGCCACATGCATCACCTCCGACACCTCGCCGCTCTCGACGATGATTGCTATCTGCGAGCGCTTGCGGCGGTTCACGAGATGATGATGCACCGCCGACATTGCAAGCAGCGATGGAATCGGAGCATGGCGTGCAGAGATATTGCGGTCGGAGAGAATGATATAGTTGTAGCCATTGTCGACAGCATCCTCAGCCTCGGCACAGAGATGGTCGAGCGCCGATTCGAATGCAGTCACACCCCCTTCGGCCTCGAAGGTCATGGGGATGGTGCGTGTGGTGAATCCCTTATATTGCAGATGGCGCAGAATATCGAGCTCGGTGTCCGACACGATGGGCGAGGGCATCATCACCACATTGCAGAGCTCGGCTGAGGGCTGGAGGATATTCTTGCGCACCGCCCCCACATAGCTTGTGAGCGACATTACGAGTTCCTCACGGAGCGGGTCGATCGGAGGATTGGTGACCTGAGCGAACTGCTGGCGGAAATAATTGAAGAATCGCTGCGGCATGGCCGATAGAATGGCCGGCGGGGCATCATTGCCCATCGAGGCTGTGGGTTCCTGTCCATTCATGGCCATAGGCATGATGATGCGCTCAATCTCTTCGGTGTTGTATCCGAAGGCGGTCATGGCCCGCAGGGGCTGGTCGACCTCATGGCTCACCTTGCGACCGCTGCGCAGCTGGCTCAGCACGATGCGGTGTTCGTTGAGCCATTCGGCATAGGGGTGTTCGCTGGCCAGAGCCTGCTTGATGTCGCGGTCGATGAGTATCTCACCCTTCTCGGTGTCGACCATAAGAATCTTGCCCGGTTTGAGTCGCGATGTGCGTTCGATATTCTCGGGCTCGATGGCGAGGGCTCCGGTCTCGGAGGCTATCACGAGTTCGCCGTTCTTTGTGATGACCATACGCGCCGGGCGCAGACCGTTGCGGTCGAGAGTGCCACCGGCATATCGTCCGTCGGAGAAAATGATGGCTGCCGGGCCATCCCACGGGGCCATGAAGATGGAGTGGTACTCATAGAATGCCTTGAGACGGCGCGAGAGTGGGTTCTGGTCATTGATGCTTTCAGGCACAAGCATAGCCAGCGCATGTGGCAGACTCATGCCCGAGCGTACGAAGAATTCCAAGGCATTGTCAAACGATGCACTGTCGCTCATGCCGGGTTGTATCACCTGGCCGATATTCTTCATCTCGCCAAGATTCTCGGGTTGAATGACGGCCTCGCGTGTCGACATCCAGAAGCGGTTGCCGCGTATGGTGTTGATTTCGCCATTGTGGCCGATCAGGCGGAATGGCTGGGCGAGCCGCCAGGTGGGGAAGGTGTTGGTCGAGAAGCGGGAATGCACAAGCGCTATGGCGCTTGTGAAGTATGGACTCTGCAGGTCTTTGAAATATTTGCGGAGCTGCAGCGATGAGAGCATACCCTTGTAGATGAGTGTGCGTGTAGAGAGACTCACCACGTAGCAGGCATCCTTGTCGGCGATATCCTCAGCATCGAGCACCCGTTGCTCGATGCGTTTGCGTATCACGTAGAGCAGTCCCTCCAGTCGTTCCTGGTTGTCGCAGCCCACGATGAAGTATTGGCGGATAAGCGGCTCGGTGACGAGGGCATCCTCGCCAAGGACGTCAGAGTCTACAGGCACATCGCGGGTGTGCATCAGGAATAGACCCTGAGCCTTGATTTCACGGTCGATGATAGCCTCGAATCGGGTTCGGTCGGCCTCATCCTGAGGCAGGAAAACCATTCCGACACCATATCGTCCCTTTTCAGGCACCGGTATGCCGTTGAGAAGGATATATTCGTGAGGAATCTGCACCATTATTCCGGCGCCGTCGCCGGTCTTGTCGTCGGCACCCTCAGCCCCGCGGTGTGCCATGTGTTCAAGCACCGACAGACCTTGGTCAACGATATAATGATGCTTGCTGCCATCTATTTTCACTACCAGGCCTACGCCACAGCCATCATGTTCGTAATCAGATGAATACAGGCCCTTGGACTCTGCATTGCGGATGAGGAAGTCATTTGTCATAAGTGGAATTTCAGTTTGCCAACCGGAGAGCAGTGGTTGAATCAAAATGATAGCTAAATCGGATGCAAAATTACAAATAATTGTTTAAATATCCAAATGGAGAATGACATTGTGGCTCAATCGGGTTGATAATATGCAAAGTGTGAGGCGTGTGTGTGGCGTGTGTGATAGAGTGTCAAATCAATCGGAAAATGAAATTTTGGGTGAAAAATTGAGTCAATCGCGAAGAATTTAGTAATTTTGTACTTTGGTGGCTGCAAAGACACCTGTGCGAACCCATCGCGGCCGGGCATCCGCCTGACGGCATGACGAGTCACGATGAGTTCCCGACCCAAAGACGACAATCAATACTTGACTGCAGACATGATAGTATCATCAATAAAGACATTCGGCAAATACTGCACCTTCATGACGCAGGTGTTCAGAGTGCCCGAGAAATGGAAGGTATTTCTCAAATCGGTAGTGTTTGAAATCAATAAGCTTGGTGTGGATTCGATTCCGCTGGTGCTTATCATATCCCTCTTTATCGGCGCTGTGATATGTATCCAGATGACAATCAATATCGTTTCGCCTCTCATACCCTCATACTCGACCGGTCTGGCCACACGCGAGATTCTGCTTCTGGAGTTCTCGAGCACGATGATGTGTCTGATTCTTGCCGGCAAGGTGGGCAGTAACATCGCCTCTGAGATAGGCACGATGCGTGTCACCGAACAGATTGACGCGATGGAGATTATGGGCATCAATTCGGCCTGCTTCATCGTGTTGCCTAAGATAATAGGCTTCGTGTTGTTTGTGCCGGTGTTGTGCATCTTCTCGATGTTTTTCGGTCTGATAGGTGGCTGGCTTATAGCTGAGTTCACGACGATGCTTACGGTGGAGAACTATATCTTCGGTATCCAGTCATTCTTCAATGAATGGTATGTATGGTATGGCATTATCAAGACCGTGGTGTTTGCCTACATCATCACGTCGGTAGCCGCTTTCTATGGCTATTATGTGAAGGGCGGTTCGCTCGAGGTGGGCAAGGCGAGTACAAATGCCGTGGTGGCAAGTTCGATACTCATTCTGCTTGCCGACGTGATTCTCACCAAGCTTCTGCTTCAATAATAAAAATGGAGTAGCGGGTTAAATAAGCCGGCTACCTGAATCAATCTACAAAAGAGATGATTAAAGCTGAAAATGTATCCAAATGGTTTGATGGCCAGCGGATTCTATATGATATAAACGCCACATTCGAGACGGGCAAGACAAATCTGATTATCGGTCAGAGCGGTTCGGGCAAGACGGTGTTCATGAAGTGTCTGATCGGTCTGCTTCGTCCCGAAGAGGGTGCGATTCTTTACGACGGCCGCGCCATACGCAACATGAACAATGATGAGCGGCGTCAGCTGCGCACCGAGATAGGAATGCTCTTCCAGGGCTCGGCTCTGTTTGACAATGAGACGGTGCTGGGCAATGTGATGTTCCCGCTCAAGATGCTCTCGTCGATGAGTTATAAGGAGCAGCTTGAGAGGGCGCATTTCTGTATCGAGCGTGTGGGGCTGACGAATGCCGACAACAAATATCCGTCGGAGATTTCGGGAGGCATGCAGAAACGTGTGGCGATTGCCCGCGCCATAGCGCTGAATCCGAAGTATCTTTTCTGCGACGAGCCCAACTCCGGTCTTGACCCGAAGACCTCGATTCTGATTGATGAACTTCTCTCTGACATTACCCATGAATATGGCATGACCACGGTCATCAACACCCACGACATGAACTCAGTGCTGGGTATAGGTGAGAATATCGTGTTTATCAATAAGGGCCATTGCGACTGGATAGGCAACGACAAGAATATCTTCCGCTCAAAGTCGCAGAGTCTTAACGACTTTGTGTTTGCATCGAAGCTCTTCCAGGAGGTTAAGCTCGTGCTTGAGCGCGAGTCGGAGGCCGGAAAATGATGAAATGCCTTAGTCTAAACTCTGTCGTAAAAAGTTTAACCGACTTCGGTCGGTATGTATTTATCAGCGGCGGCTCGATTTGAGGTGCTGCTTAAATGAATAGGATATGTTGATAATAGGGATAGCCGGGGGCACCGGTTCCGGAAAGACCACTGTGGTCAGGAAAATCATTGAGTCACTTCCGAAGGATGAGGTGGCCGTGATTCCGCAGGATAGTTATTATAATGATAATCCGCATATACCGCTCGAGGAGCGCCGCAAGATAAACTTCGACGAACCGGCGGCCATCGAGTGGAGTCTGCTCACCCGCCAGTTGCGTCAGCTCAAGGCCGGGGTGCCGATTGAGATGCCTACGTATGACTTCATCACATGTTCGCGTCAGCCTGAGACAGTGCATGTCGAGCCGCGCGAGGTGGTGGTCGTAGAGGGTATACTCGTGCTCACCGACCGCGAACTGCGCGACATGATGGATGTGAAGGTCTTTGTAGATGCTGACCCCGACGACCGATTGATCCGCGTGATACACCGCGACTGCATCGAGCGCGGACGCACGCCGCAGATGGTGATTGACCGCTATCAGTCGGTGCTCAAGCCGATGCATGAGCTGCATATCGAGCCTTCGAAGCGCTATGCCGATCTGATAATTCCGCAGGGCGGACATAATCGTGTGGCTATCAAGCTGCTGACCGACTATATACGCTCGCTTCTCCCTTCATTCTACGCGAAGTGAAAATGTGGTTTAAGTCAAAGAATAAGTCTGGAAGTGATGTGCAGCCGGAGTCTCAGGTGCCCGCGCTGACGCCCGCGCAGTCTGAGCAGGTAGAGCATCTTGAGCAGGAGGCTGAAGCAGAGGCAGCGGCTGTGGGCGATGGCGCCGCGAATGTCGAGCCTGATATGCAGATATCTGTGGCTGAGGGGCATGAGGCTGATGCTCAACCTGTGCTTGGGGTGCTGCGCACCGAGAATCTGGTGAAGCGCTACGGCCGCCGCACGGTGGCCAACCAGGTCAGTATCGATGTCACTCAGGGTGAGATTGTGGGACTTCTCGGACCGAATGGTGCCGGCAAGACCACAACATTCTATATGACCGTAGGACTGATCACTCCGAATGCCGGCAAGATTTTTCTCGATGATAAGGAGATTACGTCGCTGCCGGTGTATAAGCGTGCGCAGCTTGGCATTGGCTATCTGGCACAGGAGGCCTCGGTGTTTCGCAAACTTACGGTAGAGGATAATATCCGGGCGGTGCTTGAGATGACGAATATGACGCGTCAGGAACAGCATGAGAAACTCGAGTCGCTCATCGATGAGTTCAGTCTGCAGAAGGTGCGCAAGAATCTCGGCGACCGACTCTCGGGCGGCGAGCGACGCCGCACTGAAATTGCCCGTTGCCTGGCGATTAATCCGAAGTTCATCATGCTCGACGAACCCTTTGCGGGGGTCGACCCGATTGCCGTAGAGGAGATTCAATCGGTGGTGTATAAGCTGAAGGATAAGAATATCGGCATACTTATCACCGACCATAACGCACCTGAGACACTCTCGATTACCGACCGCGCCTATCTGCTCTTTGAGGGGAAGATACTTTTCCAGGGCACATCTGAGGAGTTGGCCGAGAATCCCGTGGTGCGTGAGAAGTATCTGGGACGCAACTTCATGTTCCGCCGCAAGAAATTTGATTGAGCCTATGCATATATCCAAAACTGACAGCACCTCGCAAATGCTTCGCGCCCTGCTGATTCTGGCAGGCGTATTCTTCGTCATGCTGATCCTTACAGGGGCGCTTGCCATGTGGGTCGGCGGATTCTTCCCGCCGTCGAGCCGGGCTGGTTATCTGTGTCAGTCGGCTGTGCAGGCGCTTCTGGCGTTTGCCGGCACAGCTGCGGTAGTGGCTAAGTTTGTGAGTCGCCGCCCGGCCGGTTTCTTAGGATTGACCCAGAGTGTGACGTGGCGCCCTTTTGTGGGTGTGCTCATCGTGTATGCCTTGGCGATGCCTTTTCTCAATCAGCTGATATACTACAATTCATTGATGACTCTCCCCGAGGCCTTGGCTCCGCTTGAGAACTATATGCGTCAGATGGAGGAGATGAACGGCAAGGTCGTGGCCACGGTGCTTGCAGGCGATTCCATATGGGTGTTGCTCTCCGGAATCCTTGTTATAGGCGTACTCACAGGCTTTGGTGAGGAGATGCTTTTCCGGGGAGCGTTGCAGCGTTCGCTCGACATCTATCCGCCGATGCGTCAGTGGGCAATATGGATATCGGCAGTGATTTTTTCTGCTGTGCATCTGCAGTTTTTCGGTTTCTTTCCGAGACTGCTTTTAGGTGCATTCTTCGGTTATCTGCTCTACTCGAGCGGTTCGCTATGGCCCGGAGTCTTCGCTCATGCGCTCAACAACAGTATAGTGGTCGTGGCTACATGGCTATCTGAGCGTGGCGTGATCGAGGGTGATGCTGATTCGTGGGGTGTGGTGCGCGATGGTTTCCCGATATGGGGCGTCGTGAGCCTTGCGGCATTGGTGATCTTCTTTATCTTCGGCTACAGATACTTCTTCGTGGCCCGACAAGCCGCGAAATGTGAGAGCATCGATAGCTCTTCATATTGATACATATCAGCATTATCGAGCAATATTCACACTGACCCTACCTATGGCAAAGACCCAGGCATCGCAATTTTCGGCCCTGATGACGGCAATCCGCAAGCGGGAGTTCTCGCCCGTATATCTCCTGATGGGTGAGGAACCATATTATATAGACCGGATTGTGGAGGCCCTTGAGACTCATGTGGTAAAGGATGACGAGAAGGATTTCAACTTTACCACCATGTATGGCCAGGAGGCCGACATCGCGGCATTGATAGCTGCCTGCCAGCAATATCCATTTATGGCCGACCGTAAGATAGTGCTTCTGAAGGAGGCGCAGAGCATGACCAATGCCAAGGCGGCTCTTGATGGATTGGCTGAATATGTGGCGCGCCCTGTGGAGTCGAATGTGCTGGTGGTGGTCTATAAGGGTGGTGACCTATCGGCCACCTCCAAACTCATGAAGGCCGCAGCCAAGGCCGGGAGCGTGGTCTTCAAGAGTCCGAAGCTGCGCGATTATCAGCTTGATGGCCCGATAAAGGAGTATTGCACCGCCCGGCGAATCGGTATTCAGGAGAAGGCGATGGTGATGCTAAAGGAGTATCTCGGCACTTCGCTGTCGAAGCTATTTGGCGAAATCGACAAGCTGATTGTGGCCGGTGGTGATAAACTTGCCCAGATTACTCCCGAACTGATAGAGCAGAACATCGGCATATCGAAAGACTTCAATAACTTCGAACTCCAGTCGGCCCTTGCCGGCAAGGAGTATGACCGGTGTCTGAAGATAGTGAAGTATTTCGCTTCCAATCCGAAGGCGAATCCTACGGTGGTGACCACTGGCACTCTCTTCACCTTCTACTCCAAACTGGTGGTGGCCCTTCTGGCCGCCGACAAAAGCGATGCGGCCCTGATGGCTGCGCTTGAATTGAAGAACTCTTATGCTCTTGCTGACTATCGCCGGGCGATGCAGCGCTATACTGCGCGGCAGGCTGTGCGGGCGGTGCATCTGCTGCGTGAGTTTGATGCCAAGTCTAAGGGTATAAATTCTTTTCAGAAAGAGTACGACCTTCTCCTCGAACTTATCTATAACATATTCACTGCCAGATGATAATATACTTTTCAGGCACCGGCAACAGTGCGGCGGTGGCCCGCGGGCTCGCCGAGAGGCTTGGCGAACCTTTGCAAGCGCTGATGGCGGTCTCTCCGCTTGAGTTGCGCTTCGAGGGGCGCCGGCTGATATTCGTATTCCCGATATATTCGTGGGGTGTGCCTCCGATAGTGCTTGACTATATCCGTTCGTTGAATGCATCTTTTGTAGAGGAGTGCGCCGGGCGGGTAGCGGTATGGGGTGTGGCCACATGTGGCGATGAGGTGGCCCGGGCCCCTGAGATGTTCAGAAAGTGTGTGGTCGGTGCCGGGCTTGACTTTCGGGGATTCTGTGATGTGATAATGCCCAACAATTATGTGTTGCTGCCGGGTTTCTCTGTGGATCCGGTAGAGGTAGAGCGGCGCAAACTGAGTGAGTATGAGAAGAGGGTAGACGCCGTGGCAGAGAAGATTCTGGCAGATGCTCCGGTGGTGGATGTCACTGTCGGGAGTTGGCCTCGCCTTAAGACGGGCGTGGTGTATCCGCTGTTCAAGCGCTGGGGAATCACGCCGTCGCGATGGGTAGCCACGGACGCGTGCGTCGGTTGCCGTAAGTGCGTGGAGGTTTGCCCGGTGAAGAATATTGCCATGAAGGATCGTCAGCCGGTGTGGGGGGATAATTGCATGAGCTGTTGCGGATGCTATCATGTGTGTCCGCGCAATGCCGTGCAGTACGGGCGCATCACGCGCGGCAAAGGTCAATATTTCTTCCCTTGGAATAAAAAGTAAAGAACGGCGGTATGGAGAACAACGAATTAAGCAAAGTCTATTACCGCATTCGCGAGGTGTCGCAGTTTCTTGATCTTCCGGCCTCGACGCTGCGTTATTGGGAGAAGGAGTTTCCGCAGCAGGTCAAGCCGATGCGCAATTCTGGCAACACCCGCTACTATACTCCCGAGCAGGTAGAGACTTTGAAAATGATTAAATATCTGCTTCACACCCGCGGGATGAAGATTGATGCTGTGCGCCAGGAACTGCGCGGCAATCCGCGCAATGTGTCGCGGCGTGTAGAAATCATAGAGAAACTCACCGATATTCGCACTCAGCTCAAATCAATCCTTGCAGCCCTCGATAAGCGTCGCTGAAGGCGGCAGACGGCTAATTGAGCCGCCTCGGCGTGATAAACATAAAAAAACGCCGGTGGGTGGGAGAAGCGTGGATAGAGATAGGGTGGAGGCTATGGCGCAGGCGTCAGTCGATGACGTTGGCCGCATCGTCGGCTGTGCGCAGCATTTCGGTGTATTGGTCGGGCGAGAGGTCGAGGTAGAAGTAGTTGACCGGATTCTCCGGTTCACCCTTGAAGATGACTTCATAGTGCAGGTGGGGCGTCGATGAGCGTCCTGTGCTTCCTGCGCGCCCTATCAGGTCGCCGCGCTTTACGTTCTGCCCCTGTTCGACGGTTATTTCGCTGAGATGAGCGTAGCGTGTGGTGTAGTTATATCCGTGGGTGATGTCGACACACATTCCGTAGCCCCCCTTGCGTTCGGCCACGTTGACCACGCCATCGGCTGTGGCCAGAATCGGCGTACCGGCAGGCACGGCGAAGTCAATCCCCTCATGAAGTTTGCGCAGACCGCTCACCGGGTCGCGTCGCATGCCGAAACCGGCAGAAATCGAATACTCCTCGGCTTGCACCGGTAGAATGCCCGGTACATGCTCCATCTTGCGGCGCTGTTCTGAGGCTGTGTGTCGCAGAAGGTCAAACGACTGGCTCTGCGAGTAAATCTGACGGTCGAGAAGGTCGGCTTTGCTCATGATCTCAGAGATGAGGTCGTTGTCGGTCATCTTGCGCATCGCGGCATAATTCTTCTCATAGTCGAATCCGGCATAACGTCGGCTAACACTGAGTGGGTCCATCTGCATCATGACACGATAGAAATTGTCGTCGCGGGTGCGGATATGGTCCATCACCTTCATCGAGGCGTTGATGCGGCGTTCGAGCACGTCGTATTGGGCGCGCAGCTGGTTGTTCTCTTCGCGCAGCTCGCGTTCGGTGTGGCTGGCAAATCCGAAGAAAGCCACGGCAAACATTGCCCCGCCGATAAGTGTAGCCAACAGCAGCACACCCCCCAGATAGCGCAAGCGATTCTTGAGGGTGGGGTAGACGCGCTCGAAGTTGTCGGTGGCAGGATTATATATGTAGTATGCTTTTTTCTCCATGATGCAGGTGGAAGAGAACACAAATTTAGCAAATTATTGGCTCCGGTCAATGAAAAAATGGTATAAATTTATTAATTTTGCGTCTTAAAAGAGAAACTTACGCGGGTATAGGCAAAAGCGTAGTCGGCCATGATGAAGTCGATGATACTTCTTGACGCGAGTGGCCGGCGATATGGCCGAGTGCCTGTAGCCGTCGACAATACCAACTTATGATGACCGCAAAAGAGATTCGCGAATCCTTCAAGGAATTCTTCAAGGAGAAGGGACACCGCATTGTTCCCTCCGCACCGATGGTGATCAAGGATGATCCCACTCTGATGTTTACAAATGCCGGCATGAATCAGTTCAAGGATATCATCCTTGGCAACCGTGCCGCGGAATATAAGCGTGTGGCCGACAGCCAGAAGTGTCTGCGCGTGTCGGGCAAGCACAACGACCTTGAGGAGGTGGGCCACGACACCTACCACCACACTATGTTTGAGATGCTGGGCAACTGGTCGTTTGGCGATTATTTCAAGAAGGAGGCAATCGACTGGGCATGGGAATACCTGGTGGATGTGCTGCATCTTCCGGCCGATCGTCTCTACGCCACTGTCTTCGAGGGTTACGCTCCGGAGGGGCTGGGCCGCGATGATGAGGCTGCTGGCATCTGGGAGAAGCATCTTCCGGCCTCGCATATCATCAACGGCAACCGCCACGACAACTTCTGGGAGATGGGCGACACAGGCCCCTGCGGCCCTTGCTCGGAGATTCACATCGACCTCCGCAGTGATGAGGAGCGCAAGGCTGTGGATGGTGCCGAACTCGTCAACAAAGATAATCCGCAGGTAATCGAGATATGGAATCTGGTGTTCATGCAGTATAACCGCAAGGCCGACGGCAGCCTTGAGCCGCTGCCGGCACGTGTGATTGACACCGGCATGGGCTTCGAGCGCCTCTGCATGGCCCTGCAAGGTAAGCGCAGCAACTATGACACTGATGTATTCACCCCCTATCTGCGCAAGATTGAGGAGCTGACCGGTAAGAAGTATGGCGTCGACCAGAAGGTGGATGTGGCCATGCGTGTGGTGAGCGACCACCTGCGCACCATCTCCTTCTCTATCGCCGACTCACAGCTCCCCTCGAATGCCAAGGCGGGCTATGTGATTCGCCGCATCCTGCGTCGTGCGGTGCGCTATGCCTATACCTTCCTCGACCGCAAGGAGGCTTTCCTCTATCAGTTGGTCGACACTCTGGTTGAGCAGATGGGTGAGGCTTATCCTGAGCTGGCTGCCCAGAAGGAGCTTATCAAGAAGGTAATCAAAGAGGAGGAGGATTCATTCCTGCGCACTCTCGACAATGGCATAAAATTGCTTGATGGCGAGATGTCGAAGCTCAAGAAGGAGGGTAAGACTGAATTGGCCGGCTCGACTGCCTTCACTCTCTATGACACCTACGGATTCCCGCTCGACCTCACCGAACTGATTCTGCGCGAGAATAACCTCACGCTCGACCAGGCCGGCTTCGATGCCGAGATGCAGAAGCAGAAGGAGCGTGCGCGCAATGCTGCCTCTGTAGAGGCCACCGATTGGGTCGAGGTGCATGATGGCGAGGAGGAGTTTGTGGGCTATGACCACACGGAGATTCCTACCCAGATTCTGCGCTACCGCAAGGTTAAGCAGAAGGGTAAGGAGTATTATCAGATAATGCTCACCAAGACCCCCTTCTATGCTGAGATGGGTGGCCAGGTAGGCGACCGCGGTGTGCTGGTGGATCCCGATGGTAATGAGATTGAGGTGTTCGACACCAAAAAGGAGAATAACGTGGGTGTGCATCTCACTCATAAGCTCCCGGCTAATCCTGCCGAGACTCTCATAGCCCGCATCGACACTGCCGCGCGCGAGGCTACCTCATCCAATCACTCGGCCACCCACCTGCTTCACGCAGCTCTTCGCGAGGTGCTGGGTACACATGTCGAGCAGAAGGGCTCGTATGTGACTCCCGATTCGCTCCGCTTCGACTTCTCGCATTTCCAGAAGGTCACTCCCGAGGAGCTGCGCAAGGTAGAGCATCTCGTGAATGCCCGCATCCGCGAGGCGCGTGAGCTTGAGGAGCGTCGCGACTGCCCGATTGCCGAGGCCCGCGAGATGGGTGCGATGGCTCTCTTCGGCGAGAAGTACGGCGATAAAGTGAGAGTGGTGAAGTTTGGTGATTCTATCGAGTTGTGCGGTGGCACTCATGTGGCCAATACCGGTAAGATCGGTATGGTTCGCATCCTCTCCGAGAGCTCTATCGCAGCCGGCATACGACGTATTGAGGCTGTGAGCGGCGCCGGTGTGGAGCAGGTGCTCGATAACTTCCAGGACACAATGCGCGCCCTGCAGTCATTCTTCGGCAATAATGCCGATATCAAGCAGGCTGTGCAGAAGTCAATTCAGGAGAATGCCGACCTCCACAAGCGTGTCGAGGAATTCATGGAGGAGAAACTGCGCCGCATGACTGCCGAACTCGCAGAGAAGGCTATCGTGCAGAATGGTGTGCGCATCATCAGCTACAATGGTCAGCTTAACCCCGATTTCGCCAAGACAATCGCCTTCAATGTGCGTCGTGATGCTAAGGATGCCACGGTATTCCTGGCAGCTACGCATTTTGCCGGCAAACCGTTGCTGACAGTGGCTATGACTGATGATGTGGTGGCTGCGGGTCACAATGCCGGGAAGCTCGTGCGCGAGGCAGCCAAGGCCATCAAGGGTGGCGGTGGTGGCCAGCCCTTCTTCGCTCAGGCCGGCGGTAAGGATGTCGAAGGCCTGGAGGTGGCTTATCAGACTATGCTTGCTGACTTTAATAAGTGAGTAGACAGTGGTGATTAGTGATTAGTTAGTAGTGATTAGTTAGTAGTCACTCGTGATTATTCGCTGATCGGCTGCTTCTTGATTTGGGTTCGTTAGCCCGGCGGAGAAGCAGATATAAATATTGACTGTCCGGAGTGGCGACTCTTAATGAGGCGTGCTCCGGACAGTTTTTATTGGGCTATACAATCGATTAATGCGAGGATTTTTTTTATTGGGGTAATCAATCGATTAATGCGAGGATTATCAGCAGGTTGATTACGAAGGCTGCTACTGTGCGGCAGTTGATGACGCCGCGCCCCTCTTCGGTCTGGCCTGTGAGGAATATTGCGGCGATGTCATAGAGCAGACAGCCGTTCATAATGCCAAGTGAGGCCCAGGTGAACTCTATCGGAATCATCGGACTTGCTATGCCGGCCAATGCGCATATCGCACAAACTACGATTAGAAATCCCGTGAGGGATTTGCCGGGATAAATAGTGGAGGTTGAATGCAGTGTTTTCATAGTCGAGTGGATTAGATGGATGGCTCTCCATCTCCGGACAGTCCGACTTGCCTATGAATCAGCGGTATCCCGGAAATGGACGCACATTAAGGTATTCATGCTATGATAACGCCTGAGTCTTTTCCAATGTTCTGTATTGTATCCTTAGAAAATGTGTTAAAACTTTGATTAGGAACTGTAAAACATGTCTCTACACATCTCTCTACCTGGAATATTACCTCGGTCGCACCATGACACCTGTTCTTGACGACAAGGGCAATCAGGTGTACTATTCCGAGGGGGCGATGAGTGGCAAGCCAAAACATAAGATTTCCCATGAAAGGAAGTATGAGAGATTGTTTAGTAGTGGCCATTCGAAGGAATCACAGTGGCTTTTCTCAATATATCGTAAAAATTTATTATCTTTACACTGAAAAAACAAAACCCGATAGCTTGATGTACAGGGGCTACCGGGATTCAACACTGCAAAAGTAGTGCTTTTATTTCAAACAACCAAATTTTAACCGTAAAAGTTCTGTTACAAAAATGAAATACGCCGATTTTGAGAGAATAATGTCTTCGAGTAGGATGGAGCGATACCTGACGGCATGTGGTGGAGACACACGTAAGGCAATGACGTTGTATCGCTACAATCTCCAAATCTCTCAAGAGATGTTCACCATAGTCAGTTGTTTTGAAGTGGCATTACGCAATGCTATTGACCGTCAGTTGACATCCAATCTTGGGGCGGAATGGCTAAAAGAATCCATAATGCCTTTCGGTATTTTCTCTCAGCCAATACTTAAAAAAACACATGACATAATTCAGACTGCACATCGGAGACTTATACATGATGGCAGTTATACACACAACAAACTCCTGGCAGAAATGGAGTTTGGAATCTGGAAGTACATGTTTTCGCCAATTCAATATCGAGTAACAGGAAGAAATCTTCTAAAAATTTTTCCAAACAAACCAAAGTCTTCAAGAGAATATCAGTATAATCAGACTTTCATTTTCAATGAACTTGACAAGGTTAACTCACTCAGAAATAGAATAGCCCATCACGAGACCATCTGTTTTGCCACAAATACGGCTGAGATAGATACCTCATATATCGTAAATATCTACGCTAAGATTAAGACTTTGTTCTCGTGGATGGAAATAGACAGCAACTCACTGCTGTATGGTTTGGACCATATAAATAGAGTGTGCGCCCAAATCAATCAACTCAAATCCGATACCGCTCGATTGTCTTCCTCTGAAAGAGGTGGACTCGGTTAGTTCGTATTTTCTCATAAAGTACATATTTTGTACGACTTACAAATTGTAATATGCTGATTCTCAGTATTGATATAGCCATATCACATTAGATACTGTGATGTGCGGCTGATGAGTGAGGTGGGAGGGCGCTTCTCAGAATGAGAAGTGCAGCGAGAGGCGCACGCCCCCGTGGGGTGCGTCGGGGAGGTCGCGGTAGGTGAGGCGCCACACGTAGTCGATGCGCAGGCAGGTGAGTATGTTGTCGATGCCGGCACTTATCTCCATATAGGGTTTTGAACCGATGCGCTGCACATTGGCGTCGGTCGGGAAGCGGTAGAGGTCGGGGTCATAGTCGGGGTCGTTCTTCTTTGTCAGTCCACCCATCAGCATCTTGAAGGTGACGACTTCGCGCAGTTTCAGGCGCTTCAGCAGCGGCACGCGGTTGAAGAGTGCTCCATTGGCGAAGTAGCTGAGGTCGAGCGATCCGTAGTAGTCCATCGGGAACTCCATCGGATTCATCAGCGAGTATGATTCCGGCTGGATTGTAAACGACAGGTTGGCATTTGGCCACAGCAGAGCCGGATACTGCACCTTGCTCCAGATTTTTCCACCTTTTACAATCGCGTCAAGGTATCCAAATGCCGATAGCCATATGCGTTTCGATACGTAGAGCTCAGTCTTGTTGAGTGTGAAGGCAGAGCCGAGCATTCCGCGGGGCACTATTTCGTGGGTGAGGCGTATGATGGGAGCATCTTTATTGATAGGATAGCGTCGGCCGCGGGTCTGCAGAAATTTCTCGCCCGGAGCGTAGCGTAGTTCTATCATGAATCCGGCCTGGGTGTATTTGTCGTAGGCGTGGCCTGTGGCGGTGATGAAGGGTAGCCAGGGTGTGGCCTCATACGTGCGGTGGCGGAATGAGCCCACCACCGAGAAATTATTATGGAGCTCAAGCTGATATGTGGCGCCTGCTTCGCGGCGGTAGAGCGAGAGCTTGCAGCTTTCGCGTTTGAGCGAGAGGAAGACGTTGTCGGAGTTGGTGTAGTAGTAGTGCTGTCCTATGGCATCAAGATCGTAGTTGTAATGCAGTTTGATAGAGTTTACCGGAAACTCCTTAGAGTGATACTCTTTGGGGATGAGCGAGTATTCAAGTTCGGCGTTATATTTGAATTTCCGGTCATGACATCCGTAGGCCACATATCCGCGGGCAAACCAGTGGGGCGAGAGATTGGCCGTGGTCAGTCCACCCACTCGCAGACGCAACCCCTCGATAGAGTTGTAGGATATCAGGGTGTTGATCGGTCCGAGATCCACCTTTGAATTAGAGGAAGTAGCCACATATCCGTTGACGATAATCTTCAGAATCTTCTCGGTCCAGTATATGGCGGGATATTTGCGCAGCTTGTTCATCATTCCCCCCATACCTTTTTCAGCTGTAGATAGGGGCGTGAGGCGGAAGTCATTCCATTTATCCCATGGCTCGAGGTTGGCATTTTCGTAGACTATATAGTTATTGGCGTCGTAGAGAAAGTTGTGCAGCGATTTGTCGGGCGAGAATTCGGGGGGCGCGAAGCGGGTGATGCGTCGGGCATAGAAGGTGTCGGTGCCGCGCACTATTGTGAGTTCTACCGACATGTCGTCGAGCGACAGATGGCGCTTGCCGTAATCATCGCGCATATATTCCTGGGTGATGAATACATTGTCGATGTAGTTGAGATTGATGACTCTCGGCACCCTCATCTCCACTCGGCGCACGAAGTAGGTGGAGTCGCCGGCCTCCACGAACAGGCGCCCGTTGAAGCCGAATGATTCCGGTGTGCGCGGTGCGAACACCAGCTCCAGATGCGGGCGTCCGTCGATAAGCACCGTGTCGTTGAGGTAATACTTATAGTAGTTGTCGGCCAGATGACTTATGGGCGACACGAAGCGCTGCTGCATCAGCACGATATCATCTTTGTAGATATCGACATTTCGGAGCACATCGTCGAGCATCTTGTCGATATTCTCCTGGTCAAACGCATCGTCGATGCCCACGTTGCGTCGGCCACGAATCAGCATCTTGTCTTTGAGAAAATTGAGCGAGTGCAGGCGTGTGCCGGCAGTCTCGTGCAGCGAGAGGAGGAGCACAGGGCGCCCGGTGTGGGCGGCGGTGTCGATATATTGGCCGAGGAGTCGCTTACGGTCGCGGCGTTGCAGATGCAGAGTGTCGACATCGTTAAGCCCGAGTACAATCTTATTATAGAAATCTTCGGAATATTCGGGCAGAATGCGCGGGTCGGTGAGATCTTTTGCGGCGCGTATGCGCTTCATCAGTTCGTAGGCAGGGTTATCCTTTTTGGAGTATTTCTGGTATCCGGCTGTAATCTCCACTCCCTGAAGGTCGGTGATGCGCACCGGCTGCAGATCAGCCTCGTCATCCATATCGCGCCCGAGCGGAGTGAGAGGCGTGAGTGGGGGCACTGCAATAGAGTCAGAAGCGAGAGGGATCGAGTAGGGCAGGTCTTCCCACAGTGCCGGAGCTGAGAGCGCATCTGACGCAGCCGAATCGGGCACGACGCTCGCAGCCCCGCATAGCGGAGCGACGATGCCAATCAAAGTCAATATGAAAGATAAAGCCCTGGTCACGGTCAAGTATTTCTCTCAATAATGGTCGGATGTTTGCCTAAGCCAAAAGCGCGATTGCAAACCGGCTGCAAAGTTAACTAAAAAAATGCGAAAAAATTGCTAATTTTGCATATGAATGCAACCCTGCGGGTCGCAAATACAATTCGTCACCAACTTGGTGGCGAATACAGTCGAAGTTGCGTTGGTATGCACCCCGCGGCATATATGCATGCCGGCGTGTTGGAAACTCGCCGGGACTACAGATAACCCTCAAAACACAGGTCCGGAAATTGTGCAGTTGCCGTCTGCACAATTAACGACTGGTGTCAATATGCAGATGTACTGAGACTTACTTCTTTCACCAGTTGCCGTGGTTTTGCAACCCACGGCATTGATAAAGAGGTAGCCAGAGTGGCTGCGGAAATTTTAGATTAGGAGATTATGGCTAAATTTGAGATTGAGAGGAAATTTTTGGTGGCTGATGATTCTTATAAGTCGTTGGCTACGGGGTGTGGCGAGATGGCGCAGGGTTATCTTTCGCGCCGTAAGGAGTCGACCGTCAGGGTGCGCATCGTCGATGGCCGTGGTTATCTGACCGTCAAGGGTGTCACCACCGGTGCCACTCGCGAGGAGTATGAATATGAGGTGCCGTTGGAGGATGCGCGCCGCATGCTGCTTATGTGTGAGGGTAAAGTTGTTGAAAAACGGCGCTGGATTGTGCCTTATGCCGGCTACATGTGGGAGGTTGATGAATTCACCGGGCGACTTGCCGGACTGACACTGGCCGAGGTTGAGCTCCCCTCTGAAGAATGCAGAGTTGAGCTTCCCCCGTTTGTGTCGAGCGAAGTTACCGGCGATCCGGCCTACTACAATTCTAATCTATGAAGCCGATTAAACTTTTTACGAAAAAAAGTCTAAGCGGCTTCTATGAAGACCTTCATGCCCGCGTTACAAAATAAAGGGTATAAGCTGACGAGTTAAACAAATCCAGACGTGGTGACTTTTAATAATTTTCAAATAGAAAATTATTAACCAATGAAACATTCTGGAAAGAGTACATATTCGACAGAACTAGACTAGGAATGCGACTAGGATAATACGCATATTTTATTAACCAAAGCTTCACACTTGGACTAGAAGTGTATTTTAGAATTATGGCAGGACTTACTGTTGAAATTCAGCGTAATCAAGCACGTGGTGACAAGAAAGTAAAGGGTTTCACCGGTGCAGTACGCTCACTCGAGAATTTCGTTCTCGAAATCGGTGATGAGTTCACAATCCCTGAGAAGTTCGATGTATACGAACAGAACCTCGGAAATGCCAAAGTGCAGTACATCATGGTAGAGCTTACCAATGGTAACGCTAAACCGTTCTATCCTTCGACTTTCACTAAAAGTCGCTCGGTGTTTAACGAGGATGGTACGCCTACTGGTGTGCGTAAGCATACCATGGGTACTGCAGCTGATGAGTTCCGCAAGCATCGTAATGTGCAGGAAGCAATGGAGTCTCTTCGTGGTAAGACTCTCAAAGTTTCTGACATTGAAATAGTCAGAACTTTGCGCTTTGGTACAAGGGAGCTGGTGTATGCACAGATCCCGACAATTGACATTGTCGAGTGATTGTAGGTACTAAACTACTAAAATTGGAGATTCCCTTCTTCGTGATGAAGAGGGGAATCTTCTTCCTATTTATCCTGATATTTTTTACGAAAAAGGATTGAATGGTTATTGGATGTTAAAGAGAATTTGAGATAAGTGGGTATGGTTAGGCCTCCCCTGAGTTGCCATTCCCTTCGGTGCCTGACTTCGGGCGGCGGTGAGTCCATCGGCGGCGATTCGGGTTACCCTGATTTTGATTGCCATTTTGATTGGCATTCAGGTTGGCATTCGGGTTGCCATTTTGAATGGCATTCAGGTTGGCATTCTGATTGGCATTAGAGTTGCCATTTTGATTGCCATTGCGGTTATTATTGCGGCGCCCATTGCGGTTGGCGTTTTGATTGCCATTTCGGTTACCGATGCGGTTGTTATTGCGGTTACCATTATTGCGGCTCTGGGTGGCAGGACGTTCGGTCGGAGCCTCGCCGAGTTCGGCGGGCACAGTGCCGCGCTCCACGGCTTTGCCGAGAAGTTTCTCAATCATCTGGAAGCTGCGACGGTCGCGGTCGGCCACGAGAGTCACCGCCTTGCCATCGCGGTCGGCGCGTGCGGTGCGGCCTACGCGATGCACATAATCCTCACCCTCGCGCGGCACATCGAAATTCACCACGAGTTCGATATCGTCGATATCTATGCCTCGCGCCACGATGTCGGTGGCCACGAGCACATTGATTTTGCCCGCTTTGAAGTCGAGCATAACATCCTCGCGGCGATTCTGGTCGAGGTCGGAGTGCATCTCGCCGATTTTAAGTTTGCCGAGCTTCAGCGAGCGGGCGAGTTGCTTCACCTTAAGCTTCGATGATGAGAAGACTATCACGCGCTTGTAATCCTCCTCGCTGAGCACATGGCGCAGCAGAGCCTCCTTCTGAGTCTCGTGGCATATGTAGGCAAGCTGGCGGATTTTGTCGGCAGGCTTTGATACGGCAAGTTTGATTTCAGCCGGGTCACGAAGGATAGTATTGGCGAGCTGCTGAATCTTCGGGGGCATTGTGGCCGAGAAGAGGAGGGTCTGCCGCTCTTTAGGGAGGTGCTTTGCGATGCTCATTATATCTTCATAGAAGCCCATGTCGAGCATCCGGTCGGCCTCATCGAGTATGAAGAATGATACTTTCGAGAGGTCCACCGAGCCCATTTGCAGGTGCGCGATAAGTCGGCCGGGGGTAGCGATCACCACATCGGCACCCAACTTCAGGCCGCGCCGCTGTTGTTCGTAGGTGTGGCCGTCGGTGCCACCATATATAGGGAGTGAGCTGATGGGCAGGAAGTAAGAGAATCCCTGCATCTGCCGGTCAATCTGCTGGGCAAGTTCGCGGGTGGGGGCCATGATGACGCAGTTAACGCGGTTTTCAGGATATTGGCCGGTGCATATCAGGTCGATTACAGGCAGCAGATAGGCAGCGGTCTTGCCGGTGCCGGTCTGTGCGCAGGCCAGCAGGTCGCGCCCTTCGAGCACATGCGGGATGGCTTGCTCCTGAATAGGTGTCATCTCATCAAAATGCATATCCCAGAGAGCATCAAGCAGGTCGTCGCTCTCGAAGTAGTCGTCAAATCTCATGTGTAGATATATATAATGTGTATTGGCGGTCTGTCGCCCTCTGCTGGTGAGTAGCAATTTCGCAACACTCCGCGCCGGGGAGAGCAAGTTTAGCATACTTTAACGTTTGCAGGGTGCGGATGCCTAAAAGCCTGAACCGCAAAGAAATAATCATTAAAGAAGTTAAAAGCGTGGTCTGCTCACCTCATTTTTCTACAAAATTACGAAAAAAAACGTAACTATTTTCATCCTGCAGTGTTTTAATATTGAAATCGGGAATGTGACGATTCCTTCATTCTCCGATGGATCAACTAAGAGACCTTTAAGGGATCACCCAAAAACGAACAACTAAGACACAATAACATGAAATCCAACGAATCTTTCAAAAACAGACTTTTAGGCCTTCAGGGCAATCTACTGAGTTTTGCATACCAGCTGACCTCAAATCGCGAGGCTGCGCAGGACCTGCTTCAGGACACTACCCTCAAAGCTCTCGATAATGAAGAGAAGTATGTTGACAATGTCAACTTCAAGGGTTGGATTTTCACAATCATGCGCAATATCTTCATCAACAATTATCGTCAGAACGTGCGTCAGGCCACAGTTGTTGATAAGACCGAAGATCTCTACCACCTCAACATATCGCAGGAGAGTGGTCTTGCTACTCCCGAGGGTTCATATGCCGTCAAGGAGATCAGCCAGGCGCTCAATTCCTTCTCAGATGAGTATCGCGTCCCCTTCAATATGTATGTGGCCGGATATAAATACCACGAGATTGCTGAGAAGCTCGGTTTGCCGTTAGGCACAGTCAAGAGCCGCATCTTCTTTGCCCGCAAGCGTCTCCGCTCGCAGCTCAGCGATTATCAGGCGTAATCCGCGTCGCGTCGCCTGCGTCCTTAAGTCGGCAACTCCGACTCTCCGGTCGCCGGGCACCTTAAAAAGTTATTAGTGTCGATAAAAAATACCAGGCATGTCGCCCTTAGGGCCGACATGCCTGAATTTGTATATCATTATCGCCCGAGCGTTTCCTCAACGTATGCACGGTGATCTCACTTCACTTACTCCACTGATGCCCGTAGCATGGCCGTGTCGGGGCGTGGGCGCCCCTCCTCCCAGGAGGCTGGCGCCGGACAAGTTACCTCCAGTCTTTATCGTACTCCCGTTACCACCGTACTCCCGTTAAGAGGTTTTGATTAGCCGTGGAGCAAACCCATGGCGGGCTGGCGAGTGGGGTTAGAACTTGATGTAGAAATCGTGGTGGAGATGGATGTATTCGGGGGTGTAGTGGTTGGGGGTGGTCTCGATGGTGAGAAGCTGGGGCTCGGGTGCTGACATCTGCGATAGGTCAGTTCCTTCGGGAGGGTAGATGAATTCGAGCAGCACCCGCTTCGGAGCCACATCCGGATTACCGCGGACGTATGTGATGCGTTGAAGCTGCAGACCTGCGGACGGCGCATGCACGGTTAGTGCATAGGCATGTGCAGCCGGAGCAATCAGCGATAAGGTGCCACCCGGATTGAGCAGTCGACGGGCCTCGTCAATCAGTACCATCGGCGACAACGAAGCCACATGCCGCGCCAGCATCCGAGCCGAATCAATCTCCGACACCCCGCTCTCAAAAAATGGCGGATTAGATACAATCGCATCAAATCTACCCTCAATATCAGAGAAATCACGCTCAATCACCTCTATGCGGTCAGCCCACGGCGACTCAGCCGCATTCAGCTGCGCCTCGCCGACAGCTGCGGCCTCGATATCTATGGCCGTCACCAGTGCTTCAGGTGCGCGTTGGGCCATCATCAGCGCTATCAAACCGCAACCGCACCCCACATCGAGAATTCGTGCCTGAGGATTCGCCGGCACGCTTGCCCATGCGCCTACCATGACCCCGTCGACGCCCACCTTATTGGCGCTAACTTCATGGCGCACATTAAAATGCTTCATTCTGAAAAGACGCTCGCGTCTGCGACGTCGAAGGTTTTGCTCCTGCATAAACCGTGATTTTTTCGGTAATTTAAAAGGCTTTAATGCATCGTTTGCGAAAAAATAGCTAACTTTACATTAATATGGCTATGTGTAGATACGGTGCTGCCTCTGCGGGGGGTATCCAGCGGCAGACCCGAATATCCAACGTCTTTCAGCCGACATTTATTTCAGCGAAAAAGAAAAATCATCCTACATAATGCAGTATCAAAATGGACAAAGAAATAGTAGTGAAGAATTGGCATCCCAATTGTCCTATAATATATAGTGATGAGTTGGGATGGAGCAATGATGATTATCTTGATGCTGAATCAAGAAATCCAGAAACAGTGTTCAACTTCTATTGGAGACACTATAACTCTATCGTGTTCTATTATCCAAAAGATGGGCACTTTTATGAACTTTTTATGGAGGGACATCCATTTAAATTCTGGAGAATACCTACAAAGGAGGATTGGAATGGAGAATGGATTTGCGATATGATTTCATGGAACAACCATGAAGAGGGTGAAGTATTGCTTACATTTGATGATGATACGGATTTGTGGAGCATACTTAAAATCAACGATGTGTCAATAGGTGAGGTCATCCGCAATTCAATAATAGCAGAAATTAATAAGTAGTTGCGAAGAATTAAACATCATAAGTGATTCTTTTTCAAAGAATGATTTGAACAATAATTTCACTTTCTCTTCGGCGCTTTTTGCCGTCATCGTCAGTCGCTTAGCTCGCTAAGCTCCTTCCTTCCCCGGCAAAAATCACTCGAAGATAAAGCAAAATTATTTGTTCATTAATTCTTCGCAACTACTTATCTAAAGTATGAGCCGTTGGATTCAACCGAGGTTTAATCTGGGTTAACCAAGGTTAAATTCAAACTAACTTTAATGCATCGTTTGCGAAAAAATAGCTAACTTTGCATAAATATGGCTATGTGTAGATGCGGTTCTGCCGATGCCGGGGTTATCCCGCGGTCAGACCCGAATATCCAACGTCTTTCAGCCGACATTTATTTCAGTGAAAAAGAATGAAAGATTCAAAAAAATCAAAGGATATTGATATTTTTTCAGAAGCATTGAATGACGACCAGTTTATGGACGACTCACTTGATGAAATCTTCGACGATGCCGACGCACTATTTGAGTCGTCGGAAGTTGAGGAGGGTGTGCAGCTGCGCTGCGAGCCCTTTGACGAAGATGGCATAAAATGGGGTCATGTGCCGGTGGTGTTTCTTCAGGAGGCTGTGGCGGTGCCATATATCTGCCAGCAGCTCCCTCAGACTGTGGATATAAATGATGTGGCTATCAATGAAGCTATAAGCAAACATTCAGCCGTGGTAGTGGTGTATGTCAAGACCCTCCCCGGCGAAGTGAATGACCCCGCATTCGCAGCCACAGGCATAATCGGGCGCATTGAGAAGATCGACACCCCCTCACAGCCCGACTCCGCCCCCACAATGCTCTTCAAAGCCGGCTATCGCGTGCGATGCAAGGGGTTGAAGTTCAGCACTCGCAAAGGTTTCCACACCACTTCGGTGAAACCCATTAAAGACAAGATTGACCTCAAAGACACTGAATTTGCAGCCTATCTCATGCAGATTCAGACCTGCTATGACGAGATACTGAAATTTCACGATCAGTTCCATATGCCGACCCTGAAGAGTGTCGCGAAAGAGTACAATGGTCTTATGACCCTGCTCTATGCCATCTTCATGGCTCCGATGGACCCCGAGGTGAAAAACAAGGCGCTCGCAGCCGAGGGACTTCGTGAGATGTGCGAGATATTTCTTGATGAATTGATGAAGAATCTTGAGTTTCAGCAATTCCGTCAGAATATATTGAAGCGCACCAACCGCAATCTTGCCGACAATCAGCGCGAAGCCTTCATTCATCAGGAGATGGCTGTGTTGCGCGAGGAGCTGGGTGAGGATGAATACAGCGACATAAAGGAGTTGCGCAAGCGCGCCGAGACAAAGAAGTGGAACGAGGCAACCCTCAAGCACTTCGACCGCGAACTTGCCAAGCTGCAACGCTACTTGACCAACACCCCTGACTATAGTCTGCAATATTCATATATCGACACCTTCCTGTCGCTGCCATGGGAATCCTATACCGAATCTGAGATAGACTTCCAGAAGATAGAGGATATACTTAACCGCGATCACTTCGGTCTTGAGAAGGTGAAGGAACGCATCCTTGAGCAGATGGCAGTGGCCAAACTGCGCGACGACAACAAGGCACCGATACTCTGCCTGGTAGGTCCTCCGGGGGTGGGCAAGACCTCGCTCGGAAAGTCTATTGCCGACGCCATGGGGCGCGATTATGCGCGTGTGTCGTTTGGCGGAATGCACGATGAGGCAGAGATTCGCGGCCACCGCCGTACATATCTCGGCGCAATGGCCGGACGTATCATCACAGCCCTTATCAAGGCCGGACATTCCAACCCGGTGATGGTGCTCGATGAAATTGACAAGATTGGCCGCGATTTCAAAGGTGACCCCTCGACCGCCCTGCTCGAAGTGCTCGACCCCGAACAGAACTCCCACTTCCACGACAACTATATAGATGCCGACTACGACCTTAGCAAAATACTCTTCATAGCCACGGCCAACTCACTCGAGACCATCTCAGCTCCGCTGCTCGACCGCATGGAGATCATAGCCATTCCGGGCTACATCACCGCCGAGAAGGTTGAGATCGGCAAGCGCCACCTCGTACCCAAGGAGTTGCGCGAGAATGGCTTCGACGCCGAAGAGATTAGCTTCACCGATGATGCGCTCGTGTACTTGATAGACTACTACACCCGCGAGTCAGGAGTGCGCAAACTTCAGAAGCGCATAGCCAAGGTGCTTCGCAAACTCGCAGTCAAGAAGGTGAGAGGGGAGGAGTATCCCCGCCAGATTACACCGGCGCTGGTAAAAGAGCTGCTCGGCAAGGAGGAATATACCCCCGAGATGTATGAGAACAACGACTATGTAGGCGTTGTCACCGGACTGGCCTGGACCTCAGTCGGAGGCGAGATACTGTTTATCGAAGCCTCAGTGACAGAGGGTAAAGGGAAACTCACCCTCACCGGTAATCTCGGCAACGTGATGAAAGAGTCTGCCACCATCGCCCTGCAATATCTGCGTGCCCACGCCTCGCTGCTCGGCATGAAAGCCGAAGACTTCGACAAACGCGACTTCCATATCCATGTGCCCGAAGGAGCGATTCCAAAAGATGGTCCGTCGGCCGGAATCACGATGACCACCGCCCTCGCCTCGGCATTGTCAGGCCGCAAAGTGCGCAGCCATCTCGCCATGACCGGCGAGACCACCCTGCGCGGCAAAGTTCTGCCTGTAGGTGGCATCAAAGAGAAAATCATAGCCGCCAAACGCGCAGGCATCACGCGTATTATCCTCTCGCGCGAGAACGAGAAGGATATCCTCGAAGTGCCCGCCCGCTATCTTGAAGGACTCGAATTCTCCTATGTCAGTTCAGTAGGCGAGGTGCTCGACATTGCCCTGATTCCTGCCGACGAGTGAATCAGGTGATGTAGGAAATTGGAACCCGATATACTTAAGTAGATAGATTAAACCATTTTATTGCGATTGTGTCAATAAATAAAGAGGTTGTAGATTCTATTTACATGAAGTAGTTGCTTAAGCAACTTCGAAAACATAAAAGTCAAAGCAATCTCAAGATCATTCCAACTTCCGGCCGATTGCGGTGTTATATAATCAAGGCAGATTGTGTCATGCCGGGCCGCATATAGCTTGGATACTGACAATCGAATTTCAACCTGCATAAAACATAGTGTTATGAGAAACCATCTGCTACTTGCCTCAATTCTTCTCATGGGCGTAACGCCCGTTATGGCGCAGATTGAGGATGATATCTACTATAATCCGAAGAAGTCGGCCTCGACCTCTTCGTCGTCAGCGCGTTCATACTACGATCCTGATTTCCAGAATCAGAATGTGGATGACTACAATCGTCGCGGTCAGTACTATGCCTCGCCGGTAGACACTATCGGCGTGCGTGCGGAGACTGACCCGGATTTTGTATATACTACAGAGATACAGAAGTATTACAATCCCACTATCGTCGTAGACAATGCCGACCTTCTTGCCGATGTACTCGAAAACTCGTATGGCAATGTCAACATCGAATACAACATAAACGGCCTCCCCTCATTTGGCCCATATGTGAGCTATATCCCCTCGCGCTGGGGCAACTGGTATATCTGGGATACTATGCCCGGCGGCTGGTCATGGTCGTGGGCATGGGGTAATCCCTGGTGGAGCCCGTCGTGGACCTGGGGCTGGGGTGGACCCGGCTGGGGTCCGTCGTGGGGTTGGGGACCGTCATGGGGCTGGGGACCCGGTTGGGGTCCGGCATGCTCGCCCGGCTGGGGCTGGGGTTGGGGCGGACCTGCATGGGGTGGCCCTGTCGGTCGTCCGCCGCGCCCGGGTTGGAACTATGCCAACTATCGTCCTAACGGCAACCGCCCGGTAGGGATGCGTCCGGGATGGAGCACCGCTGCCCGCCCCGGTGGTAATTATAACGGCAACCGCCGTCCGGGAGGCACAGTCGCCTCACGTCCCGGCTCGAATGCCCCCGCGTCAGGCAACCATGCCTCAGGCACTACCATCAGCAATGGCGGACACCGCGTGCAGGGTCAGGGAGCTTACCGCGGCAACTCGAATGCCACAACCACCACTACCAACCGCGACAACACCGGTGGAATCCGCATCAATCGCAGCACCCGCAGCAACAACAGCAGCGTCAGCACCGGCAACGGTGGCCACCGCACAAGCGGCACCACCCAGCGTCAGACCACCACGCAGCGCACCGAATCCAACTCCAACCGCACATATCGCAACACCACATCTACCTCCACTCGCTCAACTTCATCTGGCAGCTCATCGCGTAGCTCATCGGGCAGCTTCGGTGGCGGCGGTGGTCACAGATCGTCAGGTGGCGGCGGTGGCGGCGGCGTAAGCCGTGGCGGCCACAGATAATCAGCATACGTCAACTTCAGAAAGATACTAACTATGAACTATAAGTCATTAATGCTGCTACTCATGGCGGCGGGGGCAACCTCGCCGCTGATGGCACAGAGTGCCATGGATGCCATGAGTCTCGGACGTCAGGATATGAAGGGCACAGCGCGCTTCATGTCGATGGGTGGCGCATTCGGCGCCCTCGGTGGCGATCTCACTACTTTATCGCAGAATCCGGCCGGTATCGGCGTCTATCGCAACAATGAGGTGGGCCTCACCGTCGACCTCGACTTCCAGAGCGCTCTGTCAAGCTCTGCGGCTGGTAACTACCGCACAAATCAGACAAAGTTTCTGCTCAATAACATCGGCGGCGTGCTCACCCTGCGCCTTCCGAGCAGCGCGGTGCCAAACTTGAATTTCGGTTTCACCTATAATAAGACAGCCTCGTTCAACCGCTCCTATTCAGGTTCACTCGGTCCGATTCAGCAGTCGATGACCAACTGGATGGCCGGGGTGTCAAACTCCGAAGGTGTCACTGTGGGTGATGTCACCACCACCGACTTCTTCGACCCCTACAATCCCAACGACGGCGGATATGCCGCCCCCTGGATCTCGATTTTAGGATATGACTCATATCTTATAAATCCGGAGGGTGATCCCGATTCGCCCATCTGGAAGGGGCAGTTTGGCGACGGCACTACGGGCGAGGCCATCTATAATATCAATGAGAAGGGTGGCGTAGACTCATTCAACATCGCAATCGGCGGCAACTTCGGCAATGTGGTGTACTGGGGCATGGACTTCGATATCACAAGTCTCAACTACACCCGTAACGCATATTATTCCGAAAGCCTTGATAACGCATATGTAGAGAGCGACCAGGGTGTGCAGCAGACCTCATCGGTGTGGAGTATCAACAACTACTACAATATGCAGGGCACAGGCTTTGCATATAAGTTAGGTCTTA
Organism: uncultured Muribaculaceae bacterium; assembly: GCA_910577585.1. GTDB lineage: Bacteria > Bacteroidota > Bacteroidia > Bacteroidales > Muribaculaceae > Lepagella. The sequence continues at coordinate 18,533 of CAJTNN010000013.1, read as the reverse complement.
TATTCCGCCCGATTCAGGAATTCCGCGTAGGTGTGGCGTTCCATACACCCACCTACTACAATCTCACGCAGACCTTCGGTGCCAACACCACCTACTCCTACAACGGAGAGATAGCTAATTCGCAGTATACCAACAATGATATGTTGGCCTACAACGACCTGCGCTATCGCTCGCCATGGCATGTGATTGTATCGGCCGCCGGAGTCATCGGCAACCGTCTGATAATATCGGCTGATTACGAATGGACCCAGACCTCGAAGATGCACTTCAAGGATCCGGCCTATCTCTACAACAGCTACTACAATCCAGGTCTGCCTCTTGACTACAACAGCTACTACTATGTCAATGAGGATATAAGCACCTACTATAAGAATCAGAACACGCTGCGTGTGGGTGCGGAGTTCCGTGTGACCAACAAGTTCAGTCTCAGAGCCGGTTATGCAAATGTATCCTCACCGGTGCATTCAGCCACAGCCGAGGGACATGAGGATATCTACACCTCCGGCACCATGGCCGATTACAGCTTCGACAACACCACCAACTACTACACCGCCGGACTTGGCTACCGCACCGGAGGCTTCTATGCCGACCTGGCCTATGTGCACAAGCAGCAGTCAGCCAAATGGCACGCCTTCCCCTCCGATCCCTCCAGCTCGGTCAAGGCCCCCTCGGCAGATGTCAACTTCACATCAAACCAAGTGGTGCTCTCAGTCGGCTACAAATTCTGAGCAGCAAGAGGCAGAGCACCTCAGCGCTCCAATAAGCGCACTTCAGCGCTCTCCCTAAGATGGCATCGCAAGATCCGCAACACTTTAAATAACTGCAACAAAGAATGGCACTCCCTATCCAAGAGTGCCATTCTTATTTCCCAGCGCTTGCCGCCTCAAGACGACTGATGCCAGAGTCAACTGGTAACGCCTGAGTGGACTGGCAATGCGTCAGCCTCCTGGGATGAGGGGAGCCCTCGCCCCGACCTTCAGCAATAGGTCTGTCAATTGCAGTCAACCATCTAATTATAAGTTATCTATCGAGACGATGATGCAAATCAACAGCGACTGTAATGGTAAATAGAACTTCAAAATTTCATTCAAAAGTGAAATTTTTATCGTATATTTGCGTTATATAAGAAACATAGTACAAAATGAACGAAGTTGAACTTTACCTTATTAATGAGGGGGAGAATTGCACAATATATACTTTGCAATTCCTCCGCGATACCGAGAGTGAATTTGAAAAATTTATTTCCAAATTCATAGACAATGCAGAATATAGCGAGGATTACTCGCGTATTGCAGCAGTCGTATCACGAATTTCCCGTACAGGGGCAAAAGAGCGATACTTCCGACGTGAGGGGAAGATTAACGACTCCGTTGTGGCGTTGCCTGTATTTGTTTCAAAACTCCGCTTGTACTGTCTGCGCCTTTCTGATAAAATTCTTATTCTCGGGAATGGCGGAGTTAAGAAAACGCGCACATACGAGGAAGATGCCAACTTGCAAGCATATGTTATGACCTTACAGAAGTTTGAGCAACTTTTAAATGATGGTCTTAATGACGGCTCTGTGACAATTACTGAGTCGACAATAGAAACCGACAATATTTTTGAGTTATGAAACGCACTGCCAAATCTCTCGAAGAAATGCTCGGTAAAATTCCAGAGCCTATAAAGAATGAAACCGAACTTTCATTTGAAATTTCTGACCGTATCTGGGAGCTGATGAACGAGCGTGGACTATCAAAGAAGCAATTTGCTGATGCACTTGGTCGTCGACCGAGCGAAATTACCAAGTGGTTGAGCGGACAGCACAATTTCACTATTGCTACCCTCGGTATGCTGTCCTCATTCTTTGGCCAACCAATAGTAACCGTTGGATAATCTTATTCAAGTATGTGGCTACTCTTGCTTTGTTGCTCAGTGGATAGCTGTACATCACCCATAGTTGTTTATCCTGCTAAACTCCCTCGTCCAGATTGAAAAATTCCTCAAAAAATCCTCTCAAACTTAACCATTGTTAAATTTAAACAGTTTCTAAGAGAAATGTGTGGCCATTCAGCTGGCATGTAACGTTTCAGCCTCTTGGACTCCATCGCCCCGGACTTGCAGCAATAGGTTTATTAATTGCAGTCAACTATATTACTATCATTTATCTATCTTGCTGTGGGTGCTGGCATATGGTGTCTGAGCGAGGATGCGGTAGGGTCAGAGTTGGTGGCCCAGGAGCAGAATAGGGGTTTCTTCGGGGCCTACGGTGGCGCCGTAGAGGTAGTCGGTGGTGCCCGGTTTCAGTTGCAGGGTGGAGGCGAGTTTGTCGGCCCGCTGGGGATAGTTGCGGCAGACTGTGTTGATGCGTCGCCCCTTCAAAGCCTTGCGCGCACGTTTGTCGGGGATTGAATCGATGCAAATCACGCGGCCCGGAAAGTCCGTAATCGGTCGGCGAGTCACAAAGAGATGGCAGTTGGGCGAGAGCTTCCTCGGAGAGTATTCCGCAAACTTAGCCGTTAAGATTGACCATGCTCCGGTCTTCATCACCGAAGCATCCGGCTCATGCAGATAGAGCGGCCCCTCGTCAAGCGAGAGAGCACGGGACGACTCTACATAGCTGATAGCGGCGACCGCGCGGGTTCTGTCGGTGCAGAATTCTTGCCACTCTTCAGCCGAGATATGCAGGGTAGTGCGATGACAGCTATCGGAGATATTGATGCAGTCAATGCCATCGAAGGGTTCATCCGGCGAGATTCTAACCAGCACCTCCTTGCATTCATTGCGCACGCTCACAATATAGATATGGCTCACCGGCTTGAAAATATGCAAAGCTCGGTGAATATCAAGCATTGGCGAATTCTTCACCATCAGGATGCGCCCCACACGCAGAATCTCTGAGAGATTCCCCACCACATCCGGCATGCAGTCAGCAGGATCATATATCCGGCTATCGGCACTGCCTCGCCGCGCAGGATCAACGAATATCAATCCCGCCGAGCAATCCTCCATCCCTCGCAGCACCTGCAGTGAATCATCATTAATCACCGTAGCCTTGGAGAGCGATGCCAGCTGCAGATTCCCGGCCAAAGTGTCAGCCTTCAGAACGTCGAGTTCAATAGCCAGAGCCGAAGCCCCGTCATCTTTGCCACGCGCAGCCATATGGATAAAATCGAGCCCGAGTCCTCCCGTCATGTCGATATGCGGAGTAGGGTCGGAGGCAGTCAATTCAGCATGCAACATGCTCACCCACTCATGCGAAGCCTGTTCGGCCGCAAGTTGCGAAGGAAACATGAACTCAGGGATTCTGCACAGCAACTCCGGAAACTTCCGCGCATACTTGCGACGGCACTCAATCTGCATAATCGCCGCCTCCATCTCATGACCATGCTTAAGCCGCAATGCCATCGGGTCGGCATTCAGATTAGCCTTGACGAAATCCCAGTCTACAGTCGACATATCAAAGAATTTTAAGAGCGATGTGAGCTGCAGCCTCAGCGTCAGCTATGGCATTATGGTGATGTTCAAGAATGTAGCCACAGGCTCGGGCAACAGTGGGTAGTTTGTGGTTGGGCAAACGGTTGCCGAATGTGCGTCGCGAAGCTGTGCAGGTGCAAAAGAATTCATAGTCGGGGTAGGGCATTTCAAACCGGCTGTGGGCTGCGCGCAGACAACCTTCGTCAAACCGGCTCCAATGAGCCACGAGCGGCAGCCCCTCGATAAGTTGCACCGCCTCAGCCCACACCTCAGGAAAAGTGTCCTCAGCTTCAGTATCCTCAGGCCGGATGCCATGCACCGCCACATTGCGTGCGTTATAATAATTAGGCACCGGATGCACCAGACGATAGAAGCGGTCGGTGATTACGCCATCGCGCACCACCACGATGCCGATGCTGCATATGCTGCATGGATTGCCATTGGCAGTCTCAAAATCAATAGCTGCAAAATCTTTCATATCCACTTAACGTGCTGGCCCCCCGCTATATTGGAGATTTCACGGTCAAGCCGACGATTTTTTTGCAATTACGTCTGAAATAAAGCGGAAAAATTGTTAACTTTGCATGATGTGCGCCATAAGGCGAGCGCCGACACTGGTCGGCCGCTTCTGCGGTTTAATCCATTATCAGTTGACTCATATATGGTTAAGCCCACCTTAAGTGTGCAATATTATATATATAACCTTGACTGATGATAATCCGAAGAATCACCAAATATACATTTCTTTTTGCGCTGGTGGCGGGAATACTTCTCATCGCCGGAGTTCCTGCGCGAGCACTTGCCGCGCAAGATAAAGCCTTCACTGTAGTGCTCGATGCCGGCCACGGCGGCAAAGACCATGGAGCCATCGACAACGGCACGCGCGAGAAAGATATCAACCTCGCCGTAGCCCTGCGCCTCGGCGAACTCATCAAGAAGAAACTGAAGAACACCAAAGTCGTCTACACCCGCGACGACGACACCTTTGTGTCGCTTCAAGGACGAGCTGACATCGCCAACAAAGCCAAGGGCGACCTCTTCATCTCGATTCACACCAACTCGGTAGATGCCAAGAACAAGAACCGTCGGACAGTAGCCGGCGCCTCAGTCTACACCCAGGGCCCGCATAAGGATGACGCCAACCTGCAGGTAGCCAAGCGTGAGAACTCGGTAATAGAGCTCGAGAATGGCTACGAACAGAAATATAGCGGATTCGACCCCAATAAGGTAGAATCATACATCATCTTCGAGATGGCTCAGAAGAACAACCTCAGCCAGAGCCACCGGTTTGCCAAGAATGTGCAGAAAAATCTTGTAAGCCAGGCCGGGCGCAAGGACCGCGGAGTGCATCAGGCAGGATTCTGGGTGCTTTGGTCAACATCGATGCCCTCGGTGCTGATAGAGCTCGACTTCATCTGCAATCCCGAGTCAGCTAAATTCATGTCATCGAAAGCCGGAGTCGACAAACTTGCCGGAGCCATTTTCGAAGCCGTGAAGACCTATGAGCAGAACTATCGGCAGAAGCAGCGTATGCTCGCCTCGCAGACCAGTGCCGAGAAAGAGCGCTCGCTGAGTGTGGCCTCGACCCCCGGCGAAGAGATAGCCGACGAAGCCCTCTTCGACACATATATCGCCGAAGAACGCAACACATCGGCCGACCGTGAGATGGAGATGGTGGCAGTGTCGCGTGCGGCGGCCTCCGACTCGAAAGATCTCAGTCATGCCAACCTCAACGCCACCCGCAGTCAGCAGCGTGCCCGCCACGCCACCGATGGGCGTCGGCGTCGCTCGGCGGCTGCCCGCAATGCCTCAGAGGCTCGCGATGTAGAGGTCAATCACATTGAGGTGCGCGAGGAATTCACAGGCGAGATGGCGGCTCTGCAGCCCGAGGTAGAGACTCCCGCAGGCTCGGAAGTGGCCGTCGACAAAGCCTCCGCCTCTGACGGCAAGGATAAGAAAAAGAGCAAGAAGAAAGAAAAGAAAGAGAAGAAAGAAAAGAAATCAAAGGGTGGCGACCGCAAATCGGTGCTTGCCAAGGCTGACTCCAAAAACGCCGGCAACTCCGACAAAACACAATCTGACCGCCCCGATCCAAAACTCCAGAAGGGCTCGCGAGAGTGGGTGGCTGAGGTCAATAAGATAGCCGCCCGCGAGAAGAAAGAGGAGAAGCGACTCGCTAAAGAGGTGTCGGAAGCCTCACAGCATGCCGGCTCGCGAAAGTCGCTCAAATCGCGCAACTGACCCAAGGCTCGCTCCGATTGAGGCCCTGTCGGCGGTGTAATCCTCAGACTGCGCGATGCGCCTCAACTTTTATTAGACCCTGCTGATTTAATTAAACACTACTGAAAATAATTACAGAACCAAAGCGGAAGCAATCTGGCCATGTAAAGAGTCTGACTCCGCTGCAGCCAGCAGCAACGCTCCGCTTACTATCGAAATAGATATGAAAAAGAGATTTGGCAAAGAATTCGTGATCGGACTGTCGGTGATACTGGCAATACTGATTCTAATCGTGATGATTGATTATCTCAAGGGTATCAACCTCTTCAAGCCCACAAACTTCTATGAGGTATACTATGAGAATGTGGCCGGACTTGAGAAGTCGGCACCGGTGATGATCAACGGTTATAAAGTCGGTCAGGTGCGCGATGTGCAGCTCGACTATGCCAACCCCGGCAAAGTGAAGGTGACACTTGCCCTCAACCGCTCGCTTAAAGTGCCCGAAGGCACTACCGCCCGTCTTGACCAGACACTGCTCAGCGGCGCCGTGGTCAACCTTAGCCTTGGCACCGGTGCACCGGTGGCAGTCGGTTCGACACTCCCCGCCGCCACTGCCCCCGACCTGATGGGCACTGTGCAGAACGACATGCTCCCCGCCATCAACAGCATCCTGCCGCGTGTAGACTCACTTCTTGCCAACCTCAACCGCCTTGTGGCCGACCCCGCGCTTGCCCAGTCGATCCAGCGTCTTGACGGCATCACCGGCAACATCTACGGCGCCAGCGAAAGCCTCAACTCCACCATGAGCGGACTCAATAGCAACATCCCCGTCATCATGCGCAGCGCCGGACACGCCAGTGTGCAGCTCGACTCCATCACCGGTAATCTCGCAGCCCTCTCGGCCGACCTGCGCCAGCTCCCCCTTCAGCCCACGATGCAGAATGTAGAGCGCCTCACGGCCAACCTCGAGAACTTCTCGACGCAGCTCAACAATCCCAACTCTACGCTCGGCCGCCTCACCACCGACCCCCAGCTCTACAATCAGCTCAACCGTGTGACCGCCGACATCGACTCCCTCATAGTAGACATTAAGCGCAACCCGAAGCGCTACATCTCGATAAAACTTCTTTAAGTTCAGACATCATCGAAAAAAAATATTTCGAGCCCCCTCGGGTAAAATTCGTGGTAATAGCCACTTAAAGAAAAAAGGAAAAGTGCAAATTATTTTGCACTTTTTTTTTCAGTTTTTTATGTGTTATTTTGCAGCGTGAAAGGGATGCCCCTACGGTAATCAAGCGCTTTTTCCTTACGCCTGACATCAATAGCACGCCCCCTTGACAGAAGATTGTTTCCCGCTTCGCCAACCCCCTCGGGAAGGGAGGATGCTCCGCCGGAAAGCTCAATAGAGAGAGAACGAAAAATGGACCAGGACCTCCAGCAATCATGGCAGCGATGCTGTCAATTCATACTTGACAATATTGGCGAAGTGCGTTATCAGACGTGGTTTGCCAAAACGTCTGCTATCAAGCTGGACCAGGACAGCATCACTCTCAAGGTGCCCTCAAACTTCTTTGTAGAGCGGTATGAGTCAGATTACATCAATCTGCTTCATGCAGCCTTCAAGCGTGTCTTCGGGCGCCCGTTGCAAATCTATTACGAGGTGCAGCTGCTTGCCGCAAGTTCATCGTCGAAGGTGATTCTCGGCGAATCGCGTCCGAGCCCGGCACTCTCAAGCAAACTCGAGAGATCGACCGAAGCCCCCGCCGACCCCAACGCCGTGGTGCGCCAGGGGCGCTCAGGCAACATCGACTCTCAGCTCAATCCCAAATATACATTTGAAAATTACTGCACAGGACACTCCAATATCCTGGCTGTCACTATCGCGCGCAACATTGCCAGCAAGCCCCGCAACAACGACTTCAATCCATTCTTCCTTTATGGTGATGTCGGCATAGGGAAGACTCATCTTATCCAGGCAATCGGAGTGCGTGTCAAGGAGGAGAACCCCAATGCGAAGGTGCTCTACACCACGCTGCGCCAATTCCAGCATCTATACACTCAGGCCGTCATAAAGAAGACTGTGCCCCAGTTCATCAACTGGTTCATGCAGATGGATGTGCTGTTGCTCGACGACCTTCAGGAGATAGCCGGAAAGGTGAAGACCTCCGAGACCCTCTTCCCGATTTTCAATCACCTGCATCAGAATGGCAAGCAGCTCGTGTTCACTTGCGACCGTCCGCCGATGGAACTCGACGGAATAGCCGACCGACTTATCGACCGATTCAAATGGGGTCTGACAGAGCGTCTGCCGCGTCCGGATGCCGACTTGCGTAAGAAGATTCTCGCATCGAAGGCACTGAAGAATGGTCTCGACTTCCCCGACGAGGTGCTCGACTATATCGCTGACAATGCCATCTCGTCAGTGCGAGAGATAGAGGGTGTGGTGATGGGGATACTCAACCGCAGCATTACCCTCAACGCACCGATCACACTTGAGCTGGCCCGCGAGGTGATGAAGAACACCATCAACCTCCCCGAGCGCAAGCCGGTGAACTTCGAGATGATCGTAGAGGCCACGGCAGAATACTACAATCTCAATCCGGATGCCCTCTTCTCCAAGAACCGGATGCGCGACATCAACGACGCCCGACAGGTGCTGATGTATCTGACTCACAAGCTCACCGGACTATCCAGTACCGCCATAGGGCGTAAGCTCAACCGCCAGCATGGCACAGTGCTACACGGCATATCCGCCATCAAAGAGCGGTTGCCACTTATGACCGATATCTCAAAAGCGGTAGAAACCATAGAAGCCTCCCTCGCCTGACAATGCAGGCAGCCGGGAGGCTTCACTTTTCTCTTGATTCAAGCTTCTTTGAATCGCGGGTTTTACCCCGTGGCTCCAATCATATATTGACGCTCCACCACAGACTTTGGCGGTGGAGCGTCAAATAACATTAGCCGGGCAGCAGGGCTGCCTCTATCAACATCGGAATCATGGTCTGATGTTGCTTCAGTGTGTCGGAGCTGCGCCATAGCTCGACGAGTTGGGCGGCAGTGTCATCCACATGCAGTGTGGTGTTGAAATGGCGCAGCAGACGCAGCGCCTCGATAGCCTCGGCATACTCATCGCGGGCCGCATGTGCCGAGGCAATCAGCAGCAGGTCGGCCGACATCTCAGTTGCCTGTGCCGCCTTCGCAGCGGCTGCATTGCCGGAGGAGGCTGCATCATCGCCCACATCCTCTTCGGATTTCGAATCAGCACCCGCACCAAGAGAGTTAGCGGCAAGGTACATCTCGATATCGCCGCGGCGTGCCGACATTACTGATATAACCTTCGCGTAGTCCGACTTCAGCCATGCAGCCTCGGCCGCAACGCGTTGCGCCTCATGGTCGTCGGGCAGGAAATAGAGAAGTTTCGAAATGCGCTTCTCCACAAGATCCGACATCTCGCCATCAACTTCAGAGCCCGATCCATTCTTAAGGGTCAGCTTCAGCCATCCCTTCAGATAATTCATATTATCAGCATCAAGGCTCACAAGTTCATCGAGCGCCTCGCGCATCGCATCGCGGTCGTCCACCTTCTCTGCCATACGGTAGAGGCGTTCCAGAATCCAACGGTCGGTAGAGTGCCCCTTCGAGAGCAGAGCCGCACGCTTGTAATAATCCAGAGCCATGCTGAAGAGCTCAGACTTCTCATAGCAATAACCGATCTTCTGATTAAGCATCGCTGCATTCTCGGCACCCTTCTCCAGCAGCTGCTTATAGATTGAGGCAGCATCGGTATAGAATCCCTGGTGGAAATAGGTCTCACCCACATTGTGCAGAATCTCATCCTCATTGATAAGCTCACCCACATAAGGCAGGAAAGAGAACTTTATGCCCTTGTCAAACGGATTCTCAAAATTAGAGCGGAATCGGAAATAGGTGAAGAAACGGTAGAGCATACGCGCATAATTCATTGCCTCGAGCGCGAACTCAGGTTGCGACGTATGCAGCATCATCTCCTTCATCTCTTCAGAAGCCTCCGATTGCTGGGCCGTAAGAGCCTGGTTCATCATGTCGCGGGCGCCTGCCGGTATGCGCGACAGGTTAAGCGCCATCGCATATTTATCGGTGTCACAGACAGGCATGAAAGGAGGCATTGATGTGATCATCGAGGTCAGTTTCTCGTTCAGACCCAATCGGGCGCCATCCCACTCCTCGAAACATCTGAACCAGGAATCGGCATCCTTGAAGAAATAATGGTTGGCCATCTGATTGAAGATAGAAATCATCATGTCGGCCCCATTATTATGCATGTCATGCAGTTTGCGCAGTTTCTTGTCGAGACCAGACTCGCGCATGATTTTCTCCCATTCAGGATTCTCAGCCAGATCATCAAGATTTATCTCACCCTTCTCATTCTTCAGATTGGCAAAGAAATCCTTTCCCAATCCTGTGATTCCGGGCATTATCTCCTTCTCGATTTTCTGCATAAGGCGAGAACTGCCACGCGCTCTCACCAAGGCATAGACCACTTCGCGCAGACGCGGATAATTGGTGAGGTCATCGCTCCATGACTCGAAGCGCGAGTCGAGTGTATAGTCAGGTTGCATGAAGGAGCTGTAGCGGTTCAGAAGCAGCAGTATTCCCGTCAGCGCCCTGGCGCGCAGCCGTGGATTGCCGCACTTCTGGTCGATCTCGAGCAGCGCAAGCAACTTATGGGAATCATACGTGTGCAACGCTCCCAGAGTGAGAGCTGAGGTTATCAGCGCGCGCAGGCCGAACGCCATGTCGGCGTTAGCCGCCACATTCACGATTGCCTCAAGCTCAGCCGTGGCCCCCACCGGAAGCGACATCACCACTGAGAAGATATCCTTAAGCGCACGGTTCTTCTCATCAAGAATACCCTTTGCATCGGCCGAGGTCTCACCTGCGGCATCTCGCAGTTCCACGAGCTGGAGTGTGGCATCAGCGCTCAGGTAGCGCCCCAGCGCATCGGCGAATGTGGTGTGCGAGAATCTCACATTGCGCAGAGTCGCGTAATACACATCATTCGAATCATCGATCACCTCGTCGGTCTGCAACTGACATATCAGGGCATAGAGCCGGTAGCGCAGGTCGGCATACATGCGTTCGCGCCCCGGGTCGGCTACCCCCTCGGTGAGATATTTCAGCAGAAAGCGGTAGCTCTGTTCGATACTGTCGAGAGTATCCATGGCCGAAGATTTGCGCTTCGATATGGCATACTGGCGCAGCAGGCTTATCACATCAAGCAGATAATTTCTGGTCAGCAGTGTCAATGCCTGCTGGATATAGGGATTCATCTGGTTTTGATAATTCATAGGTAATTAAACGTTAGAGAGGCTGCATTCCGGTCGGTTCACTCCTGACAGTGCCCCGGATATCTTGCACACGATAGGCGCAAGATAGGGGAGAGTCCAGCCGGGAGAGGGCCGGAATAGGCCCTACAAATATACTAACAAATATTTAGCCAAAAAAATATTACATGCCGAAGAGCGGGAATTGGCATAAAATTTGTAAATTTGCATGTTGAACGCCCGTGAAGAGCCACATCATGGCATCATCAGTCATCCTGGTGATGTATCGCCAAGAGAGATGTCGGCAGCACGAGGCCTGCAGACAGATAGCGAAGTTTAAACAACTTCAACAACAGAAAAAACTAAAATCAAATATCTACTATGCAAATCCAACGTTGGCAATCGTTGTTTCTGCTTATCGCCGCTATAGTGATGGGAGTCTTCTCATTCATGTCGCTCGGCCAGGTGCAGGCGCACGATTTCACCTTCAACTTCACGGCACTCGGGCTATGCCCTGAGGGTGTCAGCACCGGGGGCGAGACTCCGGGATGTATCTCCACATGGTATCTCTTCGCTGTGGCGATTCTGTCGGCGCTTCTGCCCCTGATAGCCATTTTCTGCTATAAGCAGTATCGTCTGCAGAAGAATCTCTGCCTGCTGACTATGCTGATGCTGGCATGTGTGATTATTGTATCGGCCGGCATCGCCTATTCATCATTCGATGGTGCGAATGTAGAGTGGTCATCGCTTGTGTGCGCCCCCTTCATCGCGCTTATCGCCGTAATCATGGCCTTCCAGCGCATCCGCGCCGACCATCGGCTTCTCGCATCGGTCGACCGCCTGCGCTAAGAAACTGTTTCTAAGTAGCGCGCCGCCGAGGCGACTTAAGTAGAACTAACCGTAGAATCCAAAGCTAAATCTCAAATATCCGGTCAGCTGGCAGTCAGCCCCGGTAATACAAGAACATGGCAAAAGAATTAAAGAATCTGACCAAACGCTCAGAGAATTATTCACAGTGGTATAACGAACTTGTTGTCAAGGCCGACCTGGCCGAGCAGTCAGCAGTGAGAGGCTGCATGGTGATCAAACCCTATGGCTATGCCATCTGGGAGAAGATGCAGCAGACGCTCGACAAGATGTTTAAGGAGACAGGCGTACAGAATGCCTACTTCCCCCTCCTGATTCCGAAGTCTTTCCTCTGCCGCGAGGCCGAGCATGTAGAGGGCTTCGCCAAGGAGTGTGCCGTAGTGACTCACTACCGTCTGAAGAATGACCCCGACGGCACCGGCGTGGTGGTCGACCCCGCCGCCAAGCTCGAAGAGGAGCTTATCGTGCGCCCCACCTCAGAGACAATCATCTGGGGCACCTACAAGAACTGGATCCACTCATGGCGCGATCTGCCCCTGCTCGTCAATCAGTGGGCTAACGTGATGCGCTGGGAGATGCGCACACGCATGTTCCTGCGCACCGCCGAATTCCTTTGGCAGGAGGGACACTGCGCTCACGCCACAGCTGAAGAGTCGGAGGCCCGCACAGTGCAGATGATCAATCTCTATGCAGATTTTGCCGAGAAGTATATGGCCATGCCTGTGATTCAGGGTGTGAAATCTGAGTCAGAACGCTTTGCCGGCGCACTCAATACCTACACCATCGAGGCAATGATGCAGGATGGCAAGGCCCTGCAGAGCGGCACATCTCATAACCTCGGCCAGAACTTCGCCAAGGCATTCGATGTGACTTTCGTCAACAAAGAGAACAAGCCCGAGCTCGTGTGGGCCAACTCATGGGGCGTGTCGACACGCCTGATGGGTGCGCTCATCATGACTCACTCTGACGACAACGGACTTGTGCTTCCTCCGCACCTCGCACCGATACAGGTCGTGATTGTACCCATCTACAAGGATGCCGAAGGTCTCAAAGCCATCTCCGAAAAGGTTGAGCCGCTGCTGGCCGAGCTGCGTGCGAAGGGTATAAGCGTCAAATATGACGACGCCGACAACAAGCGCCCCGGCTTCAAGTTTGCCGACTATGAGCTCAAGGGTGTGCCGGTGCGCCTGGCTATCGGCCAGCGCGACCTTGAGAACGGCACCGTCGAGCTCATGCGCCGCGACACTCTCGAGAAAGAGACTATTGGTTTCGAGGGCATCGCCGACCACATCGCCGGGCTCCTTGAGGATATCCAGACCAACCTCTTCAACAAAGCCAAAGCATATCGCGACAGCATGACCTATACGGTTGACACCTACGAAGAGTTCAAGGAGCAGATTGAGAAGGGTGGCTTCATCCTCGCTCACTGGGATGGCACACCCGAGACCGAAGAGAAGATCAAGGCCGAGACAAAAGCCACAATCCGCTGCATACCCCTCGAGGGAGACACCACTCCCGGCAAGTGTATGGTGACCGGCAAGCCCTCTGCACGCCGCGTGATCTTCGCCCGCTCATACTAATGCATTGATTAATCCACGATAACAGTCATAATGAGGGATACCGCATCGAAGGCAGCCTAAGAGGCGATGGTCGGGCGGTATCCCTTATATCATTATTTAGGTATCCCTTATATTATAATTTATAAGCACTTGAATGTTGCTGGACTTTTTCAAGTTTGCGCAACTTACTTAATTCTAACTACCCAAATGAAACGACACCCCATTATTCTTTCGGCCCTTATGGCTGCAGGCGCGGCGATGTCGGTGCAAGCCGCTCCGCTGACACTTGACGACTATTGCGACATCAAGACCGCAGCCCCCAACTCAGTCAAAGAGATGCGTCCGCTCGCCGATGGTCAGACTTACGCCTGCATCTCTGACGATGGATCGGCTATCGAGGTCTATTCTTACAAGACCGGCAAACTCGTGACCACACTATTCAGCACCGCCTCCATATCAGGCGAACTGAAAATCGATGAATTTGACGGCTACGCCATCAGCGGCAACGAGAAGAAAATACTTCTATGGAACAATGTCGAGCAGATTTATCGCCACACATTCCGAGCCGACTACTACGTATATGATGTGGCGCGCCGCACACTCAAGCGTGTGTCGGATGCCGGCAAGCAGCAGGGGGCCGTGCTATCTCACGACGGGCGAATGGTGGCCTATCAGCGAGCCAACAACATCTATATCGCCAATCTTGACTATGGCACAGATGTGGCCGTCACCACCGACGGCGAGGTTAACCGCATAATCTACGGCACTCCCGACTGGGGCTACGAAGAGGAATTCGGAGTGCTCAACACCATGCGCTGGAGCGCCGACGACAGTCGGCTGGCCTTCATCCGCTTTGATGAGTCGGAGGTGCCCGCATATAGCTTCGACAATTACCGCTCATATTGCGACGAGGACCCTGAAGGTGACCTCTATCCCGCCACATACACCTACAAATATCCCCTGGCCGGATATCCTAACTCTGTGGTCAGTGTGCATGCCTATGATGTCAACAACCGTGTCATCAAGAAGATGGACCTCCCGATAGGTGCCACCGACTATGTGCCCTCGCTTGAATTCGACGGCAAGGGTGAGAATCTTATGGCAATGATTGTCAACCGCGACCAGAACGAACTCAATCTATATCAAGTCAATCCCGGCAGCACCGTAGCTCGCCTCATACTCACCCAGAAGTCGAAGGCCTGGCTCTCGCCCGATGCCTATCAGATGGTGGATTATGCCGATAATGACTTCGTGATCGGTAGCGAAGAGTCAGGCTACCGTCATCTCTATCTCTATGACTACAACGGCGTATTGAAACGACAGATTACCTCAGGCGACTTCAACGTGACCGCCTACTATGGCCGCGACCAGCGGAAGGGGGTATGCTATGTGCAGACCACATCGTTAGGTGCGATCAACCGCAATGTGGCATCGGTCGACGCAAAGGGTAAACTTACGCTTCTGCATCCCGAAGAGGGCACTGAGAATGCATGGTTCAGCCGCGACTTCAGCTACTATCTGCGCAGCTACAGCAGCTCGACGACTCCCCCCGTGTATGCCATCTATACCTCCGGAGGCAAATGCGTGCAGACCGTAGAGGACAATGCTGAGTATGCGGCCAAATATGCATCGGCACCCAAGATGGAATTCCTGAAGGTCAAGAACGCCGTGGGCGAGGAGATGAACGCCTATATCATCAAGCCCGCCGACTTCAATCCCGCGCAGAAGTATCCGCTGATGATGTATCAATACAATGGCCCCGACTCGCAGGAGGTGCTCAACCGCTGGCGCATGGAGGGAATCTTCTATGTGGCCTCGCAGGGCTATGTGGTGGCGTGTGTCGATGGACGCGGCACAGGCAATCGTTCGCGTCAATGGGCCAACTCAGTATATTGCCATCTCGGAGAATATGAGACTGCCGACCAGCTCGCAGGCGCCGCCTGGTTTGCATCGCAGCCATACATTGATGCAGAGCGCACTTCATGTTTCGGCTGGAGCTATGGTGGCTACATGACCCTTATGGAGCTCAGCGACCCCGCCTGCCGATTCAAGTGCGGCGTATCGATGGCCCCTGTCACCGACTGGCGCTTCTACGACTCAATCTACACCGAGCGCTACATGCTCACTCCGCAGCAGAATAAAGCCGGTTACGACTCGGCATCGGCTCTGGCACGCACTTCACAGATGAACAAGAAACTGCTCATCATGTCGGGCACGAGTGACGACAATGTGCACTACTACAATACACTGAAATACACCTCAAAGCTCAACTACGAAGGCACATTGTTTGACATGATGTCATACACCGGCTTCGAGCATAGCCTGCGCATGTGCAATGCCCGCGCACGCCTTTTTGACAAACTTGTCAATTATCTCGATGCCAACTTGAAATAAGTTCTTGTAGCAGACTTGCTCAATCAGAGCCGATTGCCGGCAGGCCATGCATGCCTACGGTAGACGAGCTCATCTAATATGAACCCTGCCCCTGACCCCTTGCAGAGCAATGCTCGCAGGAAGTCGGGGGCAGTGTCGTAATTAGGCTGCTGATAAAGTGGGGGAGGGCCATAAATGTTAAAATTATGGTGGATTAAAAATTACCCCCGAAAAAGTTTGAATATTAGATGAAAAAAGATTAATTTTGTAGACAGTATACGGCACATACTCTCAAGCTGCATACAAAGAAGTTGACTTGACTTTCTCTCCGATAGTTTAGCCCGCTTCAAGGAGATGACTGACTATCCTATGTCCTTGGATGAGGATGCAAGCCTCTGGTCCTCGCGGCTCCATCCCGGTTGGCGGGATAGTGAGTTGAATGATTTGAATTCGAAGCAAGACATCATAAATGGACGATTTACGAAGAGTAAATAGTGTACAATTATATTCCTTCTGGAAGAACCTCTCGATAGGATTGCTGACCATCATCGGATTGATGGCCTTCTCGCATGTGCTTCCATTCTACGCCTCACCGATTGTGGCGTTTCTTGCAGCCGCCTTCCTTTACACGATGCTCTACAACAACCGCATCGGCAGTTCGCCCAACTGCATGGTGGTAATCTACGCGCTGCTCTACAGCATCATCAACTACACGGTGGTGACGGTGCTGCTCAATATCCTGACGATATGGCATTTTGTGAAGCTGCCTGCAGAGTTTCTATTCCTCAATGATCCCTATATCCCATCGCTGCTGATGAATCCGGTGTGCTTTGTGACAATGCTGGTGATATACCTGCGTCGCAACCATCTGTCGATTTGCCGCGACTGCCGTCTCAAAGCGGGTGGCCTCTATGAGCGAGGCAAGGCAGGAAGCATATTCCGCTATGAGACATACTATCAGATACGCAACCTGATATACCTTTTCGGGTTCCTCTCGCTGGCAGTGTGGGCATATTATGAATTCATCTATATCCGCCTCTCGGTCAATGCGCGCGACTGGTATGTGTTTACGTGGCTCACCATCATAGCCTTCGTGCTCGATGAGGTATACTTCGTCTATCGCTACTATAACCTCTATCTCGACCTGAAGGAGAATGATGAGATAATCTCGCAGGAGGAGCTGCATGACATGACGGCCAAGACTTACCTGCGATTCTATGTAATCTGCGGCGAGAAAATCTATCTTGACCCGCACACCATCACTCCGGGAGCTGAGTATAAGGAGGTGCTTGACACCCCCTTCATCACCAAGCGCAGCGTCAACGGTATCGCCATTCCGGAGGTGCGTACCATTATCCGCCGCCTCACGGGGGTAGACGATGGTGAACTCCGATTCTTCTATTGTCGCCGCAGCGTAGACTTGAAGAACCACTCGATACTTCGCTACTTCTATTTCCTGCCGGGTCAACCTGAGGATTATCCTGACCTTGGCATCGATGGCGAGTGGGTGGACTTCGCCGATGTGAAGCGCATCTACACCCGCACTCCCGGCAAATTCTCCAACCGCGCCGTGGCCGACCTCTCGCGTCTCGCAACGATTATCCTCACCGAGAAGATATTTGATGAGAACGGCAAGCGCAAGGTCAACATCAAGAGCTATTCATCCAATTTCACGCTAAGCGACGTGAAGAATTCAACTCTCGACTTTCAGGACGACAAATGGGTGAAAATCTCGATGTTCAACTCCGACACCCCCTTCTATAAAATCAAGAAACTCTTCAAGGGGAAACCTAAAGTAAGATGAACTACGAAGCTATAGCGATTGCCGGACCTACGGCATCGGGAAAGACATCAAAGGCCGTGGCTGTTGCCATGGCCTTTGACGGTGAAATACTGAGCGCCGATTCGCGCCAGGTGTATACCGGCATGGACCTCGGTACCGGCAAGGACCTTGAGGAATATGGGGCGGTGCCCTATCATCTGATTGATGTGGCTCCGGCCGGCAGCAAATATAATCTTTATCAGTATCTGCGTGACTTCCGCGAGGCCTATGCCGGAGTTGCCGGCAGAGGGCGCATGCCGGTGATATGTGGAGGTAGCGGGATGTATCTGGAGAATGCTCTGGGTGGTGTGTGCATGCCTGAGGTGCCTGAAAACCGTGAGTTGCGCGAATCTCTCGCCGACCGCACCCTTGATGAGCTCACCACAATCCTGCGAGGCTACAAGACACTGCACAATGTCACCGATGTCGACACTTGTAAGCGAGCCATACGCGCAATCGAGATTCAGGAATATTATCTCCGGCATCCCGAAGAGGCTGTCCTGACCGACCGCTCGGCCGTAAAGCCCATCAATGCCCTTATCGTGGCCCTCGACATTCCGCGTGAGGCACGCCGCGCCCAAATCACAGCGCGCCTGCAGAGCCGTCTTGAGGCAGGAATGCTCGATGAGGTCAAACATCTGCTCGATTCCGGCATATCGGCTGCTGACCTGATATATTATGGACTGGAGTATAAGTTCATGACCTTGCACCTCACGGGCGCGCTCAGCTATGAGGAGATGTTTGAGGGGCTGGAGAGGGCGATACATCAGTTTGCCAAGCGCCAGATGACATGGCTGCGCGGCATGGAGCGCCGAGGGTTCACGCTGCATTGGCTCCCCTACGACATGTCGGATGCAGATTTCGTGGCAGCCGTCAGAGAGCTTTGCTCATGAAGCCGTCAGAGAGCTTTGCTCAATAATATGAGAAGCGCCC
>CAJTNN010000012.1 GCA_910577585.1 uncultured Muribaculaceae bacterium | reverse complement strand
GTCATCAAGCCTGGATTTTGGTCTTGATGGCAGCTGTCTCAGCCTCGTAGCCGGGCTTCTCGAGGAGGGCGAACATATTCTTCTTGTAAGCCTCAACACCGGGCTGGTTGAAGGGGTTGACACCAAGGATGTAGCCGCTGATGCCGCAAGCCTTCTCGAAGAAGTAGATGAGCTGACCGAGCACATACTCGTCGAGCTTCGAGAGCTCGATGCGCATGTTGGGCACACCACCCTCTACGTGGGCGATCTTTGTGCCGAGTTCGGCCATCTTGTTGACCTCATCCACATTCTTGCCGGCGAGATAGTTGATGCCGTCAAGGTTGGCAGCATCTTCAGGCACACGCACTGAGAGAGCGGGCTTGTTGACAGAGATTACTGTCTCGAAGATAGAGCGCTCACCCTCCTGAATCCACTGACCCATCGAGTGGAGGTCGGTGGTGTTGTCGACGGCTGCGGGGAAGATGCCCTTACCCTCTTTGCCTTCAGACTCACCATAAAGCTGCTTCCACCATTCAGCGAAGTAGTGGAGTTTCGGATTGTAGTTGACGAGGAGCTCAATCTTCTTGCCACTCTGATAGAGGGCGTTGCGCATGCGGGCATAAACCTCGGCGATGTTGTCGGGGCCGGGATGTGCTGTGGCTTTCTCCATGTCGGCAGCGCCGGAGAGGAGCTTGCAGATGTCGTGGCCGGCCACCGCGATGGGGAGTAGACCTACCGGAGTGAGCACAGAGAAGCGGCCGCCGACGTTGTCGGGAATCACATAAGTCTCCCAACCCTCCTGGTCAGCCATAGTGCGGAGCGCACCCTTGCTGGCATCGGTGATGGCCACGATGAGGTTCTTTGCAGCCTCTTTGCCCACCTGCTGCTCGAGCTGGGCGCGGAGGATACGGAATGCGATGGCGGGTTCGGTGGTGGTGCCTGACTTTGAGATCACGATGATACCGAACTTCTTACCCTCGAGAAGTTTCTGGAGCTCGGCGATGTAATCCTCGCCGATGTTCTGACCGGCATACACTACCTTCGGCGACTTCGGAGCCGGAGCATAGTAGTCAGCGAAGCTGTCGCTGAGAGCTGTGATGACAGCCTTCGCACCGAGGTAAGAGCCACCGATGCCGATGCACACCACATAGTCGCAGTTTTCACGCAGACGTGCGGCAGTGGCATTGATTTTCTCCACGAGTTCGGCGGGAGTCTGCGAAGCGAGATTCACCCAGCCGATGAAGTCGGCGCCGGCGCCGGTGCCTTTGTCGAGTTTGGTGATAGCCTCCACTGCCTCGGCATTGGTGGCCTCATACTGTTTTTCGGCGAAGTATAGAGCGTCGTCGATATTAAGCTCAATTGATTTCATAAGTGTCTTTGTTTTATTGGGTTCTATATAATAATTTACCTGTAGAAAGCGCGCGTGGCGCTATTGATTGGCAGGGATGTGGGGAGGCGGGTCAGGAGAATGTGTCGGTGATTGCCGCTATCGCCTGCCGCGGTGTGCGCCCTTCGTAGAGTATTGAATAGACACAGTCAAGAATCGGCATATCCACGCCCACGCTCGAGTCGTTGATGGCATGTATGCAGCGGGTGCCGTAATAACCCTCGGCCACCATGGCCATCTCCATGATGGCGGCCTTGACGCTATAGCCCTTGCCTATCATCGATCCGAAGTTGTGATTGCGCGAGAAACGGCTGTAGGCCGTCACGAGCAGGTCGCCCAGATAGGCCGAGCGGCATATGTCGCGGTCATCCATCGGGGATATGGCATCGACAAAGCGGCGCATCTCGCGAATGGCATTGCAGGTGAGCATGGCCATGAAGTTGTCGCCGGCCTTCATGCCATTGACTATTCCGGCGGCTATGGCATACACATTCTTGAGCACCGCACCATATTCTATTCCGGCCACATCGTTAGAGATGATGGTCTTGAGCTTGGCGCTGGTGATGAGGTCGGCGAAGGTATGGCTCAGGGTGGTGTCGTGGCAACCGATGGTGAGATAGCTCAGACGCTCGAGCGCCACCTCCTCGGCATGGCATGGGCCGCCGATGACCATCAGTCTATCATCGGCGCAGTCGAAGTGGCGGGCGAAATAGTCGGTGACTATCATATGGTCGTCGGGCACTATCCCCTTCACTGCCGACACTATATACTTGCCTGAGATATCGACCTTTATCTGGTCGGCAATCCCCTTGAAGTAAGGTGACGGCACAGCCACTACCAGCGTGTCGGCCAGCGTGCAGGCCTCATTGATGTCAGAGGTGAAGTCGATGCGCTCGATATCGAAGCTCACATCCGAGAGATAGACCGGATTATGGCGATAACGAATGAAGTCATCGATGCGGTCCTGACGGTGCATATACCATATGATGCGGTCGCAATTGCGCATCAGCAGCTTTGCCAGGGCTGTGGCCCAGCTGCCCCCTCCTATCACCGCTATCCTGCCTAATCCTGCTGCCATGTCGATATGTGTCGTTGTATAAGTAATCAGTTTTACTCTTTAGCTATCGGCTCAATCCTGCTTTGCGGCCTCATCGGCGCCACCCTCTTCGGCATTCTCATCCTTGCGGACCTTCACCTCCGGACGCATCTGCGGGAAAAGGAGTACCTCCTGGATGGTAGACTGGCCGGTGAGGAGCATGGCCAGACGGTCCATGCCGATACCCATTCCTGATGTGGGGGGCATGCCGTACTCGAGTGCGCGGATGAAGTCGGCATCAATCACCATGGCCTCATCGTCGCCCTTGTCGGCCAGACGCATCTGCTCTACGAAGCGCTCATACTGGTCAATCGGGTCATTGAGCTCTGAGTAGGCATTGGCAAGCTCCTTGCCGTTGACCATCAGTTCGAAGCGCTCTGTAAGCTCGGGATTCTCGCGATGACGCTTGGTGAGGGGCGACATCTCGATGGGATAGTCGGTGATGAATGTAGGCTGGATGAATGTGCCCTCGCATTTCTCGCCGAAAATCTCGTCGATGAGCTTACCCTTGCCCATCGAGGGCTCAACCTCTATGCCCTGCTCCTTGCAGAAGGCACGCAGTTCATCTTCATTCTTGCCGGTGATGTCGAAGCCTGTGGCGTCGAGAATGGCCTGGGTCATGGTGATGCGCTTGTAGGGGGCCTTGAAGTCAATCTCATGGTCGCCCACTGTCACCTTTGTAGTGCCGTTGACATCCATGGCAATCTTCTCGAGCATGCGCTCGGTGAAGTTCATCATCCAGTTGTAGTCTTTATAGGGCACGTAAATCTCCATGCAGGTGAACTCCGGGTTATGGGTGCGGTCCATACCCTCGTTGCGGAAGTTGCGTGAGAATTCATACACGCCATCGAAGCCACCCACAATCAGACGCTTGAGATAAAGCTCATTGGCGATGCGCAGATAGAGGGGTATGTCGAGGGCATTGTGGTGGGTGATGAAGGGGCGTGCGGCGGCTCCGCCGGGGATAGCCTGCAGCACCGGAGTGTCAACCTCCAGATAGCCGTGAGAGTTGAAGTATTCGCGCATGGAGTTGAACATGCGTGTACGCTTCACGAAGATATCCTTCACACCTTTGTTGACCACCAGGTCCACATAGCGGCGGCGATAGCGCATCTCCGGATCGGTGAAGGCATCATATGCCTTGCCATCCTTCATCTTCACAATCGGAAGCGGGCGGATGCTCTTGCCGAGGAAGGTGATTTTCTCAGCGTGGATGGTGATCTCACCCATCTGGGTGCGGAACACGAAGCCCTCGACGCCGATAAAGTCGCCGATATCCATGAGTTTCTTGAACACGACGTTATAGAATTCCTTATCCTCACCCGGACAAAGGTCATCGCGGCTCACATACACCTGTATGCGACCGTCGGCATCCTGAAGCTCCATGAATGATGCTTTGCCCATGATGCGGCGGCTCATGATGCGGCCGGCCACTCTGACATGGCGCTTGGGCTCGAGGTCATCACTGAAGTTCTCTTTGATTTCGAGTGTATGTCCGGTCACTTCATATTCGGCTGCGGGAAAGGGGTCTATGCCTCGCTCGCGCAGAGCCTCCATCGATCGGCGACGCACAATTTCCTGCTCGCTCAATTCCTGATTGTTTGCCATTATTTATTTAGCTGCTTAAGTTATACGCACAAATATGCCCGCTATCCCAGCCGGCATTTACCCGACCGGGATGGCGTGCGATAGATACTTTACGGCAAAAATAACTATTTTTTCGATAATTTACAAATTTTCAGTATCATCGCACGCTGCTTTGCCGCTTTCAGAGGGGGCACGGTTGGCTGAACGGCTCTCATAGGCTTTGGCAAGTCGGATGAAGTCGTCGACCCCGAGGCGCTCGGGGCGCAGGGCCATTATCTCATCCTGCATGATTGGATTGCCGGCCCCCATCAGCGCGCCGAGGGAGTTGCGCAATGTCTTGCGGCGCTGGCCGAAGGCTGTCTTCACCACAAGGCGGAATGACTTCTCGGCCACACCGAGGTCGGTGCGGCTGTTGCGGCGCAGACGCAGCACACCGCTCGTCACCTTCGGCGGCGGGGCAAACACACCCGGCGGCACACTGAAGAGATACTCGCAGTCATACCATGCCTGCAGCAGCACCGACAATATGCCGTAGACCTTTCCGCCGGGTCCGGCGCATATGCGCTCGGCCACCTCCTTCTGCAACATACCGCTCACCAGGGGTATCTTATCCTTGTAGTCCAGCACCTTGAAGAATATCTGTGATGATATATTGTAGGGGTAATTGCCTATCAGAGCCATCTGGCCGGGGATAATCTCATCGAGGTCCATCTTAAGGAAATCACCCTCCACTACCCTTAGGTCGGGCATCTCGCGATGCAGATACTCTACTGATTCTGAGTCGAGTTCCACAGCCGTGAGGTCGCGGCCGGCCTCCACGAGGAAACGCGTCAGCACCCCCATTCCGGGTCCGATCTCCATCACCGGGAGGGTGCCATCCCTCTCCCCTACCTCTGCCGGGCTTATCGTGGCCGCAATCTTTCCGGCCACACCCAGATCGCGCAGGAAATGCTGCCCGAGATTCTTTTTTGCTCTTACTTCCATTCTTTATTATATAATAACACCCCGGTCACCCCCGCCGCGGTGAAGCGTAGGGGTGCCGGGATGAAAAAATAACATTTGCCGTGAAAGAGTGGTTCACTTACCGATCTTCTTGGCCACCTGGGCGGGTATGCCGCCGTCGTTGACCATCACGCTGATTGTCTTCTCAAGGAAATAGGGCTCGCTGACATAGAGATAGCCGCCATAGAGCTGGTTGGTGTCCCATGAGTTCTTGACTTTGTAGTAGCGGTTACCCTCCTGGTCGGTAGCGGTGCCTACGATTACCATGCCGTGGTCGTCGGTGGTCTCGTAGTTGTCGAAGGTGCGCTGGCGGTCGGCCTGGGTGATGGTGCGCTCCTTGCAGGGGCCCTTCACCTCATTCTTCTCCTTCTCGCGATCGGCGTCAGAGAGCTGCACCCAGCGTGAAAGCTCGGTGCCATCCATATCGGCCTCACCCTTGGCCTCGGGGAGCACTGCATATCCCTCGCGCCATTTGAAGGTGGGTTCAGACACATCGGCTGCCCATGCCACAGTATAACCATTCTCGAGAGCATTGTCGACGATGCTCTTCAGGTCCTCCATCGGCACATTCATGCTTGAGGACCAGAGCCAGTTGTCGGCAATCTCCATGGGGAATGCCTTATAGAAGGGGTGATGCGTGTAGCTTGTGTATGACTTGAATTTCGATGCGTCAAGTCCCACTGCCTTTGCAAACTCCTTGGGAGTATACTCCTTCCCCTGGTAGGTGAATTTCTCAGGCACTTCGCCGAGATATGCGTCGAGAATACCCTCGAAGCCCTTCTCCCATGCGGTAGAGAGCTTCTTGTTGGGGTTGCGCAGAATGGCGTTGAGGTAGGCCTCAAGAGCCTCAGCCATCTCATAGTGAGAGTGCTTCTCCTCGCCATAGTTCAGGCCGCTGTAGACCTCCTCGGGCACCATGCCGTAGTTGTCGAGCACATAGAGCACATCGGCGAAGCCTCCACCCTGGGCGAAGTTGATCTTGCCGCCGGTGCGGATATATTTTTTCGCTTTGTCGATATAGCAGTTGCGCACGATAAACATCTCAGAAAGATCCAGCTCCGGACCACCCTGACGCAGCACCTCATCCTCGAGCGCCGACACACCTGAGAATGCCCAGCATGTGCCTGACTTGTTCTGGTCTTTGACCGAAGTGGTGGGCAGAATCTTGACATCGGTAAATTTAAAGCCCGTGCTGTCGGGAACCACCACCCCGTCGGGGGCGCCGGCGGGTGCCTCCATGTAGGTTGCCATCGCAACCGGGGCGACCATCAAGCCGGCCGCGAGCATAGCGAATAATCTTTTCATGATGTTGTGTTATGGATATTTATTTAAGGTTTACGATTTTCAAAGTCTCATTGCCGCTGCGCAGAATCCATATGCCGCGGCCCAGCGCTGAAGCGTCGAGCGAACCGGCAGCTGAAGCCACCATGCGGCCATCAGGAGCATAGGCGGTGATATCGCCTTCGGCCACAGCCACACCATTGTCAAGGCGAAGACCTGCAGGTGCAACCACTGCAGAGGCCACACCCGAGGTGACATCTACATATCCCTCATACACCACACGGCGGGCATCGAAGAATTCCCCCTCCTCGTAGTCATATGTCCGCTGGATCATCTCCACAAGGTGGCCATCCTCATCATATGTGTTGGCATATTCCTCACATGCCACAAGTTCGGGTTCGGAATCACCAAACTGCTCGGTCATCTGCTCTGACTCTACATCGCCATGGTCATTATATATCAAGGTGGTGATGTAGGTATAGACGGGGGTGTCGTAGATATCCTCAGTCTCGTCGTCGAAGTATTCGCAGAGCGTGTAGCGCACACTGCCGTTGGCATCGATAGTCTCTACCTGACGGGTTATGCCCACCTCTTCTGGGTCGTTGGTGGTGAATTTCATCAGATAGCCATACGCCCCGTCCTGCGGATATTCCACAAATACGTAACCATCCACCACATCCTCGTAGTATGCGCGGGCCGACTTGATGCGGTTGGCTCCAACAATCTGCTCCAGGAAGTCACCCACGGGCTGGCCGTCGAAGTTTTCCCATTCGATATCGCGGTAGTCGGTGTCGCCGTAGAGCTTCCAGTCGCCATCCTCCTCGCCCGACATGTTGAGATAGTAGGCGAAGCCTGTGGCCTGGCCATCGGGGTCGTCATATTTCCATTCTGTGTGGTAGGCGGGCACGAAGGTCTCGCTATCCAGCGGCAGATATTTGATGATGTCGGTGATATTGCCGGCCTCGTTGCGGGTGATTATATTTTTCTCACAGGCGTAGTCAGCCACCCAGTCATTGCCGGCCCAGGAGTAACCCATGCGCAACACGCAGTAGCTCTTTACGATCGGGTCATACTCGTAGGTGCGCTTGAGGGTGTTGCGCTCAGCGCTCCCCTCGCCTGCGGTCTCTACGCGGAGCACCGGCATGTTGTCGTCGTTATACTCGAAGATAGTGGTGAATACCGAGCCACTGTCGTCGAGACGTATGCGGGTGATATTACCCTTGTTGTCATATTCATAACGCGCCTCGGCTATCTGAGTCCAGCCGTTGTCGTCATAGAATTCCTTTTCTACAGTCGGCAGCCACAGCGGAGTGGCAGCCTCCTTTTTAAGTTGCGGACGCTGGGCGGCGACCGACTTGAAGCGTGCGACATTGCGCTGCGTGGGGGCGGCGTGACAGACACCCACGGCCATCATGACAGCCAATAAGATGGAGATTTTTTTCATAAGCTCTTGTGTTAAGTTAGATAATACCCTCGCAGGGATTCATATGAACTGATTGAATCATCCTCTAATCAAGCTGCAACCCACAGCCCGAATCGATGATTCCTCAAAATAAAAACCGCTTGCGCACGACAAATTTACACATTTTAATTCTTTCCACCAAATCCACCCCACCAAATAAGATAAGTTGCGGCGGCGCCTTCACTATTGTTGGAAGGTGCCGCCGCTTGTATTGTGGTTATCGGATTGTGGCCACCTTTGTAGTGCGGCTGCAATCACTATCGTATCAGAGGTCGAGGCTGAAGCCCACCTGGGCCACTCCCTGCGCGCCGAAGCCTACTTCGGCAAACATGTTGAAGTTGCTGCTCAGAGCCGCGCGCACACCTAACGGTGAGATCTGGCCGGCGAAGTATACCTTGTTGTAGCTCTCGAAAAATTTCGGCTGCATATGCGAGATCACCACGCCGGCACCGAGATGACCGTAAAGGCTCCACATGCCACTGCGATAGTAGTCGTATTTGGCGTTCAAAAGCACTGCGTGATAGGCGATGTGGCTGGCCAACTGACCGCCATCGGTGCAGCAGGATGAGAAGGTGTAAGAGGGACCGATGCTGAATTTCGGGGCCACATGGAAGTCAAAACCTGCATTGACCGCACCCCATGCGGTGTGCACGTTGGCCCAGTCGTCGTGGTTGTTGCACGCATCCATCTGCGTATAGCCACCATATGAAGCATAGATAGTGGTCTGGGCCTGTGCGGCTGCCGAAACACCTATGGCAGCGGCTGCTATAAGTAAAAATTTCTTCATAACTATAAATTTTTCTTAATACCTATAATTAACGCACATAGACAAAAAAATGTTGTACAATATAAAAATTTAGTCTTCCCACTCCCCTTTTCACCTCTTTCGCCTCTTTTCAACTCTATCGCCACTTTCGGGCTAAAACGGTCAGAGCAAGTCGCGCAGCGTGGCGTCGAGGTTGTCGTCGGCACCCAGACCAAGAGCCTGGCGCAGGCGCCAGCGGTTCTGCTTGACCGATTCCGGGCGGATGTTCATCACTCGGGCTATATGACGGTTGTCCATGCCGATGGCTATATATTCGGCCATGCGCATGGCATTGCGGCCGATGCGCGGATATAGTTGGCGGAGGCGCTGATTGAAGTTAGGACTCACCGTGGCGAAGACCCTGCCGAATTCTTCATCGGCCTTTGAGGCTGCGGCGCTGGTGCGCAGGCTCGATTCAATCTCGCGAGCTGCCCCGGCATCAATCATCTCCTCATCTGCCAGTGCACTTATCTTTTGACGCAGTTCCTCTATCTGACGCTCTTTCTCGCAGACACTCAGCGACATCGACAATTCCGAGCGGCGGGCCTCCTCAAGGTCGCGCCGCTCCATCTGCCGCCCGCGATGCAGCCGCTTCAGATAGCGCATCAGGAATATGGCGGCTATGATAAGCAGGGCTGCTATGACCGATGTATAGACCCACATCCATATTCTGGCACTCCGCCGGTCGGCTATGCGCTGGCGCTCAATATCGTCGGTGATGCGGCGGGTCTCGGCCATGGCATATTTGTCGGTGCTGAGCATCCTCACATTCTCTTCTGCTATATCAGCCGAGGCTTTGAGTGATTCGATTGCCTGACGGTGGTCGCCCATAGCCTCATATCCCCTGCCGAGCATCTTCAGCACAAAACTTCGCTGCGCAGCATCATCGGTATAGTCGGCACCCTGCTTCATATCTGCCAGATAGGTAGATATACTGTCGGTGCGGCCACTCTCAAGCTCTATATCAGCCAGCCACGCCGCTGCCAATGCCTTATATCCGGCCAGAGCCGGGTCATGACGCGTCACATCGCGAAGTCGCAGAAGTGCGGCTGTGTCGCGGGCCTCGACCCAGCGGTTGTAGTCAATCAGGGGCAACATCAATGGCGACATCGGTCGGACGCCACTCTCAATCTCGCGCTGTATCCAGGCGTAATCACGCAGAGCGCCCACAGTGTCGCCCACAAGGACACGTGTCGAGGCCACGTTGAGGCGGTTGGTCAGTCGGTCGGCCCTACGCCCCGAGCAGGCGAAGAGCGAGTCGGCGAGCAGGGCATACTGCAGCGCCCGACTGGGATTGCCCGAGTAAGTCATGATGCAGCACAGATACTGCGCGCGCAGGCCGCCATATACGGGGGCATCATTGGCGAGAGCGTAATCGAGGTCGTCAATCATCTCCTCATACCATTTCCAGTCGAGATTCCCCCCGTCGAGCACCCTCCCCTCGAGTGGTTCAAGACATAGGCGGGTGTATTTGGCATCAAATGGATAGCGGGCAGAATCGGTGGCCGCGAGCGATTTGCGGAATAGATCGCGCGCCTCATCATAGTTTTCAGTGGCGAATGCCAGCCTGGCATCCCAGAATGTGGCGCGTGCGCGCTCTATGGCCGGGGCATCGCTCCGGTCGGCATAGTCATGAAACCGCTCCACCAGCATCACACACGAGTCGAGCGGCGTATCTCCCAAAAAAGCATCCTGCAGCCTGAGCATCAGCGTATCAGTCGGGCGCTCGAGTCTCTCCCACCCCCACGGCCCGAGCGTGCGGTCCACCCTACGGCATGAGGCTGCCCCCAGCATCATACCGACGGCGATAGCGACACACATTATTCTCAACAAGTGCGCCCATCCCCCACTAACTAAATAGTGACCTTTCATACCGTAAAGTTAACTATTATCAGATGATAGGCGCAGGTTCTATGCCGCGGGACACAAAACTGTCGGCATACTCAAATTGTGCAACGGCATATCTTTCATTCCAGCGGAATGTACCCAAATCATTGCCGTATAATTTTACTTTTGCTATATCTACCATTCTGATTCATCTTTAGCGTTATCAGTTTTCTTTACTGAAGTCGCACGTTTGCGATTTTTTTTCTTAGTAAAGTTTACAAATTCATAATATTCATTTGGACTCATCTCTTCTTCCTCAACCAGTTGTTGAAGAATATCGAGTTTACCAAGAACACGAAGAACTCTGATTAGACTATCAAACGATCCTATCTGGCCTTTTTCTAATTTCTTGACAGATGACAGAGATACCTGAGCCGCAGACGCAAGATTTACCTGCGTTATATTTTGACGCAGTCTAAGAGTCTTTATTTTTTCACCTATACGCTGCTGAATAATTGCATCAGACAAAGAATAAATATTCATAAGGTGTATATTTTAAACCATTATTCCGCAAATATACTAATAATAGTTCATATTACAACTATTTCAAACTATTTTTTTGCAGATTATTCAAAAGCCGATATAGATTTTGGGGTTCTGTATGGTGGGGGTAGACCATCAAAAAGTTTTGGAATAGAATCAGGATTACATCTGATATAAAAAGAAGACCCTGCAAGTAAATACTTACAGGGCTTTCTCAATTACAGTGGCGGAGAGGACGGGATTCGAACCCGTGGTAGGATTGCTCCTACGTCAGTTTAGCAAACTGGTGGTTTCAGCCACTCACCCACCTCTCCAGGTGAATCGTTTCTGATGTTTTATTATTCCGACTGTTCAGAGGTTTCGCTTTTGCAGGGTGATAAGTCGACCCTTAATAAAGGCGCTGCCTCAAGTCGGATGCAAAGTTAATACTTTTTCCGGCGCTTTCCAAATTTTCACCGATATTTTTATCGTTTTTCACATGTATTTCCCAACACATCTTGTTTCTCTCAATATTCATGCACTCCTATAATATGTAAGAGTGCCAATATGTAAGAGTGCGGCAATCTGACGCCGAGGGCCGGCAAGCCCCGCCATCGGGTCTTATAGCGAATGCCAGATGTGTTGCAGGAGGGTTTCGCCGGTGTAGGGGTAGTCGAGAAGCAGAAGTGCAGCGGCGAGCAACAGCAGAATCAGGATGCTGGCTATGTAGCCTCCTGTGACGAGTCGGGAGGGGATCTCGCCTATCTTGTGGGTCAGCCCTTTCTCGCGCAACTCGATGTGCTGCGGGGCTTCCGCCGGGGTGGAGGCGGTGGCCTGACTCGATGAGGTGGCGGCGTCGGGGGTGGATTTATTCATATCATGTACCTAATTCAAGCTGGTTTTTTACAAGATTATAATAGGCTCCGCGCAGGGCTATGAGTTCAGCATGGGTGCCGGTCTCAACCACTCTTCCGGCATCGAGCACCACAATATGGTCGGCATCGCATACAGTCGAAAGTCGGTGAGCCACGACCACTACGGTGCGTCCTTTGTAGAATGGTGCCAGATTCTGCACTATATCACGCTCATTTCGTGCATCAAGCGAGTTGGTGGCCTCATCAAGAAATATGAATGCCGGATCGCGGTATACGGCCCGCGCTATCAGTATGCGCTGGCGCTGACCCTGGCTGAGTCCTACGCCATCGGGGCCGATGATGGTGTTGTATTTGAGGGGCAGACTCATGATATAGTCATGAATACAAGCCACCCTCGCCGCCTGCTCGAGGCGCTCGAGGTCGACCTCGCCGTCAGCCACCGCGATATTCCTGGCGATGGTGTCGGAGAATATCACTCCATCCTGCATCACAGCCCCGCACTGCCGGCGCCACCAGCGCATGCTGTAGTCATTCAGCCTCCGACCGCAGAGCGACACCTCACCCTCCTGCGGCTGATAATAGCCCAAAAGTAGCTTCATCAGTGTGGTCTTGCCACTTCCGGAGGCTCCGACGATGGCCGTCACCTTGCCATGCGGTATGACGAGATTGATATCGGCAAGCGTATGCCGCAGCGCATGGGGGTCATAGCGGAAGCCCACCCCACGCAGCTCAAGCCAGGGAGCGGCATCGCAAAAGGTCTCGAGGCGTCCCGAAAGGGGCTCCTCATTGCGGCCGCCATGCACCTCGCTGATGCGCTCGAGCGATATGCGCACATCCTGCCACGAATACACGAAGGCCAGCAGCTGCTCTACCGGTGAGTTCAGCTGACCGATGATATACTGCACAGCCAGCATCGCACCCAGCGACATATCACCATTGATCACCGCCGTGGCCGCCAGCACCGTGATGACGATATTCTTGACCTCATTGATAAATATCGAACCGGCCTCCTGCGTCTGCTGCAGGCGCAGCGATTTCATCTGGACGGCGAAGAGCTCGGCCTGTGTGTCCTCCCACTCCTCGCGGCGGCGACGCTCGCAATCCTGGAGCTTTATCTCCTGAATTGAGGTTATGAACTGATAGGTGCGGTTCTGATTGCGGGCCTGGCATTCGAAGAGAGAGTAGTCTATCACCTTGCGGCGACGCAGAAATGCCGCTATCCAGCAGGCATAGACCACACTACCGATGATGAACACTCCGAAAATCAGACGGTTATATACAAACAGCACCACTCCAAAAATAAAGAAGCTCAACACCGAGAAGAGCACCCCCAGCAACTGCTGCGTCAGAAACGTCTGCACACGCCCGTGGTCGGAGATGCGCTGCAGCAGGTCCCCCATCAGTTTGGTGTCGAAAAACGACATCGGCAACTTCAGGAGCTTTATAAAGAAGTCGCTCACTAGCGAGATGTTGACCCGCATCGATATGTGCAGCAGCAGGCGCCGGCGTATGAAGTCGGTGAGCGTGCGCCCCACCACTATCATAAGTTCGCCGAGCAGCACAAGCCATATGAAGCGGATGTCGCTATGGTGAATACCCACATCCACAATCGACTGCGTCAGAAACGGCAACACCAGCTGTAGCAGACACCCTACAAGCAGCCCGAGCAGAATCTGGCCGAAATGCCGGCGATAGCGGTTGATATAGCTCCACAGGAATTTTGTGGAGGCCGAGGGCTCCCGATGGTTGCGGCTTATTTTGCCGAACTCATCGGTAGGATTGAAAAACATGGCCACACCCTTCTCCTCACCCTGGCTGCGGGTGACAGCCCAATGCCGCATCATCTCATCGAGATTGCACATATACTTCCCCTTGCCGGGATCTGCGATATGGAATCTCTTGCCTCCGCGGCTCACTTTATAGAGCACCACAAAATGATTCTGATTCCAATGCAATATGGCCGGCAGCGGAGCCTGCAGCATCTGGGCCGGAGTGACGCGCGCGGCCATCGTCTCGAATCCGAGTCCCTTGGCCGCATCAGATATCGCCTTGAGCGACACCCCCTCTTTGGTAGGGAAACACTGTTGCTCAAGCCATGCCGGAGAGCAGTCCATGCCATAATGACGGCATATCATGGCCAGCGACGCGACTCCACATTGCATCGAATCGCGCTGACGCACCAATCTGAATCCTCCGGTTTTCAACTTCATAGACTCATTAAATATCTGGGGTTATCCACCAATCTCATTCCCCCTCACCTATCTAAACTGCTTAAAGCACAGCATTATTGCATACGCCCTGACCTGATTGACATCCTCATTGGCCCGATTAAGCAGCTGAAGCGGGCCAATCCTCGTCGATGCTCACTCACGCAGGATGGCCGAATTTGAAGTGGTGGCATCATCAAACTCCGCATCATGCTCCACCCGCTTGCCATAGCCGAAGGTGTAGGTCAGCCCTATGGCTACACTTCTGTGGTAGGCATCCGAGATAGCGAGCGCGTTGCGCTTATAGTTGGGCGTGTCGACAATGGTGCGCATACCCTGCCATGAGCCGCAGAACGGATTGCACAGAGTCACCGAGGCATTGAGATTACCCCATACATAGCTTGCCATCAATGCATACCACCATCTCCCCTTCACCTCCGAAGAGGCCATGATCGAATGCACCGGCGACATCACCTGTCCCGAGAAGTGCCAGTGGTCGAGCATATAGTCCACGCCGAGCGTGCCGCTGAAGAAATTGCCGTCCACAGGGATAAAGGCGTTGTTTTTTGTATAATTTCCCTTCAAATCACCCTTCACCATGAATGAATTGCCAAGAAATCGCCAGCTGACGGAGACTCCATATTCAAGATTGGTGTAATGACCGTGATTGACATACTCCCTGACCATCACCGGCGCACCATCTATCAGATACGGATAATAATTCTCACGCACCGTATTGTCGCGCCAATGGAAGTTGCTGAATATATAGCCCGACACATTGCGGCTGATATAGCGCGAATAAGAGAGTGAGAGGTTCATCACCGGCTCTTTGCGCAGCTTCTCATTACCCTTCACGGCATCCACGAGGTTAAGCTGCACCAGATTTGAGTTGGTGTAGCCCATCGACTGGTTCCACTCTTCATAGCTGCCATTGAAATTGATGTTGTCTACATTCGAGATATTCCAGTTGAGCGATAATTGGGCCAGCGGAGAGAGATAGTTGTAGCGGTAGCCCATCTTGTCGGAGGCCACATACTGCACACCCGCGCCGTAAAAGAGCCCCACACGGTTTATGCGGCTGTTGCCCATCAGCGTGACACCCGCGCGATTCTCCCATATGGATTGGGCAGAGACACTCTGGCCGGTATAGTCGAGGTCAGACCTGTAATAATTGTCGTAAAGTCTGAGCGCCAAGGCATGATTGCCGAATCCCTTTCTGGCAAACACCTGAAGAGCAGCCACATTCGTATTCTCCCTCATATTCTGCATATAAGATTTCTCATCGGCCTCAAACCCGGTGTTGGCCACATTGTGCGAATGCTGCAGCGTCGGAGCCACAAGAATATAATAGTTGCCAGGCAGACCGAACCCGTAATTACCCGACCAGTTGTAGGATGCACCACGGTCATAGCGCTCCGACAGACTCATCGCCGGGGGATAGAGATTGTTGGAGAATGACTCTGACGACAACGCACCGTCTAACGGTGTATGATTAAATGAGAAACCGAGCGTATTGACAATACTCGTGGCCTTCGACTGATAGGCTATTCTTGCCGAAGCGAAGGCTGACTCCGTGTGGGTGGT
This sequence comes from uncultured Muribaculaceae bacterium, assembly GCA_910577585.1. GTDB lineage: Bacteria > Bacteroidota > Bacteroidia > Bacteroidales > Muribaculaceae > Lepagella. The sequence goes on along the minus strand of CAJTNN010000012.1, from coordinate 55,156 downwards.
CTGCTCTTCGGTCTGCGACAATCGCTGGAAAGTCATGTCGGGGAAGATATAGCTATCCTCGGCCCACATCTCTCCGCTGCGTGGATGCGAATAATTGTAGCCTGCAGAGATGCTGTAGGTCATGCGTTTATATGAAGTGCGGTTGAAGAGTCCATAGTCACCCGACGGCACCACAAATCCCTGTTTGGCCCTACCCTTCACATATCCGCCATACTCATATCGGCGCATTATGAAATTTACCACATGCGCCGCACCGTTAAAACGCGGGTCAGCCGGGAAATCGAGCACCTCCACCCGCAGCACATCAGCCGGCAGAATACCCCTGAGTTCCTGAGCATCGGCCGGCAGATAATCGATAAACATCGCCACATTCTCGCCCGACTTGGTGGTCACACTCTCCGAACCCAACTGTGTGTTCAACGACGGAATCCCCATCAGATGCAGCAGCGAAGCAGCCGAATCCGCAAATTTCTTAGCCTTCTTACCGGGCAAATACCCCATGCCGTCCGGCACCGTATACTGGCTCGCGGCAGTGACCACCACCTCATCCAGCTCACGCTCCGACTGCACAGAATCCACCTGCGAGACTCCACTCATCCCACTCATAGCCATGGCGCTACCTATCCCACAAAATAACTGCACCAAAATGACTATACCCAATCTCGTTCTAATGCTATTCTTCATAATGCTTGCAAATGCTGTTAGTTTCACGCGAGTAATCGGGAAACCTCCAAGTGATAAAAAGATACACCCTACAACCCATCGAAAAGTTCTTGGGAGACCTAAAGTAAATATTCGCTAATTCTTCATAGACTCTAACTACCCCAAGTAGGTTCAGGATTTGGATATGCTTGTACGAAAGTAAGACTATATGTCAATCCCCTGACTTCTGGCTCTTCTTCCAACTCGGAGATTATATTTTGATTCTCCATCTCTGATATATTTGACAACCCCGGAGATTCCAAAATCTCAAACCTGTAAGTCCACTCAATCTCACTATCTTTATAATTAGCAGGAATAATCAACCTGCAGCTCCGAGGACTTTCCTTAGGATCAAACTTTATAAACTTACCTGCATCAGTGAGTGGAATTTCCATAGTCTCACCATTCCTTACCAAATTTATTGATACGAGTTTAAATCCTCCTACCTTGCCATATTCATTTTGATGTCTATTCAGATTTATAATCTCCAACGAAAGGTTTAATCCGGAGCGCGCTATCGGTAATACAGGCGCATATTGACACTCGCTATACCATACAAAATTTAACTCAGGCGATGTAAAACGCCACACCAAACCATTTCCAACCTCCAGTGGTTGATTCCACAGGATTTTATTATGTATATATTCCCTATGGACTTGAAAATAATGTTCTATTTCTTCATGCGTCGGTATGGAATCCTTAGAAACTATCAGCACTCGATGTCGGGCTTCCTCATCAAGATGTTCAAGAAGAGAAAGTTCCATATATCCTTTATCCACGACACCACGTTCTGCCACACAACCACCACACATCATAACCATTGATGCCAATGCCATAAAAGAAATTATCCTTTTCATATAATATACGTATTTCAAGTTTAAATCCGTGCGTTAAGTAGCATGTAATTTCAACCGACTACTTCTCTAATTATGAGGTTGTATGACATACTCACAATCTGCCTGAACAAATGTAATCTGTGTCGGATCTTGAAAATACACAATCCATTTTATGCAAGAAGACTCAAAATTTGCAGGAATATCAAATTTAAATGAGTTATCAGACTGAACACTCAACCCTATATTATGAAAATCATTAGGTTGATACGTTACTGTATCTCTTTCGTTAATATATTTAACCTCGGATGGAGGTCCTGACGAAGATACATCGAGTTGCAACCCATCTCTCGGAACATCTACAATCATTGTTGCACCACAAACTCCTGCATACCAAGCAAAATCCAAATCAGGAGAACTGAATCGGCATATTTTAGAATATCCACCCACGCAAAAGTATCCCAAATACTTGAAACACTCCTCGTAATTCATATGCACGTCGGGAGCTACTATTATGAAATTACTCCTTAAAGAGGAGTGCTCAATAAGCTCAAGCTGTATTTCTGACAGACGATTAATCCTCTTTGTACTCCCACATCCACTCGCAGCAATAAGGCTAATCGCCATAAATATCAAAGTCGTCGCTTTAAGTCTCGGCATAATTTCGGGGATAAACTGAATTGAATAATTGCATCAGCTTTACACAGATGCTTTTTCTCTCTTACAGTGAAGTTGTTTAAAATTTTTACGAAAAACATAAAATGAAGGATATTTTTATTCAAGTGCAATCTTAATTAATATTTTGGCATCTTTCGGCCCTCTTCATCGGCCGCAATGCCCGCATTGCTCCCCCTTTGAGAGCCGAAATCTGCTCCAAATCTTAATTAACCTTGCACTTGAAAAAAGTTTAAACAACTTCTGTATTTAAATTTGACCAGCTACGTGTAATTATTGGGGTTTACAACCTCCAGTTACTGTCCAATCTCCGTATCTCCTATACATTTTATTATCAGTAGGACAAAGGCCTTCTGAATTTAGTTTGTTTGAAAATGGATTATATTGTACAGAATCCAAATTATTTTGGTCTTTAAGAAATACATACCATCCATCATTTTTTTTGTCAACCTGCCCCCATACACAGTGCCATAATGGGAGTAATTTCTGACTTATAAGCGGCACTCCTTCAGACGTAGAATGAATCGGATATCCATTTGAATCTGTTGGATATTTTGACCGCGTCACAATTCCATCAATAATCCACGCATGCTGTATGGTCGTATCTTCCAAATTTCTTCCAAGGCATATTAGAGGAGCCGTTGAATATTTTAATGTTTTACTTCCAGATATAAGTGTTTTTCCTTTTGTCATAAAAGCAACGATACTATCAAAACGGCTCTTTAAATTATTATTATTAAATAGCACATTATTATATCCCAAACGGGTTAACGTTGGAATAAGTCGTTTTGCCATTGTAGAGCTCCCTTTATCAGAATAAGTAGTATTCAAAAGATTGCTTTCTCCTAGGAATTTAAGCATTTCTGCCACTTTTACGTCTTTTTTCTGTGTATTACTATCATATAACATTACATCCCAGTCAAATTTAAAATATTTATTATTGCTGAGATAGACTATTCCTGTTGGCTGCTCATAATAACTAAGAAACATACCTAATGATAATGGCACACAACCAACTGGAATTTGATTAGAGCTTCCACTCTGAACAAATGCATTATAAGGCGCCAGCTGCGTCCAACTACTTACATATGAAGAAAGCATCGGTGGTGTATATTCATCAATTTTGTAACCCCAATACTTCCATCCAACCAGAGTACCATCTATCGTAGGGGGAGTTAGAGTATAAGCTATTGCTGAGTTCAGAAAATCACCCAGAATTTGATTGTTGTTAAAATCTTCATAAGTTAGATTTCCTACTGGAGCAATCGCATAAATATCATTTATTTCTAGGTTTGCTCCCAAAAGTGCATACCCTTTATTTGCATCATAATTCACAAGATATAACAAAGTATCTATACTACCACGTGTCGTCTGTTGTGTTACCGAATGAATTGTCGCCACTTTCCTGGAAGTGCGAGTATCTTCTCCTATTAGTTTAAAAAACGCATCTGCTCTTTCTAGCGCCAATTCAAGTGATGTTTTATTATAAACTGACTCTGGTTCATTTTGCAAAATTGCATCATCTGAACATGCAGACATAAAAATAACCAATAGAATTACTACTACTTTTATTTTGGTAAATATTGACTTCATAATATAATTATGGTTAAAGAAGTTGTTAATAATTGCATCAGCTTTACACAGATGCTTTTTCTCTCTTACGATTTGAATCGTATATTACAAGGTAGACGAAGTTTTTTAACTCTGAAAAAAGTAAAAGGTATAAGCTCTTTACAAAAATCTAATGAGTTAACCTCAGCTATTCTTAATTGCAAAATAAGGCATAAAAAATTAAAACTGCAAATAAAATGATAAAAAAATAAAAATTGCTTTATGACAATGATTCCGGCGGGAGGCTCCGTCATGTGGAGCTCTCCCGCCGGAATATGCGGATTAGGGGGCGTTGAACCCCGCGATTGGAATATCGGTTACTTCACGAGCACCTTCCAGGTGTAGCCTGCAAGTTTCACAAGGTATACACCTGAAGCCACGCTGATCTCATGATTGTCGACACCTGCGGCTCTGTAGATATTGGCAGCATCGGCCGAATAGACCTCCACCATCTCGCCTGCGGCGCCACTCACCAGAATGCGTCCGGCAGCGGCCACCACGCGGGCATTGGCCATCACCTCAGCCACCGATGAATACTCCGGGCTCACTGAGTTGGAGAGATCAGACTCGCCACGTCCGGCATATACTACACTCACATTGTAGACCGGCACCACCGCCGCATCATCAAGATGATCGATATAGCGGCGATCCTTCACCGGAGCCTCATTGAGACGCTTCTTGTTGCGATAGATGTTGTAGCCCTCTATCTCAAGTTCCGAACCCTCGCCGGCACTGATGAAGTTGACATCATCAATCATCAGCACATACGCATCGCGCGAGATGGCTCGTATCGCAAAGTAGCGGGCTCCCTCCGGAAGGTCGAAGAAGTACTGGGTCCAGTACCATCCGGTGTCTTTCACCACCTGAAGCGATTTGAATGAATCAAGCTCCTTGTCGGTAGTGGAATAGAGCACCTCAAATGTCTCAGGCGCATCCTCAAGCATGGCCTTCGCCCAGAATGAAATGGTCTGGTCAATGCCGGGCAACTCGGGCGAGATGGCCCAGTCGTCGCTGCGCTGGCTTGTGAGCTCTTCGTTGGTGACTGCCATAGAAATCAGACACTGGTCGCCTGAATGTGTGGCATAGAATTGCGGGTCGCTGAAATGATTCACCAGCGGAGCATACGACGCATCCATCACCCACCATGACTGGCGGCTTCCTGCCTTCGGAGCATTGGCCGGCAACTCAACCCAGGGTTCGAAGCCGTAGATATACTGGTGGTCTGCATCCACAAATGTCCAGCCCTCTACCTTGCTTGACCATGCCGAGGCATTATCGAAGCCCTCGATTACATCATCAATCAGCGCACCCTCAAGATTGGGCAGACTCCACTGTAGAGTCACCTCCTTCGGGTCGGTGCTGTAAGTGGCCATCAGGTCGTCGATAGCGGGATATGCGGGATATATGGTGAGCACCTCGAAGTCAGCCGCCTGATTGTTGGCCGCCACCTGGTCGGGGGCATACGCAAGGCGCACACTGTAGACCACACTCTCCGGAGTCACTGCCGAATGCACCGCCGGGAATGTCAATTCGCCGCGGGCGTCAGAGGGCAGCCCCTGCATCGCAACCCGGTCGATTACCTCACCGTCGCGCAGAAGCTCGATGCTGAATTCGCCGGCATCATTGAGTCCGTAGTTGGCATAGGCCACTCTGATCGGACATGTGTTGCCGCTCTTGACACGCTCGGGAGCCGACACTTCGGTCAGCGCCAGGTCATAGTTGCGGCGCTGACGCACCTGCAGGTTGTCAAGATGCAGATACTGGTAGCTGCGCACAGTGCCCACAAGCTTCAGACGCACGCTCTTGCCGGCATATGCATCGAGCGGAACTGCCACACGATGCCAGTCCTCTGTGCCGAAATCGCTCAGGCGCCAGCTCCCCAGACTCTGATAGTCGTCGCTGCCTGAGGCTGCAAATACCTCCATCTCATTATCATCCGGAATCTCACCCACCATGTTGTAGACATAGAATGTGAGCATCGGCGAGTCGACACCTGCAAGATCGATCTTGCCCAGCTGCAGATAGCCCTGGCTACCTATCGCATCGCCAAACATATAGAGCATGCCATTGTCGGCATCCTGCGACTGCACCTCCTCAAAGTAAGAATCTGAAGCATTATCCCAGAAAGTCTTCGAGTCCGAGCCACCCATCACGTAAGTGTATGAGGCCTGGATGTCGGGGAATGAATCCTCGTAGGGAGCCGGATCGGGTTCGCCAAGCGGCACATACTCGGTCATTATACCCTCGTAGTTCTCACCTCCGGCAGTCTCAGCCGTCACACCAAACTGGAAGAAGAGCTGCGGCTCATCTTCGGCGATGATGCGGAAGGTGGTCGATGTGCCGGTCAGTCCGGCTGCCACCTTCATATCCTGACCGGTCACATTGGTCCAGATATTATAGGTGACATTATCAGGATTCAGCGGCGAGCCGTCGATATAGGTCGTCACCGGAGTCCATTCGATTCTCACCACACCATTGACATCTGTCTCCATAGCCTTGGCAAATCCGGGAGTAGCCGGAAGATTAATGCCGGCATAGGCATTGATGCGGGCATCGAGTCCGGCACCATATTTATTATAGGCACGCACCAGATAGCTGTGCTCACCCTCTGTGAGACCATCCTCGTCAGTATACTCTATCTCCGAGCCGGGAAGCGGATTCTCAATGGTGTGTATCTTATCTTCGTCGCGGTATATCTCCACGTATGATATCTCGGTCAGCGGATCCCCCGAGAGGTCATTCTCAGGCATACGCATGCGCAGCGTCATGCGCAGCTCGCCATCGATGTCGGGAGTAGCCGTCAGATCATACACTGCCGCCGGCACCATCCCCTCGGCCGAGGCTGAGATGATGAGGTTGGTGGCGTAGGTCCACCACATGCCGGGCTTCGTGATATTATGTATGCCGAAATACACCGGGCCATCGGCTGTGCCTACGGCCGTGCCGCCGAATGTCTGATAGGCCGTCGACACCACATCCACCGGACCCACAGCCACTTCAGTCATGGCCTCGGGGGTCGGGGCTGAGCCGTAGCGTATCTCCACGATACCGGGATAGTCGGCATCGCGCACCTTTAGATCAACCGACACCGGATGGAACCCGCTGCCGCTCAGATTGATGGGAGGAGTGAAAATCCAGTCGTCGGCCGCTGCATCCTCACCCACATTGGCGGTGATCTCGCCACTGTAGTACTGCCATGTGCGCATATCGCCGTCAGCATCCACCACTGTAAAGAGATTGAACTCATCGGCCGTGTCAAACGAACTCTTGAAGGGCGTCGAGGCCACACCTACCGACACCGGGTTAGACTCACCCTCCTCCGAAGGTGAATAATTCCATATTGCTGTTACCAGATAACGGTATACATGCAGCTCGCCGTCGAAATTATTGTCAACAACGCTCGTGGCCGATGTAGCCTCAGCCAGCACATAACCATCAGGATAACGCTCCACACGATATGTCATCTCCTCGCCCGAAAGGTCGGCCCCGGAAGCGGTGGTGAACACCGCAGGCCAGCTCACACTGACACTGCCGTCGGCCATCTTCGTGGCCATCGGCTCGGGGGTAGCGGCCGGCATGAAGCCCGCGCCGGCCTTCGCTGTCACACCCTCGCTGCGACCGGCCTCATTGGCCACAGTCACATTGAAGGTGTATACCTTTGTGTCGTCGACCGACACATCCACGCTGTAGCTGACTCCGGGATAAGCATTCCCCGAAGCAATCTCAGCGCCATCAGCCTCGATGCTATAAGTGAGCTGAGTGCCCAGTTCGGAGCCTGCCACATCCTTTACGGGTGCAGTGAACTCTACATAGCCATCGTGCCCCCCACCGGGGAAACGCACCTTCACATCCGTCACCGCCGCCGGAACTCCGGCTGCCGACTGAGCCAACGCTATCGCCGGCGTCAGACTCATGCAGGATGTGATTACAAGTGAGAATAAATGTTTCATAAGCAAGTATTGTATTGATAGTACTTGTCTCCATTACCCCGATATTATCAAAACATCGCGATAATGAATATTCACAAATATAAGCACTACTTTTGATTTGCCAACCTTTTATCTGCCATTTTTATCAAATTTATAAAAATTACTTATCATAGCGTAACCCACCAATACTATACCGCGGAAGATTCGTATCCCTCCGCCCGGCAAGTTCAACCCCGCGGTCCGCAATGCGCCCCTTACCCAACTTCCATAAGCATGCACAGCATCATGCGGTGTATCATAGCCGACGTCCATGTGAAAAATAAGCGTATCTGTAGAAGTATCTCATTTTTTTTGATTATATTTGTCAATCCGTGTCTGCAAGCGCGGAATATGGTTATAATCAACTTGCAAGATGAGAGATAGAATTTTACTTTGCCTGGCTCATATGTCGGGCCGCGAAATGGACTTCATCAAGGAGGCATTCGACCAGAACTGGGTCGTGCCGTTGGGTCCGAATGTAAATGGATTTGAAGCCGATCTCGAGGCTTTCTGCAATAATCGTCCCGGGCGCGAACCGCTGCATAAAAAGGTGGTGGCCCTCTCGGCCGGTACGGCGGCGGTGCATCTGGCTCTTGTGGCCTGCGATGTCGGCCCGGGCGATGAGGTGATGGTGCAGTCGTTCACTTTCTGCGCTTCGTCGCACCCGGTGACTTATGTAGGGGCGACTCCGGTGTTTGTCGACTCCGAGCCCGAGACCTGGAACATCGACCCCGAACTCCTCGACAAAGCCATCGCCGACCGTATCGAAAAGACAGGCCGCAAGCCGAAGGCCATCATTCCGGTGGCGCTCTACGGCATGCCTTATAAGATAGATGAGATTCTGAAAGTGGCCGAGAAGTATGATATCCCGGTCATCGAGGATGCTGCCGAAGGTCTGGGTTCACGATATGAGGGACAGGTGCTCGGCACATTCGGACGCTATGGAGTGCTGTCGTTCAACGGCAACAAGATGATCACCACCTCAGGCGGCGGCGCCCTGATATGCCCCGATGAAGAGGAGGCCCGACGTGTGCTCTGGTTTGCGACACAGGCCCGCGAGTCCTATCCCTACTATCAGCATGAGGCCATCGGCTACAACTACCGCATGTCGAACATCTGCGCCGGCATTGGCCGCGGCCAGATGACTATCCTCGATGAGCATATCGAGCATCACAAGCATGTGCAGGCCCTCTACTGCGAGCTGCTCAAGGATGTGAAGGGTATCACAATGCACTGCGCTCCATCGCCGGCATTCGATGCCAACTACTGGCTCTGCACCGCCACTCTCGACCCCGACCTGCACATCAAGGGTGAGGAGAATTCCTATAAGAGTGTCATCACAGGCGCTGTGGGTGGCGCTGCGGGTGTGACCCATACCGCACAGACCGCCGTCACCGACTGCCAGCCCAACGCCAATGTCGAGGCGCTGCGTGTGGCTCTCGACAAGTGTGGCATCGAGGCTCGTCCGCTCTGGAAACCGATGCACCGCCAGCCCGTGTATGCACAGAATCCGGCATACGTCAACGGCGTGTCGGAGGCACTATTCAAGGTTGGCATCTGTCTGCCGGCCGGACCCTGGGTCAGCGACGATGACGTGCGCTATATCGCCCAATCTATACGCGAGGCTATCCTCTGAGAGCCCCGCAGCGTAAGAGGCTGAATCAATCATACGCAATAAATGCCGTGCACCGCAGTCGGCGTCGCCTACACGACGCGCTGCGATGCACGGCATCACTTATAATCACTTATGTCATTAATCACTTATCAACGCAGCCCAACTTATATCAGCGCCACGGTGATTATGCCCCATATCACGAGCAGGACATTGCTCACAGCATAGGTCACCGTATAGCCGAGCGTAGGCAGATTCGACCCTATCGACTCCTGCACCGCACCGAGGGCAGCTGTACATGTGCGTGTGCCCGCACAGCAACCAAGTGTCAGGGCCGGATTGAAGCGGAATACATACTTGCCCAGCACCAATCCCACCACAAGCGGAATCAACGTGGCTATCGCACCCACACCAAGCAACCCCCAGCCCACCTGATGCAGACCGCTTACAAACGTCGGCGCGGCATCTATGCCTATGACGGCGATAAAGGTATTCAGTCCGAGATTATTCATCAGCCAAAGGGCCGGAGCAGGAATATATCCGTATTTCGGCCGGCGCGTGCGGAGCCATCCGAACACCAGACCGGCGATAAGGCTGCCGCCGCTCACACCGAAACTGATCGGCACCCCGTCGATTACCAACGGTATCGCACCGAGAAATGCTCCGATAAATATGGCCAATCCCAGAAACATGATGTCGGTGCGCGTGGTGGGCACATCAAGCACACCTATCTTCTCGCTCACCTTGCGCAGATTCTCCTTGCGCCCAACGAGCACGAGTGTATCGCCCCGACGGAACACCAGATCCTCAGTCACCGGCGTAGGCTCATGGTCCTGAATCACCTCCTCTATCATTATGCCATGCATCGAATGACTGTCGCGCAGCTCCTTGAGGCTCTTCCCCACCACGAGTTTCGAGGTCACCAGCACCGGAATGCGCTCCATCGGATACTCCAGCAATTCGGTATCGTTGATCTCCGGACCGAGAAAACCCTTGTTCTCCATCAGAAACTCACGGCGTCCGCACACCACCACCTTGTCGCCCACACGTATCTCACTCTCAGGTGTGGCCACCTCTATGCTGCCGTCAGGACGGCGGATGCGGTCTATATAAAGTATCTTGCCGAGTGTGCGCAGATAATGCTCTATGGTCTCCACCTTATGTCCACCCGCAAAATATGGCTGACGCACCTCGAAGGCGCGAAACGCCACTGTGCGCAGTGCATTGATATTCACCGGATCTGACTTCCACGACGATTCATTCATCTCTGCCTCAAGCCGCGCGGCCTCAGCCTTCACCTTGTCGAGGCCACCAAGAAACCATGGGCCCAACGTGCCGAGCATGATGACGGTGCCCAGAGTGCCGAACACATAGGTCACGGCATAACACACCGGCATGATGTCGATCATCGACTGCTTGAGGTCGGCAGCCACATTGGTGTTGCCAATTGCATCGCCACCCACTGCCAGCAGCGACGAGCAGGTCTGCGAGCCCGAAAACATACCCACAGTCTCACCCTTGTTATATCCCATCCACTTCGCCATCAGGAAGGTCGCGCCAAAACATGTGGCGCTCATCAGCACCGCAAAGAGCACCTGCTTCAGACCCATCCCCTTGAGCGAACGGAAAAACTGCGGACCCACACTATAGCCCACCGAGAAGAGGAACAGCATGAAGAACACCGTCTTGATCTGCGACGACAATTCGATGCCAAGCTGCCCCACTCCGATGGCTATCAGCAATACAGATGTGACGGGTCCGAGCGAGAAATTCTTATACTTGAACTTACCCACCCAGAAGCCGAGTCCTACCGTCAGAAAGAGCACCAACACCGGATTCTGACGCAATATACCAAGACAGAAATCCATAAATTACGTTCTATTTATTAAAAAAATGTTGTTTCGCACTAAAAATACGCACATTATTAACACGTTATTACTGCCAGACCCACAAAATGTATCGTGAGCCACTGAACTGATTTTTAGTTTTCGTAAAAAGTTTAAATCAGTTCATAGTGGAATATCATAAAATAGTGTCACCATGCGTTATTATCATAACAATATATTTTTTATATCGGTTTACCGCCCCATGAAGTGATTTCCTCGGGGCTGTCAGCAGCCGGAAAATTTCACCATTGAAGCTATTTAGATATAGAAGCTCTAAACAGCGTCATCTACTGGAGAATTATCAAGACTTCCTATTTTTATCAACCAGGGTCCGACATGCCCATCCCGGTGCACATGCATCACTCTGCGCACCATAAGGCATGAACCCACAAATCATTCAGATGAAGAAAATTCCAGTCATCCAGGCTCTCCTTCCTGTCATCACGCTCCTGGTGTGTGTGGTGACGGCTCTGATAGTCAAAGGCTCCGGTTTCGTGGCCGACTATAGTTATGCAATGCTGCTCGGCGCCGCGGCCGTGGCTCTGGCCATAGGCATGGGCCGACGCTGCTCACGCAAGGAGTTGGCAGATGGACTGCGCACCGCCGCGCGGCAGACTCTTCCGGCAGTGCCTATACTGTTGCTCATCGGCACCGTCTCGGCCACATGGATGCTCTCAGGAGTAGTGCCCATTCTTATCAGCGCCGGACTGCAGTATATCAATCCGCCGCTGTTTCTGCTCACAGCCTGCTGCGTGTGTGCGCTCATCTCCCTGCTGACCGGCAGCTCCTGGACTACAATCGCCACTATCGGCGTGGCCTTTATCGGCATCGGCACACTGCTCGGATTCTCGCCGGCCTGGAGCGCCGGAGCTATTATTTCAGGGGCGTATTTCGGCGATAAAATCTCACCACTCTCCGACACGACTGTGCTGGCGGCATCATCATCCAAGGTGAATCTATTCGTGCATATCCGCTATATGCTCATCACCACCATCCCTTCGCTGATAATAGCGCTGGCGGTGTTTACAATCGCCGGCATCCTCATGCCTCTCTCGGCTGCCTCGACCCACACCTCCATGACCGCGGCGCTGGCGGATACCTTCAACCTCAACCCATGGTTGTTTGTGATTCCGGCCTGCACGGTGACTCTGATTCTGCTGCGCGTCAACACACTCTTCACCCTCGGTATATCGTCGCTGCTCGGACTCATAGGCATCTTCATATTCCAGCCCCAGATCATTGCTGAAATCGGCGGGGGCGACCTGCTGCATCAACTCGCTGCCGGGGCCCACATCCTGCTCACCGACACAGCCGTGGCCACCGGCGACGCCGCCCTCGATGAACTCGTGGCCACCGGCGGGATGCTCGGCATGCTCCCCACAATATGGCTTATCCTCAGCGCCATGGTCTTCGGAGGCATCATGATGGGCACCGGACTGCTGCGCCGCATCACCGAAGCCTTCACATCTGTGCTGCGCAACCGCATCAGCGCCGTCGGTGCCACAGCCGCCTCCGGCCTGTTCCTCAACGCCGCCACCGCCGACCAATACCTCTCGATAATCATCGGCGGCAACATGTACCGCGACCTCTACCACCGTCTCGGCCTCGAAGGGCGCCTGCTCAGCCGCACACTCGAAGATTCTGTGTCGGTCACCTCGGTGCTGATTCCCTGGAATAGCTGCGGTGTCACCCAGTCAGCGGTGCTCGGAGTGGCCACACTCTCCTACCTTCCCTATTGCATCTTCAATTATCTGAGCCCCTTTATGAGCCTGCTGATAGCCATAAGCGGCTTCCGCATCATCTCGCGTCCGGCCGCCGCATCGGCCGCCGATGAAGCCCCCGGACTTGAATGTCCGGCTCAGCTCACCGACTGACCATCCTCCTCCCCCACTTCATCTCCGCATAGATAAATCCGAGGGGTATGCCCGACGTCTGAATGCGTCGTCGGGCATACCCCTCGGAATGTTATTAGTAGCCTGCCTGTAATCTGACACCGCGTGATTACATCATTAGCCCGCGGTCAAGATATGATGGATCAGACAGTCAGTATCTCCTTCTCCTTCTCGGCAAAGGCATCGTCGATTTTCTTGATATAGCGGTCATGGAGCTTCTGCACCGATGCCTCGCCATCCTTCTGCACATCCTCAGGCATGCCGTCGGCCTTCACAGCCTTCTTGAGCGCATCGATAGTGTCGCGGCGGGCATTGCGCACCGACACCTTGGCATTCTCTGCCTCAGCCTTGCACTGCTTCACCAGAGCCTTGCGGCGATCCTCGGTCAGCGGCGGAATCGACAGACGTATCACCTCACCATTATTCTCGGGCATGATGCCGAGGTCTGAATTGATGATGGCTTTCTCAATCTCCTTGAACATCGATTTCTCCCAGGGAGTGATGGCGATGGTGCGCGCGTCAGGCACACTCACATTGGCCACATTCGAGATCGGAGCCATCGAACCGTAGTAGTCCACACGTATCGCATCAAGCAGACGCGCCGATGCTTTTCCGGCGCGGATGTGCGAGAGTGTGTCGTCGAGATATTCGACTGCAAGCTGCATCGAATCCTCTGCATTCTGAAGATATTCCTTTAATTCCATATATTTGTATTTTTTTTGATTTTTATGCATTATTTAATCACGCCTTCAGGGTCGGTATGCAAGTCGGCCATTCCGGCCATTTTCTTGCAATATCTTTAGCATCGCTATGGGCGCTTTATCCTGATATGCGCGGTCTGATTCAAGCCTCAGCCGCACTCCTGCCAAGGGGCTTGTCAGGGGTGGATGAAGGTGCCCACATTCTCGCCGGCGAGCATCTTTGCCAGATTACCCTCGATGTCCATATTGAAGACATAGATGGGCATGCCGTTCTCCTTGCAGAGGGCGGTGGCGGTGAGGTCCATCACCTTCAGATTGCGCCCAAGCACCTCGTCGTAGGTGATGGTGTCAAACTTGGTGGCGGTAGGATCCTTCTCGGGGTCGGCGGTGTAGACACCATCCACACGCGTGCCTTTGAGCATCACGTCGGCCTCGGTCTCGATGGCCCGCAAAGCCGAACCGGTGTCGGTGGTGAAATAGGGGTTGCCCGTACCGGCACTGATGATGGCCACCTTACCCTGCTTCAGAGCCTCTATAGCCTTCCACTTCGAATAGGGCTCACCGATGGGGAACATACCCACGGCCGTAAGCACCACAGCCGGCTGACCTATCGACTCGAGTGCCGAACTCAGAGCCAGCGAATTTATCACCGTGGCGAGCATACCCATCTGGTCACCCTTCACACGGTCAAAACCATTGGAGGCTCCGCTCAGTCCGCGGAAGATGTTGCCGCCACCGATCACGATGGCCACCTCCACACCATGCTCAACCGCATCCTTGATCTGAGCCGCATATGATGCCAGACGCTTGCTGTCGATGCCATAACCCTGCTCTCCCATCAGGGATTCGCCTGAAAGTTTAAGAAGTATTCTGTCAAATTTCATCTCTACTCATTTTTTTTACAAATATAACCCTTTTTTTTATTGAAGCCCACCTCAGAGCTTATCTTTTTTATGAAGAAGTATCACCTCCCTATATATTAATGCATCCGCCATCTTGTCGCGCGGGTTATCGACATCCCGGAACTGCTTGTCAATAACCTGTCAATAACTTGTCAAAAAGCCTTGAAAAACCGGTCAATAACCATGTCAAAAACGCGTCAACAAATATATAGGCCCTTAATTTGGAAATACACTATTTTTTACATCCCCCTCATTCTCACCCCACTCCCCGCCGGGTCATTGACCACCCTGTCGATAACCGACACCCTTTTCAACATCTTTTAGACATGCCTATGCCCTCAAATCCGAATTTATTGACTATCTTTGCCATCTCAACAAGGTTGTCAATAAACTCCGTATCTCAATGATAATGAGAGATACGGCATGTCAATAACCTGTCAAAAAAGCTGATATGCGATGTCAATATCCACATATCCAAATTTTTAGGCCGAAAGTTATTGTCAGTTATTGACAGCATATATTGTTGTTGATATTTTTATTAATTGAATTTTAAAATTTATAAATCAAATAATAACTATGGAGAAACCCATGTCAGAACTCAAAAAAGAGATACTCCGGCTCAAGACTGAGAAGAACGCACTGATAATGGCACATTATTATACGCGCGAGGAGATTCAGGAGATTGCCGACTTCATCGGCGACTCTCTGGCTCTTGCCCGCAAGGCGGCGCAGACTGATGCCGACATCATCGTGATGTGTGGCGTGCATTTCATGGGTGAGACCGCCAAGATTCTCTGCCCCGACAAGCGGGTGCTCGTGCCTGACATGGCTGCCGGCTGCTCGCTGGCCGACAGTTGCGACCCTGAGGAGTTCGCGGCTTTCGTGGCTGAGCATCCTGACCACACTGTGGTGAGCTACGTCAATACGTCGGCCGCAGTGAAGGCTCATACTGATATTGTGGTCACCTCGGGCAATGCGCGCAAGATTATAGAGTCGCTGCCGGAGGATGAGAAAATCATATTCGGCCCCGACCATAATCTGGGGGAATATATAAATTCTGTCACAGGGCGCCAGATGCTGCTCTGGAATGGCGCATGCCATGTCCACGACCGTTTCTCGATAGAGAAGATTCTCGAGATGAAGCGCGAGCATCCGGGGGCGAAGATTCTGGTCCATCCGGAGTGCCGACGTCCGCTGCAGATGATTGCCGACAAGGTGGGCTCTACAGCCGCGCTGCTTGAGTTTGCTGCGGCCGATGATGCGCGTGAGTTTATCGTGGTCACCGAGAGCGGCATACTCTTCGAGATGCGCAACAAGTGCCCGGAGAAGGTGTTTCTTCCGGCTCCGGCCGAGGATGCCGAATGCCAGTGCAACGAGTGCGATTTCATGAAGCTCAACACGCTGCAGAAGGTGCGCGACGCACTGCTTAATGAGGCTCCAGAGATTCATGTCGATCCGGCGGTCGCCGAGCGTGCGCTGCGCCCCATCAACCGTATGCTTGAGCTCTCTTGAAGCGCTGGGGTACCACGCCATACCACTCCACTGAATTTAGCAATGCTATGATGCGCTTTGGTGGCTGAGCAGTGCGTTCGGATATGGAATATCAATTGCATTTTTATGCGTATAAAATGAATTGATAATATGGTGTAGCCGAGGCTGCGGCTTGACTGGAAAAAATTCCTTCATTTTATATTTTTCGTAAAAAATTTAAGCAACTTCGGTCTCAGTTTTCAGAGATGGAGAAGAAGAAAAAGAATATACTCGAGCTCACGAATTGCACCCTTGAGGAGTACCACGACCTCCACAAATTGCCGATAGCGGTGATGGCCGACAATGTGCGTTCGGCGCAGAATATCGGGGCCATGCTCCGCACTGCCGATGCCTTTCTTATAGGTGAGTTCATCATGGCGGGCATATCGGCCACTCCCCCTTCGGCCGAGATTTCGAAGACGGCTCTCGGTGCGGAGCAGAGTGTGAGCTGGCGGCATGTGGAGGATGCCTTGGCTGAGGCTGAGGCAATGCAGCGCGATGGATGGATGGTTTGTGTGCTTGAGCAGACGCATAATTCGGTCGACCTGCGCCGGCTCCCTCTGCAGCGCGATGCGATGAGGCAGCGGCGTGGCGTCTTGCTGGTGGTGGGCAATGAGGTGCATGGAGTCAACCAGCAGATTGCCGACATGGCTGATCTGACGATAGAGATACCGATGCACGGCACGAAGCACTCTCTCAATGTGAGTACCTCGGCCGGAATCGCCATGTGGGAACTCTATAAACTTCTTGGCGACGCCTGAGAAAGGGTCGATTCCTTACATTTGACCCCTCATTGCTTCATTTTATAATTTCGCAAAGAGTATAACCCCTTCATAGGTAATTCAGACACTGATGATATCGGTAATACTGCCATGCTATAATGTTGAGCCATGGATTGAGGCCACACTCGACTCCGTGCTTGCCCAGACCTGCGCCGACCTGGAGGTGATAGCGGTCGATGACGGCAGTACGGATGCGACACTGTCGATTCTTGAGCGCTATGCGGCGGCTGACGGGCGGGTGCGCGTCATGTCGCAGCTGAATGCCGGACCCTCGGCGGCGCGTAATCGCGCGCTGGCAGTGGCGCAGGGTGATGTGATAGCATGTGTGGATTCCGACGACCTTCTCCCCTGCGATGCGCTTGAGCGGATGCTCGATGTGATGCGCCGCGAGGATGCCGATATCGTCGAGGGTGGAATGGTGGAGTTTGACGAGGGTAAGGAGGTCAACCTTCATCCGGTGCGCCCTGCCGGGATGGGATGCCGCAGGCTCACCGGCGAGGAGGCTGCCGCAGCGAGTCTTTATCAGCGGGGAGTGACCTCTTCAATGTCAGCCAAACTTTATCGCCGCCATATATGGGACGACATCGCTTTTGAGCCTGGCATATTATATGAGGACCTTGACCTTTTCTGCCGTCTGGCATTGCGGGCGCGGCGCTATGTGGTGTGTGATGCCACGGTCTATTACTATCGTCAGCGCCCGGGCAGCATCATACACACTTTCAATGAGCGCCGGCTGGTGGTGCTCGATGTGACGCGCCGACTCCATCAATTCATGCAGACTTCATATCCGCAGATAGCATCGGCGGCTGCCGACCGTCGCCTTTCTGCAAATTTCAATATGCTGGGGCTGCTGCTCAATGACACCACGCTTGACCCGTCGGCGCGCGAGCGCCATATAGCTGAGTGCATGCATACCATAAAGTCTCTGCGGCGTGGCTCGCTGTTCGATAGCCGCGTGCGCCCTGTCAACCGTGTGGCGGCGCTCCTGTCGGCCATTTTGCCCGCTTCGGCGCTTAAGCTGCTGCTGCGCCACCGCTACCGTAATGCCTGAGCACCGCCTTTTGTTGAGTGAAAAAGAGTCGGCGGCAGTCATTTGTTGGAGGCAAAATAATCTACTTATTTACAGAGTGTTGTGAAAATGTAGACTGAATGTAGACCGCGCATGTAGACCCCAAGGTTGCAAAAAAAAGTAATTTTGTGGCCTCATCAAATATTTTACATGCGTATGAAGAAAAGACTGCTGCTTACACTTGTTGTGGCAATCTCTGGACTGGCGAGTGCCATGGCCTATGACCCCGATGCATCCAATATCAAGCGGGTGGGCAATTACATCTATGAGCTTCAGATGAATGGGGAGTGATACACCGGCTATGCCTCTCTGATTGATGTCAAGGAGGGGTATCAGCCTACAGGTGAAATCACAATTCCCGGAAGTGTCACCATCGACGACACGCGTTATGTGGTCAATACCATCGGCGCGCGCTACGAGGCTGAGAACTGGTTTGAGGCCGACCGTGCCTTCAAGGATTTTCCGGGCATCACACGTGTCAACATCCCGTCGACAATCTCCTCTATCGGTTCGACTGAGTTCATAGGATGCACTGGCATCAATGAGTTTCATGTCAATGCAGCCAATGAGTATTTCAAGGACCTGGATGGTGTGCTGCTGCATCGTTTCGGCGCTGAGGCCTCATGGCGTCTCTTCCGCATGCCTCCGGCGCGCCCGAAGACCAAATACACTCTCCCCGATGAGGTCTATTATATGGACCGCTGCGCCTTTGCCGACAACAAGAGCATCAAGCTGATCATTATGAATGAGAATGGTTGGTTTGGTAATCCCTACTGGGCTTACGGCAACAATGGCATACGTGAGATTGATGTCAGCAAGAGCTCGCATTATAAATCGGTCGACGGGATAATCTACACCAACGATGGCATACTTGCCGCCGTACCGCCGCGTCTGGCGCTCGATTCATTTGTGGTGCCGGCAAGTTGTAGGGAAATAGGTATGGGTGCGTTCTGCAACACCATCATACCCGAAGTCACGATTCATGACAAGTGTGACATCGGCCACTATGCCTTCAGTGGCTCCGCAATAAAGACCCTGAAATATAATGGCGATGCGGTGGCGATTAGTCCGTCGGCGGTGTGCCTGTTGTGTCCGGAGCTTACAGAGGTGCGCATCACCGGCACCGCTGCCAAGCCGCTCACCATCGAACGCTATGCCTTCGCACTCTGTCCGAAGCTCTCTAAGGTGGAGCTCTCATCGGTGAATACGACTGTCAATATGGGGGCTTTCCTCGGTTGTACGGCGCTTGAGGAGTTCCCCTTCGAAAAGGTGAAGAATATGGAGGGTGCCGATTTCACATCATCGTTAGGCCGGCAGTTTGAGGGCTCGGGTCTGACGGATGTGAAGTGGCCCGGGGCTGTGGCGGTTATACCCCCCTCATGCTTCCAGAACTGTGTGAATCTTGCCAAAGTCAGTCTCAATGACTTCACTGAATATGCTGAGACCAGCATCCGCCAGCATGCCTTTGATGGCTGCACGGCCCTGGAACGTATCCAGCTCTCGGCCGTTGACTATGTGCAGACATATTCATTTGATAATTGTCCGTTGCTCAATACTATCTATATCCCTTCGCGGTCTGAGAAAAACGAGATACTTATCTTCGGCGCGTTCGCATTCCACCACAACACAAGAGTATATATCAACACTCCCTATCTTAAGTGGGGCAATGCCTATGGCAGCCACAACAATTATCCTGCCACCTTCATCTGCTCGAATGTGCCCGGCGAGGGAGTGCCGATGTATTGGGAGAAAATATATTGTGCGGCCGGCACTGCGGGCGATTATACGAGTCGTGTCTGCAATGCTCCGGTGGTGGAGATGTTTACTCTCTGGCGTTCCTCCGAGGAGGGCGCGGTGAGATGCGAGTGGGTGCCTGAGATACGCGATGATCTCCGCGTGTCGATGGTGGATATTTTCATCGATGATGAGGAGGCTGAGAAGGATGAGGCCACCGGACTCTGGCGCGTGAAGTCATCAAAACCTGCCCTTGAATCCACCGTCAAGGTGCGTTATCTGATAGATTCAGAGGTACTGATCTCTACCTACGCGCCCAAGATATCCACAGGCGCCTCCGCACCCTCTGTAGCCGAGCCGAAGAGCATCAGCGGCGTCTACAATCTCTCAGGTGTGCGCGTGGCCTCAGACCCCTCGGATCTCCCCTCAGGCTGCTACATAATCACCTACACCGACGGCACATCCTCCAAATTAATCCGATAACCCCAAATTAATCCGATAAAATTATAGGGCTGACTCCAATTTTGGAATCAGCCCTAATTTTATCTAAGTACGTATCCAGGCTAAAAAGAATCAACGGCTCAAAAAGCAGCTTGATTATTAAAGAAAGTGGTAAGAAATTAAGGTAATTCCGAATATTTACCTTAATTTTCTCTTCTCTACAAATAATCAAGGTTTCAGTCGGAACCAATGGTATTATCGGGCCGGGTTTATTCTGACTTGGTTGCCGCTGACGTAGGGTTGTCCGGGCGCGGGTGATTCAATCGGCTGACCTGAGAGGTTGTAGAGGGGCATCTCGGCTTCAGGGTCAGCTGCGATGTCGGTAACTTCCGACTTCGGAGTCGCCTCATAAATTATGGTGCCGTTGTGCTCTACCTTGGTAAGGGTAGTGCTCTCGCCACCGCGATACTGGCCATACTGGCGGTTGTAGACGGGGCCCTTCAGACTGCCGATACCCACCAGAATCTCCCCCTCGCCATAGGGTTCAAAATCCTGCTTATCCTTAAATTCACCCACTTTGATGATTGTGAGTTCAGGATAATCCGGGGCAGCATATCTGCCGAGGCATTCGAAGTAGTCGGGAGTGTCGTGGATGTAGGTGTTTGGCCAGTAGTACTCGGGGGCGAAAGTCTCGATAGGCTCCTCGGCAGTGACGCCGAAGTCGTACATCAGCAGCCACTCATCTCTTTGGAGATGCGGGCGGTAATATACCTTGTCGCCATCGGTCTTGATCAGCCCGCGCGCATGACGTGGTTGCGACTCATCCTCGCGTTGCTGCCAGAGAATCAGCCCCTCGTCGTAGCCCCATTCCTTGAGGTCACCCTCGAGCCAGAATTTCTCGTCATATTCCAGAAGTTTACCGTCATCATCGAGGATATCCCCTCTTACGTGCACACTCCAGACCGTACCCTCAGTAAAATAATTTTGTGCATTTGCCAGAGCAGTAGCTCCACATAGCAAAAGCGCCAATGTCATCTCTCTTTTCATATCGTAGTGAGTTGGTTAGTAAATATTTGTCCAAATTTAATAAAATAATTAAAAAAATCCAATTTCTAAAAAAGAACTTAGATATATTATTTTAAAACTAAGATATAGGTTGCCCCAAATCTCGCTTCCTACCAGGAGTCATACAGTCGGCATAGTAGGCGTCAGCCCCCTGGGAGGAGGGGCGCCATCGCCCCGACCTTGCGGCAAAGGTAGCCGTGTGGGTTACCCAAATCCTTATCTTCATATGTTTATCGCTCCGTGGGTTGCAAACCCACGGAGACTGGAATATTTTATGCTAAATTAATATTGGATTGTCATTTGATACTTACACAAAAGGGTATTTTTCTGAGTCGAGGGTTATTTATACACTTTTGTGTAGTATGACTGATGTAGTCTATGATGGGGCAATAAGAGGATAACACCTTTGGTAGAACTTGATTAATCCCTTTTTGTTTGAGCATATCGGAATTGTCTCGGATGCGAGATAATTGAGCGGATTTCCTATCTTTTGAGTCTCAATTCCAAGGGCGTTCATGACTTTGAGAAGATGGCTGTCTGTCTCTGCTATCATATAGCTGTCGTCCTCACGCAGGATAGGAGCCACGGCAAGAATCATGAGTTGTTTGAATAATGTGATGGTGGAGAATCCAGATTTAGAATCAATGGCAAATCGTCCGATGTGCCAGAATGAGGTTTGGGGTGTGTCTTGTACCTTCTCCAATGGGGATATGTGAAAAATTTTCTCCATGGGAGTGGGTGTCTTCTTATCCCATCTGAACACCCTTATGCTGCCTACTATTATGCCATCATTGTTTCGAACGATAAAACAAGATGAGTTTATGGAGTAGGAAAGCTCTTCCAAATATATTTCATCAATTTCCTGTTGCGCTGTGTCAGGGATTGACTCTGGAGAATGGTGGTTATAGTTTTGAGTCACTACAAATTGAGCAACGTCATGAAGTCGGTTCGCATCTACTCTTAAGATAGAGTAATCGTTGCATGACCATATTACTTTTTCCATAGTTGAGGCAGTTTTGATTTTTTTCGCAAAAATATGTGTATACTATCTCCCGAACGAAACACAAAAGTGTATTTTAAAAAATCTACCTTGAAAATTACCCTTTTGTGTAATGTTCTGTTTTCCTATATGGCTGGATTTTATTAAATTTGTACTGTAAATTGCTCTAACACTATGTACTCCAATATAAAGATAGGAGACTTTTTTTCATTGCATAACTCGGTAGAGAATATAAATGAGTCGGACTATGAGAAAGCCGGACTCATAATAGAGGCTGCGCGAGCATTTGAGCGTAGCACATACCAGTGTGTATATATCATTGACTACTTCAAAAAGGGATTCCTGTATGTCTCTAATAATATCGCCCGTCTATGCGGTAGCGAGTCGGATAAGATAAGAGAATACGGATACAGGTTCTATATAGACTATGTACCTCCGGAAGATTTGAAGATGCTTGTTGAGATTAACAATATGGGATTCAAACTTTTCAATACACTTCCCATAGGCGAGAGGAAAGACTATACAATATCTTACGATTTCCACATAATGAGGGGGAGGCGAAAACGTCTTGTCAACCACAAACTGACACCACTCATTCTGACAAAGGATGGTAGGATATGGTTAGCGATATGTACAATCTCCCTAGCGGCTGGGAACGAGCGGGGGAATGTCATAATGAAGAAACCCAACTCCGGTATGTTCTACCAATACTCGCTGTATGATCACAAGTGGGAGAAATGCAAAGAAATAATACTTACAGATAACGAGCGCGAGGTTTTGTCCCTATCAGCGCAGGGGTATACGATGAACGATATCGCTGACAATTTATGTAAGTCTATCAATACCATCAAAGCCTGTAAACGCAGTATTTTTCAGAAGATGGATGTAAAGAATATAGTTGAGGCTCTGACCTACGCACAGAATCATCAGCTTATATAGACATAATCATGTCGGTTGGTAGCGTAATGAAGAGAAATAGAACTTTGGGAAATATTTAATTTCCTTTTCTGTTGTCAAATCAAACATAGCATTGACGCAATATCCGGCAACAATCCATGATGCTACTGACAACTGTGGAGGAGGGAGTTCTTCTGGTTCATTTAGATATGATTCTATAACATTATCAAGCCAAAGATTTGGCATATCCAAAAAGGCGCAGTAACGGGCTACGAATTCAGCCATCTTGATTTCAAAGCCTTTATAGGATTGTGAAATCTCTGTCAGTTGATATCCGCCAGGCTTGATTATGGTTAAGAAACCTCCCCAACCAAAATTATAGGGGTGTAATACGGGGATTTTCTTCTTTGAACAAAGTTCATCGAATATAAAAGGTAGGTCGCTTTTGAAGTCAAGGGCATTTATTGCTATTTTTACACCGTCAAGCAAGCCTTTTACATTACTTTGGTCAATGTAGGTATTGTAAAATTGAATTTGTGCTTTTGGATTGATTCTTTGGAGCCTTTTTGCAAGACATTCAGCTTTGAATTTTCCGATATCCCGTTTTTCATAGTTTTGACGGTTAAGGTTGCTGAGTTCGACCTTGTCCCCATCAATGAGGATGATATCTTCAAACCCGAAGCGCAAGGCACATTCTGCAATTATACTTCCTATGCCAGCCCCAGCGAGCAAAATCCGTGTCTCGCGAATCTTATTCTGTTCTTCAAGGCTGATATAAATTCTGTTTCTGGTATATCTTTCTTCCATATTGTATATATTAAATCAATGCAAAGATAGATTGAAGAAGACTACTAAACACAACACAAAAGGGTATTTTTTATTTATATCCATCGTTAGTGTCAACTAATAATTTATAAAATACTTATAAATTATTGATATTAAATTTGTTGTAATATATTTTGGAGTCAAATTTTCTTCATATGAAGTTGGATGGTGTCGTATGTAGATGACATCCACTCATCATCGTAAATACATCTATGTGACGGGAGAACGGAGGCTAACGGGAGAACGTGGTTTACGTTCTCTCGTAACCACAGTCCTCCCGTTAGCCCCGTGCTCCCGTCACTTCGTTCTCCCGTTAGCCATCGTTCTTCCGTAACTACCGTTCTTTCGTTTCAGGAAGAGCCTTGACTTACCGGCATTGGGAGGGGCGTAATCGCCATGACCTTGCGGCAATGGTATCCGTAGTAGTTGCCAAAAGTCTTATTTTAAGATGTTAATTAAGCCGTGGGTTGCAACTCCACGGCGACTGGAAACACACGGCAACGGAATGGTGTGGGGCAGCTTCTTTATGTAAAAGAGGATAGAGGGCATTCGGATTCGTCCGGATGCCCTCTATCTGTGTATTCTGATTGGGGTTGATTACTTTTTGAGGAGGGTGCGTCCCTTTTCGATGGCCTGCTCATTGAGCGGAATGAGCTTGTGGTGGCGTTCGGGGAGCGATTTTTTCAGACCTTTGATTACATTCTCCATGGGGAGTTTGTAGTTCATGGCCTCAAGAAGGGCACCCATCACAACCATGTTGTAAGCCTTTGAGTTGCCGATTTCGAGAGTGGCCTCCATCGCGTCGATGGGATAGATGGTGATATCGTCGCGTTTGGGGTGATTGTGGATGCCGTTGGTGTCATAGATAAGTATGCCGCCGGGCTTCACCTTCGGAGCGAACTTGTCGAGGCTCTGCTGGTTGAGAGCGATTACATTGTCGAATGAATCGAGCACAGGAGATGAGATTTTCTCGTCAGAGAGAATCACAGTCACGTTGGCGGTGCCACCGCGCTGTTCGGGGCCGTAAGAAGGCATCCATGTCACCTCTTTGTCGTCCATCAATCCTGAGTAAGCCAGGATCTTGCCCATCGAGAGCACACCCTGTCCGCCGAAGCCGGCGATGATGATTTCTTCTTTCATAGTAGTGTTATCTGCTGTATGGGAATTATTCGTTCTTAAGGTCGCCGAGGGGATATTTGGCAAACATGTGTTCGGCCATCCATTCGTTGGCCTTTTCGGGGCTCATCTTCCAGCCGGAGTTGCAGGTGGCCACGACCTCCACTACAGAGGTGCCCTTCTTGTCGAGTGCATTCTGGAATGCCTTCTTGAGAGCGGCTTTGGTCTTGCGCACATTGGCGGGAGTATGTACTGACTGACGGGTGACATAGCATGTGCCGTCGAGGATAGCCATGAGGTTGGTGATTTCGAGCGGGTGGCCGTTGAGGTCCACGCGACGTCCGTAGGGGGTGGTGGCAGTCTTTTGGCCCACGAGAGTAGTGGGGGCCATCTGTCCGCCTGTCATGCCATAGATGGCGTTGTTGACGAATACCATCACGATATTCTCGCCACGGTTGGCGGCGTGGATAGACTCAGCGGTGCCGATAGCCGACATGTCGCCGTCACCCTGGTAAGTGAACACCACATCCTCGGGCCAGAGGCGCGAGATGGCAGTTGCCACAGCCGGAGCACGACCGTGGGCGGCCTCTACCCAGTCAACATCGATATAGTTGTAGGCAAACACGGCGCATCCCACCGGAGAGATGCCGACAGTCTTTTCGGTCAGGCCCATTTCGGCGATGACCTCAGCCAGGAGCTTATGGATCACACCATGGCTGCAGCCCGGGCAATAGTGCATGTGCACATTGTCGAGAAGTTCAGGAGTGGAATACACCTTGTTCTCCGGGCGGATTATATCTTGGATTTCCATCGTTAGATTCAGTTATGGATTGAATGTTAGGGATGTAGGGGGCTTACTTCACGATTTTCTCCTCAAGAGCCTTCACCACCTCATCGGGGCTGGGGATGATGCCGCCGAGGCGTCCGAAGTGTTCTACGGGGAGTGAGTCATGCACGGCGAGGCGCACATCCTCGATCATCTGTCCGGCGTTGAGCTCGACGCAGAGGATACCCTTCTTTCCTTTTGCGGCGCGTGCGATGGCCTCTGTGGGGAAGGGCCAGAGAGTGATCGGGCGCACGATGCCCACCTTGATACCCTTTTCGGCTGCCAGTTCCTTGGCCTTGGTACAGATACGTGCGATTGAGCCGAAGGCCACAATCAGATAATCGGCATCCTCGACATCAATCTCTTCCCAGCGGGTCTCGTTCTTCTCAATCTCGCGGTAGCGGGCCTGGAGCTGATGGTTGATGACCTCCATGCGGGCTGACTCAAGCTCGAGCGATGTCACCACATTGCGTTTGCGGCCATCCTTGCGGCCGTCGGCAGCCCAGGGGCATTGCTTGCGGATCTCCTCCTCGGTGCGGCGCGGACGCTGTGCGGGGAGCACCACTTTCTCCATCATCTGGCCCACGATGCCGTCGGCAAGAATCATGGCCGGGTTAGTGTATTTGAAGGCCAGGTCGAAGCCGAGACCTACGAAATCCACCATCTCCTGCACCGTCGACGGAGCGAGCACGATCAGATGATAGTCGCCATGGCCGCCACCCTTGGTGGCCTGGAAATAGTCGGCCTGCGAGGGCTGGATGGTGCCCAGGCCCGGGCCTCCGCGCATGACGTTGAGAATCAGAGCCGGCAGCGAAGCTGCGGCGATATATGATATACCCTCCTGCTTGAGGCTGACGCCCGGCGAGGAGGAGGAGGTCATCACAGCCTTGCCTGATGCGGCTCCGCCATAGACCATATTGATTGCAGCCACTTCAGATTCAGCCTGGAGCACAACCATGCCTGTGGTCTCCCACGGCATAAGCTCCTCAAGTGTCTCCAGCACTTCAGACTGGGGGGTGATAGGGTAGCCGAAATAGCCGTCGCAACCGTAGCGGATGGCCGCATGGGCGATGGCTTCGTTGCCCTTCATGAGTCTTACCTCTTCTTTCATATTCGGTGTGTAATGTTAGTTCAGGGTTTTGTTTAAGGTTGTTGTGTCTTCTGTCCGGGTGTAGCAGATGTCTCAGTTCGCAGTGACGCGATAGACCTCGATGCAGGCGTCAGGACATACCCACGCGCAAGAGCAGCAGCCTATGCACGCGTCGGGATTAGCCATATACGCATAGTGATAACCGCGGTCGTTGACCTCGTTTGCCTGAAGCGACAGAGTATCTGTCGGACATGCCACCACACATAGGTTGCACCCTTTGCAACGCTCTACGTTGACAGTGACGGCACCTTTAACTTTTGCCATACTTTGTTGATTTTTAGATAGTTGACGCGCACTCAGGTGGCGAGTCTGTTTTTCATGATGTTACTGTCTACAAATATACTAATTTTGTAAAATCCGCAGATAATAAAAAAATATGTTGTGCAGCACATCAGTTTATTTTTTTACCTTTCCGGCTAAGAATGCCGATGAGTCCGCTGCTGGGAGCGGCATCAATGGGCGAGCCGGTCGGCCAGTATCTTCATTCCTGCTGTGGCGGTGGCTTTGATCACCGTCAGTCCGGCTATTCCGGGAGTGGGTGCGGGATTGGGGTCGATGTAGTATATCGGGGTCCCGGGGCGCACAAAATTGAGGAGTCCGGCGGCGGGATACACCACCAGTGATGTGCCGATGACCACAAAAATGTCGGCTTGCTCCACCAGCTCGATGGCGCGCTCAATCATCGGTACGGGCTCTTGAAAGAACACGATGTGGGGGCGCATCAAGTCGCCGCGGCGGCCGCGTGTGGCGGGGGTGGTGTCGAGATGGTCGATGTCGAGCGACTCGATATAGTCGGGGTCGCTGACTGAGCGAATCTTCATCAGCTCGCCATGCAGATGCAGCACCTTGCTTGAGCCGGCGCGCTCATGTAGGTCGTCGACATTCTGGGTGATGACATAGACGTCATAATCCTTCTCGAGCTCTGCCAGTGCGAGATGGGCGGCATTGGGCCTGGCATTGATGAGGGCGTGGCGGCGTTCGTTGTAGAATTTATGCACCAGCTCGGGATTGCGTCTGAAGCCATCGGCCGAGGCCACATCCATCACGGGATAATTCTCCCAAAGTCCATCGGCATCGCGGAAGGTCTTTATGCCGCTTTCGGCCGATATGCCGGCTCCGGTGGAGACAACTAATTTAGGTTTAGCCATATGTTTCTCTCAAAGTTAATATGCGGCTCTCTCTTCGGGCAGCCCGGGCTTTTCGGGGTGTCAGGGCTGATCTTGTGAGATGCCGTGTGTCGGTTTTTTTAAGGAGAATGGTTGATTGACGCCGTCTCCGATGATTTATCGCAACTGCCGGTGGATTCGGCCGGGGGTTACGATTAATCAAAGTTATGTTATTTTTTTCAAAATGTCAAATATAGGGGTGCGGTTTTCGATATTTCTGCACGTTTATTTGACTAATGTGCAAGTTTTTTTCGCTGAGTTAGGGTTTGGGAGATGTGGGAGGTCGTGGGAGGTGTGGGAGATTTGGGAGGGATGGGAGATTTGGGAGATGTGGGAGGGGTGGGAGGGCGAGTGAGGATTATAAGTCCGGAAAAAAGTAAAGCGCTGCTTCCTCGCGGATGCAACGCTTTGGTGGACGACGGTGTGTGCGTGAGAGTTCGGTTGCAGCGTCTCATCTGCGATGTGATGCCACGCTCTCTCTCGCGCCACGCAATAGCCTAATAGACCGTCTTTACTATCAACACTTAATTCATCTAATGATATCAATGCGTGTTGCCGTCGCCCGGAGAATGTGTGTACCAATATTCAACCAAACATTCATTCATCAGGTCTTCCACTTCCTGATGAATGCTGGCGGTATTCTGTTCCCACAGTTTTGAAAGAAGCCATGAAGCTGCCGTTTTATCAGCTGTGAAGCCTGTATTTAAGACAGCAGCTAAGATTTACCGCTTGCGAAGTTGGCGAATTTTTTGTTAATATCCAAATCTTTTGGTAAATATTTTTTTAAATTATTTCACTTTTTATGCGAATAATGTTAAAAAACATATTTTTTGTTGCTTTTTTAGTGCATATGGGGTGATTTTGAAGATGTGTCTCAACATGATGGCCGGCATGATTCGCTGTGAATCATGCCGGCCTGTGATGGTGGTGATGGCGCGCCGCGGGTCTTTACCGTGCGCCGCGCCGTCAGTGTGTGCGTGTGGGTCGGATTACTTGACGATGAGTTTCTTGCTCTGCTCTCCGGCCTTGACGATGTATACACCGGGCTGCACTGCAAATCCTGCGAGGTCTTCGAGTGTGGCGACGCTGATGATGCATCGGCCGTCGGCGCTATACACGCCGAGTGAGTCGCCTGCATGGCCTCCGACGTGGATCATGCCGGGAGTCGAGAAGATTGCGCCACCCTTATCGGTCTGCACACCCTCTACGCCTACTGTGCCGCTGATTGAATATCCGCAGAAGAGGGCGAATTTCTGGGTGTCGGCGAAGTATGTGTCGAGCAGGGGCTCGATCCAGAGTTCGTCGAGGAATTCTGAGGGGATTTCGATAGAGTTCGAGATCCAGCCTTTACCGGAGGGGAATGTGCCGATTTCTACGGGCTTTTCGAGACCATATTTATTGGCGAGCAGGGTGAAGGGAGCCTCATAGGGGCCGCCCCAGTAATTGAGGGTGAAGACTACCTTCTTTTCAGCTGCGGTGGTGAATTTGGGCAGGCTCAGGCGGCTGCTTGCGCTGCTCACACCCTCCAGACCGATGTAGCCGATATAGGCCACGCCTGATTCATTGGCAAAGAGTGCGGCCACCTCTGCGGGGTCATCCACGAGCCAGTATGTGCCGTCGTAGTCGGCGCTGGGGCGCTGGATGGCGATGGGTGAGTAGGTGTCTTCGTAGTTGGGGAAGGTCTCGTCCATGGGGAGTTCGTAGGGTGTGCCGATCACACTCTGCAGGGCGGTGATATATTCGCTCTGTCCGGCCGCATTGAGGGCCATGACGCCGATGTTGACTGCCTGCTGGGGTGCTCCCTGGGGGAATTCTACAAATGCCTCGAGTTTATCCCAACCTACCTCCTGGAGATACTGCCAGCCGTCGCCGTAGTACCAGAGGGTATAGAAGAATGTGTCGCCGATGGGGCCATCCGAGGGTGCGCCCTCCACCGGAGGTGTCCAGCTCATGGTGACGCCCATGTTGTCTTCGCTGACCACGGCCTTGAGGTTCTGCACGATGTAGGGTTTCACGACACCGGTGAAGATTGTGGTGGTAGTCTCCGCTCCGCTGCGGCCATCGAGCTGGCAGCTGACGGCGATGGTGTTGTTATTCTGCTGTGTGCCGATGTTGACAGTCTGGCGTGAGCCGGGCTTGCCGCTGATGGTCTTGGTGTCGATTACCTCGCCCTGGTCGGGGTAGTTGAGCACAAATTCGCGTGCCACGACTGTGGCTGTGAGGTCGGCGTCGTCGGCTATGGCAGTGCCGTTGGCGGTGGTGGTGGGCATGGTGAAGCTTACTGCGGCCTCAAGAGCGCCGTCGGCACCGGGAATGACCTCCATGTCGGTGATGGCGATGGGCACATCGGCATCGCGGTCGGTAATCGAGATATCCATGTCAGAGATATGGATACCCACGTCGTTGGTCTTGGTGAGCACACCTATATAGTAGGTGCCGGCCTCTTTGACGGCGAAGTATCCCTTGAGCACATCGGCCAGCATATGCTGCGGGCTTGTGGTGGGGATGATGACCTGCGTCATGGCTTCGGGTGTGGGCTCTTTGCCAAGGTATACCTGTATGCTGCCGCTTGTGTCGCGGTCATGAATCAGGCCAGCCTCGAGCGAGAGGAGATAGGCTTTGTCGGTGGTGGTGAAGTCCATCGGGGGGAAGATGAGCAGGTCTTCGCCATCGGCGCCTGATGCGAATGAGGGGAATCCCATTGTGGTCGAGAAGTGCCAGTTGCGCGGGTTGCCCTCGCTGTCGAGGTTGCCGTCGATGTCGATGGCTTTGAAGAGCTCGAATTCCTTCTCTTCGGGGCGGTAGTGGATTGAGGGGTCAATCTTCAGTGCGTCGCCGTAGGTGATGTAGTTCGACACTCCGGGTTCAGAGTTCTTACCGTCGGCCTGGGCTACGACTTCGGCTGTGTAGCTGTTGTAGGGGAGTCCCTGGGGCAGAGTGATGGCATAGCGGCAGTCGGAGGTCTGCCCTACCTTCTCTCCATTGAGATAGATGATGTAGGTGATGGCGCCTGTGTCGAGGTATCCGTCGTGCACGCTGGTTGTGACGGCGTCCCAGGTGAGCTCGGTGAGCGAGAGGTTGACATTGGCGGGCATCTCCGGATAGTCGGAGCCTACCCAGATGCGTGTGATGTCGGGGTAAGAGAATTTGCCATCCACGCCTGCCGAGAGGGCGAATGAGTGGGCGGCGTTGCTGACTGCGGGTATGTCGGCCTCGACGCGCGCACCGGCCTGGGCGGTGCCTGAGGCAATCTCCTTGCCGTTGTCGAGCAGACGCCATTGCAGCTCACCCTTGAGTGGTTCGCCGGCGGCAGTCTTGCCGGGCATGGTGAATGAGAGTTTTCCTGAGGTGGCGGCACCGGCGAAGGTGTAGCTGCTGCCGGTAGGGGTGGCGGGGGCAGTGGGCTGCACGTTGAGTTCGGTGCATACCATATATATGTATTCCTCGCCTGCCGGGCAGTCATAGAGTTTGGTTACACTCTTCTCTTCGGGCTTGATGGCATAGAATGCTGATTTGTCGCCCTCGAAATATGCGTTCCAGATGTAGGCTTCGTGGCTGGGGCTGTAGACGAGGCCTGTGAGGGTGCTCTTTGAGCCTACATTGAGTTTGAAGAGGGGGGTGACGTTGCCTTTGGGGTCGACTTTCACGAAGCGGGCGTCGGTGGTGACGCCGTAGAACATATCCTCCTGTATATTATAGCAGAGCGACACGCAGAGGTCGGCGAATTCAAGCGAGCGCACCATCACGGAGGTGTCGATGTCGTCGGCTTCGGCTGAGTTGAATGAGTAGCTCTGGCCGTCGTCGGCATAACCGAAACCGTAGACACGGTCGTCCAGATCGCGGTAGGCGGTGGTGAGATATGTGTTCTGCAGCTCCTCGCCGTTGTTGCGCAGGGCGTGCCAGGAGACTACATCGCCGTTGCTGAGGTCGAGTTCAACCTGGCCGTATGAGAGCACGCCCCCCATGAAGGACATGGCGTTAAGGCCGCACAGTAGCTTCGTCGGTCCACATATATGTAGCCCCCTCGGAGGGATTGATGCGGTACATGCCGAGATTCTGATCGGCCTTCGTATAATAGAGGTAGCCGTAGATATCGGATTGGTCGGCAGGTGCTCTCTTTATGGCGCTTGCCGGGGGGTTGAGTCTCGGACGGGCCATCGGTGCATTGTCGCTGATGCGCTCGTTGAAGAGAGATGTCGAGGGCATCTGGCTTTTCACTCCGCGCAGGGCGGCGGCCGGAAAGAAACTGCGGTAAGATTCTGGCATCTGTGTGCCTTCTCCCTTTTGGGGCGTGGTCTGGGCATCCGCTGAGGTTGCGAATGTGGCTGCCAACGCCGCGAGTAGCAATGATTTTGTAGATTTCAACATGCTTCAGGGGGTTTAGATTAAGTTGTAAAGTATATGTTATCCTCCACTGTCGTTTTTTTAGATGGATTCAAACTTCGAATACAAAGATACGTTTTTTTTAGTTTATTTCTAAAAATTTTTAATTATTTTTGCTGAAAAATAAAAATGAACCCATAATCTTTAAAACTGATTAATTATGGCAAAAATTCGTACTTTTACCCTTTTGCTGTTTCTTTTGGTAGGAATGGCTGCTATGAGGGTCAATGCGGCGGCATCTGTCACTCCGGGGGCTCCGTCAGTGAGCATGGAGTTTGAAATCGATGGCAATGTGGGAAAAGTTGTGGGCACCGTGATTGCTCCCGACAAGAATTCATCGTGGCAGGCTCTGGATGCTTCGGTGAAGATTGACATCACTGTCACGCGCTCATGCTACTCGCTGGGTGAGTCGAATGTGGAGGTTGCCACCTTCTCGGGGCTGGCGCCGGGTGAGACGGTGACTTTCACCGACACTGCCGAGCCGGCCTGGAAGTATGGCCAGCAGTATACGTATACTCCGGTGGCGTCGATCGATGGCCGCAAGGGTGCGCAGGGTTATGGGTCGTTGACTCCGGGGCTGGATTTCTCGTTTGGATATGGCGATGTGAAGGCTTTGTCTGAACTGCCGGCCTCGGGCGAGAAGGCTACGGTGGATGTGCAGGTGACGGTGCCTTCGAAGCTGAATTCTCCGATTGTGGATATCCCGGTCGAGATGACGGCGCTGGAGTTCTATCGTGTCACTGACCCCAAGGCATGGCCCTACCCTACCGAATATATGGGTTCAATCGAGAATCCGCAGAAGGGTGAGACCTATATATATAAGGATTCCGACCCTATCCAGAATGCCGAGAACTACTATGTGGTGAAGTGCATCTCCCCCTTCGGCTATGCTGAGACTTCGGCGCATGTGTATGTGGGTTACGACACTCCGTCGGCTCCCTATCCGGTTAAGGCGGAGGCTGTGGATGGCGGTGTGTATATCTACTGGACCGCTCCCGACTCGGGTGAGAACTATGGCGAGATTGACCCCGCTGACACCTATTATATAGTATCGCGCTGCTGGGGCCAGGGGGCCGACGAGCGCGAGGTGATAGCCGACAATCTGACGGCCACCGAATACACTGATTATGGCACCGACATGGAGTTTCCGCGTGCAGTGCGCTATGAGGTGACTGCGGCCAACTCTGTGGGCGTGGGTGGCAGCGAGTTTACGGGTTATTCCTACGACTTCCTTGTGGGTCCGGCCGAGAAGATGCCGTTTGTAGAGGATTTCAACGGCGGCATGACTCATGTGTGGTCGACTTCATATTCCTCATACTATTGCCAGTTCAGTCTGGCCACTGAGGCTGAGTTCAGTCTCGGCAGTGAGGATGTGACGGTGGCTCCGCATTCGGGGCGTGGTCTGATATATATCGATTATGCGGCTTCGCGCGGGAATGCGCAGAATGATTTGACGTCGTATAAGATAGAGGTTCCGGCCGGTGGCGCCGATGTGTTGTCGTTCTGGTATTTCGCTCTGCCGTCGACCGACATTACCATCACTCCGCAGCTTTCGCGCGACGGCGGTGAGTTTGAGTCGCTTGGCAAAGTCAATATCACCACTCCCGGTCAGGAGGGTATGCAGTGGCTGCAGGCTTCGTTCCCGCTTGAGGATATGGAGGGTGTGAAGGATGTGGTTGTGCGGCTGCGCTTCGATGCCCCCACTTCGTATGCGGCTGCAGTGATAGATGATATCGCGTTGCTCAATTATGCTTCTGTAGGGCAGCTGGCGGTGGAATATGATGTCGATGCCTGCACGGCGATTATCAGCTGGGCCGACCCGTCGGGAGAGTACACCCGGGCCACCGGCTTCGAGGGATATGTCGATGGCGTGAGCGTCGGCGAGGTGGCTTCCCCCTGGGTGTTCCAGGCTGCTGAGCACCGTAAGAATTATGTTGTGGCGGTGAAGGCTCTCTACGAGGGTGTGGAGGTGCCGGTGAGCCCGACGCTGACGGTGAATGTGCCGCGTCCGGAGTATACGGAGTTCACGGTGGCCGACCATGTGTTTACAATCGTGACTGATGAGGAGGGTGCGCGCAGTGTCATCATCAAGGCTTATACGGGCAATGACGCTCTCTATCGCACACCTGAGATGGTGAATTATGATGATATCAGCTATGAGGTCATCGGCATAGGCGCGGGTGCTTATGAGGGTAATACTTCGATGGTGTCGCTCACTGTGACAGAGGATATCGCCTCAATCGGTGATGCCGCCTTCAAGGGCTGTGAGTCGCTTGCGGCTGCCTCGCTGGGTGGAGGTCTGACCTCAATCGGTGCTGAGGCCTTCAAGGGTTGCGGGGCTTTGAAGACTGTGATTTTCGCCTCATATGTTCCGCCGGTGGTGGGCCGGGATGCCTTTGCCGGTATCGATCCGGAGGCCAAGGGTAGCTGTCCGGCCGATAGTGAGCGCGACTATGCTGCTGTCGAGGAGCTTGCTCCGCTTCATTTCGCCACATCGGGCATATCGCTCGTAGGTGCAGCCTCAGGGCTGGAGAATGTGGAGTATTATGACGCTGCCGGGCGCCGCGTGATTGCTCCTGAGCATGGCAAGATTGTGATTGTGATGGGCATTGATGCCGCCGGCAAGCGAGTGAGCCGCCGCTGCATGATGCGTTGAAGCCTATCCATATAGGATAAAAAGAATTCCCTGGCCTCGGAACTGAGACCAGGGAATCTATTTTTGCCTTCGCTGCAATCATATCGTTTCCCCGCGAGGGGAAGCTGGATTGCGGGGCATCTCTTAGGTTGGGTGAAGTCAGGTGCGGAGAGTCGAGTGACTGCTCCAGGCTCACCTGAGCGTCATGACGGCATATTAACCGTTGACTTTCTTCATGTAAGAGATGAGGTCGAGCACCTTGTTAGAGTAGCCGATCTCATTGTCATACCAAGAGATAACCTTCACGAAGTTGTCGGTCAAGTATACGCCGGCAGTTGCGTCGAAGATAGAAGTGAGGGGGCAGCCGAGGAAGTCAGAGCTTACTACAGCGTCCTCAGTGTAGCCGAGCACACCCTTGAGCTCACCCTCAGCGGCAGCCTTCATGGCAGCGCAGATAGCCTCTTTTGTAGCGGGCTTCTCGAGGTTGACAGTGAGGTCAACAACAGATACGTCGAGAGTGGGGACACGCATAGAGATACCTGTCAGTTTGCCGTTGAGCTCGGGGATAACTTTACCCACAGCCTTGGCAGCACCGGTAGAAGAGGGGATGATGTTGCCTGAAGCGGCACGACCACCACGCCAGTCCTTCATAGAGGGACCGTCGACAGTCTTCTGAGTAGCAGTAGTAGAGTGAACTGTAGTCATCAGACCCTCCTTGATGCCGAAGCTCTCGTGGAGCACCTTGGCGATAGGAGCGAGACAGTTAGTGGTGCAGCTTGCGTTAGAGACGATCTGAGTGCCGGGCACGTAAGAAGTCTGGTTAACGCCTACTACGAACATCGGGGTGTCGTCCTTTGAAGGAGCTGACATAACCACGTATTTTGCACCGGCTTCGATGTGAGCCTGAGCTTTCTCCTTAGTGAGGAAAAGACCGGTAGATTCAACTACGTACTCGGCACCTACCTCACCCCAGCCGATCTCTTTCGGGTCGCGGCATGCAGTCACACGGATTGCTTTGCCGTTGACAATCAGGAGGCTCTTCTCGAGGTCATAGTCTACAGTGCCGTCGAAGCGACCGTGCATTGTGTCGTATTTCAGCATGTATGCCATGTAGTCAACGGGCAGGAGGTCGTTGATGGCTACTACTTCGAGATCCTCTCTTTTTGTAGAGGCGCGGAACACGAAACGTCCGATACGGCCGAAGCCGTTAATACCGATTTTAGTCATTTTTTGTTAATTGTTTTGGGTTGGTCAGAAGGGCTTTCAAGCCTTTGCGTCAGGTGATAGACTTGATGCTCGGGCCATCATCTCTTCTAAAAAATATATGTGTTTGTAAAATTTATTTAAACTTATGTGTTATATTTACAAGGACCTCGGTCCTCCCGGTGAGTTCTTTTACCTGTAGCTTAACCCGCGTGGCGGGTTCGGGCGGGGTGAGCACACCGCGCTTTCAAGCGCAAAATTAACAAAAAAATTTCTAATTTTGCAGTTGAAACGCCCTAAACTTTTGCCAAAATCTGCTTTTGGGCAGGATTTAACAATAGTTTAGGCTGATTTGTCCTTCTTGAGCCGCGTAGGGCTCTGTTTTTATAACGACAGTCAACATTAATTTTATCGTGATATGAGCAAATTTTTAAGTGATTTTAAGGAATTTGCCCTCAAGGGCAATGTTATCGACATGGCGGTCGGCGTTATCGTGGGTGGTGCCTTTGGCAAGATTGTCACGTCGCTGGTCAATGATATCCTGATGCCGGTCATCTCGCTGGCCACAGGTGGCGCGGGATATAAGAATCTGAAGTATGTCATCACCGAGGGGCAGGCTGCGGCCGATGGTGTGGCTGCCGTCGAGGAGGTGGCTATCAATTATGGCCTCTTTATCCAGAATATCGTGGATTTCTTTATCATAGCGTTCTCTATCTTTGTGGCTTTGCGCATTGCGATGAAGCTGAAGAAGAAGGAGAAGGAGGCTCCGGCCACACCCCCCGAACCGACCAAGGAGGAGGTGCTGCTCACCGAGATTCGCGACCTTCTGGCCAAACAGGATGCTCCCTCCAAGCAGTAAGTCAATCACTGCGTGAGGTGCAGAGGTTGCTGATGGGGAGGCAAATCCCTATAATCCGATGATGCGGAAATTAAGTAATAGGCTAATACAGATGTAAATATGCAGATAGAGCCGGATGCGCAAGCGTATCCGGCTCTATCTGTACTGTATCGGGGTTGCCTGTAAAGGTGGGAATCAGACGTTGAAGCGGAAGTGCATTATGTCGCCATCCTGCACCACATATTCCTTCCCCTCCACTGCCATCTTGCCGGCCTCTTTGACGGCTGTCTCTGAGCCGAGGGTCACGAAGTCGTCGTATTTTATGACTTCGGCACGGATGAATCCTTTCTCGAAGTCGGTGTGGATGATGCCTGCGGCCTGCGGGGCTTTGGTGCCGCGTATGAAGGTCCAGGCTCTCACCTCGTCGGGGCCTGCGGTGAAGTAGGTCTGGAGATCAAGCAGCTTGTAGGCGGCGCGTATCAGGCGGCTTACGCCCGACTCATCGAGCCCTATCTCCTGCAGGAATTCCTGGCGCTCCTCCCAGGTATCGAGTTCGGCGATCTCGCTCTCGGTCTTGGCGGCCACAATCATGAGGTCGGAGCCCTCGCCGGCTATTGCCTCGCGCACACGCTCTACGTAGTCGTTGCCTGTGGCGGCGGCTCCGTCATCGACGTTGCACACATATAGCACCGGCTTGTTGGTGAGCAGGAAGAGTTCGCGGGCGAATTTCTCTTCATCTTTGGTCTCGAAGCTGACACTGCGTGCGGGGCGACCCTGCTCGAGAGCCTCTTTATAGGCCTTGAGCACCTCTACCTGCATCTTGGCGGCCTTGTCGCCACCCGATTTGGCAGCCTTCTCGGTCTTGGTGAGGCGGTTGTCGATGGTCTCGAGGTCTTTGAGCTGAAGTTCGTAGTTGATGATCTCCATGTCGCGCACGGGGTCGACGGTGGTGTCGACATGGGTGATGTTGTCGTCGTCAAAGCAGCGCAGCACGTGCAGAATGGCGTCGGTCTCGCGGATATTGGCCAGGAACTTGTTGCCGAGTCCCTCACCTTTCGAGGCCCCTTTCACCAGTCCGGCGATATCCACAATCTCGACTGTGGCGGGCACTGTAGACTTCGGCTGGCACATCTCTACCAGACGTGTCAGTCGGTCGTCGGGCACAGTGATGACGCCCACATTGGGCTCGATCGTGCAGAAGGGGAAGTTGGCTGACTGTGCCTTGGCGTTGCTAAGGCAGTTGAAAAGTGTGGATTTTCCTACATTAGGTAATCCTACGATACCACATTTCAATGACATATCGTGAGTTTATTGTGATGATTCGGTTTAAAATTATGATTTCATGCTTCCGGTCCTGGAGGGGTAGCACGATGGCATGACACCCTCAGATAGTGTGGGGCAGTTCAGGAGCAGCAACTCTCGCCCGACATATGGTCGGGGGTAGCTTTTGGCTTGGTCTCCTCCCAGCGGTAGAGGCGGTCGGAGAGGCGTATCTTCTCGGGCACAGGCATAGAGAATACCTGCCCCTTGCGCACACACTCCACAGGCTCCACATCCAGACGCAGCTCCTCGACCTTGAATATCAGGGCGCCGGTGGTGGGGCCGGTGAGCACCACTTCATCGCCCGGGCGCAGTTCGCCGGCCTCGAGTCGGAATTCGCCCACACCGAGTTTGGGGAAGTAGCGCTGGGCCTTGCCGATGTAGTGTTTCACGCGGGTGGCCGATGAGCCATATTTGGCACTCCATTCGCCGAGGCGCTGCCCCATGTAGTAGCCGTCCCAGAATCCGCGGTTGAAGATGCGCCCCAGACGGGCGTCCCATTCCTTTACGCGCTCTTCTGAATATGAGCCGTCGCAGATGGCCTGCAGGGCTTCGGAGTAGCATCCCACGGTCTCGAGCACATATTCCGGACCGCGTGCGCGCCCCTCGATTTTGAAGACACTCACCCCGGCCTCCACCATCTTGTTGAGGAAGTGGATTGTCTTCAGGTCTTTGGGCGACATGATGTATTGGTTCTCGACGTCAAGCTGGGCGCCGGTCTCTTTGTCGGTCACAGTGTATGCGCGGCGGCAAATCTGATTGCAGGCGCCGCGGTTGGCCGATGAGTTCATCTCGTGGAGACTCATGTAGCATTTTCCGCTCACTGCCATGCAGAGTGCGCCGTGGCAGAACATCTCCAGTCGTACTCTCTGGCCAGAGGGACCGCAGATATTCTCCTCGCGGATCTGGCGTGAGATTTCGGCCACCTGCTCCATCGAGAGCTCGCGGGCGAGCACCATCACATCGGCATAGCGGGCGTAGAATCTTACGGCCTCGATGTTGCTGATGTTGACCTGTGTGGAGATGTGCACCGGCTGCCCCACCTGCGTGGCATACATGATGGCGGCGATATCCGAAGCGATGATGGCGGAGATGCCCGCCTCTTTGGCGGCGTCGATGATGTCGTGCATTCGCTGCATGTCGGCATCATAGATGATGGTGTTGACAGTGAGATAGGTTTTGACCCCTCTCTCATTGCAGAGGGCGGCAATCTCGCGCAGGTCGGCCAGATTGAAGTTTGAGCTCGAGCGCGAGCGCATGTTGAGCCCCTCAATGCCGAAGTATATTGCATCGGCTCCGGCAGCCATCGCGGCGGCCAGTGATTCGCGGCTCCCTACGGGAGCCATTATTTCAAAATCTTTGCGGTGAAGTGTCATTTTGTAGCGAGATAAATGCATACGGCGCCGGGGAAGACTGACTTCCAGACGCAGTCTCTGAATCCGGCCCGGGCCATTATGTCGGTCATGTCGGTGCGCTGTGGTGCGGCCTCGATGCTTTCGTGCAGATAGGAGTATGCGCGCTTGTCGCCGCTCATGAGGCGTCCGGCCAGAGGGATGAGGCCGCGGGTGTATCCTTTGTAGAATAGCAGCGGTATGGCGGCGGTGGGCTGCGATAGTTCTACCACACAGAGCACCCCTCCGGGCTTGAGCACCCTCAGCATCTCGGCATATCCCTGCAGCATGTTTTCGAAGTTGCGCACGCCGTAGGCCACGGTGACCATATCGAACTCACCATCCGCCAGGGGGAGACTGAGGCAGTCGGCCTTGCGGAAGCTGATATGCTTTTCGTCGGGAAACTCGGCGAGTTTCTTCTCGGCTATGGCGAGCATCCCATCGCTGAGGTCAATCCCCAGTATGGAGGCCTGCGGATGGCGGCGCCGCATGGCGAAGACGAGGTCGCCGGTGCCGGTGGCCACATCGAGAATCCTCTGCGGTTCATGGCCGAGGCGTCTGACGGCCATGCGCAGGGCGAGGTTGCGCCAGTGGGTGTGCATCCCCAGGCTCATGCATGAGTTCATGATGTCGTAGGCCGGGGCGATAGAGTCAAACATCGACTCCACCTCCTGCCCCTTGGCGCTGTGGCCGCCGTAAGGCATCACTCTCTCCGCGCCGTTT
This sequence comes from uncultured Muribaculaceae bacterium, assembly GCA_910577585.1. Classification (GTDB taxonomy): domain Bacteria; phylum Bacteroidota; class Bacteroidia; order Bacteroidales; family Muribaculaceae; genus Lepagella. Next base: position 14,280 of record CAJTNN010000012.1, on the reverse strand, counting down.
GGGGCGGCGTGCTCTGGATTCTGCTTCATTTAAGTTGCTTTACGAATGAGCGCCGGCGCTTGTGCTGGCGCGGATTGAAGGCTTCCCATTGGTTCTGCACCTTGTCGTTGGTCTCCATCTCCGGATTCGACTCGGCATATTTGAAGCCTTTGCGGATGTATTGGGGTATGAGGTCTACAAAGAGCAGGGCGTTGACCCCCTTGGACTGATAGTCGGGGCGCACGGCCACGAGCAGCAGGTCGACACGGTCGTTCTTCCCCTTGAGCCCCTTGAGCAGGTGCCACCACCCCATCGGCAGGAATTTGCCGTGTGATTTCTGCAGCCCGCGGCTCATCGAGGGCATCGATATGCCAACGCCCACAATCTGGTCGTCGGTATCGGTGATGAGGGTCACGAGGTCGAGGTCGAGCAGACCGAGATATTCGTCGATATATTTGTCAATCTGGCGGTCGGTGAGACGCGAGAATTGATAGAGGTCCTTGTAGGCTTCGTTGATGAGATGGAAGAGGGCCTTGCCATACTCCTTCTTGATTTTCTTGCGCGAGGTGTATTTCACCACCTTGAGGCCGAATTTCTTCTTTACGATTTCGGCAATGCGCAGATGCTTCTCGGGCACCTTGTCGGGCACCTCGATGAGGAATTCCACCCAGTCAGACTCCTTGGTGTAGCCGTGATGCTCGAAGTGCTCCTGGTAGTAGGGATAGTTGTAGATGGTGGCCATGGTCGAGAGCTGGTCGAATCCCTCGATCAGACACCCCTCTTTGTCGAGGTCGGTGAATGACAGAGGGCCGATGAGCTTCTCCATCCCTTTGGCGCGGGCCCAGTCTTCGACAGTGTTGAGCAGAGCCCCCGACACCTCTTTGTCGTCGGTAAACTCCACGAATCCGAATCTGGCCGCTTTCTCACCCGAAGCCTCATTGACCTGATGGTTGATGATGGCCGCAATGCGTCCCACAGGTTTGCCATCCTTCCAGGCCATGAAATACTCGGCCTCGCAGAAGTCGAATGCCGGGTTCTTGTCAGGACTGAGGGTGTCGACTTCGTCGATCAGCAACGGGGGCACGAAGTAGGGGTTCCCTTTATAGAAATTGATATGGAACTCTGTGAATTTCTTGAGTTCCTTGCGTGTGGGTGATACTTTCTTTATTTCTACCATCTGAAAAAATGGGTCTTAGTCGATAAGTAGCCATACGAGCAGCAGCACCACTGCGATGATGGCTGCCAGTATGATGTAGACAGTGGCCGATGAACGGCGTTGCATGTCGAGCTGCAGGTCCATCACCGTGCGGTAGGGATGAGCCTTGTCGACAGCGCGGTTGGCGATGCGCCGCAGTCTCGGCAGCGATTCGGGGAGATTGTCGAGCACCTCGCCCAGCACGCGGCCATAGCTCTCGATGTCGGCGGCGGTGTCTTGCGCCGACAGCGATGAGGTCTGGTCGTAGCCGACGTTGATGAGCTTCAGATTCTCATTATATTCGGTGAATATGATTGAGTCTGGCGTGATGGGGTGATGCACGATGTGGTTCTCCTGGATATAGTCGAGGGCGTCGAGCAGCTGCGTCTGCAGGCGCTGCACGATGCGTGGCGTGAGGCGCTTCTCGTCGATGAGGCGGCGCAGCGAGTAGCCGTAGACATCATCGGTGATGATAGCCTTGCCGATGCCTGGAATCTCTTCGAAGTCATTGACCATCACGATATTCGGATGAGCCAGATTATATCGGGTGTCGAATTCCTTTTCGAGCATCTCGCGATATTTTGGCTGGTCAGCCAACTCCTTCTTCAGCGCTTTGAGCATCACCCACTTGCCATGTTTTCTGACTGTGTAGACGTCAAAGAACTCCTCCTCCCATTCGGGGAGCAGCGTCAGGTCGGACCACTTTCCGGAGGGGTCGTCGATGGGTATTTTCTTCTCCTCTTTGCTGAGGTAGCCGGGGTAGTTGTTGTCGCTCATAGGTGTTTATGTTTTTAGGTTGATGGCTGATTGATTATGCCTGGTATCGGCCCGGTATCGTCACGCCGGCGGCGCTTGCGGCATCGGCTGCGGCTGCGGCCGCCCCCGGAAGGGGGCGCCGGCTCAGCTGATGATGTCGAAGCCTGTGTATTTGCGCAGGCATTTAGGCACGATGATGCCCTCGGGAGTCTGGTTGTTCTCGAGCAGTGCGGCCATGATGCGGGGCAGAGCCAGAGCCGAACCGTTGAGGGTGTGGCAGAGGTGAATCTTCTTCTGTGAGTCGCGGTAGCGGCATTTGAGGCGGTTGGCCTGGTAGGTCTCGAAGTTTGACACCGACGACACTTCGAGCCATCTCTTCTGGGCTGCGCTCCACACCTCGAAGTCGAAGGTGATGGCTGACGTGAATGACATGTCGCCGCCGCAGAGGCGCAGGATGTGCCAGGGGAGTCCGAGGCGCTCGAGCAGGCTCTGCACGTGGTCTTTCATCTCTTCGAGGGCTGCATATGAGTTTTCGGGTTTCTCGATGCGCACGATCTCGACCTTGTCAAACTGATGCAGGCGGTTCAGACCGCGCACATCCTTGCCGTAGCTTCCGGCCTCGCGGCGCCAGCAGGGTGAGTAGGCGCAGTTGCGCTTGGGGAGCTCGGCCTCGGGGATGATGACATCGCGGTACATGTTGGTCACCGGCACCTCGGCTGTGGGAATCAGGTAGAGGTCGTCGACAGTGACGTGGTACATCTGTCCCTCCTTGTCGGGCAGCTGGCCTGTGCCGTAGCCCGAAGCCTGGTTTACTACATAGGGCGGCTCCACCTCAAGATAGCCCGCCTCACCGGCAGAGTCGAGGAAGAACTGAATCAGCGCGCGCTGCAGGCGTGCACCCTTGCCGATATAGAAGGGGAATCCGGCGCCTGTCACCTTCACACCCATCTCGAAGTCGATGAGGTTGTATTTTTTGGCCAGTTCCCAGTGGGGAAGTGCATCTTCGGGCAGGTCGGGCATCGGGCCGCCGGTCTTCTCGACCACGTTGTCTTCGGCGGTGAGGCCGTGGGGCACTGCGTCGCAGGGCATGTTGGGCACAGTCAGCAGCAGGTCGGTCTGCTTCTGCTGGCATTCGGCCAGACGGTCCTGGAGCCCCTTTGTGGCCCCCTTGATGGCGGCCACCTCGGCCTTGGCCTTCTCGGCCTCCTCCTTCTCGCCGGCCTTCATGTGGCTGGCAATTGAGGCTGCGAGCTGCTTGAGTGAGTTGGCGTCAGAGTCGCACTTGGCCTGCAGGCGGCGGCGCTCGGCGTCGATCTCCAGGATTTCAGCTATCACCGGACGCGCGTCGAAGCCCTTCACGGCCAGACGCTCGATCACAAATTCGGGATTCTCTTTTATGACTTGTAGCGTAAGCATTGCGATGCGTTCTTTTGAGGGTTAGAGATTGTTGAGAATTTCGCGCACGGCGGTGTTGATGGCTTTACCCTCGGCGCGGCCGGCCAGACGCTTCGAGGCCACACCCATCACCTTACCCATCTGGGCCGGTGAAGTGGCGCCGACCTCGGCGATGATGGCGCGCAGCTCGGCATCAAGCTCCTCGGCAGAGAGCTGCTTGGGGAGATACTGCTCTATGACGGCAGCCTCGGCCAGCTCATTGTCGGCGAGTTCCTGGCGATTGTTGCTGGCGTAGATTTCGGCGCTCTCCTTGCGCTGCTTCACCATTTTCACCAGAATCTTCATCGCCGTGTCGTCAGAGAGCTCGCCATTGGCCCCCTTGGCGGTCTTGGCCTCGATAAATTCCTTTTTTATGCCGCGCAGTGCCTCAAGACGCACTTTCTCGCGGGCCAGCATGGCCTTGCGGATATCCTCGCTCACCTGCTCAAAAAGATTTGTTGCCATTTGAAATATTGTTATTTTTCTTAAGTCGTATGTTATCTGTATGGCATTCAGTATGTTGAGTGCCTTCATGCGCGTGGCGCGCCCGCTTCGGGGGCTATGCGCGTGCGTGTGAATCAGAATGCAAAAATAATTTAAATTTGTGAGTAACACAAATATATCGTATTTTTGAGGAAAATTTCAGCATTAAGAGTGTGTCTGAACTTAACTTTGGTTAAGTTGCAGGCTATTTATTGAGTGGTTTCGTATATCTTAAGAGTGGTTGCAGTCTGCTGCAAAACCGGAGATATGGCCCGGAATCGCGCTGAAGAATGGCCGGCATGCTCCCGAAGAAGAAAACCCATATAAAGTGAATTTAATACCATGTTTGAAGTAGTAAGCAAACGCTTTCTTTCGCCTAACATCACGGAGATGAAGGTGCATGCTCCGCGGGTGGCGGCCTCGGCTCAGCCGGGTCAGTTCATCATCCTGCGTGTCGATGAGGAGGGTGAGCGTATCCCTCTGACGATATGCGACTATGACCGCGAGGCGGGCACGGTGACGATTGTGACCCAGACCGTCGGAAACTCGTCGGCTAAAATCAATGCGCTCAATCCGGGCGATGTTTTTCTGGATTTCGCCGGACCGCTGGGGCGTCCGTCCGACCTTCTGGATATTCCTGAAGATCAGTTGCGCGGCATGCGTATCCTGTTTGTGGCCGGTGGCGTGGGCACTGCGCCGGTCTATCCGCAGGCCAAGTGGCTCCATGAGCATGGCGTGAGGGCGGATGTGATAATCGGCGCCCGCACGAAGGATCTCTTTACCTATGTCGATGAGATGCAGCAGGTGGCCGACGTGTATCTGGCCACCGATGATGGCTCGGCCGGCTATCATGGCCTGGTGACGGGGCTTATCAAGGATCTTATCGACAATCAGGGTCATCGTTATGACCATTGCGTGATTATCGGCCCTATGATAATGATGAAGTTTGCGGCGCTGACCACGCGCGAGTACGACATCCCGACGATGGTGTCGCTCAACGCGCTGATGGTGGATGGCACGGGCATGTGCGGGGCCTGCCGTGTGACGGTGGATGGCCAGACACGCTTCACCTGCGTCGAGGGCCCGGAGTTTGATGGCCATAAGGTGGACTTCGATGAGGCTATGCGGCGTCAGAACATGTATCGCAATCACCCCAAGACGCATCCTGCCGACCATAAGTGTGAATGTGGGGTCAACAATGTAAAATAAGAGAAGAGATTAGATGGCAAAGATAGGAACTCCGCGCACACCGGTGCGCGAACAGGATCCGGCCCTTCGGGCCACAAATTTCGAGGAGGTATGCCTTGGCTATGATGCCGAAGAGGCGCGTCGCGAGGCTGAGCGTTGTCTGAACTGCAAGGTGCCGCGCTGCCAGGGACAGTGTCCGGTGCATGTGGATATCCCGGGCTTTATAGCGCGTCTTGCCGAGGGTGATGTGGCGGGTGCGGCCGATGTGATTGCACGCGACAGCAGCCTGCCGTCCGTGTGCGGACGTGTCTGCCCGCAGGAGTCGCAGTGCGAGGGCGCATGTGTGCTGGGTGTGAAGTTTGAGCCGGTGGCTATTGGCAAGCTCGAGCGCTATGTGGGCGACTGGGCTATCGCCAATGCGGCGTCGCGCCGCCAGGAGCTGCCGCCGCGCAATGGCAAGCGTGTGGCTATCGTGGGCTCCGGTCCGGCCGGACTGGCCTGCGCCTCCGACCTTGCCCGCCTCGGCTATGAGGTCAAGATTTTCGAGGCTCTGCATAAGGTGGGTGGCGTGCTGGTGTATGGCATACCCGAATTCCGCCTGCCGAAGGAGCGCATCGTGGCTCGCGAGGTTGAGGCTGTCAAGAGTCTCGGTGTCGAGATTGAGACTGATGTGGTGGTTGGACGCACCATGACCGTCGACGACCTTCTCGACCGTGAGGGCTTCGATGCGGTGTTTATCGGCTCAGGCGCGGGTCTGCCCCGCTTCATGGGCATTGAGGGTGAGAACCTTAACGGTGTATTCTCCGCCAATGAATTCCTGACGCGTGCCAATCTGATGCATGCCTACGACGAACATGCCGACACCCCCATCTACACCGGCAAGCGCGCCGTCATCGTAGGTGGCGGCAATGTGGCTATGGATGCCGTGCGCACCGCAAAGCGTCTGGGCGCCGATGCCGTGATTGTCTACCGTCGTTCGGAGGCTGAGCTTCCGGCGCGCGTCGAGGAGGTGCATCATGCCAAGCAGGAGGGTATCGACTTCCGGATGCTGACCAATCCGGTGCGTGTGCTCGGCGATGAGAATGGCTGGGTGCGCGGCGTGGAGTGCGTGCAGATGGAGCTCGGTGAGCCGGATGAGTCGGGACGCCGCTCGCCGGTAGTGAAGGAGGGCAGCAATTTCGAGATTCCCTGCGATGTGGTGATCATGGCCCTCGGCACGAGCCCGAATCCGCTGATAAAGAGCACCACCGACGGACTCGACACGAATCGTCGCGGCTGCATTGTGGCCGATGAGGAGGGGCGCACCACGCGCCGCGGTGTATTTGCCGGCGGTGATGCCGTCACCGGCGCCGCCACCGTGATTCTCGCCATGGGAGCCGGCCGCAAGGCTGCCCACGCCATCCACGAATACCTCTCGGAATAACCCGAACCCCACGGTTTAACCCGGAAACATAGCACGGGGAGGTGGCACAAGTCTCGAGACTTGCACCACCTCCCCGTTAGCTTATGCTTACACCTAACGGCTAATCTCCCTGGCTAATCTTACTTTGGACAAGAGCGTTTTTTCTCCTGAAGCTCCTTTTTCTGTTCTTCAAATGTCACAAAATGGAAATTTCGGCCATAGCCTCCTGTAAGAGGATAGAATACCATTGCCGGCTCTGCCGTATCCCCCCATACATACACGTTCGACATATAAGGGTAATCCTCCTTCATGGTTGGATTACTATCAAGGAAATTGACGATGTAATATATTCTTCCTTCGCAACTGAGGATTTCAGGATTATCTTCGTGGGCGCCGTAGAACTCCTCGACATCAAACACGAAGGGGCCCTGAATCTCCACAGAGTCCTTATTGATGTGATACTCCGGATGGAAAGTCAGCGAGACATCTGCTGCGATATCGACCAGTTTCTCTTTCCCGACAGTGGCAGATTGCTGAGATTGCCCACGCAGCACAAGAATGCTGACGGATGCAAGTATTATCAGTAGAATATTCTTCATAATCTTATTATTCCCTCTACTATACAACCCGGAGGATTACGCTTTGTGCTGCTCTCTGTTGTAAGTCGGAGGCTGATGGTTCAAAAAGAGTGGGACCGGGAATCTGCAAAAGCAGAGTCCCGGTCCCGGGGGATAGGATGGATTTGGGGAAGTAGCCCATAGCAGAGTCGAACTGCTCTTTAGAGAATGAAAATCTCTCGTCCTAACCGATAGACGAATGGGCCGACCTGAGTCCAGACCGTCGCACACACAATCTCATTGCGCATTCCTCTTCACATCTCCTGTGCGCCTGAGGCGGAAGGAGTGCGGGTGGGGGTAGCTGCGTGGTGTGGCGCTTCGCGTCTGAATATTTTAAAGACTGTGCCGCCTCAGAGGCGAGCAGGCAGTGGGCTTGGCTCGATGCCGATCAATCAAGCGTGCGGCTGATTAGCCGAGCTTGTTGATGTGAGCCATCATGCCGCTGCAGAGGTTGGCAGCCTTGTTCTTCGAGATGATGTTCTTGCGGCCAAGACGCTGCAGAAGAGCGCTTACCTTGTTGTATGCTGCAAGTGCCTCAGCTTTGTCAGTGAGCTTGCGCACGTTGCGCACTGCATTGCGTGATGTCTTTGCCCAATAGCGGTTCTCGAGTTTTCTCTTCTCCGCCTGGCGAATTCTTTTTAAGGATGATTTATGATTTGCCATCTTAAAAAATGTCTTTTGCTTTTTGCTTTTTATAAATATTGGTAGCCCATAGCAGAGTCGAACTGCTCTTTAGAGAATGAAAATCTCTCGTCCTAACCGATAGACGAATGGGCCACTTATCGCGACTGCGCCGACGGGCGGCACAAATTGCGACTGCAAAGTTAAGTAACTTTTTCAAATCTCGCAACTTTTTCGCGAAAATCTTCGAAAAAATTGTTAAATTTGTGTGCCGAATTATGCATTATTAATAGTTTTCATCTGCATCGGCTCTGAAATCGGGTGTTAACTATCGATTTTTCGGCGCTTAAGAATCTCTCAAGCTACTTTTTTTATGATTCAAATCTTTTGCGTCAATACGGGTGAGTACATCCATGTCGAAGGTGGGCTGCAGCTCATGCAGCTGGCTGTGCGCCTCGGCGATGCGCTCCCCTTCACCCCGATCTGCGCCCATGTCAACAACAAGGCCGAAAACCTCTCGTATTCGCTCTACGCGCCGAAGCGTGTGGAGTTTCTGGCGGCTGACTCTGCAGTAGGGCGCCGCGTCTATGTGCGTTCGCTCTGCATGATGCTCTATCGTGCGCTTTGCTCGGTGATGCCGGGTATGCGCCTGCGCATCGAGCATTCTATCGCGGCGGGCTATTTCTGTCATCTCTTTGATGATAAGGGCAACATCGTCGAGCCCTCGCCCGACACACTGGCGGCGCTCAAAGCCGAGATGCACCGGCTGGCGGAGGCCAACATCCCCTTCGACTTCAAGGAGCGCCCCACGGAGGAGGTGAAACAGATATTCCGCGAGCAGAATCTGCATTCAAAGGTGGAGCTGCTCGACACGAATTCCGAGCTCTACACCACATTCTACACCCTCGACGGTGTGGCGGATTCTTACTATTCGGCTCTGGCCCCCTCGACGGGTTTCCTGAAGGTGTTTGACCTGGTGGAATACCACGATGGCTTCCTGCTTATGGGTCCCGATGCGAAGCGGCGCGATGTGCCGGCCTCGCCGGTGACGCAGGAGAAGATGTATGAGGCGTTCAAGGATTACCTGCTCTTCAACCGCACCATCAAGGTCAGCGATGTGGGCGAGCTCAACCGCGCCGTACAGCTGCGCCATGCGCCCGAACTGATAAATGTGGCCGAGGCCATGCATGAGAAGTATCTGGGGCGCATAGCCACCGAGATTGCCGACCGCAACCGCCATGGTGGGGCGAGGGTCGTGCTGCTGGCCGGTCCGTCGTCGTCGGGCAAGACCACATCCACCAAGCGTCTGGCCATCCAGCTGATGACAAATCTGAAGACGCCGAAGATGATCTCGCTCGATGACTATTTCGTTGACCGCGAGCATAACCCGCGCGATGAGAATGGCGACTACGACTACGAGTCGCTCTATGCCCTCGACCTCGACCGTCTCAACTCCGACCTGCGCGACCTTATCGACGGCCGCCGCATCAACCTGCCCACCTACAGCTTCGAGCTTGGCCGCCGCATCGAGCGTGAACGTCCGCTCGAACTCGACCCCGACGATGTGCTGCTCATCGAGGGGATTCATGGCTTGAATCCGGAGCTCACGCGCGCCCTACCCTCTGACGATGTGTTCAAGGTCTACGTCTCGGCGCTGACCTCACTCAATATCGACGACCATAACTGGATATCCACCACCGACAACCGTCTGCTGCGCCGCATCGTGCGCGACCACAAATACCGCCACACCTCGGCCCTCGAGACTATCCGCCGCTGGCCAAGTGTGCGCCGGGGCGAGGAGAAGTGGATATTCCCCTTCCAGGAGAATGCCGACGCTACGTTCAATTCGTCGCTGATATTCGAGATCGGTGTGATGAAGGCGTATGCCGAGCCGCTGCTGCGGCAGGTGCCACATAATAATCCGCTCTACGCCGAGGCCTACCGCCTGCTGCGACTGCTGAGCTATTTCGAGCAGATTCCGGCCGACCAGGTACCCTCGACTTCGCTGCTGCGCGAGTTCCTGGGAGGCTCGTCATTCCATTATTGATGCCACGGCGCGGGCCTACAGCCCCGCGGGTGTGAAATCCATCAGGTGAACTGATTTAAACTTTTTACGAAAACTAAAAAAGTATTTTAAAATGTTTTCTTCAAGGCCAATCTTCATTAATATTTTGGCATCTTTCGGCCCTCTTCATCGGTCGCAATGCCCGCATTGCTCCCTCTTCGAGAACCGAAACCTGCTCAAAATCTTAATAAAGCTTGACCTTGAAAAAAGTTTAAATCAGTTCAGTACAAAGATTCTTAGGGAAAAATGAAAGAGATCAACGACGAAAATATCGAACTCCTCGAATCACTCATCGACGACCACGACGAATCAGGGGCAATGCGCGAGATACGCGAGCTGCACCCCGCCGATATCGCCGAGATACTCGACCATCTCAACCTGCGCCAGGCCGAATGGCTCTTCAATCTCATCGATGATAATGAGAAGAAGGCCGAGGTGCTGATGCTGCTTGATGTCGAGGACCGCCGCAAGCTCCTCTCCGGGATGGATCCGGAACAGATCGGACACTTCATCGACCTTCTCGACACCGACGATGCCGTCGACCTCATCCAGGAACTCGACAAGGAGGACCGCGAGGAGGTAATCCAGCATATCGACGACATGGAGCAGGCCGGTGATATCGTCGACCTGCTGCAATATGACGAAGACACGGCGGGTGGTCTGATGGGCACCGAGATGATCGAGGTCAACGAGAATATGTCGATGCCTGAGTGCATCAAGGAGATGCGCCGCCAGGCCGAGGATCTCGATGACATATATTACGTCTATGTGGTCGACGACGACCAGCGCCTCAAGGGTGTGCTGCCGCTGAAGAAGATGGTGACGCATCCGTCGGTGAGCAAAATCAAGCATGTCATGGAGGCCGACCCGGTGGCGGTGCGCACCGACACCCCCATCGAGGATGTGGCCATCGATTTCGAGAAGTATGACCTCGTGGCGATGCCGGTCGTGGACAGCATCGGTCGACTCGTGGGACAGATTACTGTCGACGACGTCATGGATGAGGTGCGTGAGCAGAGCGAGCGCGACTATCAGCTGGCTTCGGGTATCTCGAGTGATATCGATGCGGCCGACTCCGTCTTCGCGCAGACCAAGGCGCGCCTCCCCTGGCTTCTCATCGGTATTATCGGCGGTATCGTCAATTCGCTTATCCTCACCGGATTCGAGGCGCAGATCGCGGCCGTGACGGTACTGGCCATATTCATCCCCCTCATCGGTGGCACCGGCGGCAACGTCGGTGTGCAGGCCTCGGCTATCGTGGTGCAGGGCCTGGCCAACGGTAAACTTGAGCTCAAGAATGCCGGACGCCAGATAGGGCGCGAGGTCATCGTGGCGCTCATGAATGCAGTGGTCATATCGGGTGCGGTGCTGGCCTATGTGCTAATCACCCAGCCGCATGCCTATGCCGTGGCGCTGGCCGTGGCGTCGTCGCTATTCTGCGTCGTCATCTTCGCCACTGTCTTCGGCACCCTCGTGCCCCTCACCCTCGAGCGACTGAAAATCAACCCGGCGCTCGCCACAGGCCCCTTCATACAGATCACCAACGACGTCGTGGGTCTGCTCATCTATGTGGCGATGTCCACATGGATGCTCTCCATGATTCCGCTCGGCGCCTGAGCCGGGCAGCCCCTCCAAAATCTACATAAAAAGCAATTATACATCATAATATAGAGCATGAAGAACGAGACACCTCTGATGAAGCAATACACCGAGATGAAACGCAAGCATCCCGATGCGATACTTCTCTTCCGTGTGGGTGACTTCTACGAGACCTTCTCTGAAGATGCCATCGCTGCGAGCGAGATTCTGGGCATAACCCTCACACGCCGGGGCAACGGCGCGGCCACTTCGGTCGAGCTGGCCGGTTTTCCGCATCATGCTCTCGACACCTACCTGCCTAAGCTGGTGCGCGCCGGACGCCGTGTGGCCATCTGCGAGCAACTTGAGGACCCTAAGCTGACCAAGAAACTCGTGAAGCGCGGCATAACCGAGCTCGTCACCCCGGGCGTCAACCTCAACGACGCAACCCTCCCCCCGCGTGAGAACAACTTCCTCTCAGGGCTGCATTTCAGCAAACCTGACCGCAAGGGGAATGTCACGGTGGGTGTGGCGTTCCTGGACCTCTCCACAGGCGAGTTCCTATGCGCGCAGGGTAGCGCGGAGATGGCCGACAAACTCCTTGCCTCAATATCGCCCAAGGAGACACTGCGCATGCGCGGCTCGCGCCAGATGTGTGAGTCGCTTATCTCGTTCAAGAGCTGCTATAATGAGCAGGATGACTGGATCTACACCACCGAGGCGGCCCGCGAGCGCCTGAAGCGTCAGTTCTCGACCGATTCGCTGAAGGGTTTCGGCGTCGACCATATGGAGGAGGCGGTGATTGCCGCCGGCAGTCTGCTGCATTATCTCGACTTCACCTGCCACACCCATACACGCCATATCACGGCGCTGGCCCGCATCGACTCATCTGTCTACATGCACCTCGACCGCTTCACGATGCGCAATCTCGAGGTGCTGGCCCCGCAGTCGGAGACCGGCATGAGCCTTGTGGATGTGCTCGACCACACGGTCACCCCCATGGGCTCGCGTCTGCTTAAGCGCTGGATGGCGATGCCGCTGCTCGACATCAAGGCCATATCGGCGCGTCAGGATTGCGTGGAGCATTTCTTCCGCGTGCCTGAACTGCGCGAACGCCTCAGCGACCATCTGCACCGTGTGGGCGACCTGCTGCGCCTCTCGGGGCGCCTCTCCACGCAGCGCATCATGCCCAAGGAGCTGCAGTCGCTGGCCATAGCGCTTGATGAGATGGCCGGAGTGGCATCCGGACTGTTGGATGAGGCCGCCGACTGCGCCCCTCTCGAGGCACTGGCGCGACGCATCGAGCCCCTGGCGGATGTGCGCGCCGACATTCGCCGCACCATCGTCAGCGACCCTCCTGTGAATCTTAACAAGGGGAATTTCATAGCCGCCGGCGTCAACCCCGAGTTGGATCGCCTGCGCGACATATCGAGCAACTCCCGTGCGGCCCTCGATGCCATTCTAAGCCGCGAGACACAGGCTACCGGCATACCCTCGCTCAAACTGAGCTTCAACAATGTACACGGCTACTATATCGAGGTGCGCAACACGCATAAGGATAAGGTGCCCGACACCTGGATACGTCGCCAGACCCTCGTGGGGGCCGAGCGCTATATCACCCCCGAACTGAAGCGCTGCGAGGAGGAGATTCTCTCGGCCGGCTCGAATATCGAGATTCTCGAGCGCCGCGAATATGCAGCGCTGCTCGAACGCCTCACCACCCGCATCGCGGCCATAATACGCAATGCCGAGGCTGCGGCCGAACTCGATGTCTATCTCTCTATGGCTGATGTGGCTGAGGATTACCGCTATGCGCGCCCTGTCATCACCGATTCGCTCTCGCTGCGCATCGAGAATGGGCGCCATCCGGTCATCGAGCGCCGATTGCCGCCGGGTGAGGCTTATGTGGCCAATTCTGTGAGCCTCGACTGTGACAAGCAGCAGATAATGATGATCACCGGACCGAACATGAGCGGTAAGTCGGCCCTTCTGCGCCAGACGGCGCTCATAGCCCTCATGGCCCAGACCGGCAGTTTCGTGCCGGCCGAGTCGGCCGAAATCGGTGTCATCGACAAGATAATGACGCGTGTCGGCGCCTCCGACAATATCTCGGCTGGTGAGTCGACTTTCATGGTCGAGATGAATGAGGCGGCGGCGATTCTCAACAATATGAGTCCGCGTTCGCTGATCCTGTTCGACGAACTTGGCCGCGGCACCTCCACCTACGACGGCATATCCATCGCCTGGGCCATCGTGGAGCATATTCATGAGAATGAACGCGCCCATCCGAAGACCCTCTTCGCCACCCACTATCATGAGCTCAATGAGATGGAGCGTCTCTTCCCGCGCATCGCCAACTATAATGTGGCGGTGAGCGAGATTGATGGTAAGGTGGTGTTCATGCGCCGCCTGATGCGCGGCGGCTCGGAGCATAGCTTCGGCATACATGTGGCGAAACTGGCCGGTATGCCTCCGGCTATCGTTAAACGCGCCTCGCAGGTGCTGCGCCAGCTCGAGGAGAACGCTGCGGCCCCCTCTGATGAGGCGGCGGATGCAGCGCAGGCCGAAGGAGCACGTAAGGGTGCCTCCCCCTCCGCAAAATCCGGAAAGGAAGCCAAGCGGAGCGTCACGCCGAAGAGCCGCAAGGCCAATGTAGAGAGCCTACAGGCCCCGGAAGCCTGCCAGCTCTCGATCTTCCAGCTCGACGACCCCCTTCTCAGCCAGATTCGCGACGAGCTCCTGAATGTGGCCATCGACAACCTCACCCCCCTCCAGGCCCTCACCAAGCTCCACGACCTCCAGTCGCTCCTCCGCGGCCACGATTAACCCCAAAATTCTCCCCCCTCCCCAAAATCTCCCATCCCTCCCAGAAATCCCAAAACTCCCAGCCCTCCCAAAGAGCAGAGGCCCTAAAAAGGGCCTCCCAAAAGCAAAAGGCGCGGCAGTCTCCTCACGGAGGCTG